>JAEHCO010000029.1 GCA_020697715.1 Methanobacteriota archaeon | reverse complement strand
TATCATATCAGGTACGGATGAGCCGGAGGCCTCAGAGGCTTTCGCTGCTTATGACCCGGATGGGGAACCCCATTATGTCCCCATGACGACAGTTCTGACAAGAGGACCGGACAATACGATAATCTGGCATAGCTGGGAAGGTGTTGTTAGTGAACCCGTTCTCAGTGAATGGATAGATGATGCTCTATCATACCATGAGAAATATTAGTAAATATTAGTAAAAATAAAGGAGGTGATAATGGTGAAAGATCAAAAATCCAATGACAAGAGATCTATTATCCTACTCGCGATCATCACATTCACATTACTGGCCTCCGCCATATTGATTGGTTTTTATGACCCGGATAACGGGGCTGATATCAAGCCAGCCCCGAACTTCACCGCCACGGATCATATGAACAGGACATTCAGCCTTGGCGATAATACTGGCAAGGTGACTGTACTTCACATAAATCAATTGGAAAGCCCTCTCTGCCTGGAATGCGAGGAGCAGATGAGGGGGCAGATCGAAGAGCTGGAATTACTGGCTGCTGA
>JAEHCO010000028.1 GCA_020697715.1 Methanobacteriota archaeon | reverse complement strand
CCCAGAACCGCCATGGCCAGTAAGATTATATGTGAGCCAGTGAAGAACAGCGTTGGTTCGCTTGCTCCCATACCCCATCCCGCATAGAAATAGTTTCCAATGAACCAGATCATGAACACAATAAACGCAATGGCCAGTGATGTTCCAATAATGATATCCCTTCTAGAATACTTGACAGGAATCTCATTGCCTCGCCTGAAATATGGGGTGAACATGCTTGGGCCAGGGCCAATATATTTGTCTTTTGCATTGGAATTTGCTCTCATCTTCACCACATTATATGAATGATCATGAGGATATTTATGCTTTGTTGTACAGGGTTTTGTGGAAGGTTATTATTATATAATCTCTATTTTATATATGTGTGTGAATTTAATAACAAGATATCCGCGAACAGATCCGCCGCATCCTGTAGGAATTTCTCATCCTCCGGGCTGAAGGGGTCAATGAGATGGGAATCTATATCCAGCTCACCGAGGAACTTGTCATCTTTCATGATAGGGACCACGATCTCGGATTGAACTTTAGGGCTGCATG
>JAEHCO010000027.1 GCA_020697715.1 Methanobacteriota archaeon | reverse complement strand
TTTTTCCAGATATGTATGGATTGGCTTCAACAGTTAAATCCCAATATTTTGAATTGAGTTTACCAGAGAGATGGGGGTTGACATATGGGGAAAAAAGAACTTGGAACGAAGATAGAGGGATCGATTAAAGTGCCCCGAGCAGGTGGGCTGGCGCAGCCAGGGGGCCAGCGCAGGGGCGCAAGGGCGGGAGTAGGGCACACAACGTTTTATCAGCAAAGCGAGGAGCTGGAGCGCGTACAATCATATTCTCTTTAAATACCCAGTACATTTGCCGAGAGCGACCCGTGGATGCCTCGCTCGTAGATTTTCGACCTCGGTTTGACGCCCACTCAGAAAATCAAGAGTTGGGACGAGCGTTATTCATTGATGTAGTCCAGCGAGCCCAATCCTGAGCAACGCAAGGACGGGGAGGCCGTAACGCAAGTCTAAGACGTGAAGCCAGCTCGTCTGGCTGAGCAGATCGGAGCGAAAGCGAAGGTCTAAAATACAAGACTTGCGATGTCACTTAGCGAACGGAAGAGTGCCCAAAAACTAAAGT
>JAEHCO010000026.1 GCA_020697715.1 Methanobacteriota archaeon | reverse complement strand
GAGGCTGTGCCAAAGAAACCTGTCAAGGCATCAACTGGTGCATGGTGGAAACAAGCAACTACAGAAGAAGAAATAACGAAAAATCCAAAACAAGTTGTTGAGCCGGCAGCCAAAAAGCCAGCAGCTAAAAAAGCAACAGCCAAAAAGCCAGCAGCCCAAAAGCCAGCAGCTAAAAAAGCAACAGTTGAAAAGCCGGCAGCCAAAAAGCCAGCAGCTAAAAAAACAACAGTTGAAAAGCCGGCAGCCAAAAAGCCAGCAGCTAAAAAAGCAACAGTTGAAAAGCCGGCAGCCAAAAAGCCAGCAGCTAAAAAAGCAACAGTTGAAAAGCCGGCAGCCAAAAAGTCGGCAGCTAAAAAAGCAACAGTTGAAAAGCCGGCAGCCAAAAAGTCGGCAGCTAAAAAAACAACAGTTGAAAAGCCGGCAACCAAAAAGCCAGCAGCTAAAAAAACAATAACCCAAAAATCGACTGCTACAAAGCACACCGCTGAGAATCCGGTAACTGATAAGCCAGCCATCACAAAGTCGATATCTCAAAACGCTGAAGGGCCAACCTCTTCTT
>JAEHCO010000025.1 GCA_020697715.1 Methanobacteriota archaeon | reverse complement strand
CAATTCACAGGACAAACCAGTTGTTCTGGATGCAGTGGGTGCCGGAGCGACCAAGCTCAGGACCGAGAGCACCAGAAAGATACTGAATGAGGTTCAGATCTCCGTGATAAAGGGCAATGCTGGTGAAATAGCCATCTTAGCCGGAGCGCAGGCCGAGGTCAAGGGTGTGGAATCCATATCTCACGAAGGTAATGTGATCGATCATGCCAAGTCCCTTGCTGACAATGCTGGGTGCACGGTCGTTGTTACCGGGATCGAGGATATTATCACTGATGGGCACAAGATCTTCATCGTGAAGAACGGTCATCCAAGAATGGGCGAGGTTGTCGGAACTGGCTGTATGGCTGCTTCGGTCATCGGAGCCTTTATCGCAATAGCCGATGATATCACACAGGCCTCTGCCAATGCCATGTGCGTTTACGGGATCGCCGGGGAGCAAGCCGCGCACATCGCTGATGGGCCGGGAACCATGAAGATGCACATGTTCGATACCATCATGAATATAGTCTCCGAGGATATTCGCAAGGGAGCGAAGGTCGATGTCCAGTGATCGAAGGGAAATAA
>JAEHCO010000024.1 GCA_020697715.1 Methanobacteriota archaeon | reverse complement strand
ATACAGGCCTTCTGGATACTTACGGCAACAGGCGTTTTGTATTTCTTATTCTTGGTGGAGAAATCAAAAATGGATATCCGGAAACAAGAGACCTCCGTATCGAAGCCCTCCCCCGAGATCGATGACCAGTCGACGTGAGGGGACCGTGGATGCCTCGCCCGAAGTTTTTCGTCCTAGATTTGACGCTGAATCAGAAAAACGAGGGTTGGGACGAGCACAGCGAGCCCAATCCTGAGCAACGCAAGGACGGGGAGGGCCTAACACAAATCCTTTTATCGGAGATTTGTGATGTCACTTAGGCAAGCGGAGTCATGCCCCCCGTCGTAAAGTCTGGCTACTTAATAATAATGGGAAGAGTATCAATATGTCAATGAATAAGAAAGTCAAAACAGCTATTACCATAATTGGAGTATATTCCATATTAGCATTTTCAATATTTCTATGGAATAAAACCGCTTTTCTTGGAACGGTTCCTTTTATTATTACACTAATCACAATATCTGCGGGCATTCCTTGGTATAAAGCCCCAAGTAATGATGCAAAAGCAAAAAGAATTAGGTGTTATTTCAGCTTTATTGATATGATAATAT
>JAEHCO010000023.1 GCA_020697715.1 Methanobacteriota archaeon | reverse complement strand
AATATACGCGGTGAAGGACGCGGATGTCATCTACACGGATACCTGGGTGTCCATGGGTGACGAGGCCGAGAAGGAGCAGAGGAACAAGGTGTTCCCACCCTTCCAGGTGAATGCGGAACTTGTAGCACTGGCCAAATCTGATTATGTATTCCTGCACTGCCTGCCAGCGCACAGGAATGAGGAAGTCACTGACGAGATAATCGATTCTCCAAATTCCAGGGTTTTCGACGAAGCAGAAAATCGTATGTGGGCGGAGATGGCGGTCATGGATCTGTTGATGAAGTAAACAACAAGCGAGCGAGCAGGCTCACCCGATTTTTCTTTTGGATTGGGAACCTTGTTCTTTTGGAGGGTGAGCCAGCACAGCGAGCGCAAAAGAAAAGGCTTCCGGCCGGAAATGAGCGTCATGGACCTGCTGATGAAGCAGTAAGGTTCACAGGCTTAATCTATGCAAGCATGCCCCGTCCCGAGTGACGCAGGGGCGGGGTACTATATTCGATGTGTTAGCGAGTGACAGTCTAGAGTGCTTCTGATTCGGAACCCCGTCAGGAGTCCTTATTTGCGTAAATTTCGCAAATAATTAGTTCGAGACGCAAAGC
>JAEHCO010000022.1 GCA_020697715.1 Methanobacteriota archaeon | reverse complement strand
CACTCACTGTGACTCCCGGAACGCGACCAAGGAGGCCGCCAGTCCAATTCTGTCCTGTTACGTCACCGTGGGCTGTGCAGTTGTTAATATTATTGGAATTCAGATAACCGATCAGGCCACCAGCATAGTTTCCACCAGAGGTGACCGTGCCATAAGCATTGGAGTGCGACACACCGCCGTGGCTGGAATACCCCATGAGGCCCCCAACATTATTCGCTGTGCCAGCAACATCGCCGTATGCATTGCTCAATGTGGTGGGTGTGTTGGGAGTGGGGTCGCTGTTCTGCCCGATAAGGCCTCCGACGTTGCTTGCACCGCTCACGAATCCGCTGGCTGTACAGTTAGTGACAGGGATCTGATAGTTGTAGCCGACAAGACCGCCTACATTTCCTCCATTTGCCGTGGCGTTGCCGTAAGCATTGGAATTGATCAGCTGGTTGCCCGCGCTTCCTTGATGCTCGCCAACAATTCCACCAACATTGCTGGCTCCCTGGGTAGTTCCGTAAGAATTGCAGTTCTGTATACTGGCCCAGGCTACATAGCCGACCAGGCCGCCAATCTGGCTGCCGTCTGCTGTGATATTGCCATAGGCATTGCAGTTGTTCAGGTTGATCCAGGTATTTGAGCCTACAAGTGCGCCGG
>JAEHCO010000021.1 GCA_020697715.1 Methanobacteriota archaeon | reverse complement strand
ACGGCCTTCCCGGCGGGTGTGCTCCCTGTGAGGGTGGCCGCCGCGAGGCGAGGGTGACGGATCAGATCGGCGACCCCAGAGCTAGGGACCAACACGGTGGCGAAGAGGCCCTCTGGGAATCCCGCCTCCAGCAGGATCTCTTCGATGGCCAGCGCGCACCCAGGGACATTGGAGGCGTGCTTGAGGATGCCCGCGTTGCCCGCCATCAACCCCGGTGCGATGAAGCGGAACACCTGCCAGAAGGGGAAGTTCCAGGGCATTACGGCCAGCACGACGCCCACGGGGCGGAAGACGGCGCGGCTCCGGCGAGCGGAGGTCTCGATGAGCTCGTCGGCCAAGAACGCCTCGGCGTGCTCCGCGTAGTAGTCACACACCCACGCACACTTGTTTGCCTCGCCGATGCCCTCCCGCAGGGGTTTGCCCATCGCCTCGGCCATCAGCACGGCGAGCTCCTCGGCGCGTGCTCGAAGGACCTCAGCGGCGCGTCTCATGGGGACGGCCCGCTCGGCGAAGGGCCGTGACCGCCACGATGTGTAGGCCTCCCAAGCTCGGTCGATGGCCTCTGCGGCGGCTTGGGGAGAAGTCTCCTCATACTCTCTGATGATCTGGCCAGTTGCGGGGTTGATGGCACGCATGGCGCTCCTCCTCAGCTCAAAAGGGGCACGAAGGA
>JAEHCO010000020.1 GCA_020697715.1 Methanobacteriota archaeon | reverse complement strand
TGAGTCTGGCATCGCGATATTCCAGGTGGAATCCAGTGATATCGATATAGATCTTGAATACACGATCAGCACACTTGCCTTCAAAACCGGATACAAGAACGGGACCCAATCCTGCCAATTAGTTGTTTTGAACCACATTTCTCAGATCCAGGACGAGTGTGGCTCCCCCCATATTTTCGAGTACATGATATTACTATCAATAGTCGCCATCATGGTCCTTCTATCCGTGCTCAAGTATGCCAAGATCAGAAGAAAAGACAGGAAGTAACAAGAAAAACTCGCTCGGGAACTGCATTTATACGCAAAGTATATGTATGCGAACATGCCCCGTCTGATTGACCCAACACCGTAATTGAGGGCGGTGGTAGTTCTCCCGAGCGAGCATGCCTGACGAGTTTTTTAAATGCGACTTCACCAATTAATCCCACGCATTTATTTTATCAAACACATGCAATGGGTTTGATTCGACTTGTTACCCTTCTTCTTCTTTTTTAGATGTGGACGGAGTCCATGCATCTATTTTATCAAGCACATGAAATGGGCTTGATTCAGGAGCCAGGCCAGCACAGCGAGGATAAAAAAAGAAGAAATTGGGGGCGGGGAGGTCAATCTTTCTATAATTCAATAAAAAACATTTTTAAATGAGAACCTTATTGTAGTGAGTGAGTGGGCAATTCAATCGCGAA
>JAEHCO010000001.1:682148-956489 GCA_020697715.1 Methanobacteriota archaeon | reverse complement strand
GATATACCTTTGGATTAATACAAAGATTTATTAGGCCTCGAGGAATCACGGATTTGGTTCATATGTCAAGTAGAAAATTGAAGCCAGAGATCGCCATGTACATGAGAAGGATAGGTGACATGAGGACAGACAAAAAGCACGGTAGGGCAGTGCAATTATGTGACAGGGTTTTGGAATATGATCCAGATGCCGCATTACTCAATGTGATACTGAACTTCAAGGCAGATTCTCTTTTCAGGATAGGAAGACGAGTGGGAAGCCAGGAACTCATTAATGAGGCAAGAAGCCTCTATGCGAGTGTTCTTGAATCCGATTCGGATGATTACCTCGCCCTGAGAGGCGTTGAAGAGATCAATTTCTACCAATACTAAATCTTTTATTTACCAGATGTTTGTCCCCGGATGATGATAATCGGTATTCTCGATATCCAGGGAGCTGTTTCAGAGCACGAAGTAGCATTTCAAAGAGCCTTCAAAGCAAAGAATATGCAGGGATCGACAAAGTTGGTCAAGACCCTGGATGATCTGAAAGGTATCGATGGACTGGCTCTTCCAGGTGGTGAGAGCTCGGCCATATCCGCACAGCTGGCAAGATTGGAGATGGATAAGGAAATTCACAGTATGGTGGAACAGGGATTTCCAATAATGGGAACATGTGCTGGCACGATCCTATTGGCAAAAAGATTGATAACCGACATGGACGAAGAGATCACCGTACCTCTTGGCCTCATGGACATAACCGTCAAGCGCAATGCCTTCGGAAGACAGAAAGAATCTTTCGAGCATTATATCGAGATCAAGAACATGAACAAGCCATATGGTGCGGTCTTCATCAGAGCGCCCATGATCACCGAGGTGGGAAATGGTGTTGAACCCATGGCAATCCTGAATGATGAGATGGTCATAGCCAGGCAGAATAATATGCTGGCCATGGTCTTTCATCCAGAATTAACCATGGACACGCGAATCCATGAGATGTTCATTGATATTATTTTAGAAAGATGATATGAAAGATGAGTGATATATTGGATGATATTAGTTCATGATAAATGATACATGAATATCATATTTTATCATTGCATATACTAAATTAAACTTGCATTAACTTAGTTAATTATCATAATTATCATATATAGTCTATGTTAAGTCATATATAGGAGTTCTATCATTCACCCTTAGGTTTGCCAGCAAATTCCTTGTTGGTATTACACCAATTGACGTATCAAGGGAGGTCAACAATGTACGAAATTATCAGCATGAAGGAATTGGTTCCAGATATATTTGAGGCAGTGGTCAAGGCACCAGAGATGGCGAAGAAAGCCAAGGCCGGAGAGTTTTTGATAGTTATGGCCGATGAGAAAGGCGAGAGAATACCACTCACAGTGGCCGATTATGACAGAGAAGCAGGCACGATAACGATCGTCTTCATGACGATAGGAAAATCCACCTACAAGCTTTCAAAGATGAAGGCCGGGGATTCATATTACGCCTTTGTTGGACCGCTAGGTCACGCTTCCGAGATCAAGGATTACGGCACTGTAATCTGTGTCGCTGGCGGCGTTGGAACCGCCCCCATATATCCGATTGCCAGAGCCCTCAAAGAGGCGGGCAATAAGATCATCACCATTCAGGGTGCGAGGAATAAAGACCTGATATTCTGGGAGGATAAGATGGCCTCCGTAAGTGATGAGCATATCGTCATGACCGATGATGGAACCCATGGAAGAAAGGGTCTTGTCACAGAGCCATTGAAGGAAATTTTGGAAAGAGATGGTGACAAGGTTGGTATAATCTATGCTATCGGCCCGATCCCGATGATGAAATTCTCAGCTTTAACATCCAAGCCCTTCGGAAACCTGACCATGGTGAGCCTTAATTCCATCATGGTTGACGGTACTGGAATGTGTGGCGGTTGCAGATGTGAAGTTAAGGGAGAGACGAAGTTCACATGCGTTGATGGCCCTGAGTTCGATGGTCACCAGGTGGACTGGAACCTTCTTGGATCCAGACAGCGTATTTACCTGGACCAGGAGAAGGAATCACTTGACAATTACAAGGCAGAGGAGGGATTGTAAATGGGCGAGGAAGTAGCTAAGAAGCCGAAGAGGAAAGAGAGAATGCCCATGCCGGAACAGGATCCGAAAGTAAGGGCGACCAATTTCAAGGAAGTGCCTTTGGGTTACACAGAGGAAATGGCCATTGAAGAAGCTATCAGATGCGCCCAGTGTAAAGTTCCAGCATGTGTCTGCGGCTGTCCAGTTAACATTAATATTCCAGCCTTCATCAAGGAGATCGCTGAGGGTAATTTCGCAGAGGCCGCAAGGAAGATAAAGGAAACCAATGCGCTTCCAGCTGTCTGTGGACGTGTATGTCCACAGGAGAGCCAGTGCGAGGCACAATGTGTGTACAATAGAATGGGACGCGCCATCTGCATAGGCAGATTGGAGAGGTTCGCCGCAGATTATGAAAGAGAGAATGATCTGATAGAACTGCCAGAGAAAGCACAGCCAAATGGAAAGAAAGTGGCAGTTGTAGGTTCCGGACCATCTGGTCTGACCGTCGCGGGCGATCTTATTCAGCTTGGATACGAGGTAACGATATTCGAGGCATTCCACAAGCCAGGCGGAGTTCTGATGTACGGAATTCCAGAGTTCAGGCTACCGAAGGCCATAGTGGAATCCGAGGTAAATTATCTGGTCCAGCTTGGTGTGAAGATAGAATACAATTCGATAGTTGGCAAGACAGTGGAGGTCGATGAACTTCTCGGAGAGAGAGGATACGACGCCGTCTTTATCGGCGTCGGTGCCGGACTTCCCAAGTTCCTGGGCATACCAGGTGAGAACTATGGTGGAGTTTACTCGGCCAATGAATACCTTACCAGAAGCAATCTCATGAAAGCCTACAGATTCCCAGAATATGACACACCGATCGTCATGGGAAAGAGGGTTTGCGTCATCGGTGGCGGAAATGTCGCGATGGACTCGGCCAGAACTGCGGTTCGGCTTGGAGCGGACACTTATATCGTATACCGCAGAGCGAGAGAGCAGATGCCAGCAAGAGGCGAGGAGATACACCATGCTGAAGAAGAAGGCGTGAAGATGATGCTTCTTACCAATCCAGTTGAGATAATCGGTGACGAGAACAATATGGCAAAGGCCCTGAAATGTGTCAAGATGGAACTTGGAGAACCAGATGAATCGGGCAGATCCAGGCCAGTCGAGATAGAGGGCTCGGAGCATGATATCGAATTCGACCTGATAATAAACTCCATTGGAGCAAATGCCAACCCACTGTTGACAAAGAGCACGGAGGGTTTGGAGCTGAACAAATGGGGCTATATCGTGGCTGATGAATATGGAAAGACCAGCAAGGAAAATGTCTGGGCTGCCGGAGATATCGTCACAGGCATGGCTACAGTTATTGAAGCCATGGGAGCTGGAAGGATGTCCGCCATGGATATCCATGAAAAGATCATGGGTGTTCCGAAGAACAAGGAAACAAGCCCAGAAGCTCTACCAGATGACTTAGAATGCACCCTGCCAGATGGAAAATAATATTAATGACCCGATAGGTTTGGAGATCACATGAAATATCCCGAGTACAGTTCTATCAAGGCCGAGATAGAGGGCGGTATAGCCATCATAACTCTTGACAAGCCAGAGAAGATGAATGCCTTCGATGATATTCTTTCAGCCGAGCTAGACGATGTCTTTGCCAAGCTGGAGGAAGATGACGATGTCAATGTCATTGTCCTAACTGGAACTGGCAAAGCATTTTGTGCAGGTGGAGATGTCAAAGCAATGGCAGAAGCTGGTAAACCTACGGAATTCCTGGGAGAGCTGGCCAGTGGCATCCACCGTCCGATAATCCGCATGTGGAACATGGACAAGGCGATCATCTGTGCCATCAATGGCCATGCTGTTGGAGCTGGTTGCGGACTGGCAATGGCCTGTGATATTCGAGTGGCCTCGAAGAAAGCTAAATTCAATATGGGATTCATGAACATCGGACTGGCACCTGGCTGTGGGACATTCTTCTTACCAAAGTTGGTCGGGCGGGCGAAAGCAGCCGAGCTTATTTTCCTGAGCGAGACCATCGATGCCAAGGAAGCCCACAGGATCGGACTTATCAATATGGTGGTCGATGGCGACGAGCTCATGAAAAAGGTGATGAAGATGGCAAAGAGGATCGATAATGGTCCAATACTGGCCATAGGTCGGGCCAAGACACTTCTACGAATAAGCGAACATTCCACCATCATGGATCACCTTGAAGCAGAAAGGCATATGATCTCCCAATCTGGATATACCGAAGATTTTAGAGAAGGTGTTACAGCTTTCCTCGAGAAAAGAAAGCCGAATTTCAAAGGGAAGTAATTGGATGTCTGTAAATCACGATGATATACTCGAACCCACTGATGCGAAGAAGATAGTGGAGCAAGGATACGACCAGCTGGCTGAAAGATATGCCGAGGTCAGAACATTGAGCGATGGCAACAAGAAATACATCGATATTCTTGCCGAGCACCTTCCGAGAGATTCATGTGTTCTGGACCTCGGATGTGGACCAGGAATTCCGATAACAAAGGAATTGGCCAAGCATTTTAAGATCATGGGCATAGATTTCTCCCAAAATCAGATCGAGCTGGCCAGGAAGAACGTGCCTTGGGGGCAATTCCACAAGATGGACATGACCCGGATGACATTCCCGCCTGAATCATTTGACGGTATTTTCTCTTATCTGGCCATCATCCATGTTCCCCGCAAGGAGAAAGCGAAATTATTTGCAGACATACATAAGATCCTGAAAACCGATGGCTACCTGCTGATCGCCATCGGCAATGATGACTGGGTCAGTGAGCCGGATGAGAAATTCATGGGAGAGCCCATGTACTGGTCGCAGCTCGGAGCAGAGAAGACCGAAGCCATGATCAAGGAAACTGGCTTCGAGATCGTTCAGTCTTCATTGGAGCATGCTATGTTCGATGGGGAAGACGAACAACACTATTTCGTACTGGCTAAGAAGATATAAGCAATATAATGCAGAGCTAACCGAGCGAGCAGTGTTGGGCTATCTAAGCTTGTTGAAGAAAATATATCCATTTAGAGCTCACGCTGATAAGTGGAATATAATAATCGAAAGCATCAGCACGTACTTATCGGCTTCTGCTCTCTTTGGCTTTAAGCCTAAGCTGGGTGTAGCCACACTTTCTGCATTTTGTAGCCTTTACTGGATTGCCAACATTACATTTCATGCATATCTTCTTGTTAAGCAACCTTGCCTCAGCTTCTGGAAATCTTGCCATTTTATCTCACCTTTGATTATTTATTATCTGGTGCGCACAGATTAAAGAAGACCTATTAAATGGTTTCTGAATAATTAGGAGTTACCATCTATCATCTTGCATGTCCACCAACAGAGACCATGAAAGCTAACAAGGCTTCGATCTGTATCCTGCTATTGCTTCCCTCTATCAATCTAAACTCGGTCTCGCCTATCTTTTCGATCACCTTGATCTTGATATGTTCATCCACATCCAGGTCAAAGACATTCCTGTGAACTTGATTGATGATATCATGACCAGACAATCCATAATTTATCAGAAGTTTGTCGAGTAGATTACGCGCCTCTATGAACTCGCCTTTCAATGCCGTGATCATCATGTTCTTCAATTCTTCCGGACGGCCAGTCGAGCTGGTCTTGTAAACTGCTTCCGCATCGATCTTAGTTCCCAAAGATGCGGATACCTGCATGATATTGGTGGCCCTTCGAAGGTCACCACTTGCAACATAGAGTAGAGCATCCATACCATCCTCGGTCACTCCCAGCTTTTCGCTGACAGCTATCCTTCGAAGATATTTCTTGACATCGTCGCCATTCAGAGACTTGAATCTGAAGACCGCGCATCTTGATTGAATTGGATCTATGAGCTTTGATGAATAATTACATGATAGGATGAATCGGCAAGTGTTAGTATATTTCTCCATCGTCCTTCTCAAAGCAGCCTGGGCATCAGAGGTTAACGAATCGGCCTCATCAAGGAATATGACCTTGAAAGGAGTATCAGCAATGGGAGCGGTACGAGCAAAATCCTTGATCTTGTTCCTCACCACATCGATACCTCTCTCATCAGAGGCATTCAATTCATGAAAATTAAGCTTCCAGTTCTCGCCAAACATCTCCTTCGTAAGAGCAAGAGCCGATGTGGTCTTTCCAGTTCCCGCAGGTCCAGCGAACATGAGATGTGGCATGTTCATTGTCTCCACATAGCTTTTCAGTCTTTCAACAACACCGGTCTGACCAACGATCTCGTCCAGAGTCTTTGGACGGTATTTCTCAACCCAGACCTCATTCATAAAATCACTTTAGCCTATGATGTCCTTGAAGGCTTGCTCCTCTCTAACTGCCGCAAAGGCCTCTTCGTCCTTGGCCCTTTCTTTGAAATCCTCATCTATGCCAACAGCACGTGTGAGGAATGGGAATACAAGCTGATTATTTCCTTTTGAACCCTCTGCACAGGCTTTGTAATACCAGGCAGTTCCATTGTTCATGTCCCTCTTCACGACATTATTTAGGGTATTGATAGCGTCATCATATTTGCCGGCTCTGTAAAGGGATGCGCCCTTGGTAAGATAAGCAGTGACATCCTCTGGATCGAGCTCCAAAAGCTTGTCAAAGACACCTACGGCATCATCATATCTTTCCAATTGGAATAGAACTGCGGCTTTATTATGAAGTGTATCTGGGTCATCGGGTTTGAGCTCTGCCAATTTGTCAAAGCAAGCAAGTGCATTATCAAAGTCCCCATTCTCAAAGTATTCATCTCCCTTTGAGATCAGGTCTTCTTCGGACATTGGTGCCTCTTCAGTAGGAACTTCCTCAACAATAGGTTCTGGGACTGGTTCCTCAATGATCGGTTCGGGCTCAGGGGTTGGCTCCTCGATAACAGGTTCTGGAACTGGTTCATCAGCAACGGGCTCTGGTTCCTCAATGACTGGTTCTGGAACTGGTTCCTCAATGACTGGTTCGGGCTCAGGGGTTGGCTCCTCAATAACAGGTTCAGGAGTAAATTCTTCGACAACTGGCTCTGGTGCGGGTTCATCAGCAACAGGCTCTTCAATTGCAATTTCTGGAATCGGCTCTGGCTCGACTTCAGGTTCTTCGGCAATTTCGATCTCAGGAGCTGATTCGGCCTCAATGCCAAGCTTTTCTTTTGCATGGACATTATCTGGATCCAGTTCCAATACCTTTTTGTAAGGATCATCTGATTCTGTCAAATGGCCTAATCTCAAATAACATTCAACAGCTTCTTCAGCATCATTTTTCTCTTCAAGGAGTTCAGCCTTCTTTTTCCATAGCTCAACATCCTTTGGATCCTTACGAAGGGCTTCATCAATTGCCTCAATAGTATCCAATGATTGTGGTGGAACTTCTCCGCCTGTTTTGGAGGCATACTCGTCCTTTCTGGATGGATTGACCTCCATTAATTTAATGTAAACTTCCTTTGCGTCGTCATCCCTGCCATCCAAGGTGAAGGCCTCGGCCTTGTTCTCAAGAGCCTCGACACTATTCGGGTAACGTTTGAGAACCTCATTGAAACACATTATAGCATAATTCAGCATGGTCTTATTGCTAAGATGTACCATACCTCTACTAAGCCAAGCATCGACATTATCTGGAGATAGCTGAGTTGCCTTATCAAAACATTCTATCGCCCTATCTGGCTCCCCGGTCTCAAATAGACCGTGACCAGTACGAGTATAAAGTTCTGAGAACTCCTCTGGATCCTCGGCAACCTTCTCCTCACGGTAAAGGTATCTGTGAGCACGCCTGTACTCGGATGCGGACTTCTCAGTATTTCCGTTCTTGAGGTATGTATCCGCATCAGATAGAATAGTCTCTATCTCCGCAACTACCTTGCTTTTTTTAGATTTCTTACCTCCAAAAAGGGCCATATGATTACCTCCTTTCCCTTACCTTTACGTATATAGACTTCTATGATAATCGCATGAATGTTTATAAAGGCTTCTACCAAAGTGCCAATCTTTGAATTTACACCATTATCCTAACCCATCTTTATCTGAATTTTACAATTTGAGAACCTTAAGAACTAAAGATTAATACAATAACAGGCCAAAACAAGCGGAAATCATATAAATGGGGAGTGTTTCCCTGTGCCACCGAGGATGTCCAATGAAGAGAGGTTCAAGAGTCTGGAAAAAAAGGGGCAATCAGCGCTGGAAATGGAGAAAGAAGAAAATGCGGCGCAGAAAGCGAGCCCAGAAGATGAGAAACAAATAGTCTAGGCTATGCCTCCTTAAATGGGAGTATGGGGTAACACGGTATCCTCATGGGCTCCAGTTACAGGAATGATTTCCATCGGGTATTCTGATGAGATTGATGACGATCTATTTCATGTGATGAATAACTGGAGCGATGACCCGTAGATGGTCTTTGCAGGCAAAATGACTTTGACTTATGTCATAGCTCATTCCTGCGGCAGATACCCGTTGATCTGGGTTCAAAATCAAATGTCTGGTTTAAGGACATTTGACTGGAATTCCCAGTGCTCCCACTTTATTTTTTTATTGCCGAGCTATACGGCTCGACAATAAATTTTATACAGATAATTATACATATATTTATACATATATTTATACAGACATTAAAAATATAAGATCGATGGGCCTATTTAATTTTCCTCATCACCGTCAAGTACACGGTATAACCGTAAAATCTCTCTTCACTTTCTATGACCAGTCCTGGTGGCAGATAATCTTCCAGCCTCCGGTTTATCTTGGTATAGCCAAATAGGATAGCGGAAAGTCGCATCCATAGATAGACAGGTATGCCTCTTTTCTTACTTGGAGGGCCGGTATCCAGCATCACGAATACGCCACCAGGCTTCAGGACACGATAACACTCCCTCATCATCTTCCACGGGTCCGGAACTGTTGTCAAAGTGTAGGTCGCTATCATGGAATCAAAGAAGTCATCATCGAAGGTCATGGCTTCGATGTCCTCCACTTTCAGCTCCACCCGATCTACAATATCAGGTGTCAGTCTTTCTCGCGCCTTTTCCAGCATCCCGGTCGAGAGGTCTGCTCCATAGACTTTACCGCTGATCAGTTTCTTAGCGATCCAGGGAAGAACAAGGCCACTTCCTGTGCCCACGTCGAGAACTATATGATCTGGCTGGACATTCAAAAGTCCAACCGCTTTTTTCCTCCTCTCGACGGTCGTTTGTACCAGACCAGTGTCTAGAGAATCATAATATTTACTGAAGCCATCATAACGTTTTATGACCTTTTTCTTGTAGTCATCTGAAGGAGACACCAAATATCACCACATACTTATCCAAATATGTGCTTTCATCTTGTCCAGGTGAATTCATCAATTGGCAGAGCGAAGGAGGTCTTGCATTCGACATAGCAAGCGATATGGGAGATGAAATCCGCCGCATCCCTCTGATCCTCGGCCTCAAAAACTATGATCGCATCTATGCCACCAAAAAGACCCAGGAACTCTCTGATCTTGATATTCTCTGGAATTTTCAGCCTCTTCATGGCTCTCAGGGATTCTTCAAAAGTTCCAGGCATTGTTTCTATCATTGTAACAAATATCATGTTCACACCATTCCATTACGCATCTGATTATGCGAACAGCGGTATATTAACTTGTTGGACAAGTTGGGCAAGTTGGACAAGTTGGGCAAAATGCCTTTATAAATTTCCAGAAGAACCTATGGCATCACCAACCAAAAGTGCCATCTTTGTCTCCTTCACGTCATGAACCCTAACAATATCCGCGCCATTCATCGCGGATATGATCGCCGCTGCCACACTGCCCTCCAGTCTTTCATCCTCATCAGTGCCCTGAAGCTTTCCAATGAAGGATTTTCTGGAAGCTCCTACAAGGATAGGAAGACCCAGTATCTTGAATTCCGATAGTCTCTTCAATATCTGCAGATTGTGATCCAGTGTCTTGCCGAAGCCGATGCCAGGATCTATGATGATATTATTTCTTGACACGCCTTGCTCGACCGCCCGCGCAACCCGTTCCATGAAGATATCGATGATGTCATAGACCACATCATCGTAATTTGGGTCTTTCTGCATGTCCGTGGGAGTTCCGGACATGTGCATGATGACCACTGGCACATCCCTCTCGGCAGCCAATTTCATCATCCTTTCATCTGCCAATCCCGTAATATCGTTTATCATTGATGCGCCAGCATCAATGCCAGCCTCAGCAACCTCTGGCTTGGAAGTATCGATGGATATGGGGATCTCCGTGATCTTGACGAGCTCTTCGATCACAGGTATAACCCGACCAAGTTCCTCATCCACGCTGATCGAAGCAGAACCTGGCCTGGTGGATTCGCCTCCAATATCTATAATGTCAGCTCCTTCTTCCGCCATCCTCATACCATGAGCCACAGCTTCCTCCACATTGGAGAATTTCCCACCATCCGAGAAAGAGTCGGGAGTGACATTCAGAACTCCCATTATCCAGGTGTGGCCTCCAATTTTGAATATCTTATTACCGCATGAGATGCTGAAATCTCTTGGGCAATCGAGGTTGGCCATCGCGGTTTCGAGCTGTACCGCGATGTCCTTGAGCCCAAAGGGCTGCTTTTGAAATTTAGAAATAATAATATTATACTGCTTCTCGGTGGCCATGAGAAGCATGTCACTGCATTTGTCAAGATCTGATAGGCAATGGTAAGCGAGAGCCGCCTCACCACCTTTGCTTAAGAATTCCTGCTTGATGATATTGGCCGCCCTGGGGTCGATGTCCCTGAGAATGAAAGTGAAGAATCGACCCTTAGGAACCATAACGTCCACGCCTCCGATATCGACACCGATCCTATTCATCTCGGCCTCTATCTGGCGCGGGTCATCGAAGTTTCGCACATACACACGACTTGTCATATGCGAGTACAAGGTACTTATTCATAATAATAATTATTGATAATATGGATATACATATCACATCAATGAAACGCATTTATACCATTGATATCATTATCAGAAGCATGATGATCCATTTCATTGAGGGTGGTGGCTTCAGCGGCAATATTTACCTGATAGAGGGAGACCATCCAGTTATTATCGACACTGGATGGGATGCCAATATCGATAGAATAGCACCCCAGATAGAGCAAGCATTGGGCGGGAAAGAACTGGACAAGATCATACTCACCCACAGGCATGTGGATCATATCGGCGGGGCTTTGGCTATTAAGAAAAAGTTCGGTGGAACGATATACGCGCAGAAGGAAGAGGCGGAAGCTCTACGCCAGGGTGACCCGGAATCCACGGGAGCCAGGATGTTCGGAACAAGGGTCAAGCCCATGGATGTTGTCGATCTGGATGATGGCGATGTCATCGATCTGGGAGACGGCGGATCATTGAAGGTCATGAAGACCCCGGGACATACGACCGGGGGCATTTGTCTTCTGGACAGTGAAGGCGGATTATTCTCCGGAGATACTGTGTTCACCGAAGGTGGTGTCGGTCGCTGGGACCTTCCAACCGGGGATTTCAAGATGTTGCTCAAATCTATCGAAGCCCTCGCGGAGCTCCCCATAGTTTCCCTTTACCCAGGCCATGGAATGCCAGCCGAGAAGAATGGAGCTGAACATATCAAGCTCAGTTTGAAAAATCTAAAAGGGTATGGTGCATATGGTTGAGATCATCACCCTGGATAAGGATAAGACACCTTCTTCAGATCTTACCCGAAATATCGAAAATATCCTAGGATCTGGTGGCTTGATAGTGTATCCCACATCCACCCTCTACGGATTGGGAGCCAGCATATTTTCAAAAGAGGGCGTGGAGAAGCTGATGCAGGTCAAACAGAGGCCACATGGTATGCCTCTGTCGGTCTTCATAAGGCGTGAGAATATTACAGACATCTGCGATATTCCAGTCACCGCACTGCCACTTCTGAATTCCGATCTCGCATTGACATTCGTGCTTCCAGCAAAATCAAATGTACCATCTTTGTTGATAAAAGATGGTAGTTTGGCCGTCAGATTTCCGGATTCGGCCTTGATAGATGCGATCTGCAAGACCATTGGTCCTATCACCGCGACCAGTGCCAATCGACATGGTAAACAGGATCCCACAGATATCCAGACAGCGATCGATGATCTGGGTGAGGAAGTTGGGCTGTATCTAGATAGCGGAGCCACTGAGCTTGGACAGGGCTCCACTATCGTGGACCTGACCTCATCAGCGGTAAGGATTATTAGGGAAGGAATTATTCCCGAAGAGCAGGTTATGGATATTCATGGACGATGATGTCAGAGAAAAATACCTCAAAGCTGGTAAGATCGGATCAATGGCAAGGGAACTGGGTAGGGAACTTGTTGTTGAAGGAGCGTCCTTCCGAGAAGTGGCGGATTCCATAGAGTTCAAGATCGAGCAGCAGGGTGGGAAGGTCGCTTTTCCAGTTAACATCGCTGTCGATAATATAGCTGCCCATTTCACACCAACATCCGTCGATACACAAGTTTTCAAGAAGGGCATGCTTGCCAAGATCGATGTGGGAGCCCATGTTGATGGTTATATCGCGGACAGCACCTTTACAAAGGAAGTGGGTACCAATCGCTGGCACGAGCTCATTAAGGCTTCCACAGAGGCTCTGGAGGCCGCTATCGATGTTACCAAACCCGGCATAAGGGCCAAGGAGATCGGAGGGGCTGTCGAGCGAACGATAGAAGCATACGGCTACACCCCGATAACCAATCTAACTGGCCACAGCCTTAGAAGATATAATTTACACGCGGGATTGAGCATCCCGAACATCATGGATGGCTCCGACGACATCGTGAAAGAAGGGGATGCCATCGCGATCGAGCCCTTCGCGACCAATGGAGCAGGAAGAGTTGCCGGAAGGAAAAGCGGCAACATCTACAGGATGATGAGAAAAAGAGATACGGATGATCCACAGCTCAATGAACTCATCGGAAAGATATACGATGAGTTTCGAGGTTTGCCTTTCTCGGAAAGGTGGGTGGCCAGGCAGGTGAAGAAGCCGAAGCCAGTTCTCAGAAAACTATTCCGCTCGGGTATAGTCACGACATACCCTGTACTTCTGGAAATAGAGAAGGGTATGGTGTCCCAGGCCGAGCATACTATAATCGTGACCGAGAAGGGTTGTGAGGTCACGACCAGATAACCTGTACACTATTTTGAACCCATATTCTAAAATATTGAAGTTGGAACTAAAGAATTGAACTAAGGTGCTCTTTCATTCTATCCAGATATTCCTTGCGCTCTTCCAATTGCTTCTCCTTCTTCGCAATATCAGCTTCCTTCTTCTTTAATTCCGCATGGAGCTCGTCGGTCTTTTCCTTTGTCGTCGAGTGGGACTTCTCCTTCTTGGCCAGTTCCGCTTCCTTCTTGGCCATGTCCTTCTCCAGGTTCTCAAGCCGCTTCTGTTCTTTTTCTATCGACTTGCGCTCGGTCTCCAGGGTCTTTTCGACTCTGGACTTTATTATGTGCTCCGCGTCTATTGCTTTTTGAGATTCTATCTCGATCTGTTTCCACACTTCGGCGGATTCCTTCTTCTCCGCCATCAGAGCCTCGAGCTCAATGGCCAGTTTCTCCGCCTTCTTCTGAATGTCATCTTCCCTGGTCCTGTGCTGTTCGTTTATCAGCAGGATCTCGCGCTCGCGCTTGGAAATATCTTCTTCCCTGGCCTTCAGGTTGGTGTCAAGTTCTTCCTTGACCTCGGCCAGCTCATTCTTTTCATCCGTCAGTTTCTTCAGAAGATCCTCATTGCGCTTCTGCTCCACGGTCTTTGCATATTTCATCAGTGAAAGAGCGGATTGCTTCATATCATCCAGTTCCCCACGCTCTTCCTTCAGCATCTGCATTTCCGCATCCCGCTTGTCCATCTCCTCTTCCAGCAGGCGCTTCATCCTATTGAGGTCGGATTCTCTCTCCCTCAATTCCTTCTGTTGCCTTTCTATCTCCTTCATCCTTTGCGGCAGGTCGCCTTTTAGTGTCTCCAGCTTGTCCTGCTCCTCGCGGATGTTCTGCATCTTGTGGCTGAGATCGACCTCCATCTGATTGAGGTCGGCCTCATGAGCTGCCAGTTCGTCCTCTCTGCGGATCATTATTTCCGCCCTGACCTTCAATTCCTCGGTCTCCTTGGCGATCCTCTCGATATTGTCGCCAAGATCCCTCTCTCTCTCGGCCAGCTCATCGTATTTGTAATTTAATTCGGTCTCTTCCACCTTGATCTGGATGCCTCTCTTCTTTATCTCCTCGGATTTCTTTTCCAGGTCCCTATCAAGGTCTTTCTGTTGCCGTTCCTTCGCCTCGTGCCTCTTGGTCTCCTTGCCAAGGTCTTTCCACACCTTGTCCATATCATCCTTCTGGCTTATGAGGCGAGTGTTCTCGTCATTTATCTCCTTCTCCTTTTCTTTAAGGCTGGCTTCCTTTTTCTCCAGAGATAGTTTTGTACTTTCTATTCTCTTCTCCCTCTGGATTATGTCAGCTTCCTTTATCGTGAATTCGGATTGCCTATCTGATAGATCTTTGGAGTCCTCATTGACCCTTTCCTCTTCCAGCCTGGCTGTTTCCAGTCTCTTATCGATCTCCTCTTCCTTGATCGATAGATCCTCCATCCTTCCAGCAAGCTCTCCATCCAACTGGGCCAGTTCCTTGTTCCTCTGGTCAAGCTCTTCTGATCTCTTGTTCACCTGGCGTTCCCTCTCCTTCAGCTCTATATCTGTCCGGTGAAGGGCATCCTGTTGTTCTGTGAATTCGCTTTCCTTATCTGATCGTGACTTTTTGAAATCATTGAGATCGTTCTCATACCTTATCTTCTTCTCTTCGAGTCTGGCAAGATTGGCCTCGTATTTTATCTCCCTCTCCCGGAGTCCGGAATCTGCCTCATTGATGGCATTCTCTCTGAGCTTGAGCTCCTTCTCTTCTTTTCCGATCTCCAGCTTCCTTTGCTTGTAGGCCTCGATATCCTCCGCAAGGTGCTGCCTGTCCTGAGCCATCCTGTCCTTGTCCTTCTCAAGCTCATTCTCCTGGTTCTTGAGCATTGTTTCCATCTCGCTCAGAACATTATCCCTTTCATCCGCCCCTTCGACCTGAAGGTCCAACTCTTTCTTTCTGGACTCAAGTTCCTGTTCCAGGGTCGTAAGTTCGGCCTCTTTCTCGGACAGCTCCACGGATAGAGTATCATGCTTCTCGGATAGTTCCGCAGATAGAAGTGTGTGCTTCTCGGATCGATCGGACAGGTCAGCTTCCAGACGTTCCAATCGCCTGGATTCCTTGTCCAGATCGCTTCTTTCCTTTCGTAATTCTTTTTCTGTTAACTTCAGGTCAGAATCCTTGGTCGCAAGCTTTTCTTCTTTCTCATTAAGCTTGCTTTCCAATTTTTCTAGTTTGGTGGCCAGCTTCTTCAGGTCCTTGGATTCGATATCATGGGCTTCCTTCTTCTCTTCCAGGTCCTTCAATTGATTTGAGATCTCCTCTCGTTTGGCAAGGATATCGGCTTCTTTCTCCCCGATCTCGCCCTTGGACAGGGTTATGCCTTCCCTCATATTCTCCAATTCTTGCCATTGCTCATCAAGATCACTTCGACTCTCGGTGAGCTCCTCTTCTTTGGCATCAAGGGTTTCCTGAAGTTCTTTCAGTTCTGACTCCAGCTTACTTTTTTCTTCCTCGAATTCTTCTCTATCTGCAATTAGAAGTTGTATATCGGAATCAATGTTCTTTCTCTCCGTGGCGGTCTTCTTCTCCCTCTTTGCCATGGATTTCTCATTGGCTTTCAATTCCTCAAAGCGTTCGGAATAATCCGCCTCGTTCTTCTCATATTCCGCCATATTGGCAGCGAGGACCTTTTCCCTCTCTTCAAGCTCGATCTCGCTCGCGGAGATATGGTCCTTGGATTCAGATAGGTCTGAATTCAGTTTCTCGATCTCCGAATCCTTATCCGCGATGATCGTGTCCAGTTCGACGATCTTCTCATTTGTTTCGGCCAGTTCAGCTTCGAGCGAGGTGATCTTGCCGTCCACTTCAGATTGACCATCATCAAGCTCTTTCTCCTTGCTCGATATGCGCTCGGATTCCTGAGCCATTTCCTCCTTAGCTTTTTCAAGCTCGGATTCACGAGATTCAAGATCTTCCTTGAGAGTTTCCTGTTCCTCCTTCAATGCTGTGAGCTCCAATTCCCTTTCTTCCAGGGTCTTGGAATTATCTTCATATTCGGCCAACTTGGATTCGAGCTCCTTCGTCCTCTCGGCCAGATCATTCTCGAGGTCAGCCAGCTCCTTGGACTTTGTATCCAGCTCGCCCTTTGTTTTACTCGCGTCCTGCTCTGCAGATTCAAATTCCAGTTTCTGGGCTTCAAGTTCGGACTTGAGGGATTCGAGTTCCCCCTCAAGTTCCTTTGATCGTGATTCCTGTTCTTTCAGAGCCTTTTTGAGATCGGCCTTTTCATTACTTGTTTTGGCCTTGACCTTGTCCAGTCCCTCAATGTCCCCTTCAAGGATTGAAATTCGGGCATCGGATTCTTTGTTTATTTCTTCAAGCTCATTGTACTTGACTTCCAATTCCTCTTTTTCAGTTTTCAATTTTTCTATTTCCTTTTCAAGAGACTTTTCTGCCTTGCTACGAGATTTCTTATCCTCTTCCAGCTTATCCTGGCCAGCTTCAAGGTCGGATACCTTGGACTCAAGGTCGGCTTTCTCATTTCCAAGCTTCTTGTACTCCTCACCCAGTCCCTTGAATCTCTTTTCAAGGTCAGAAATCTCATCTTTGAGGGCTTCGATCTCCTTTTCAGATTCCTTTCCTTTGCCTTCGGATTCCTTGAGCTTGTCCTGGTCTTTCTCCAATTTAGATATTTGAGTCTCAAGGCTCTTCTTATCATCATCCATTTGAGATATCTTGGCCTCAAGTTCTTCAGCCTCTTTCTTGAATTTGGATAGATCTTTGACCTCTTTCTTCTGAGCTTCCAGTTCATTTGTCAAGGCCTTTATCTCATCATCTTTAGCCGATATCTGATCCTGTATCTCTTTATCCCTGGCAGCTTCCTTTTCCTTGGCCTTTTCCATTGCCTTGGATAGCATATCGGTGCCCAGCTCATCAGCTGGTTTGGGTTCTTCCTTAACTGGCTCAGGTTCCTCTTTGACCTCGGGCTTTTTCTCCGCGGTCTTAGGCTTGGGTTCTTCCTTTGGCTTAGGTTTATCTTTCACCTTGTATGTAGGGATCTCCACCTTGTCCATGATCTGCGAGGTTATGTCCACCATCTCGGCAGTATCTTCCTCATCATCATCCTCGATATTCGGATCCTTGAGATTGGTACCACATGAAAAGCAAAGTGAAGAATCTCCGCTGTTAACCGCATTGCAATTGGGGCAGTTGATCTCTCCCGCCGCTTCCTCAATGACTTCTTCTTCGGATGATGGTTCGTCAATTATGGTGGGCTCTTCGGGGGTGGATTCCTCCGGGGTCTGGACTGGCTCGATCTCTTCCTTCGAAGATTCCTCTATGACCACATCTTCTTCTGGTTTCTCTTCGAGAGATTTCCTTGCCTTGTCCCTTAATCCCATATCATTCCGCCTATAATCCTAGTTCATCCATCACCTTCTCATATGTCTTGAACTTTTCTGATTTCGCAAATGCATCTATTTTATCCTGAGGCAGGTGACCCAGAAGATCATCTATCTCATTTAATATATCCTTTATATCATCGTGAATATCTATTAATTTCTTTTCCTCGGCAGATAGCTCGGATTCCTCCACTTCCGCTTTCTCAAGCTCGGATTCCAGCAATGCTATCTTCTTGGTAAGCTCCTTCTCTTTCTTAGCGAATATGTTCAATTCCTCAGCGATCTCTTCTGGACTTTTGCCGCTTTGTATGCTCTTTTTAAGTTCGCCTTGGGCCACGACCTGATTCTCCATCCATTCCGTCCTGGCCTTCTTGCTCTTGTTCATGATGCTTTTCAATTCCTTCTCTTCTATCATCCAAATATATTGCAATTGTTCCCAGATCGCTTTATTATCACCCTTCTCCTCTTGAAGAGAATCTATCGTCTTCCTCATTTCCTCCTCTGTCTTCCTGAGGCTCTTCTCTCTACTTTTCAATGAGTCTATCCTGTCCTTGAGTTCCTGTTCCTTCTTTTTCAGGAACTCTTCCCTGGACTTCATCCTTGCCTTTTCTTCTTCCCGCCTTGCCATCTCGGACTTGAAGGAATCCAGCCTGACCTTGAACTTCTTCTCTTTCTCTATGAGCTCTTCCTGATGTTTCTCAAGAAGATGGCGATATGTCTCATCCATGTTCTTGATATTGTCCTCCAATTGATGGATCTCATCCCTCTCGATGGAGATATTGGACATACGTCTTTCCAATTCCGCACGTTTCTGTATGGCCTCGGGATCATCCATATCGGACATCTGGCTAAGCTCATCTTTTATGCTCTTGGTCTCTGCTTCGGCCTTGTCGAGTGATTCTCGTCTTGCCTTCAGAGCAGTCTGTAATGGAGAGGCTAGCTTCAATATGCTCTGCTCTCGCTTTTCAAATTCAGTAACTTCTTCAGCGGTCTTCTGGATCTCCTTGATGCTCTCTTCCACAACAGGAGTGGGTTGCTGTGATCCAAGGACAGTGGAGAATATCTTTGTAGCATCTTCTTCTTCTTTCTTATCCTCATGGGAAGGAGCCTCTGGCACTTTCTGGGTCTTGCCCCATTGAAGCAATCTTGACAGGAATTCCTCATCCTCTTCACTACGAAGGGCGGTGACATCTCTTGTGGCCTGGAATTTTAACCCACAGTTAAAACAATCCTTCGCACCACCTTCCAGAACAGTTCCGCAATAAGGACATATCATTGCCTGGAATTCACCATCCAGGGACTCTCCACAATGCTCGCAGGTCGTGGAACTGCCCTCTATGCCAGAACCACATTCTGAACAATGAACAGTGCCTTCTTGTGTATGTCCTTTACGAGCCATGCAACCTCCACCAACCTGAAGACCATCGAACTCGATATGAACCAATGATCTTTTTAGATAATTATTGGCATAGTATTGGTTAATATACATATATATTTTTAGATTGATTTATTAAAACTGAAAATATCGTGTGTGTGGCATAGAAGACCACGCCTAATATTAGGTCGAACATCAGGCGAAACCTTATTGACATCCACTCTTATTCGCCCTCGAATGGTACAATTCCTGATAAGGTATGGCGAGATAGGTCTCAAGAGCAAGGCAGTTCGTGAGAGGTTCCAGAGAATACTCGTCAACAATATACAAAACCATTTCATGAAGATGGGATTGGAATGCAGAACCACCTCGGATTATGGACGGGTGTATCTGTGGACGGAGAATGCGGAAGATGCCAGAACCATTTTGAGAAGGGTCTTTGGGATCGTCTCCTTTTCTGAAGTCGTGGAAACGACCTCAGACATGGAGGATATCAAAAAAGTAGCTATCGGCATATCAAAAGGCCTTCTCAGCAAGGGAACGCATTTCGCGGTCAGGGCCAGAAGAACTGGCGAGCATGATTTTACCAGTGTGGACCTGGGACGGGATGTGGGATCTGC
Organism: Methanobacteriota archaeon; assembly: GCA_020697715.1. GTDB lineage: Archaea > Thermoplasmatota > Thermoplasmata > SG8-5 > JAGLSY01 > JAGLSY01. The sequence continues at coordinate 936,911 of JAEHCO010000001.1, read as the reverse complement.
CATTTATCTAGCAAATGAAGAACTTGAGCTGAAGGTGAACCTCACCAAGCCCGAGGTCGAGGTCTTTGTAGAAACCAGGCAGAACAAAACTTACTTATTCATTGGCAAAACACCTGGGCCAGGCGGCATGCCTCTTGGCAGCCAGGGCAGGGTGATCGGCATTGCGGAGAACAGGAGGGATATTGTTTCCATCTGGCTCATGATGAAAAGAGGATGCCGTGTATTCGTTCTTCCAAAGGATGAGAGTATCATCGACAGCCTGTGGGCATGGGATCCAGATATGAAATTACTGGACTTCGAGAATCATACACCGGACATTCCGATCAGCCAGAATCCGGAATTGATCATGACATGGGCAAGGAGAAAGAAGGCCGAAGGATTGGTACTGGGCTGGGACCTGAAAGACCTGGATGAAAATAAGTTGGATATTCCATTGCCGATATTCCATCCAAGGATCGGACTGTCGGATCAAGAGGTCTTGGATATGCTGGAAATGATTGAGAAAGCGTAGAGTATTTGGCAAGATAAATTTTATATCAGATAAGGTAGAAAGGTTCGGTATCGCTAGCGAACCTTTCTACATTTTTGTTAGGCTGGGTGTGGATAAGGACCCCCGACCCTGCGTCTCTCGGGACGGGGCTTAATTTTCCTTCTCGCTCTGAACGCGAGAAGTTCATCTTTTTTGCAGAGACATCGCTGTCACTCGCTAACAAAATAATAAGAGTACCCCGCCCTCCTTGGCCCTATTGGGTCAATCAGACGGGGCATGTTTGTTGGGATCATGCTGGTGCATTGATCATTTAATCTTCTTGTCGTGCGCACGTCGGGATGGCCTGGCCTTCTCCACGCCCTTACCCTTCTTGTGAAGAGCTCTACCGCGCTTTCCAGCTGATGTCAGGCCGCGCTGAACTCTGCGTGTGTGCTGTGGTTCGCATATCCAATTGATCTTCTTATCTGCCTTGATGACAGGATGATGAGGATCGACCATTATGATCTCGTAATACTTGTGCTTACCATCTTCTCCAACCCAGTATGAGTTCAGAACTTCGAGATTTGGATAGTGCCTGGATGTCCTTTCCTCGGCCATCCTCTGTATGCTCTTGGCAGCTGTGATCTTCTTCTCTCCCTTTCTCTTGGCCCTTCTACCTTTGTTTATCCTGGGCTTTCTCATAGATCCGCGCCTTACCTTGGCTCTTACAATGACATATCCTTGTTTTGCCTTGTATCCCAAGTTTCGTGCCCTGTCCAGTCTTGTTGGGTGATCGACCCTTGTGAAGGTGTTCTCACGCCTCCATTCCTGCATCCTGCTCCACTGGAGTTCCTTGACATATGAATTTGCTGGAACTTTCCAGGCCTCACCAATGTGAGAATACAAACTGGCATGATGCTTTGGTTCTTTCACTTCCTGGCCTATCTCTACGAATTCTGGCTCCTCTACTGTCTCGACTGGAGCTTCTTCGCTCTGCTCTTCAACTTCTTTTGCTTTTTCATCTGCGATAGTATCACCCTCCTTTTGGAGTATTTGGGTTCACCCATCTAGAAACTGGCTGCATCGGTGGCAACCATTCCGGGCACATCCCCATCGGAACATCGTTCCGCCTTGTGACTGGAGAACGTGTATCGTTCTCCACCAATACGGTCATTGAATTGACTGTATTGTAAGTCCAGGGAAATGCTCAGCATATATATTAGTTTCGTGACAATTGTATTAGAAAAGGATGGGGAAAAGGATGGCGCTACACAAAATGCAGCGCCATTATGATAGGTAGAAAACGGTTATGCGCCGATTCTGAAGACACCGGTGCCACAGTCTGGGCATGAACCCTTCTGTGCTGGCTTTCCGTTCTTCATCGTGATCTTCTTTGCGCCTTTCATTTCTACCTTCTTTCTACATTTTACACAATATGCTTCTACCATATAATTCACCTGGAGGCTAATCACGGAAGGGGTTTATTAAACTATTCTTTATTTCAGGCATAAAATGGGTGTTTTTGGCCTCAAATTCCCATTGCGGCCATCAATTCTTCCACGCCGGCACCTCTTTTCGCATCCGTGAGTATGACTGGTTTCCCGGGAGCTATTCGAGCAGCATCGGACACCAAGACTTGTGGATCCACCTCTATGACCTCCGCAAGGTCTACCTTGTTTATGACAATTATATCAGCCAGTCCGAAGATTATCGGGTGTTTTCTTATCATGTCATCGCCCTCCGTGACCGATACGACCGCCACTCTCTTATCAGTGCCGAGCCAGAAGTCTCCAGGGCATACGAGGTTTCCCACATTCTCAATGAGCATGACATCCAATTCCTCGAGGTTGAACTTTTCCAATGTATGATCGACCAGATGAGCATCGAGATGGCATTCTTTTCCAGTATTGAGATTCTTGACATCCACATCATGGCCAGCAACTCTTTTGAAATCATCATCACCAGCCACATCGCCGCATATGACCCCGGCTTTTATCCCGCGCTTATTGAGAATATCCACAATGGTCTCGATGAGCATTGTCTTCCCAGAGCCAATTGAGCCAATGAGATCAAAGGACCTCACATTGTTCGTTTCCATAAGTTTGTGATTATCTCTGGCTATTCGATCATTTGCTTCCAGAAGATCTGCGCCCAGCTCCACATCAACAACTTTATGCACGATATCCCTCTAAAAATATTATATTTCTCTTTTTGGTCGACTGCATATGGCATATTCATCGCCATCGAAGAATACCTCTAGACCAGGATTATCTGCTTGAAGCTCCTGGATCTTCTCCATGACAGCCCTCAGGGTCATGTCCGGGTCGTTCTTGTCTATTTTGAGGTGTATCTCTTTCTCCATGAACAGCACCAATGTCGATCTATGTACTACCCGAATAATCGGATTTGGGCTATTTATACCTTTCCCACTTAGCTCAGACGCTATCGGATACTTTTCTATCGTTATGGTGTATAAGTAGGTTATCTACAGATTAGTTATATATAAGCGAAAATAGATTTGATAGATAATATCAGAAATTTAGTTTAGAGGAGATGACATTAATGGAAGATAGAGCAGCAAATGTGGGTAAGTTGATAGTAATAATTTTGAGTTTGATGATGGTGGTTCCTTTTACCACCTTCGATACAACGGAGAATGTCAGTGCGGGGGAAGTTCTAACAGATATAACAGGAGCGACCAGGGCACAAGGATTAGGATACGATGGTACGGGTATCCTCATAGGAGAGGTGGGTACTGGCCTGGACACTGGAGATGGTGGTACACCCGCCCTTTTCACTGACTTTGCAGGAAGAGTTGACCATTGGGTTGACTGGTGCGAGGTCGATGCCTCAGATGGTGTCGCCGAGGATTCCTATGGAATGAGCACTCCTTTCGTCAGTTGGATGGCTGGAGATGGATCCAGTGGTCAATTTGACCCAGTGGATGGAAAGCTCTACGGCCTTGGTGTGGCTCCAGGAGCTAGCATAATAACCGAGCGGGTCTTTGGCGATGGCGCTGCATGGTTCAACGGAGATATCGCCGATGTATTCACTGATGCCAGTCAAAGAGGAACCTTTGCTCTATCCAATTCATGGGGAGGCGGGGCAATTGGTGAATATGGTTTGAATGCCAATAAGATAGATACGGCGGCCAGAGATGCAGATTCTACAACACCAGGAGACCAGCCATTACTGAACATTATGGCCCCCGGAAATGCAGATGTGATGGAAAGTGCCTGCGGAAAGAACAGCCTGGCAATAGCTGTGAGCGAGGGATACAAACCTCACAAGAGTTTAGATGCAGACAATATTGAAGAGATATATTCTGTATCCCCGACTGGGCCCACTGCTGATGGTAGAATAAAGCCTGATCTTGTAGCTCCAGCGTCTTGGGGCTCTGGAGTGACATCCCACTATCCAGGGGCTGTTACAGGGAATGAGGCGATCAATGCAGATTATCAATATACAACAGGAACAGGAGGATCAGCAGCCATCGGAACTGGTGCTGTAGCGGTCTTTGCACAGTATTACAATGATGTGAACGGAGCTATGCCCAGTCCCGCAATATCAAGAGCCGCGATGATCAATGGTGCGACCGATATGGCAACATCCGATATCCCTAACAACGATGAGGGATGGGGCAGAGTGAATTTGACCAATATGATAGAGCCTGGATTCGATATTTATTATGATGATCAGAATATCCTTCTTGAAACTGGAATCAGTCAGTTATATGATACTATCTTCATAAACAGTGTCTCACAGCCATTGAAGATAACTACGGCCTGGACAGATGTGGCCGCACCTTCGAACACAGGTACTGGAAAAGCACTGATAAATGATATAGATCTTACAGTTATTTCTCCAAGTGGATTAGTGTATAATGGCAACTTGTTCGTAGGAGGATGGGCATTTCCCTCTCCAGTCCCAGTTGCAGATACACTAAACAATGTGGAATGTGTCAATGTCCAGACACCAGAGATCGGCCAGTGGAGTATCTATGTCAATGGAACGGACATACAGCAGGACTCTGTCTCAGCTACACCAGCTACCGATCAGGACTTCGCCCTGGTGGTAAGCGGCAGCTTCGATATAGGTGGCGGGCCAGTTGCTTCAGGATACGCTGACCCGAATCCAACAGGTGGAGCGGCCACGACAACAGTTTACACATCTTTCTCCGATATCCAAAATATAGTTGATGCTGAATATTTCATTGATACTGTAGGAGTAGATGGAACTGGCACATTGGTCACACCATCTGATGGTACATATGACAGCCCCAATGAGGATGGATATGCCACAATTGACATATCTGCTGAGGGCTGGCTGGCTGGAGAAGTGCATACTATATTTGTGCATGCACTTGACTCGGATGCCAACTGGGGAAATATTTACTCGATAACGATCTATGTTGGTGAGCAATATTATCTGCATGTGGAGAACTCCTTCGGGATAGATATGTCCCTGTTACCAGCAGATCCAGATCAAGCAAGTATCATGACGAACACAACAGGCCCGATACCTGCTGCAGGTCAATATCATGTAGGGGATGTAGGATGGATGACTGATCCATATGCACAGGATACGGATGTTGATGGTGACTGGCATTTCTTCATTGAAGGGAGAGTTACCACGGAGGATGTCTCCGGCACACTGTATGCCAAGATCTACGAGTACCCCTCAATGACACTTCTGAACCCAACTCCAGCACAATGCCCGACAGACGTGTATGCCAGATATTCATACACGGAATTCAGCTGGACAGATACCATACCTGCGACCACCATATCAGCAGGTGATCGCGTATTTGTTGAGATCTGGCTTGATGCAACGGCTGGCGGTGGCGGAGCAGGTTCCACGACATATGATTATGTTGGAGATACCGAGGCAACACCGCCGGATTATTGCTACTTCATGGACACCAACTCATGCTCTGTGGGAACAGGACCTGATTACAATTCAGCCCCTGAGTTCACGGATGCTCAGTATGTTTCCGCATCTGTTACGGACAGTGACTGGGCCGTATCGGTAGACCCTGGCAACCAGGATGAGATATTCATATGGAACTCGATGGAGGTGCTGGAGGATCCAGCTTATATCACCCAAATAGACCTGACATTCGTCGGTCAGGGCGATGATGACAGCGACTATCAAATATGGGTCGAGGACCAATCCACCGGATCATACTGGGAGCCCATCGGGACCACGATGTATGGAGCCACTGGCGTTGATATCACGATGACCAGGAGCATAACCGTTGACCCAGGAAACTATGTCTCAGGAAATAGAATTAGATGGGGTGTGTACGAGACAACATCCAGAATGCAGGTGAGTGTCAACTACCTTGCCGCGACCATCCATTATGATAAACCAGCTCCAGAGTTCATTCTTGGATATGATAATGATTCGACACCATCAAGATTGATAATACCTGAGGCTCCTGGCATCATCATACCAGGGCCAGACCCATACAATATAACGATATCCGATCCAGCAGGACCATGGCCGGCATGGAGGTTCATATCCTTCCCATCTGAGATGAACGGGCCGGCCACCACGGTGCTGGATGACTCACTGCATGCATGGGGTGATGGAGGCATAACTTGGGACCATTTGAAATGGTATGACCCAACAGATTTCAATGATCACTGGAAGTTCTACGACAAGGACTTCCCGGGTGTTCAGACCATGCCAGACCTTGACAATACGATGGGATTATGGATACACATAACAGGCAATACTGGCGATCAATATCTGACAACTGGTATTGGCGGCGACGACCCAGCGGATGCGGAGTTCATGCTGTATGCTGGCTGGAATCTTATTGGATATCCAGATATGATCTCGCAGATGGCATCCGATACATTACCCCCACAGGTGACCATGATATCATATTACGATACTGGCCAGCCCTATAAGATTACCGATACAGTGATGCTCGACACAGTGCTGATGACACACGGAAATGCATACTGGGTGTATTCCTCATCCAATGTACTGTGGCAATTGAATGCTCCAGCCGTGATCTCTGACCCATACCCAGTATTTGGAACAGTGTATCTATATGATGGGTTCAGCGGTGGTTTCTACAATCCACTGCAATCAACAGGCGCGGATGTGGCAGTGACATGGTTCGACAGGAATTTGGGAGCATGGAATACCAGAAACACAGTGACAATACCAACAGGACAGTACTCCGTGGACATCATGAACTACACGGATGGAGATGTTATATTCGTCAATGCCACCTTCGAGATGCCATACGGCAACAATGGCTACAATTACACCTATGTCAATGTTGGAGCTGGCATGTCAATACAGGATGTTGTTTGTGGTGTGCCTTATGAGGTCATGATGACCAGTCCTCCAGACGGAAGTCCGGTTCCAATAGGAGTTCCCTTCCTGGCAGAATATGTATTCCTTGACAGGGATGGTATGCTGGCACAGGGATATTTCGAACATGCAGATGGGCCAATGGATTGGTGGTCCAGTGACGTAATGTTCTTCCCACCTCCACCTGGAATGCCCTTTGATGGAACCTTCAGCATAACTCCCGGAATGGGATCTGAGATGCTGACCCTCAATTCCATGGGAATGCAGGATCTGGGTGTATTTGAAGGAGGAATACCCGGCAATCAATACCTGACTCCTTGGGGAGAGTTCTACATTGATCCAGCTGGAACCATACCTGGATGGATGGATGATTGGGACTGGGTAATGCTCTTTGTGATGTAGGAGCAACAAATTAAGATTAGCCATCGAACAATTGAAGGGCCTAACCGCCCTTCAACTCTTTTATTTTAAATTATTAATTTGTTATTAGAGTTTGATATTAGAGTTATTGAATTATTATATGTTTAATTTATGATCAGATAAATTGTCTACGAAATAGCTACATAAATTGTACCAATATGCATCTATGTCACAATAGTATGTATCAATATTGGGGATTAGTATTATATATTCTGCAATCGTTAAGTTATGGTAATTAGTGGAGATGGATTGAATGGAAAAAATGGGCAATAGATTTGTGGGCTTGATATTTGTAGCTGTGATATCAATTAGTTTACTGATACCAGCAAGCTCGATCACTTTAGCAGATGTGGACACGGATGATGGGTACTTCCTGGTTAGCTTTTCGGAACTACCGAATGGCGAGCAGAGGAGCTTCATCGAAAGTACAGGTATTGAATTCCTGAACTACATGAACGATGGAACCTACCTGGTCAAGGGAGACATATCATCAAATGGACTTCTTATGACATATTCGAATAATATTCAACCATATATCTCCTCAATGAAGATCAATCCAGACCTGGATGGAAAGTCCGGCATGACCGATGTCATAGTGGTCCTGCATGAAGATGCTGGAATACTCAGAACAATGGCATCCCTGGAGGAACTGGGAGCCAGTGATATCAAGGTCAATACAGGTTTCACATACCTAAGATGCACGATAGACGCATCCAAGATCAATTCCATCGCTGAGATCCAAGAGGTCAGATCTGTCGGCCATGATGCGGAGCCAGAAGCATATATGAATCTTATCACATCCAATACATTCATGGGTCATGATACCACCGAAGCAGTGGGATTCACTGGCGCTGGTATGCTGGCCGAAGTTCAGGACAATGGAATAGACATTGGCCATCCGGATCTCGCTAATGTCATATACACAGATGGATCAGTATCAAATGATGATCACGGCACCTGCACATCAGGTATCGTCTTCGGAAATGGAGCTGGTGACATCGACGCACTTGGAATTGCTTATGAAGCAGTGGGTGTTTTCTCCGACTGGGGAACTGGAAGATACACTTCCATTGAAAATCTCTGGAATGGAAATTTCAATGAAGGAAGTGCCGGGATGAACGGCATCGTCCAATCAAATTCATGGAGCTCCGGAACACAGGATGGACTATATCAGATAAATGCTGCAGCTGATGATCAGGCAGCAGTGGATTATCCAAAGGTCCTATCTCTCTGGGCAAACGGCAATGGTAATGATGGAACCGCCGAGGGAGATCTCAGCGAAGATGCCTGTGCAAAGAACGTCATGGCAATAGGAGCCATATTCCACAAGAACACCGCGAACATGGCGGATGATGAGTGGCTTTTGCAATCACAGGGAAATACACCTTCAAGAGGACCAGCCGCAGATGGCAGACAGAAGCCGGAGATGTGCGCGCCATTTGACTGGATATACACGGTGGACAACAGAGTTGGCGGCTATGCTAGTGGTGATTATTATGATGACTTTGGTGGAACAAGTGGCGCGACGCCCATCGTAGCTGGTTCAGCTGTTATCGCCTATGATATGTGGCAGGAGAATTACTTCGATACAAACCCATTGGGAGAACTTCCTTATTCAAGCACTATCAAGGCCCTCTTGGTGGCAGATGCATACCAGTATGATCTGGGAGATGCAACAAGAAATGAGCAGGGCTGGGGAACACCAGACATGGAATACATGTATAATCTGGGAGCTCAGTATCATCAAATTGATGAATACCCACAGGCACTGGACTCAGGCAATATGTACTCACGCCAGACCTATGTCGATGGTACTTACCCATTGAAGATCTCACTTGCCTGGACAGACCCTGCCGCACTTGGAACCACCAATGCGGCAAGAGCATTGATCAATAACCTAGACCTGAAGGTCATATCACCAGGTGGAGTGGAATATTATGGTAACAATGGCTTGTGGACAAGCCTTTACTCAGCTTCTGGAACAGGAGCGAACCAGTGGGGCTCGGATCACAGAGATGACCTCAACAATCTGGAAAATGTCTTCGTTCAGAACCCACAGAGCGGTATCTGGACAGTGGAAGTATATGGACGAACTGGGGACGTAGCCCAGGGCCCCCAGGACTTCTCTCTTGTCGTATCTGGTGGAATGATACCAATCACCTCTCAAGGTTCTATTCAGCTAGATGAAGAATTATATGCTGGCGAGGACACAGTGATGATCCAGGTAATGGACTGGGATCTCAATACGAACACCAACTCACCTCAGACCGTTGTCGTGGACATCGACAGTGACACAGAAACTGGTGTTGAAACTGTTACACTCACAGAAACTGGAGATGACACCAGCACATTCCAGGGAACCATCACGATATCAGCTACCAATGGAGCAGGAATACTCCAGGTATCTCACAATGATGTCATTACCGCGACATACGATGACGCGGATGACGGATCAGGACCAGCTACTGTAACAGACACCGCGATAGTCGATGCAGGAGTTGCATCGACCAGCGACCTAACAGTGGAGTACTGGGGTCCTGGTGACTCGACCATAGAGACAAGATACATGAGAGGTGTATCCAGTGAAGTCAATGTCAATGGATTGGCAGCCAATTTACTTGGTACCACCCAGTCAGCAACAATGCAGAGCGGAGGTAATCTGGGTAACCGTGCTCCAGTCTATGCAGGCATAAGGGTCTGGCAGAGGGACAGTGGAGGTGTAGAGACTGAGATCACATCCGGAACTGCAGTTGGTATTGCTGGAAGAACAGTTTCATCGGAAGGAATAAACACCGCTACCTGGACACCACCAGCAACTCAGTTGGACCTGGGCGACTCGATAGTCGTTAGATTATACGCATCCACAAGCTCACCACCTACCGCGGAAAGGGCGACATTCACAACAAATGTACTTGGAGCCAGCCAGCTTGATGCGAGTGAATGGACCTGCAATTACTACCTGGTAGTGGCAGGAACAGGCCAGGGTGGTAGTACGATAGAATGGGGCACGACAGCCCGCGACACCAGAATAGATGGCTTTAGCTGGTCCCTGATAACCAATCCAGATGATCACAATACTGTCAACTGGACCTTATCCGGCGATGATGGAGCAGGAGCAGATGATCTGGTTCAATACAACATTTATAGAGCTGATAATGCAGCTGGCCCATGGGATGCAGGAGCTTACATAGCCAGTGTACCAGCAGGCACAGGCATATACACAGATCTGGACAAAGGACTACCAGATGGAACATTGTGGTGGTACGTGGTCAGGGGCGAGGATGTCCTTGGCAATGAAGATACCAACACCAATGCTGTGCAGGAGCCTGGTGGAACTCCAGCAGTGCCATATGGCATCGACACCAGCACAGCCGCGCCAGGGGATTGGGTCTTTGTCTCATTCCCGATAACAGCATCTGGAGATGTCCTAACAGTTCTCGATGATGCGAACTGGGGTAATGGTGACACCTCATGGGAAGTTGTTTGCTGGTACGATCCAGCAGATGCTTCTGACCATTGGAAGACCTATGACAAGGCACAGTTCGCTGCAGGATTAGCACAGGATATGCCATCCGTGGACAATGCGAAGGGCATGTGGGTGAAGCTCACAACAGCCGGAGCACTCCTGAGTGTCGGAGAGGGTCAAGAACCAACAAATACAGACATCACTCTGAACACTGGTTGGAACCTAATTGGTTATCCCGCCCAGGATGATTCATCATATGATGTTGGCGATCTCAAAGCAGATACTGGAGCAACCTCTGTTGAGGGCTACGGTGCTGGGCCATACAATATCATCACACTGGCGAATAACTATGTCCTACAGCGTGGTGAGGCGTACTGGGTGAAGGTCGGCAGTGGAACAATATGGACTGTGGACTGGTAAGCGACTGACAAAGCAAAATGAGAGGGCTTAACAACCCTCTCAATTTTTACATTTTTGACATTATTCGTCTGATAATATATCTTATTTATCATACAAATTACATATCTATATATACTATATACCAAAAAGCTTAACTATAAATAAATCGATGTGGATTTCTGAAAATATAGGAAATGTACTAAGATCGTTGGAGTGATGTGGGCAACATTCACTTTATTCGTTAAATGGAGAGGTTTGAAGATGAATAAAATTAGTAACAATTATGTGGGCGTGTTATTATCGATATGTGTAGCGGCTTTTATGCTATTACCAGCTGGAGCGGCAACATTGGATATGGATACAGAGGCATTTCAGGGAAAGAGGAATTTCATTATCAATATGGAAGAGCCAGTTCTTATTGAATGGCAGAATGCACTGGATCAGGCAGGGATAGAGATAATAACCTATCTTCCAGGTCAGGGATATGAAGCAAAGTTATCCTATAAAGAATTACAGACCATCGAGGATCTGAGCTTTGTGGAATATGCACAGGAATATCCATTGGAACTCAAAATATCTCCAGATATCGCAGCCAATGGGAATGACGTGATAATCACACTTACCAATTCTGACACCATGGAGGACACACTGGACTCATTGGCCGGACTAGTTAGTGTCATTGATGAGGATTACACAGATATGGGTTACATCCTGAAGGCCAGGATGAACAATATGAATGATCTGAACTCTATCGCTTCATTCATGGATGTTCATTTCATTGAGCCATATTACCCCGAGGAACTTCACAGCGAGATCGCTGTCCAAATCGGCGGCGGCGGAGCCTGGGTATACGATGATGATGCGAACATGAACACGCCTTACAGAGCCCTAGATGATTACGGCTCTCATGTCAACCAGCTGGGCTGGTACGGTGCAGGTGTGACGATCGCTATCGCAGATACTGGTCTTGGCGACGGATCTACCCCAAATGGCGGCCATAATGATCTAACTGGCCGTGTTATCGGAGGTCATGATTTCGGAACCGGTGGCTGGCAGGACGAACACGGTCACGGAACACACTGCATAGGCCTGGCAGCTGGTGATACCTATAACGGCAATGGTGTCACATATGCTGGATTCGGAGCCTACTATGTGGGTCAGGGTCTTGCTTCACAATCAGATATATATGTAGAGCAGATCTTCGAGGGATCCTCAGCATCCTGGTGTGGTCCTGCAGATTACAAAGATATCATTTATCAGGGATGGACCGGCGGAGCACAGATCCATACCAATTCATGGGGATCCACATCAGGCGGTGCTTATGGGGCCGCGGATACAGCCTTTGACCAGGCAGTGAGGGATGCTGACCCAGGCACAGCCGGTAACCAACAGATGGTCGTATTCACTTCAGCTGGAAATTCAGGCTCAGGAACTAACACTATTGGAAGCCCAGGAAATGCCAAGAACATAATAACAGTGGGTGGAGTACAGAACTATGCGCCGGATGCGGACTCTTATGGTAATACATACTCCATTGATGCAACTAGTCCAGATCTCATGTATGCCAGCAGTTCAAGAGGATGGACAGATGATGGCAGGATCAAGCCAGATATCCTAACACCTGGACAGAACACTTTATCGCTCAGCAGCCCCCTGGTCAATGAGGGACTGTTTGGTGATTATACACCAGATGACCGATATACCTGGTGCACGGGAACAAGCCAGTCCTGCCCAGGAGCAGCAGGCGGCGGTGCAGTGGTCTATGAATGGTATGATTACACATATGGAATGGCACCCACACCAGCAACCGTGAAGGCACTTATGATCAACACAGCAGAGGATTTCGGCACAGCGGATATACCAAACCAGAATGAAGGCTGGGGAAGAATGAACATAATGCCAATAATTGACCAGGCAGCACCATTCATGATATTTCAGGATCCAGGTGAGCTGATACCCGATAATCCCATTGACATAGATAGCTACACATTCTCATATGTTGACCCATCAGAGCCTGTAAAGATCACACTGGTATACACAGACGCCTACGCTGAGAGCGGTGCAACTATAACCCTTCAGAACCAGGTGAATCTGGAAGTTGAGAGCCCATTGGGAACAATATACCACGGTAATGCCTTCAGTGGTGGATATTCCACCACTGGCAACCCAAGCACCACCTTCGACACCAATCAAGATGGATACGATGACAGGAACAATGTCGAGTGTGTTTACTTCTCACCGGGCCAACTCGAAGTTGGCCAGTACACAGTCCGTATCATAGGAACGAACATAATAGCAGACTGTGACAATGACGGATCCAATGACCAGGATTACTCACTGGTCATGTACAACTGCGAAGATGTGTCCGAGAAGGGAACCGTCGATCTGGATCAGAATGTATATGCTGGAGAGGATACAGCCACAATAACTGTTGGCGACACGGACCTCAACACAAATACGAATGTCCAGACGACCACGATAACCGTGACATCTACCTCAGAGCCAGGCGGAGAGAGTGTGACCTTGACAGAGACTGGTGGAGATACCAGTGTCTTTGTTGGAACACTAACACTTTCCCAAACAGATGGAGGCGGTATCCTTCAGGTATCACATGGAGACCTGATAACCGCGACCTACAATGATGCATTTGATGGGAGTGGACCCGCGACCGTGACCGATACAGCAACTGTGGATGCGGGCGTGGCTCCCACCAGCGGACTTACTGTCGAATGGTGGGCACCATCAGCGGGATCTACCGAGACTCGGTTCATGAGATCGGACTCGGCAACTGTGAATGGATTGACGTGTGATTCCCTGGGAACATCACAGAGTGCGACCACTCAAACAGTGACATTATCAAGCACCAGTACGATCTATTCAGGAATTAGGATATACTCCCGGGCCAGTGGAGGCGCAATGACGGAGATAACAGGCGGTAGTCCTGTTGCCATAGCCAGTACATCCACGACTGCAACAGTGAGCGCGACATGGGATTGTCCGCAGACCACAGTATCAGACACAGATTCCATAGTGGTGGAATGGTATTGTGGTGGATCCAGTCCACCCACCACTCTGGTGGAGACCTTCACAACCGAGGTACTGGGCGCGACACAATTGGATGCAGCCACTTGGACCTTCTATTCTTACCTATCTGAGAGGAACAATGCGGATAGGGTGTCCTGGGGCTCTACTACAGCTAATACCAGGATAGAGGGCTTCACATGGTCAGCCATGTCAACATCAACAGATCACAATGCAGTGAACTGGACATTGTCTGGTGATGATGGCGCAGGAGCTGATGATGTTGTAGGTTACAATATCTATAGAGCTGATAATTCTGGTGGACCATGGTCAGTCATAGACACTGTGCCAGCCGGTACAGACACCTACATAGACATTGACCGTGGAATGTCAGATGGAACACAGTGGTGGTACATCGTGAGAGGAGAGGACGGAGCTGGCAATGAAGATACAAACACAAATGCAGTGCCAGAACCCGGCTCAGTACCTGATTCTGCACCTGTTTCATCAGCATCCTATGCTGGAGCATCACCAACACCCAATAATCCAGTTACGATCAACTGGGCCGCGACCGATGACATTGATCTCACACAGGTCGAACTATATTACCAGTTCGACAGTGGTGGCTATTCCTCATGGGCCGATGGCACTAACCCAGCAACTGCGTCAGGAACCGCAGACTCGGGCTCCTGGAGCTTTGACTTCCCGGATGGTGCTGGAACATATGACTTCTACACCAGGGCGACCGATGATCTCCCACAGACCGAGGGCGCACCTGGAACTCCAGATGTGACTATCTTATACATACCGATCCAGGTCTACGACATCGATCTGACCGGAGCTAGCGATAATTCATGGGTCTTCATATCATTCCCAATAGATGTAACAGGGGATGTCCTGACCTTGATCGATGACGCAGCATGGGGTGACGGCGGAACAACATGGGATGCCACAATGTGGTATGACCCAACAGACCCTACGGACCACTGGAAAGCATATGACAAGGCACAGGCAGCGGCTGGTCTCACACAAGACCTGCCAAATCTAGACAACACAATGGGATTGTGGGTGCACCTGGTAAATGCAGGCGGACCACCAGATGATGTGTTCCTGACAGTTGGAGAAGGATTTGATCCATCTGGAACCACAATAAACCTGGTGGCTGGCTGGAACATGGTGGGCTTCCCATCACAGACCGAGGGGTACACCGCGGGCGATCTGATAGCCGCAACTGGAGGAATGGTGACCTCGATAGAGAGGTTCAATGATGCCGCGGCTTACAATATCGAGACCATGCCCAATGGGGATGCATTCCAGATAGGACAGGCCTACTGGGTGTACTCGACTGGAGCTTATGCATGGAACATACCTTAGGGCTGCCATAACGAAATATGAATGAGAGGGCTTTCGGGCTCTCTCACTTTTTCAATTTTTATCCATAATTTCACAACACTGATTTAACTTTCCATATCTGTGAATCTGCACCGAGATGGATGGTCATCGATTGTTAATGCGATGGTGTATAAGTCGGTGTTTTGCTCAATACTTATATATAGGACATTTTTAAATATATAGGACGTCATTTAGTGATAAATGAATGAGGAGTTGGAAAATGGGCAATAAATTTGTGGGCTTGACATTCGTATTTGTAATATCAATTAGTTTGCTGGTGTCAGCAAACTCGATGAGCCTAGTAGAATATCATGTAGGCGGGCCGATCACCAATATCAGTTCCATAGATGGAGACATGATATTGGCCAGTGACCTGACGGTCGAGTGGTGGGGTGTGGTGACAAATACAGAAGACATAACTGTTTCAAAATTAATAACAACAGGCGAATCTTCTACCAATCACACAAACACCAATACGCAGGATGATACACATGACAGGACAGATGAAGTGCGTACTGGCGGTGGAGGCCGGAAATACCGACTTAATATCACATATACAATAAACATCGACCCTTCAGGAACTGGACCATACACTTTATACCTGGATGCCTACACATCATCTGAAGAGATGGCGATATCATATTCAGTTAATGGAGGAGCGATAGAAAGTGCAGGTTCTGTGACCATGCCATCGGACACAGATGCCTACACATCGGCATTGCTTACAGGAGTCGCGCCAGGGGATATCGTCGATGTAACCTTCATTGATACAGTAGTAGATGGGACCGATAAGACCTGGGCTGACAGTATACTCATAGATCATATGTACATACTTGGTGGAAACCCCAATGTCCCAACCGACCATAATACACTTAATTGGACCTTGGACGGAGACGATGGAGCTGGAGCAGATAATATACTTCAATACAATATTTACAGATCTATTGACCCCGACGGCCCATGGGATGCTGGTTCCCTGATAGACAGTGTTCCAGCAGGTACAGATACATACACAGACTTTTTCATGGGAATTCCAGACGGAATTCAGTGGTGGTACGTGGTAAGAGCGGAGGATATTATTGGAAACGAAGATGCGAACACCAATTCTGTGCCAGAGCCAATATATATACCTGATTCAGCACCTGTTTCATCAGCATCCTACACTGGAGCATCCCCAACATCCGCCAATACAGTTATGATCGACTGGTCAGCAACAGACGATATATATCTGACACAGATCGAATTATTCTATCAATTCGATGGCAGTGGCTATGCATCATGGGAAGATGCAAATGATCCAGCTATGATAGCGGGAACCGTGGCCAGTGGTTCCTGGAGCTTTGACTTCCCGGATGGCCCAGGAACATATGATATATACACCATGGCATCAGATAATTCACCACAGACCGAGGCAGCACCTGGAACACCAGATGTGACCATCATATATGCTACGGCACATGTATATGATATCGATCTGATAGGAGCTTCTGACAAGCAATGGGTCTTTGTCTCATTCCCGACAGATATCACAGGGGATGTACTGACGGTCATAGATGACGCAGCATGGGGTGATGGAGGAACCACATGGAACATGATCCATTGGTATGATCCAACTGATCCGATCGACCATTGGAAATCCTATAGCATAGCCCAAGCAACTGCTGGCATACCCCAGGATATGCCAAACGTGGACAATAAGATGGGGCTATGGGTACGAATTATTAATGCGGGTGGTGGAGCTGATGATCCATTCCTGACAGTCGGAGAAGGATTTGAACCATCAGGAACCAGCATCCAGCTGCAGGCTGGATGGAATATGGTGGGCTTCCCATCACAGACAGAAGGTTACACTGCTGGCGACCTGAAAGCGGATTCTGGTGGTTTGGTGACATCTGTTGAGAGGTTCAATGATGCTGCGGCATACCATATGGAGATAATGCCCGACGTAGATGAATTCCAGATAGGACAAGCTTACTGGGTGTACTCGACTGGAGTCTATACCTGGATAATACCTTAGAACTGCCATAGCGAAATATGAATGAGAGGACTTTCGACTCTCTCATATTTTCAATTTATATTATCTTTTTACTAAACCATCATTAACCGTAGGTATAAATAGAAATGAATACCATATACATATAATTCAATGAAGGAGAGAGATAAGTGGGGAAATATCACACAGAGAGAGTGGGCATTGTTTTTTCGATTTTATTAGCCATAGCGATGTTGGTACCTGTAATGGCAGTACCAAGTACTGGATATTCAGATAGAACATCAGATATGGCAAGAGAGATGGTGTTCCTGAGCTCTGATGTGGCAGATTATAAAAATATCGCAAAAGATCAGGGTGCGGATATATTCAGAGAAGGTGAATTTGGTTCATATGCCTGGGTCACAGCAAGCCAGAAAGGAAAGCTGACCAATATCATGCAGGTTGACCCAGTTCCTGAGAACCATCAGATCATGCTGATGGAGCAAGGCATATCCTTCAATATCAAAGAGGGATATGATGCAAGACCTGAATGGAAGAACCCAGTATCAAATGCTTACATGATAAAGTTCATAATTCCTTTTTCAGATGACTGGCTTGGTGAGATCGAAAGCATTTCTGGCCGCATATTGAGGCAAATAGGCAATGACATGGTGGTTGCAAGGCTGACACCAGAACAACAGTCTATGGTGCAAAAATTGGACCATGTCCAATGGATAGGGCCATATGAATCAGAGTTCAAGGTTCGGGATATTCTCAAGGATATGACCGGCCTGGTGAAAATAGAGGCCTATGCATTTCCAGATTCAGAGATCTCTGAAATTGAATATAGATTGAAAGGTTTGGGAGCCTCGGAAATAGAAGACAGCGGATATGGCAGTGTCATTTGCCGGATAGACTCAGACAAGCTTGTCAATGTGGCCAAGCTTGATTCGATATCCTCGATAGATCATGTTCCTGAAATGAAACCAATGGGCAATGTGGGCGGTCGAATATCAAATGCCTGGGACCTGTGGGATCAGGATGTTTCCAATCTGCCTCAGGACATAATGGGTCAAGGTCAGATCATCCATGTTCAGGATACTGGAATTGACGCAACACACAAGGATTTCACTCAAGGACCTTGGGGTAACAGGCTTGTGAACCCAGACTCGACATCTGACCCAGGCTTTCACGGTACTTTCATGACCGGAGTAGCTGCTGGCAATGGCGGGTCGATGGAGGATTATCTCGGACTAAGTTCTTCAGATAGAGTTTACAATGAATTAGCAAGCTCAAATCCTAGAGGAAGACCAGACAGAGCTGGATTCGCTGGCAGAGCACCTGAAGCAACAATCTACTTCAGAGCTGGCCTGGTCTCAACAGAGTGGTCAGCTGGTTACACCTATGGAGCCAGGATATTCAGCAATAGCTGGGGATCAGGTCCCTTTGTTGGATATGACTCAACAGGAGATACGTTCATGGCGGCAAACCCTGGAGCATTGATGATCTTCCCTGCTGGCAGTGAAGGGCCAAAAGCCAGTTCGATCGGCGGAATGGCAACAGGAAAATTGGTTCTGGGTATAGGAGCTAGTGAAAATCTTAGGCCGACACAATTTGACAACAGCGATGACCCCAATCAGGTTTGGGAGGACAGTAGCAGGGGCCCGGTATCCGGTACTGATCTAAGAGTGAAACCAGATATCGTAGAAACAGGCTCAGGTGTTTACTCTGTCAGATCTGATGATGTTAGTGAATGGGAACTTCCAGGTCTTTATGATGACTTGGGTTTGATAGATGAGGACGGCGATGGATTAGGGGATTACACAACTATGGAAGGTACCTCCGTGGCTGTGGCCGCGACCGCGGGCGATGCCGCTCTTATCCGGGACTATCTGGAAGATGTTCAAGGTTTTGCCAGTCCTCATGCCAATGTCATTAAGAATTTACTTATACATGGTGCAGTGGATATCGGATATGGATATCCAAGTTATGCCCAGGGATGGGGCAGGGTGAATGTTCGGAACTCCATCTGCCCACCAGCTCCAAACACCCTCCAGTGGTATCATCATGACGGAATATCATCAGGTAACTGGGATGCGTCGACACAGATGGACCTCACTGTGATAGATGAATCAATTCCACTGAAGATCACGATGTCCCATTGGGATTCGGTCGGGACAGGAGTGCTTTCGACCAATTACAACCTTGTTGCCATTGCACCAGATGGCACCAGGTATGAAGGTAATGCATTTTCAGAGGCCTGGTCAACACCAATTTCAGTACCTGCAGATTGGGCAAATGCCTCTTTCCCCAGCTGGATAGATGAAGATGATTATGATTTTGATACCAATAACAATGGTGGAGATGACATAAACAATGTCGAGGTCATCAGGATAGAAAGACCAATGGCCGGAACCTGGGATATCCGGGTGTATTGGGAATCAGGCAGCGCTTACCCATTCGATATTGCCGTTACAGGCGGCATGGACCCTGCATCGGATGTCAATGCACCTGACAACACCTACAAGGTCAGTATGACCCTGGACACCCCAAGGATAATTCAGGAAAGGGATGACTTTGGTGAAGGCATATTCAAAGCAGCTCCAGGCGGGAGTGTCATTGTGCCATATTGGATAAACAATGGCGGAGCAACCGATGACCAGTACACCATGAGTACACCCACAATTCCACCCTTCTTCGTAGTATCCTTCATCCCATCTTCACCTGTTTCTGTGAATGCAGGTGAGAGAGTTCGGGGATATGCGATCATCGATGTGGGTGGAATAGTCACAGAAGGAACTTATACCATAGAGATACAAGCGATCTCAGACAATGATGTTTCAGCGCCTATCGCACAGTCCAGTATCAAGTTCCAGGTGGATGTTGTCACAGCCGAGACACCGAATACCTGGAAGATAGCTGATTCACCAATGCACGAGGAAGCTCCTTCATTCGTCTCCTGGGAATCAGGCGGCAATGATTATGTCGCATGTGCTTACATTCAGGACGGGCAGTTCGGTGACAAGGTGTACTTCACCATATCCGATGATGCTGGTGTGACATGGAGTAATCCAATACCAATATCTGAGGATTCATGGGGTCCAGGTTTTGTAGGAATAACAAGGGCAACAACAGGTGTATATGAAGGCAGGCTCGCTATCGCATACACTGCCTGGAATCCGGATGGATACGGCGGTAGCCTGGCAGATACTAGAAGTGGATATGTCAAGGTACACTACGCAGACGCACCTTACACCACATGGACATTGTCAAATGCTTTCATTGAGGGTGAAGGCGTAGTTAGTGCTGGCAGAGACACATACAGGACGACCAACATAGTATGGTATCCAAATGGAGATCAATTCTATCTGATAGTTGAGGACTTCGGTTACTCAAGTACTGACATAGGCACTGCTTCCTTGGTCTCTATCTCAGCAATAGGAAAATCATCCTCTGATGGAGGAGCTACATGGTCTGCATTGACACGAATAGATCCAGGTGTAGTTGGCATGTACTATTTCTTCCCGCATGCATACACAGATCACCTCGGCAACATAGCACTTTGGTACTATGAAAGGGACAGTGGAGAAGCGGCCCAGGACAGGGACGCGACATTCCAGTATTACACTGGATCATGGAGCTCAATGAAGACAGCTCTTAATTCTCCTGACAATCTGATGTTCCCACAAGGCGTATCCGCAAACCAGGGTGTTAATGGCAATAGGAACTATGGTGCCTACCTCAAGGGTGCGAACACAGATGGTGACAGAAGTGTTATTGTCATGTGGACCGATGATGGCGGAGACAGTTTCGATAACAATGCAAATTTGGGATACGGGCCATATGGGCCTGTAGCGAGTGACCATGATTATGGATCAAGGTTCCTTCTGGACATGGATTACACAGTAGATGATTACATGTATGTGTTCATGCACAGAAATGCCAGGTACGACCCATATGGCCAGACGAATTTATTGATGTTCTATGACGACGACTACACGGGTGGCGTGGCTACAAAGGTGCAGTACCTGACGCTTGACAGTTATACCAAGGGCAAGCAGCGATCTGCATCATGGGAGAACTCCAATACGGTACTTATTGCACAGAACCAGTTCGTGAAAGAAGGCGGACAAGACATAGTCGCCATGCATGTTTATAATGGCTGGGATACCGAACCAGACATTCTGGGGCCAATAACTGAACAAGCCTTTACAGACAAGGTATTTTGTTCGCCTGGGGAAATAGTCATGGTCATGGCCAATGTACAAGATTGGCAGACCGGCGGCAATAATATTGCCGCGGTTCAGTACAAGACAGATGTCAATCCAATACCGGTCTCAATGACACCAGCAGATGGATTATTCAGCTCTCCAGCCGAGGCAGCTGTAAGTGGAGCTCACATTGATACCACTGGCTGGGTAGGCGGATGGCACAAGATATGGGTCCAGGGACAGGATGACCAGGGTAACTGGGGAGACTGGACCGAGACCGAGATACTGATCGATGCACCAAGACGGCCGGATGAACCTACCAACCCGGATCCATATGATGGAGAGCTCGATGTACCAGTGAGCAAGGCATTCAGCGTTGATGTTTCTGATTATGAATCAGATCCAATGAATATTGTATTCTACTGGTCACCTTCTGACACACCATTCGCATCCGTGGTTGGAGTTGCAAGCGGAGCCACAGCCACAACCAGCGCAATAGCACTGCTCTCAGAAACCACATACAATTGGTACGCGATAGCAACTGATGCAACAGGCTCGACACAATCTGATACATGGACCTTCACAACTATTGACACAACACCACCTGTACCGGTGACTGGACTTACCGTGGAATATGATGGGCCAGCAGGTTCTTCCACAGTTGAGCAGAGATATCTCACAACTACAGCAGTGAATGTCAATGGATTGGCAGCTGACTCACTCGATCTGACCCAGTCTATTACAGCAACAAACACAGGTAACATGGGTAACCGTGTTCCAGTCTATGCAGGAATAAGAGTTTGGCAAAGAAGCAGTGCAGGTGTGGAAACAGAGATAACATCTGGAACCGCAGTTGGTATTGCAAGCAGGCTTGTTCAGTCTGAAGGTATAAACACCGCGACATGGACACCACCTGTAACTCCACTGGATGCTGGAGACTCGATAGTTGTTAGGCTATATGTATCCACAAGCTCACCACCTACTACATTGAGGGAGACATTTACCACAAATGTGCTTGGAGCAACTCAGCTGGATGCATCTGCATGGACCTGCAGCTACTACCTAAAAGTAGCAGGCCTTGCACAGGTTGGCAGTATGGCGGAATGGGGCTCAGCAGCTCGAAATACCAATATAGCTGGTTTTAGCTGGACAGTGGATGGTGATCCTACAGACCACAATACTGTGAGCTGGACAGAGTCCGTCTCACCAGATGTGGAGCAGTACAATATCTACAGATCCGACACTGCTATCGGTCCATGGACCCTAATGGATACAGTTCCATCTGGAACAACCAGTTGGGTTGACATGGGAGCAGGTATGGCAGATGCCACACTCTGGTGGTATATTGTTAGAGCCGAGGATTTTTCATCAAATGAGGATACCAACACTAATTCAGTTCCAGAATTTAGTCCGCAACCACCATATTATGACATAGACACCAGCGCGGCATCACCAGGTGATTGGATATTCGTATCCTTCCCAATAACTGCATCCGGCGACGTATTGACAGTTTTCGATGATGCGAACTGGGGCAATGGTGACACTGAATGGGAGGTCATCGTGTGGTATGATCCGACAGATGCAGACCACTGGAAGACCTATGACAAAGCACAGGCAACCGCTGGAATAGCACAGGACTTGCCAGATGTCAACAATACTATGGGCATGTGGGTGAAACTCTCATTAGCTGGGACAGAACTAACTGTTGGAGAAGGATTTATTCCAATAAGCACGACGAACTTTGATCTGCAAACTGGCTGGAACCTCATCGGTTACCCGGCCCAGGATGATTCAATCTACGATGTTCTGGATCTGAAGACAGCGACTGGAGCAACCAAAGTTGAGGGCTACGGTCCTGGACCATACAATATCATCACACTGGATGACAATTATGTCCTACAGCGTGGAGAGGCGTACTGGGTCTATGTATCTTCGGATATTACCTGGACTGTGGACTGGTAAGCGAGCGAGGGCATAATGAGAGAGCTTTCGACTCTCTCATATTTTCAATTTATAAAAATAGACAAAACTATTTTATATGGTTCTATCAAAAAACATTAATAGTAAAAAATTAGTTGAAAAAACTATACAACTAATTATTTATAGCATGTTATACATTTATTTTTTATCCAATACTTAATGAACAAAGGAAATCGAATTTACATTTTCGAGAACCTGGCAAGGGTTCTCGATGTGTAGGGAAGGAGAAGGTAAAATGGAATTTAAAAAATTGAATATCGTGGGCGTTTTAATATCGATCATCATAGCTGTTAGCATGATAATGCCAGTAAGTCTAGCCACGGATAATGATCAGAAAGCATATGCCGATGTGGAGGACGTATATTACGTTGATTTCACTGGACCAGTTCAGGAGGGGTGGTCCGATGCCCTGGATGCCATAGGTGTGGATATCATCACCTATGTTCAGGGAAAGGGATATGAAGTGAAGATGTCGGGATCGGAAAAGACTATCACCGAGGCTCTTCCATATGTGAAGACGGTCAGCGAGTTACCGAACGAGGCGAAGATATCTCCAGATATAGCTGCAAATGGAAATGGTGTTGCCATATCTCTGATGTATTCCGCCAGTATGATGGACACCGTGCAGGATATAGCGAATTATGTCGACGTCTTCCAGGAAGGAGAAACATCAAATGGCTATGTCATAAGAGGAATATTGAAGGATGCCAGTGTCGTGAACACAGTGGCATCTTTTAAAGATGTCCATTACATTTCCCCATACATCGAGAATGAACTTAAAGATGAATCCGGCATGCAACAGATTGGTGGCTTCCTTTGGGTTGATGATCCAGATAGTGACCCAGACACACCATACAGAGACACAGGAGGTGGATTCGGAACATATGTCAATCACCTTGGATGGACGGGCGATGGAGTTATCGTAGGTATTGCAGATACAGGCATAGGCGACGGGACCACAGGGGATGCGAACCATGTTGATTTTGAAAATCGAGTGATTGGTGGAACTGAATATGGAGCAGGCGACTGGGCAGATGGACATGGCCATGGGACGCATTGTGCAGGTCTTATAGTTGCCAATGGTTTCGAAGGAACTGGTGTAACTCACAGTGGATTCGGCGACTACTACGCTGGAATGGGATTGGCATATGATGCCGAGATATATGCACAGAAAATATTCACTGATGCTGGCGGTTGGGCAGGCCCAGCAGATTATTATACAATTTTAGAAGATGCCCAAAGAGCTGGTGTGATGGTACACTCTAATTCATGGGGCGGCTCAACATATGGGGCATATGACGCTCGTGATGAAGCATATGACCATGCGGTCAGGGATGCGGATGACAATGCAGCTGGAAACCAACAATTGATAATCACCGTTGCAGCGAGCAATGATGGGTCAGGGACCAATACCATAGGCAGTCCTGGCAATGCGAAGAATGTTATAACGGTGGGAGCGACAGAGAATTACTGGCCAGACATGGCTAACTATGGAAACGATGTTGATCCGAACACTGATGCTGACAATCCAGATCAGATCATTGATTTCAGCTCAAGGGGCTGGACCGATGATAATAGGATAAAACCAGATGTTGTTGCAGCAGGTTCTGGAACACTTTCTCCCCGCTCCACAGATGCTTCCATAGACTGTCTATATGGAACTTACGATGATGATAATAGATACGAGTGGTGCTCTGGAACATCCCAGGCCAACCCAACAGTGGCCGGCGGTGTTGCAGTGATATACGAATGGTATCTGGCCACATACGGTCAGATCATAACACCTTCCATGGCCAAGGCATTGACAATAAACACAGCAGTGGATATTGGCGCAGCGGACATACCAAACAGAGATGAAGGATGGGGAAGGATGTTCTTGCCAACAATTATGGATCCTCCCGCACCATTTATCCTAAAGGACGAAGTAGGTGAACTGACACCAGGCGTGACAGATGAATTCACATTCTCATATGCCGATGCATCAGAGCCATTGAAGATCACATTGGCATACACAGACCTATATGCAACGGGTGGTGCGAACCCAACGCTTCAGAATCAAGTTAACCTTGAAATAGAGAGCCCATTGGGTGACATATACCATGGTAATGCATTCTTAAATGGCTGGACACCGGCAAATACTGACCCGCAAGCGATTTGGGATACCACAGGAGACGGATATGATAATGTGAACAATGTGGAATGTGTTTATATTCCATCAGGAAGCCTTGAAGTTGGCCAGTATACAGTTCGGGTCATTGGAACTAACATACTAAGAGATTGTGATTTTGATGGTACTGACGACCAGGATTATTCACTGGTCATTTACAATGCAGTGGATGTTTCCCAGCAAGGAACGATAGATCTGGATCAGAATGTTTATGCTGGAGAAGATGTGGCCACGATAACTGTTGGCGACACCGATCTAAACACACTCCCTGGGTCTTCAGAGACTGTTAATATCAACATAAACAGCAATACGGAACCATTGGGTGAGACCGTGACACTCACGGAAACTGGCCCAGATACAAGTATTTTCGAGAGCACGATCACTCTTTCAGCCACAGATGGCGGAGGAATTCTTCATGTATCAAATGGTGACACAATTACCGCGACCTACAATGACTTGAATGATGGTAGTGGCCCGGCAACCGTTACAGATACTGCCACGATAGATAGTGGAGTCTTGCCAGTCACTGGATTGACAGTGGAATGGTGGGGACAGGCTATCCAGGATGTTTACTTTGAAGACTTCGAGGGCGATGGCTCACCGACCTTTGCCGAACTGGGATGGACAACTGGCGGCGGAAGTAATGACTGGGAAATAGATACACCTAGCGGACTAGGTGGTAATTATGGAAATGCAGACCCGAACGGTGCGTTCAGCGGTACCTTCAGCATAGGAAATGATCTTACTGGAATTGGTACATATCCTGGTGATTATGAAATAAACCTGGGAACAGATTCCAATTACATATACTCGCCAGCCATCGATTGTTCCCTGGCAACTGGCACAACTCTCTACTTCCAGAGGTATTTGAATGTGGAACAGCCACTATATGACCATGCTTATCTGGAGATCAGCACAAACGGAGTGGCATGGAATGAGATATGGGCCAATACAGCAACTATAGCGGATTCCGCATGGGGTCTACAAACCTATGATATATCCGGATGGGCTGATAACCAAGCAACTGTCTACATAAGATTCGAAATAGGAGGCAGTGATGGAAGCTGGCAATATTGTGGATGGAATATCGATGATGTACGTGTGGAGGCTCTTGTTTCCGGCGGCACGAATGATAACTGCCTTAATTGGACACTTTCTGGAGATGATGGTGCAGGAGCCGATGATGTTGCTCAGTACAATATCTACAGAGCTGATAATGCAGCCGGCCCATGGGATGCTGGAGCATTGATAGACAGTGTACCCGCAGGCACCGACACATATACGGATCCTGGCGTGGGAGAGTTCGACGTCACCACATGGTGGTATGTCGTACGCGCAGTGGATGATGTTGGCAATGAGGATACTAACACCAATGCAGTGCCAGAACCTGGAGGAGTGGCACCAGTGCCATATGACATCGACACCAGCACAGCCGCGCCAGGAGACTGGATCTTTGTCTCATTCCCAATAACAGCATCTGGAGATGTGCTAACAGTTCTCGATGATGCGAACTGGGGTAATGGTGACACCACATGGGAAGTTGTTTGCTGGTACGATCCAGCAGATGCTTCTGACCATTGGAAGACCTATGACAAGGCACAGTTCGCTGCAGGATTAGCACAGGATATGCCATCCGTGGACAATGCGAAGGGCATGTGGGTGAAGCTCACAACAGCCGGAGCACTCCTGAGTGTCGGAGAGGGTCAAGAACCAACAAATACAGACATCACTCTGAACACTGGTTGGAACCTAATTGGTTATCCCGCCCAGGATGATTCATCATATGATGTTGGCGATCTCAAAGCAGATACTGGAGCAACCTCTGTTGAGGGCTACGGTGCTGGGCCATACAATATCATCACACTGGCGAATAACTATGTCCTACAGCGTGGTGAGGCGTACTGGGTGAAGGTCGGCAGTGGAACAATATGGACTGTGGACTGGTAAGTGAGAGAAAGAAGCAAAATGAGAGAGCTTTCGGGCTCTCTCACATTTTACTTTTTATTTTATCAAGCCTTTACAAACAGCATAGAGGGTTGATTCTTTCTTAAAACTGACGAGTAACTATTGTTAAAATGCCGGAGCGAAACATATAAATACATCCCATAGGAAAATATATATAGTATAATAGATTAACAATATATATAATTTTCATAATATTGAATTCAATCAACCAAACAATTGATAACCCAAAGATATATATATATCATATAGAAACATATATATATTATAAAAAACCCATGATATTTTAAGTGAATACTTATTTATAGCCCTACTTCCAATATAT
Organism: Methanobacteriota archaeon; assembly: GCA_020697715.1. Taxonomy (GTDB): domain Archaea; phylum Thermoplasmatota; class Thermoplasmata; order SG8-5; family JAGLSY01; genus JAGLSY01. The sequence goes on along the minus strand of JAEHCO010000001.1, from coordinate 908,794 downwards.
ATTTTCAACTTCGAAATCAAGATATGAGATTTATAAAAACAATATCACATCTTTATTCGTGATATCTTGGAGGGAGTAGGAATGGATATAATGGGCATGCATACAAATAAGAAAATTGGGGCAAGCATATTGATCATCGTGATGCTAATGGCATCACTTACAGGACTTATTGGATCTGGTATTACGAATTCAGATTCATTGGTAAGTGCTGAATCCATTGACCTTTCACGGCAGATAGTTGCTGACAGAATACCTATGAAGGCTGGAAGCACTGTTCTGGATTCTGCACCCGGGATAAGACAATTGACCGAGTACAGAGCGGATTATAAAGCAAGTGAGGGAGATAATGTCATATTGGCAGCTGAAGAACCTCCTCAAATAAATTCCCTGTTCCCAGATGTGGACACAGGCAGGACCGTTCTGCTTGAGATAGCATCTGGAATTGACAATGGTTCCTTTGTACCAGCGTATCTATATGCAGGTAACCAGGCTGCGGCCTACTCAAGGAATGATGTCGCTCTTATGGAATTGAACAGCTGGATGGATGGAAACATCGTCAGCGCATCTTATTGGGGATTGCAGGATTGGGAATTCGCTCCAGGAGAGTTCAATTGGCTTCTCGGAGGAGATCCAGCAGATGATGCTGCTATGAGAGAGTACTATACAGCTCCTTATGGACTGGACACATTCCCCGCTTACCTTAATTCAGATACAGCAGGAGATGCAAATGATCTGATGAATGCCGGTGGTTTCGCCATAGATGGTGGAGCTGGAGGAAAGTATGACGGCAGTGGTGCTTATTACTCAGATTGTGATTCAACATCAACAGGAAGATGGGATGGAGATGGAGGAGCAGTTCCAGAGTTCATTCAAACAGACTTGGATGCAAGGATCGCGACACCAAGTGACCTGACAATGACATTGAACGGTTCATATGACGATGTCCTTGAGGAGGGGACTTTCTCATTGGCCATATCATCAATTGGGAACATGGGAGACCTTGGTTATGATTCAGACAAGTTCGTTACCACTTTCTTCATAGTTGATGATTATAACACTGTTGTACAGAGGAACAATGCATTAGGACCAACAGGTCCCGGATACACTGTCAAGGATTACAATATAAGATATTCCATGCAACAGTGGGTGGGTACAGATGAGGCCCTTGAAGGTACACTTACTAACAGGGGAGAAACAATAACCTATCAGGATGTATTCTTTTCCAGGAACCCAGTAGTAAGAGCTGCTAACCTTGGTGGAGGGGCAATGCCCGCATGGAACCTGGATGAGCTGGGTGTCATAGCCGCGATATACGATGAAGAGACAATGGAAGTTCATCAGGCGGTCTATTATGACTTTGCAGACAATACTCCAGATGTTGCCATCCAGGCATCAGATGTCTACTATGATTCACCAACATTAGCAGTGGTCAATGAAACAGTATATGGCCCAATGGTGGAGTTCCAGACATCTTTCAACCTAGGATATTCCAATATAATTGACTGCACCATATTCGCAGATGAGAATGAGTTCGGTTCAGACCCATGGGATTGGTGGCAGATGTTCGAAGTTGGTACTGGCGGATGGGATGATTATTTCCTAGATTATGGCACAGGAGAAGTTACATTGAATCCTGCGAATTATCCAACTGGATGGTGGGACAATCCATCATACATTCATGCATGGTTGAACTACTCTGCATCACCAAATAGCGGAGATGTCATCCCAGTTCACATAACAGTAAGCAATGCTGGACGTTCATCTACCGGTTCAGATGTCATTGTAGGCGTATATGATGGAGACCCATCCAGTGGCGGTGCCCTAATAGGCACGGAGAATGCAGGGACCATACCATCTGGAGGCACATCCGATGTCACCTACAACTGGGATACTACAGGATACGAGGGATATTACGCACTCTGTATAATACCAGATCACCTTGATGCGATATCTGAATCCAATGAGAACAACAATATCGCCCCTCTGGACATATACATCGCACCACCAATGGATGTCGGATGCTTCGGTATCACTTCAATGGTCGATGGAAACACATATGAATGGGGACCAAGAACCATCGATGCAACCATAGGGAATGCGGGAACAACAACTCAAGGGCCTTTCCCAGTAAAGATCGAGATCAATCATCTCGGCTCTACCACATACCTACTCAATGATGATTGTGAAAGTGGAATACTACCAGGCTGGACACCTGATGGACCAGCCGCACCTGGTTGGGATCTGAGAGAGAATGCAGCCAATAGCCCGGCAACATCATGGGACTTCGGCAATGGTAATTATGGGGCTGGACCTCATGACTACAAACTGGAATTCGGACCCTTTGATCTGACCGGAGCTTTCACAAGTGCAGAGTGGAAATGGTTCCACAACTACGATTGGGAAGCTGGCTGGGACGGCGGAGTTCTGGATGTCAGTGCCGATGGAGCCGCATGGACAAGGGTCGTATCGACCAATGGCTATGATGCTGCTTTGGGAACTGGATATGCGAATCCAATAGATGGAGACGGAGGTGCTGATGCATTCACCGGAGCAAGCGGAGGATTCGTAGAAGATTCTGTGGACCTGACACCATGGCTTGGTGACAATACAGTCTGGGTAAGATACTGGGCTGGTTGTGATGACTTTGCAGGTGGTGGAACTGGCTGGAATGTTGACGATATAAGGATATCGAAGAAGACAGCAGGCCTGGGTTCACTCTACACTAATGTTAAAGACACCACTCTGACGCTGGCTCAACTCGAGACCGAGCAGATGAACTGGATGTATGACTTCGATGATGAGGCAGAGTACGAGATATCCGTGATGAGCATGCTTCCAGGAGATGCAGTGGCTATAAACAATGAGACATTGATCAATATCTACACTGTGAACTCGATGCCACCTGGCCCAGTAACTGATCTTCTAAGTCAGCCTGGAGGTGCAGGATCAACATTTTACCAGCAAGCTAGCAGTGATATAGCTGTGGAAAACAATGGTATCGTTAACACATATGCTGCGACACAGATGCCAGCAGATGCTGTAACAGAGGATATCACTGAGTTATTTTCAGCAGGCGGAGGAACAGCCAATGCACTGCCAAGTGTTATAGAGGCTGGAGATACAGCAGGAACAACTGTCGCGCAGATCAATGGAGATGACGGAACAACCAACACAATTGGCAAGAATGGTATTATGTGGATCGATAATTTTGACACATCTGGAAACCCCGATCCAGTAAGTGCAGCAACCCTTTGGATGAAGTTCTCTACTCAGGCGGGCCACGGTGCCACAAATGATGTAGAATTCTCCATCAACGAAGGAGGTGCTTGGTTGGGAACAGGTATTGTGCCTACCGATGGTGATAATAACCGAGTGGCCAGCTATAATATTTTTGCAGATGGCGTTGACACCATTGCGGAGATAGCGGCATTGGATGTCCATTACATCAACAATGATCCAGGCGGAGCAGATGCAGTATACTTTGACTACGTATGGGTGACCTACGATTATGGTGCTGCAGGATCCTCTTATTCATTAGAGCATCAGTGGCAGTTCCAGGGTGTACCTGCAGGCAGCACACACATGTTCTACGCGACCACGGGATTCACTGGCGATGATACCTTCGAGTATTACTACTCCCAGACAGGAGCATTCGCAGGTGAGGAGACCCTAATGGCCACAGACTCAACACCAGGTCTTGATCAATTCTCATATGACCTGGGTGCTGGATTCAATGGAGCATTCTATGTTGCAGTCCGAGATACCGACCCAGCTGACACCACTACAGCAGATGTGGTCAGCATTGATGAGATGTATGTGGAAACTATCGTCACGACAAGTCCGGATGATCTGATACTGACATGGACATTGTCAAGTGATGATGGTGCTGGAGCATATGATGTGACTGGTTATGACATCTACAAGGCCGATGAGGCAAATAGCGAGTGGTATGAAGGGCCATACAGCCTGGTTGGAAACGTTGGAGCTGGTACATCACAGTATGTGGATACCAATGAGATACTGGATCCAGAGAACTGCTGGTACTACGTGGTTGCCACAGATGGCACATACGATAGTATAGACTCGGGAATTGTTTCCAAGTTCGATACACTACCCGGAGCCTTCAATGTGCTGGCTGATGGTGTAACACCACTGAGCATAACCATAGGAACAGGCATTATCACCCTAACTGCGGATATCGTGGACAATACGACCGTTGACGAGAATGTGTTCCCATTCCTATATGGTGCGGAATGGTTCGACACTGTCGATCCTGGCATAGGACTGGCTAATGCAATAGCATCACCATTCGATCTGTTCTGGGATGGACCACTCGATAACTTCACAGTGGTCATTGACACGTCCTCATGGGGTGCTGGCGATCATATCTTGAGTGTTCGTGGGAACGGACCAAATGGTTGGGGACCTGTAACTACGGTTACAGTCACCGTGACAGCACCGGAATATCTGATACCTGTAGTAGCGGGCTGGAACTTCGTTTCACTTCCATTACTACCTGGAGATACATCTCTGCCAAATGCACTGATGGATACAGATGGTGACACCACCTGGAACACTTTCCACCACTATGATGGAAGTGCAGCTCCCGGCAGCAACTGGAAGACCTACATCTCGGCATTCCCTGGAATCAACCACAATTACATGGATGAGGAAATGGGAGCCTGGATATTCGTGGACACTGTGGGAGATGGCTTTATCAAGGTAACTGGCGTCAATCCATCAGGTACTACGATAAACCTGGTGGCTGGCTGGAACATGGTCGGTTTCCCATCACAGGTCGAGGGATACACAGCCGGAGATCTGAAAACAGATTCTGGTGGCTCAGTCACAGCAGTGGAGCGCTTCAATGGAGCAGCAGCCTATAACACAGAGGTCATGCCGGACATCGATCAATTCCAGATCGGTGAAGGATACTGGGTGTACTCCACAGGAGCATATGCCTGGATAATACCATAGGCGGCCTAAGAAAAGCATAATGGGGAAGGTTCCAAGCCTTCCCCCCTTTTACTTTCTTTTTATCTTTTTCATCTATTACTTATAAGTAAACATAACAAAGAATATACTTAAATACGTCAAAAACAATGCATTATATACAATATCAGGGAAGAGGGCTAGCTGATATTTTCTTCAATTCATTGAAAGAATATATGCTAATTACTGTTTCCTGACGCATGTCTGGCAAGGCATGATCCTGAGGAGATTACATGGAAGATATGGGGAACAGAAAAAGTGGGCTAGGTAGTGTTAACAGGTTATTTGTAGGTTTTATAATTATTTCTCTTATATTCTCATCTATAACAATTGGTTTTGCAGATAATAGTCATGATGATATTGTCCCTACCAATGATATTGATGATGCCATACCAACTGGCAATTCGAATGGTATGATCAAATTGAAATATGGATCATTCGACCCAATTGGCGGTAATGCTCCAATCATCGCATCTGCAAATTCCTATGGTAATTCTCCCTGGGTGGAACAGCCATATATCATCCAAGCTCCTGGCAAGATAACCGAGGAGTGGAAGAGTGGTATAATAAAGGCAGGGGCGACCATTGTCAGTTATATTCCTGACAATGCACTTCTCGTCACGATGAACACGAATGCCAAAGGCAAGGTCAATGCACTTCAGGATATCAGATGGTGCGGAAGCTACGAGCCAGCTTACAAAGTGGACCCGGCATTGGCAACAGCGACTGGAATCGTGAAATTAAGTATCACATTATTCCCGGGCTCGTCCAATGGCGACATCGTGAGGGAGATCACGAAAAACTCTGGTGGAAATATACTGGGCATTGCGAATTCCAGAGAAGTCAATACTGTAAATGCGGAAGTTGATGCTTCCTTGATAAGTTATTTAATATCAAGGCCAGAGGTCAAATGGGTCTCTGAATTTGTACTCGCAGAGCCTTCGAATGATGATAATGTTCCACTGGTCCAATCCGGAAGTACGACCCGCCCACTTCATGCACAGGGCATTAATGGCCGCGGAGAGGTCGTCACTATCGCAGATTCGGGTATTGCAGAGGGAATTGGGCTTTCAGATATTGATCATGATAGTTTCAATGGGGCGGTATATGGCATTCCAGGCAATTATCTCAAGGTCAAGGCTAACTATGTTCCCGAAGGTGCAGATGGCCAATTAGGGGATGAATCAGGTTCAGCCTTTCACGGAAGCTTCGCAGCCGGTGTCATAGCAGGAGATGGAGCACCTTATGGAATTTGGAATCCTGGTACATATGATGGTCATGCTTTCATGGCGGAGATCGTGATGCAGGACATAATGAGAGAAGATGATGCAGCGACACCTGATATCCTTGAATGGCAATATGTATACCCGCCCGAGGATTACTATAATGATCTATTCAAATTCACAGAAGATAATTACGATTCAAAGATACAGAGCAATAGCTGGGGTGGTGGTTCAGGATACAGGGATCAATGTGTCATGATCGACTCATACGTCTATGATAGTCAGGATTTCTCCATGTTCTGGTCAGTAGGCGGTGATGGACCATCAGGATACACTATAGATTGCCAGGCCGAATCAAAGAATGTGATAGGAGTTGGCTCGGCCAGCAGTGATGGGATCACTGTATCAGCATTCAGCAGTAGAGGGCCTGCGATGGATGGCCGTATCAAGCCAGACATCGTGGTTCCTGGTGAATCAGTTCAGTCAGTTGATGGAGGCGGCGGATATCAAACAATGCAGGGAACAAGCTGGGCAACAGCCGCAGCAGGTGGAGCAGCTGCCATGGTCCGCCAATATTACAGAGAAGGATGGTATCCTAAAGGATATCCTGTAAATGCCAATGGATGGAGTCCGTCCGCGGCTCTTCTCAAAGCTACCATGATAAACGGGGCTGTTGACATTGGAACCCCGGATATCCCCAATATGGACGAGGGATGGGGCAGGATCCATCTGGATAATAGCCTTTACTTCATAGGAGATTCAAAAGAAATGATGGTCATTGATCAATCCCAGGGCATGGTCACTGGAGACTATATGGAATATGAGATCAGTGTTACAGATGCCTCTGAGCCATTGAAGATATCTTTGGTCTGGTCCGATTATCAAGGAGATCCAGCAGCCGCAAAGGCACTGGTCAATGATCTGGATCTGACATTGATCGCACCTGGCGCAATGGAATACAAGGGAAATGTCTTCTCAGGTGGAGAATCCATGTTCAATGGTTCATATGATATATTGAACAATGTGGAATGCGCATATCTGAATATTCCATCTCCAGGTATTTACACCATCAGGATCGATGCTTCGAACATCGCAATAGGTCCTCAGAACTTCGCCCTGGTCGCGACAGGGAACTTCGATGATGGCCATGGTCTTATTCAGATGGATCGATCTGTCTATGATGATTCGGATATCATAAATTTCAGATTGGAGGATACCAATAGCTTTCCTCCTACAGTTGATATAACGATCACAGGAAGTGTTAGTGGGGATTCAGAGATCGTCACATTGAATGTCCTGGACTTCAATTCAAGTGTTTATACTGGCTCTATATTAACAGATATGGGGATCGCAGCGCCAGGAGATGGAAAATTACAGGTCAGTGACGGTGAGACCATAACCACCACTTATTCAGATACATCTCCTATTCATGACTCCATAGCATATGCATTAATTGATATTCATGAGCCAGTCATATCAAATGTATTTGCAAGTGAGATATCTGGAGTGTCTACCATAATGACCTGGGATACCGATGAAAATGCGAATAGCACTGTGTATTACAGAGTGTTTGGCTCGCCTACATGGACAATTATTCATGATGATCACCTCGTCATGGATCATCAGATACCAATGACAGGACTCTTGGGAGATACGAAATACGAGTTCTGGGTGGAATCCGCCGATATGTATGGAAGATCCACCTATGATGACTATGGAGGAGGATATTACACATTCAGCACCAGAAGTGCCACGACCGGAGGGCCACTGATAATGCTGGTCGATGACGACATAGGCAGTATATCTCCATTAGATGGCTCACCCTATGAACTGGACTGGATGAATAATTTGGAATACACTGGATGGACCTACAGTCATTGGGATATGAATGTATTGGGTTCTCCATCGACCGAGGATCTTAATCAGGCTTCCATGATCATTTGGGTCCCATCTGAAGGATTCCCTCAATTGAGTGCTGATGACAGAGAGGCACTGGCAGGTTATCTCGACCAGCCATTGACCAGCCAAGGAACAGTTCCAATGGCCTACATAGTGGGTCAGGACATAGCATGGGATATGAGTTTAGTTGGAACAGATCCCGATGTCACCTGGTGTGAGGACTATCTGAAGGCCGAATACCTCGGAGACGATGCTGATGGCGGTGGTGGAGATGAAGGCGGTGGTGGTCCACCAGGCACAGATCCTTTCATGGTTATAGATAATGGACATGTTCTGAATGATATTTACAACTTGGACAATATGGACCTTGAGCAGGATGTTTACGGCTCAAGCAGGTTCTGGCCAGATGATATAAATGCCATAGCCCCAGGGGTTGCCATATGGGATTATAATGATCATGAATATGGTGGAACTGCCGCGGGAGTTGCGCAGACAGGTGGTGGAGCTGCAGGTACGGCCAGGATAGCCTTCAATGCCTTCTCACACAATATGATCGATTCGACAAATACAGGCGGGAACTGGGATCCAGCTGGATCTCCACCGACCATCGACCTGGAGAGAGCGGAATTACTTGATGAAACAATTCAGTGGCTACTTGGCGGGAACCATCCTACCGCGGATTTAGTAAATCCAATTGGTGGGGAGACCATCACGTCCACGACCACTTACACAATTGATTGGACAATATCTGATGCTACGTCCGTAGATGTCTATTACAGCCCGAACAGCGGTCAGGAATATATCAAGATAAACGGTGCTCCATTGCCAGGTAGTCAAACAAGCTTGGTATGGGACATAAGCGCCCTTGAAGATGCGGACACTTACAGAATAAAAGTAGTCGGCCTTGGAACTGCAACTTATGCAGTTCTTAGTGATTATTCAGAATCAATGGACTTCACAATAGAACATGGCGTGGATAACACGCCCCCGATCACAGTGCCGGGAAGTGTTGTTAGCGATATCAATCCCATAGAACCAGGAGACTCAGTGAACCTTAATGCCATAATTGATGATTCAATGACTGGTGAGTCATACATCACTGCAGCTGAATGGTGCTTGGGAGAAACCGCAAACTGGCCAGGAACTCCAATGAATGTCGTGGATGGAGTGTGGGATGAGATCAATGAGGATGTCACTGTCTTCATACCAGGGGCTGTAACAGCCGGCTGGAGCATTGGAGAATGGAATAAGCTATGGGTCAGAGGGCAGGATTCTTCTGGCAATTGGGCAGGATCATATGCAACTGCCATCTACATAGCTGGCTTCCTTCCAGAGATTCCATATGACATGGGGATGGATGTAGGATGGAGATTTGTATCATTCCCAGTGAATGTGGACAATTCAGTGGACATAATATTCAATGATACCATCTTTGGAGATGGAGGAACTACCTGGAGCTCGATAATGTGGTATGATCCTGCAGATGCAATTGACCATTGGAAGTGCTATGATAAGGCACAGGCAGCAGCTGGCTTACCTCAAGATATGCCCGATGTGGATAATACAATGGGTGTCTGGATGTATGTGACTAGAAATGATGGAGATAATCTTCTTACAATGGGCGAGACTGGAAGCGCCCCATCAGGAACTGTCGTCACTCTGCAACCAGGCTGGAACATGGTGGGTTACCCATCAGATACTGAGGGTTATACAGCAGGCAATCTGAAAGTGGAATCTGGAGGTATGGTCATGACCATCGAGAGGTTCAATGATATGTCAACTTACGGTATCGAGCCCATGCCTGATGGAGCCGCTTTCCAGATCGGTCAAGCTTACTGGATATACTCTAATGGATTCTATCCCTGGATGATACCTTAGGCTGAACACATTTATATTCCGCCTCAGTATTCCAGTGCCAATGCTCGAAGTAAAATTACGAGATGCGACCGTCAGGTCTGGAACTTATACTGGTGATGGTTGGAAACTTCCAATTCCGAACATCCTGTTCCCAGAGAGCCACAGGATGGACGCTCCCGGCTATGCTGGTGGTGTGCTGAAAGAGAGTGGTGGAAATAATGGCCTGCTGATGGAGATCGGTGGAGTTTCGATCTCCTTGCCAAGCTACTCGGGTGTTCCCAATGGATATGATCTCAAAGGCTATGAGCTTCCGAATTTTACAATTAAAGATAATATCGCGGTCATCAGAGCCAGTATAACCGATGACGAGATGATCGGTATTCGCGAGAAGGCGGATATATTCATTCTCGAGGGAGCTGTCGAACTGTATCAGAATCCTTTCAGATTTGTCGAGACCATGCTTCGCATAAGAGAGGGCATTGGTTATCAGAATATTCTTTATTTACCGGGCGTGGCCATGCCTCACAATATCGGAATCTTATTTTACCTGGGCGCGGATCTGCTGGATGCCACCCGAGTGGTATTCCTAACGCGCAAGAAAATGTTCCTCAGATCTGATGGAGCTGTACCACACGAGGATGTGGACGAGGGAGAATGCGCATGCAGGGGCTGCGACCTTGATGCCTCGGCCAATGATAGGTTGCGGGAGCATAATTTCCTGGCCTTGCAGACGGAACTACAGCAGATCAGGGGTAAACTGGCCAAACGAGGTTTGCGGCAGTTCATCGAGTACCGGGCGAAAACCTCGCCCGAGCTGGTGGCCATGCTCAGGCTTATGGACAAAAGGTATCCCGAATTCGAGGAGAAGAGATCTCCAGTTATTGGGCCTGAATTCCAGGCCACTACGAGATTATCTCTTGAAAGACCGGATGTCAAGCGGTTCCGCGAGCGCGTGTTGACAAGGTACTGGAAGCCATCGGAACAGGATATTCTTCTGATATTGCCATGCTCGGCCAGGAAACCTTATTCCAAATCAAAGAGCCATCAGAAGTTCAGAGAAGTGATAAGCAATTCAAAAGTTGGACATCGGGTGCATGAGCTTATCATCACATCGCCCCTGGGTCTTGTTCCCAGAGAGCTGGAGCTCACATATCCTGCCCAGCATTATGATATTCCTGTAACTGGCCATTGGTATGAGGATGAGAAAAAAATGATCAATGTGCTTCTCAAGGAGTACCTGGCCATAAACAAATATGATCACATCATCGTTCATTTTGGAGACGATGATATCTTTGACGATCAGGAATACCTGGATGGCGCTATCTCCACAGCTGGAGATAGACCAACGGATGCGCAATCCCTCGTCGATCTCCGGGACGCACTGGATAATATCCCGCTATTGGACAGCAAGCCAGACTGGAAGAGAAGAACATTGGAGGAGGTCACCAATATGGCCAGGTTCCAGTGGGGTGAAGATGCGACCGATATCTTCCACGGTTGCCATGTCAAGGGCCGCTATCCTATTCTCAAGATCAGGAAGGGCAATCAACAACTGGCCATGGTATCCGAGGCCAGTGGATTTTTAATTCCCACGCTGGACCTGGCGAAGCTCATGGTGGAGAAGAACTTGTACACGGTGAAGATGCATGATTTCGACCTGATCGGCAACCTGTTCGCGGTTGGTGTGGAGGAAGCCGACCCCCGGATAAGGGTTGGGGACGAGATTTGCATCATTGGCCAGGATGGGTCATTGAGAGGGGCTGGCACTGCGAAGATGAATGCGGACGAGATGGTGCAGAGTGTGAAAGGCGAAGCAGTGCGTGTGCGACATAAGGTCAAGAAGTAGTGATCTTTTTTGACCTGGATCTTCTGGCTTTGCCTCTGGTACGAACCTTTCTCACAGTCAATAGAATTCCTAGCAGGGTCAATGCGCCCCCAATTATCACAAGGATGGACCCGGGTGTCTCTCCTAGCAGAAGAAAGGCCAGAGCTGTTGAACCGATGGGCTCGGCCAGCAGACTTACAGATACGACCGAGGCTTTTACATGTTTGAGTGCCCAGTTGTACAAAGTGTGGCCCAGTATTCCGGGTATAGCGGCCATGGTGATGAACAAGTAAAAATCTTCTTTTGGATAAGGGTAGAATTTCGTGGACGTGGTCAGGCACATGATGGCCAGGAATATGGCACAGAATATGTAGACCAGAAATGCGTAGGAAAGAAGAGATACATCACGGCGCATCCTTCTTCCAGCCAGTATGTACAGACCTGCACATATTCCGGCAATCAGGGCGAGTACATTGCCGGTGAGATTCCCCGCACCCATATCACCCCATGAAAGCACTATGATGCCAATTATCGCAATGCCAATACCGAAGGCATTGGTCTTGGACACTGGCTCCTTCCACAGATAGTATGATAATCCAGCCACCAGGATAGGATGGGCAGTTACAAGTATGACAGAACTGGCCACAGTGGTCAATTCCAGGGAGCGTATCCATAGTGAAAAATGTGTAGCCAGCACTAAACCAATGAGTGCTGTCTTGCCTATGCCCTTCCAGCCCAGGGATCTTATCTCATCCCGCTTGTAGAACAAGGCGAAAGGCATGAGGAGCAAGGTGGTGAATAAAAGCCTCCAAAAAGCAATGGCCAGTGCGGGAGCTGTTGCCCACCGGATCAAGATGGCAGAAAAGGATACTGAGATAACGGCTATCATGACCGCGAGCTCGGGTTTTTTCATCATCAATAGATTGGGAAAGAGGTATAAATAAAAATTGAAGAAAATGAAATGGTGAAAGGCCGTTTGAAGCGGCCTTTCATTTCTGCTTCCGCTCGATCAAAGGTTGTCCACTAGTGCATTGAAGGTCGCGCTCGGCCTCATGGCCTTAACTGCAAGCTCGTCATTGGGCTTGAAGTAGCCATTGTAATCAACTGGCTGGCCCTGTGCTGTCATGAGCTCGTCATATATCTTCTGCTCATTGGCTTCCAATTCCTGCGCCAGCTTGGCAAAGCGTGCTTGCAATTCCTGGTCGTCATTCTGAGCGGCCAGTTCCTGAGCCCAGTACATTGTCAGGTAGAAATGGCTGTGGCGATTGTCTGGCTCATTGACCTTCCTGGATGGTGACTTGTCCTCAAGAAGGAACTTGCCATTTGCTTTGTCCAGTGTGTCGGCCAATATCTGCGCCCGAGGATTATCGAATACGATGGCCAAATGCTCCAGACTGGCTGCCAATGCAAGGAACTCGCCCAAGGAATCCCATCTCAGATGTCCCTCCTTCTGGAACTGCTGCACATGCTTTGGAGCTGATCCTCCAGCTCCGGTCTCGAACAATCCACCGCCGTTCATGAGCGGTACTATCGAGAGCATCTTGGCGCTGGTCCCCACTTCAAGTATTGGGAATAGGTCCGTATTGTAGTCCCTGAGGACATTGCCAGTCACTGAGATCGTGTTCTCGCCCTTCCTCATCCTCTCGACCGAGAACTTGGTGGCCTCGGTAGGAGGCATGACCTGTATGTTCAGGCCCGACGTGTCATGGTCCTGCAGGTAAGTGTGCACTTTCTCGATCAATTCAGCATCATGGGCTCGGTCCTTGTCCAGCCAGAATATTGCTGGCCATCCAGTGGCGCGTGCCCTGGTAACAGCTAATTTGACCCAATCTTGGATCGGTAGGTCCTTGACCTGGCACATCCTAAAGACATCGCCGTCCTCTACTGAGATCTCCAAAAGAATATTGCCTACTGCTGAGACCACCTTTACAGTTCCATTGCCAGATATCTCAAATGTTTTGTCATGGGATCCATATTCCTCTGCCTTTTGAGCCATTAGGCCTACATTGGGAACTGTTCCCATGGTGGTTGGATCATATGCGCCGTTGGCCTTGCAGTCGTCCACTGTCGCCTGGTATATGCCAGCGTAGCTGGAATCGGGTATGATGGCCTTTGCAGGATGCTGCTTTCCGTCAGGGCCCCACATGGTTCCAGATTCACGAACATACCTGGGCAATGATGCGTCGATGATAGTGTCGCTGCCCACATGCAGGTTGGTGATGCCCTTGTCTGAGTCCACCATTGCCAGCTTGGGTCTCTTTGCCTTGACCGCCTCGATATCAGCGATTATCTCCGCTTTCTTGTCATCAGGCAGCTTGTCCAGCTTCTGATAGAGCTCGGAGAGGCCATTATTGGGATTCACTCCCAATTCCTCAAAGGTGGAGGTGTGCTTGTCAAAGACCTCCTTGAAGAATACGGAGACCGCATGCCCGAAGAATATGGGATCGCTCACCTTCATCATAGTTGCCTTCAGATGGATGCTGAAAAGCAGGTCCTTCTCTTTGCAGTCATTGATCTGCTCCTCCAGGAAGACCCTTAGAGCATTCCTGCTCATCTTCGAGGCATCGATTATCTCCCCGTCCAGAAGAGGTGTCCTTTCCTTGAGCACGACCTTGGAGCCGTCCATTTTATGGAATTCTATTACACAGTCTCCAATATCCTGTGGCTTGATAGTGGTGGATATCTCATTGTGCGCGAGGTCTCCTTCGGACATGGTGGATACATGGGCAGGATTATTGGCTGTCCATTCACCCATCGGATGAGGATTTGCCCGTGCGTAGTTCTTCACACTGGCTGGAGCCCTTCTGTCGGAATTACCTTCTCTCAGAACTGGATTCACTGCCGAGCCCTTGACCTTGTCATATCTGCTCTTGATATCCTTCTCCTCATCAGTATGAGGGTCCTCTGGGTAGTCTGGCAGGTTGTATCCCTTTCCCTGAAGTTCCTTCACGGTAGCCTTCAGTTGTCCCAGGGAAGCACTGATGCATGGTAGTTTTATCACATTGGCCTCTGGTTTCTTTACCAGATCACCCAACTCAGCCAGGTCATCGGATATTCTCTGTTCTTCCGTGAGTTTCTCGGGGAACTTCGCTATGATCCTTCCAGCAAGAGAGATGTCTCTTGTTTCGACGGACACACCCGCTGCTTCTGTAAATGCCTTCACCACTGGTAGAAAGGAGTAAGTGGCGAGGCCGGGAGCCTCGTCCACGATAGTGTATATTATCTTTCCTTTGGTCATGGTCCATTACTCCTTCATGTAAAGGATATCATCCCACGGATGCCTGTACATCGGTTGTTTCAATCTCTTCTGGTCCATATGATGTCCCATGAAGCCGATGCTTCTTCCGAGAACGAAAAGACCGTTCAATGCGCCCATGTTGATGTATTCATCCGCCACAGCCTTCGGAAACTCGTTTCTCAGCATGTCGGCGAAGCATATTCCAATGACACCATCCACATTCAGTATGAGATTGTCACGCTTGGAAGTGGTTAGTTTCTCCACTTCCAAAGCATAGTCCAGCAATGGTGATTTCTTGAAGTTCTTCTTCACGTAGTTCTTCATCACTGTCACTCTCATATCCGGATTGTGCACACTCTTCACACGGTGACCGATGCCCTGGATGTTCACGCCTTTAGCTTTCATCTCATCGATGAATTCCTGAGGTGTCAGTCCCCTATCATAAGCAGAGGAGAACATCTGGGCAGCTCCGTCTATCGCGCCTCCGAACCTTGGCCCGATACATAGCAAACCGCTCACAAGTGAAGAAATGAGATCTTTGCCAGCTCTTGTCGCGACTATCGTATTATGTGCACCGGAAACAGCAGGTCCGTGGTCGGCTACGACCATGAGCACGTTCTCGATGAATTTGCAAGCGTACCTTGGCATCAATTTCTTGAACCACAGTATACTGAGAACACCGCCCAGTCCGATATCTTTCTTGAACACATCGGTTATCGCCATATTGCCGTAGTAAAGCTCCTCACCCCTCTCATCTGAGATGGTGGAGATAAAGCTGGATGGTTTTCTTATTTCTCCGGCTTTCATAGCCTTGGCATAATCTGCTGGCATTATCGGAGCCACTGGTTCTGGACCTGGCTTTATCTTGCCAGCCTTGACCAATTTCTTGTAGGTTTGGTTGATCTTCAAGGCATAGTCGTCGAAGGAGTTTGGCACGATCGCGCCTGCTTTCTTCAATGCCTTGTTCTTGGCATCGGCTGTCTCGGCCTCTGCGTCAGCTTTCGCTCCTGCATGTCCGAACTGGACATCGGTCTTGAAGGCCTTGGCACAGGTGCCAGTGACCCACATTACCAGTGGCTTATTTATCTTCTTCTTTTCAAGAGCCTCGACAATGTTGTATTCATCAACTCCGCCTACTTCTCCCAAACATACCAGCATCTTCACCTTCGGGTTCTTCTCATATCTCATGAGATGATCCATCAATGTGCTTCCTGGATACATGTCGCCCCCGATGGCGATCCCTTCGTAGAGACCGTCAGTATTTCGGGCTATGATATTGTAAGCCTCATTGCTCAGACCACCGGATTTGGATACGAAACCAACCGAGCCAGGTCTTCCGAGTTTTGACTCGATGATATTGTCGATAGTTCCTGCGGTATTGCCTATCTTGAAAGCTCCAGCCTGAATTCCACCCACAGTTGCTGGCCCGATTATAACGCGGTCCAGTTTCTTGGCCTTGGCGATAAGCTCCTTCATCCTTCTCTCTGGAACACCCTCGGCAATTACAACAATTGTTTTCAATTGCTTTATCTCGAAGGCTTCCTCGACGGATTTAGGTGCTGACCTGAAGGAAGCGAAGCTGATCATCACATCCACGTTCTTGTGCTTCTTTGCCGCGTCCTTCATGGACTTGAACACGGGGATCAATATCTCCTTTGGTCCGAAGAAGAACTTCTCCAGGCCATCCTTGCCAGTCGGATTGATGATAGCCGCGACCGATGGTGTTTCCCTGTCGCTTACATAATCGAAATCAAGCATCCTCTGGGTCGCCGCCACTTGCCTATTGTAGATGAAGGCCTGTGTTGTTTTATCGAAAAGCTCGTATGGTTTCTTTTCGGTCTTTTTCTGAGTTGTCTTTTTAGCAGCCATTTCACTTACCTCCCTTCAAAGCCATGGAAACAATGTTCGTCATGTGAGTCTCCGGCCCATAGACCTCGATGTCCAGGCCAATTTCCTCTTTTAGGGCTCCGATATTCTTCAATCCAGTCGCGTAGTTCGGTCCACCCCTTCTCACATATATCTTGACCTTCTGTTTCTTCAGTTTGTCACCGTATTCGCGCAGGGCGCGAATAATGCCAGTGAAAGTTTTAGCAACATCCGTGAAGTTGGCGATACCTCCGCCAACTATCAGATATTTGCCCTTCTTGTTCGGCTTCTTGGTCATGAGATCCAATATGGTCTTCGCATAAAGGTAAGTGAACTCCTCATTGGGATTTCCCGAGTATTCACCATAATTAGCCATCTCATCCATGAAGCCAAGATCGGTAATGGTATCGGCATAGATGACAGAAGCTCCGCCACCTGCGACCATGGTCCATATCCTTCCTTCAGGGTTCAATACGGTTAACTTTAGAGAAGATCCGGTCTTTCCATCCAGCATGTCGATGTACTCCTCCTCCGGAGTCCTTATCCTGCCAAATGGTGATGGGAACTCGACATCGCCCCATTTCTTACCTGAAACAAATTTGGCAGTGTCATCCAGCTTGGCAGCCAGATCCAGTGGATAGATGTCTTTTCCAACGACAACCACGGGATTGATCTCCAGATAAGCGAAGTTCAGGTCTGCGTAGAATTTGTACATGCCCTCGAAGAACTCTGCCAACATCTTCTTGCGGTCCTTCGGTGCCTTGGCCACGAGCTTCTTCTCAAACTCAGCGGCTGTTGGCATTTCACCTATTGGCACGAGCATTTTTGTTGCCTTCGCATCAATATCTCCAACATCCACTCCTCCTTCATGGTAGAATAGAACAAGATCGCCTTCCAGTACGGATGTTATGGCGAAGTAATACTCGTCCTTCTGCTCATGTGGTATGAAAGGCTCGACAATGAAATGATCCAGTACGCCAGTTGTTTTTCCAACTGTGACTTTCTTGCTCATCCTTGCCTTGATCCATTTCTCGGCTTCTTTCCAGTCCGTGTTAAGCAGAAGAAGCTTGCTCTTGCCTCGTCTCTTGATAAGTTGGTCTGGCTTCACGACCAACTTCTCCTTGGTCAGCCATTTGTATTTATTTGGTAATTTCTTCATATCGGTCTCTGGTCCAATGGTGATGTATCTGTCCTTGACAGGGTACTTGCCACCAGTGTAATCTTTCAATAGGCGGGCCATCATCTTCTTTCCGTCCGCCTCTCTTATTGCTTTTTGTGCCATATTTGATTTCCTCCTTTTCAAGTTGGAAATTTGAATGTGCGAATTGGATTCGCACATTCAACTTACCTCCTCCTTAATTCATTTTCTCTCAATATTCATTATTTTTAGTAATGTGATTTTACTCCTTCACGGTGTAGGCCAGTAGCCCACCCTCGCATAGGATCTCCTTCTGTCTGTCCGATAGATCGTATGTGAGCTCCAATTCCATGCCCTTGGTCTTGTTCACAAGCATCACGGGCTCACTGGCCATGATCTTCTGTTTGATACCGGGCATCTCGATCTCATCACCCTGATCTACCTTGTCATAATCAGCTTCATTCTTGAAAGCCAGTGAAACTATTCCGAAGTTCACAAGGTTAGCCGCATGTATCCTCTCGACGGACTTCGCGATAACAGCCTTCACACCGAGGTACATGGGACAAAGTGCCGCATGCTCTCGTGAACTACCTTGGCCGTATGATTTTCCGGCCATGATGATATTGTGTCTGCCTTTCTCCTTGTTCTCCATCGAACGTGTTGGGAAGGTGGTGTCCACTGGTTCAAATACGAACTCGGAGTATTTTGGAACATTGGATCGATACTTCAATCTTGCTCCTGCTGGCATGATATGATCGGTGGTTATATTGTCCCCCACCTTGAGCATGATGTCCCCAATGATATCGTCAGACATCCTGTCATTGCTTGGAGGGTTACCGATATTCGGACCCCTGTAGACCTCGACATTGGGTGGAGCATCCTGCGGGAATATGAACATGGAATCGTCGATAAGGAAATTATCTGGCATTTCCACATTCGGGAAAGCAAGACCAGCAGTTCGGGGATCGGTGAAGGTTCCAGCTACTGCGGAAACAGCCGCCACTTCTGGACTTATCAAGTAAACTTGCGCGCTCTTTGTACCACTACGTCCTTCGAAGTTCCTGTTATTCGTCCTGAGGGATATGGCATCGGTCTTCGGGCTCTGGTGATTTCCAATGCAAAAGCCGCATGCGGATTCCAAAACCCTGGCACCACTATCAATTAGATCTGCCAGGTATCCTTCCTTGGCGATCATCTGAAGCACCTGTCTTGAACCAGGGGCTATTCCGAATGATGTATCTGGGTGGGCTCGCTTGCCCTTCATTATCTTGGCAACCGTCACCATGTCCTTGTAGGATGAATTTGTACAAGAGCCAACCAAAACTTGGTCCACCTTGGTACCTGTCATCTCGCTTACCTTGATGACCTTTCCCGGGCTGTGAGGAGCTGCGGCCATTGGTTCGATAGTGCTTAGATCGAGATCGATGACCTTGTCATATTCCGCATCATCATCCGCGGCCATCGCTGTCCAATCGTCTTCGCGACCCTGTGCTTTCAAGAATCGCCTGGTCTCCTCGTCCGATGGAAAAATGGAAGTGGTAACTCCCATTTCGGCTCCCATGTTCGTGATGGTCGCTCTTTCCGGGACGGAAAGAGTGGCAACACCAGGGCCAGCATATTCCATTATCACGCCAACATTGCCCTTGACGCTGAATATCTCCAGCATTTTCAGAACCACATCTTTCGCACTGACCCAGTCTGAAAGCTCGCCCACCAGGTTTATCTTGTACACCCTGGGGCATGTTATGTAAAATGGCCCGCCACCCATGGCGACAGCGACATCCAAGCCACCAGCACCTATGGATATCATACCAATGCCACCGCCTGTTGGAGTGTGGCTGTCCGAGCCAGTCATTGTCTTTCCTGGCTTACCAAATCTCTCTAAGTGGACCTGGTGGCAAATTCCATTGCCAGCCTTTGAATACACGATGCCGAACTTGGCGGCCACCGATTGTAAATATTTGTGATCATCCGCATTCTCGAAACCTACCTGGACCGTATTATGATCCACATAGCTTACAGAAAGCTCGGTCTTGACCTTGTCTAGACCCATAGCCTCGAATTGCAAATAAGCCATGGTCCCTGTCGCGTCCTGGGTCAATGTCTGATCGATCTTGATGCCGATCTCATTCCCAGGCACATATTCGCCCACTACCAAATGTTCCTCTAAAATCTTACGTGTCAAACTTCTACCCATGATAATCAATCCTATATCTATTCAATACTGTTTTCAAACCCCCCTTTAACTGTTAATTAAAGGTTATCTATGCTAAGATATCACTGGGTAAAGTAAAAGAGGTTATTAAGAGTTTTTATTAAACTCTTAATAATCTATAACTTTCTAAGAAAAATATTTAAAATGAAAGATCGGAGGCCGAAATTACAACGGCCTCCGTTTATCTATTTTATAGATCGCTGACAAAGGCGCCAGACATAGCGGCATCGTCTTTGAACTCATCAGTCCAGTCATATCTGGAATCATACTCCTTCTTGTGATGCTTGTCAAAGTTCGAAAGGAAGCGGTTCTGATGCTTCTTCCAAGTCTCCGGGCTGGTCAATCTCGTTGTGGCCATCTGATTGGAAATGTCGTACGATGTCACACTGTCCATATTCTCAAAGGCCAATTTGGCAAAGTTCTGGACAGCTTTCCTTGATTCTGCCAGCACGGATACCAATAGATCATCCTCTCCAAGAGTGTATGATACATAGGTGAGGTAAACATTGTCAGGATACGCATATCCCGTGATCTTCGAACGTACTGCCTGGTAATGCTTTGGAAGAACTCGCAGAGTTATGAGGAACCTGAACAGACCATCAGGATGTTGTTTAGGCATCAGGAAATACGTAGGTTCGAGCATGGGTATAGTCCTTGTTTTGCTGACCGAGCTCATATTCTGCATATTGTCCACAACGAAATCCTTGAGATCTTCGAAATTGTTTACTTCAAAGATCACTGATGAATAATTCTTCTTTTCAGGTCTTGAAGCATAGAGAGGTTTGATAAATTCAGTTTCGAACTTGGGAACATCTGACTTTATCTCATCCCATAACTTGGTCATACCAGTCTTGCCAAACATCCTCACTATGACCGTGAAGGAATCCTTCTCGCTGGCATATTTATTGAATAGATCTGGGTTTTTCAGAGATCCGCCCTCTCCCGCAGGAGCTGAATAAATAAATCTATCTGTATGGGCATTCATCTCATTCTGAGGGAGCATAGGTAGCCTTCGAACTATCTTCGAGACATCCATCGCATTCACTCCATCGATGGAATTTATCTTATCATTGGCAAATTTATTGGCAGCTTCCCTGTCCTTTGCGAACATTGAAACTATTATGTCATCATCCCCAAATGAGTACGATACATAATTGATGAAGGCATTGCCATCTGTCTTGGTTGCCGCGATATTATCGTACACGGATTTGTAATTTTCAGGATCCACCCTCAGCACGGCGATGTATCGATCCATATCTTCCGGATGTCCCTCTGGAAGTGGGAAATATATCGGGCTCATGATCGGGATGGTACGGGTCTGGCTTACTGACGCCATGGCCATAACGTCCTTCAAGAAAACATTCTCAACAGCTTCGAACTTCTTCACATCCAGAAGTATGCTGACATATCTCTTGCCTTCCTGGCGAAGAGCATACAGGGGCTTTACATCGTCCCAGTACAGGTTTCTCTTCTCGCTCTCAAACACATTACAGAAATTACTCAATCCACCTTTTGGAAATAATCTAACTAACACTAACATATCATAATCCTCCCTTATTGGCTATGTATAACACAATGGCATTTGTACTATATATATATTCTCATTTTTGATATATTATTAATTAATAATTGTTATTTTTCGCATTCTATAGATAATATACTGGCATTGCATAAATTATGCGGGATGATGATGAAGAAGAAGAAGATAACCCTCGTCCAAAGGGCGAGGGTCTCATGCACCTTAACCTTCCAGTATCCTCTTTGCAGTGATACCCACATCCGCCGGAGAGTCTGCGACCGCGACACCCGCGGCTCGAAGGGCTTCCTTCTTTTCCGCTGCGGTTCCTTTTCCACCAGCGATGATAGCACCAGCATGACCCATTCTCTTACCCTTGGGGGCTGTTGATCCGGCTATAAATGCGACCACTGGCTTCGTCATGTGGTCCTTGATATATTCAGCTGCAATTTCCTCATCAGTTCCACCGATCTCACCGATAAGCGCGACCATGTCCGTGTCCGGGTCATTATTGAACATCTCGAGAGCGTCCCTGTGTGAGGTTCCTATTACAGGGTCTCCTCCGATACCGATGCACGTGCTCTGGCCAATACCAACTGCTGTTAGCTGGGCCGCGACCTCGTATGTGAGAGTTCCAGATCGGGATATGACACCGCACTTGCCAGGTATGAAGATACTAACTGGCAAGATACCCATTTTGCCAATACCTGGTGTGATTATACCTGGACAATTAGGACCTATGAGATTCGTCTTGCTGTTCTTTAGTTTGTTCTTGACCTTGATCATGTCCAGTGTTGGAATTCCTTCGGTTATCAAGACGACCAGTTCGAGTTCCGCATCTATGGCCTCCATGACCGCGTCTGCCGCGAAGGGCGATGGTACGAATATGATGGAAGCATTGGCGCCAGTCGCGGCTTTTGCATCCGCGACTGTATTGAAGCATGGTATTCCGAGAACGTCCTGGCCTGCCTTTCCAGGTCGAATTCCTGCAACGACCTTTGTTCCGCATTCCAACATCTTCTCCGCATGGAACTGGCCTTCCTTGCCAAGTCCCTGAACCATCACTTTCGTGTGTTCTTTTAGTAAAATTGCCATATCAAGCACCTCCTCTGCCTTCTGCAAGATCTGCAGCTTTCTTGGCCGCATCCGCAAAGCCCTGGGCTGTGTGGAAGTTCAATCCCGAATTGTTGATTATTTCCAGGCCTTCTTTGGCATTTGTGCCTTCTAATCTGACAACTATCGGAACTTCAACATTTCCGATATTCCTGATGGCCTCGACAACACCATTGGCCACCTTGTCACATCGGACAATTCCGCCAAAGATATTTATCAACACGCACTTGACATCCTTGTCGCTCATTAGTATCCTGAAGGCATTCTCCACTCCTTCCGCAGAAGCTGATCCTCCGACATCGAGGAAATTGGCTGGCTCGCTCCCACATTGCTTGATGAGATCCATGGTGGCCATTGCCAATCCCGCGCCATTCACCATGCAACCGACCTTGCCATCCAACTTGATATAATTGAGGTCGAACTTGGAAGCCTCGACCTCCAGTGGGTCTTCCTCGCTGATGTCACGGAGTTCCGCATGGTGTTTTTGCCTGAATCCGGCATTGTCATCGAAATTGACCTTCGCATCCAGCGCCATTGCTTCTCCTTCCTTTGTAACTATCATGGGATTGATCTCCGCCATGGAAGCATCCTCTTCAGTGAACATCCTGTAAAGGTTCTGAAGCATCTTCACACCGCCCTTGAAAGCAGTTCCTTCAAGGCCCAATTTGAAGCAAACTTCCCTTGCCTGGAAAGGCATGAGACCAACAGCTGGGTCGATCCAGATCTTGATTATCTTCTCCGGAGTCTCAGCAGCGACCTTTTCTATCTCCACGCCACCTTCGGTGGAAGCGATTATCGCAACTCGTGATGTTTCACGATCCATCACGAATCCCAGGTACATCTCGGTCTCGATATTGGCCGCCTTCTCGACAAGAAGTCTCTGGACCAATTTTCCCTCTGGCCCGGTCTGGTGGGTGACCAATGTCATGCCCATTATGTCCTTGGCCGCCTGTTCCGCGACCTCGACAGTTGGGGAGAACTTGACCCCGCCGCCCTTACCCCTGCCACCGGCATGGATCTGAGCTTTGACAACAACTGGCCCGCCCTTCTCTTCGAAAAATCTTTTTACATCGCCCACTTCTGTGACCATTTGACCTTCTGGCACGGGTATTCCATACCTGGCAAATATCTCCTTGGCCTGATATTCATGGATCTTCATTTTATTCACTCTCGTGCCGTGGGTAATGAAAAGAAAGTAATAAAGGTTTATGACCGCGGTGTTTTTCCGCGGTCATCATTCAGTGTTGGCCAGATTCAAACACCCAGCGTTTCCTTGAAGATCTTCTCCATCTGCTGCTTGGTCTTAGCATTGACCACATCGTATAGGGAATCACCGTGGGAATCCATCGACACAACGAGTGGTCCGAATTCCTTGGCCTCGAAGACCCAGACAGCTTCGGGCATGCCCAGCTTGTCAAGGTAATAAACGGTCTTGACCTTGCCCAGACCTTTCGCGGCCAGAGCTCCGGCTCCGCCAGTGAATGATACATAAACGACATTGTTCTTCTTCAGGGCCGCGAGTGTAAGCGGACCCATGCCGCCCTTGCCGATTATCAGCTTCACCGGGAACATGTCCAGGAACTTGGGCTCCAGAGTTTCCATTCTATAACTCGTGGTCGGGCCAGCGGATACCACTTGCCATTCGTCTCCTTCCTTTTTCATCACAGGTCCAGCATGGTAAAGACCAAGGCCAGTCATGTCAAATCCCTCGACACCGCCGTCCTCCATCAGTTCCATGTGGGCCTCGTCGCGAGCGGTGAAAACAGTACCGCTCAGGTAAACGACATCATTAACTTTCAGCTTGGAAATTGTCTCTTCATCAACTGGTGTGGTGAGTCTGTATTCAGCCAATTACACCACCATCCCGTCTTTGTTTATCTTAATGCTCTGGCGTCTGTCACACCAGCACTGAATCACCATCCCGACCGGGAAGGTCGCGGGATGTCTGTTCGTGTATTCGATCTGGACCGCGAGAGATGTCGTATCTCCGCCCATTCCCATCGCTCCCACACCCAATGAGTTTATCATGTCCAGGAGTTCCTTCTCCATCTCCGCGATCTCGGGCTTTGGATTTGGCTCATCCAGTGGTCGGAGAAGTGCCTTTTTCGCCAGCTTCATCGCGATGTCCGCTCCCCCTCCAATGCCAATTCCGACAACTATCGGCGGGCATGGCTTGCCTCCTGCGAATTGAACCTGCTCGATTATCTTCTGTTTCATGACCTTGAAGCCCTGTGCTGGCGTAAGCATCCAGAGCTTGGACATGTTCTCGCTTCCACCGCCCTTGGGGAAGACATAGACCGTTGCTCCATCGCCTTCCACCATGTCGATGGTCATAGCGGGCATATTGAAGCCCAAGTTATTTTTTGGATTAGTGCCATCAAATGGATTCACTGTGTTCGGCCTCAATGGAACATCCGTCGTGGCCTTCGCTATGGCCTTTGGAACGAGCTTTACCAGTTCCTTCAAATATGGGAAATCATAGCCCGCTTTTATGAAGAATATCTGCACGCCAGTATCCTGGCACATTGGAGCTTGCCCATCGTGTGCCAGCTGGATATTCGTCAGTATGGCCTCCAGTTGATTCTTAGCGGTCTCATTGGTCTCCTTCGCATGTGCTTCCTTTATCTTCTCGTGCACATCCAGTGGTAATTCTATAACTCCATCCCTCATGCCCTTCACCAGAGCCTTCAATACTTTTTCTTCATCAAACAAATTATTCACCCCTCACTAATGGTATGGTCAAACTACCGGCTGGCATTATCACGAGACTAGGTTCCCTGCCCTTGCCTTTCATTTCCACGATCGCGGCATCCAAAGCCTTTTGCACGGATGCGAAAGGCTTGAGATGTGCCTTCAGCATCATCTCGTCCGAAAGGTCAGTGACCCCGTAAATACTGGCCCAGGTCCCTATCTGCGCCATCTTCGCCGCCTTGTGGTATCCTAACTTATACTCGCCTTCCAGCTTCTTCATTATCTCTTCGGGTGTCGCGGCACTTCCAAGCAGGTCGAGGAAGGCTTCTTCTCCCACTCCCATCCTGCACTTGGAAACTATTATCGTAACTCCGCCGTCCTTCAATGCCAGCTTGCTGTTATCCAGTGCCTTCTGGCTCTGATACAGGTCTATGTCCATCGGATACGGAGCTACAGAGATCACAATATCTGCTTTCGCATCCAGTGGCACGCAGAACACCTCATTGGCTCTCTCGATAGCGGCATCGAAGCTCTGGAAAAGATCCCCAGCAGTAACCGCGTAAATACTGTGGTCGCCAGTCAGTACCGTCTGAATGGAAAAGACATTGATGTCCTTCAGCACGTTCATCGCATCTATCATGTCCTCATGAACTGGATTTCCCTCCAATGCCAGTGACCTTGCGGAATCGCTGAGCGCGGCCTTGTGGTTCATTTCAATTGTCTTGTAGGAAGCGACACCCGGAAGGAATGCTTTTCGACCTCCCGTGTATCCAGCGAAATAATGCGGCTCCACACTGCCGATGACGACCACATTCTTGATCTCTGGAACTATTTTATTCAGGTACATTTCTGTTCCATTCTTCGACACGCCCAGATACACCATATCCTCATCTTTTCTCGCATCGTGCGCGATTATTTTATCTTTAACATCTTCGTACATGTCCCCGAAGATGAATTGGTATTCCTCATCAGTCGGAGCTCTGTGAACTCCAGTAGCCACGACATAGGTCACATCCGGATGCGCGGTCAAGTCGTCACGAAGAAGTTCCAACACCTTCTTCGTCGGTGTCGGCCTTGTCGCGTCATTCACGATGACCAGCATTCTCTCGGATTTATCAGCGAACTCTGAAAAAGGCACCGACCCAATCGGGTTGGCCAGAGCTTCATCCAGCACCTTGGCCTCGTCCCTGACCTCGACCGAATTGGGCATCAGGATCGTATGCGGTAAATCAAAATCGATCTCAACACTTTCCTTTCCATATGGAATATTGAATTTCATCTTATTGCTCCCTGTGGGAAACCTGAAGTTATATTGTGTTAATAAAATTATCATCGGGTTAGATCAGACTAGGGGGATTCTTGGCTTCTTACTCCCCTAACATTGTGCCCTGCATCAAGCCCTGCCTACTAGGGGTTCTTGAATATTAAATAAACCAAATATATATTGTATATCCAAGCAGTAATATGTAAGGAACTGAAAGAATAATTGGTATATATTTTTCTACGCGTGTTAATTGTAAATATTTCTTACTTTCTTTCCCCTGGCCAAGGAGTTTCCATTCAAGATCATAACAGGGATATGGTAAGCTCTCTTCCATTTTGTTTATAATTTTAAACTTAGCAGTGTTTAACTGTCTGTATGAATTTATGTTGATAAACCATACTAAACATAGTACAGTTCCTAGAAATCCAATCGCAAACAATACGGTCAAGCGTATATCATCAAAGCCTTCTGTTCCAATCATTATCGATAGTAAAGCCAATAATCCTGACAAGAGAGAAATATAAAATTTATTTGTTTGACCTCTTCGAATACTTATGCGATCTGCCATTTCTACATATAATTTATATTGTTCCAGCAGATGCACGTTATATTGCTCTCCATAATCAGTTTTTTTCATTTAGCATACTTCCGAATAGCATCAATAATAGATGTTGTATTCCATCTTATTACATCTTCAGCGGCTTCTTGAATGACAACAGGAATATTTTGTTGACCCCATGGTGCAATTCCGATTATAGTTTTACCTTTCTTGATAGCTATATCTATCTCTTTTTGTATCCAGTCACTATGGGCAGCATACATTCCCGATAGGATAATTACAATATTTGTTGGATCAATTTGTCTTTCTAATGCAGTCATTAATCCTTTCATATCCAATGGGTCATGTTCTGGCACGCTGTAATTTGACCAATTGAATAGATCTGCCTCATTAAGCATTTTTACTAATCTATGGTAATCTGCATTGTATTCCCACGCATGGCTTATAAACACTCTGTAATTTTTTAATTCTGGCATTTAACTTATCCTCCCTTACTTCTAAAGACCATATTAGGTAGATTGTATATAAGTAATAGGCTAGGGTGAGTGAAAGTACTATTTTCCCCGTACTGTCTCCCGTCTGTTAAGGGCGCTTGCTATCGAGATTTCACCATTTGTTCTAATATGCCTATTGAGACTTCCTCTTCTGCTGTTGCCATAGCATTATTGAAATTTAATAAATCATAGAAAATATCTTCAAAATCATCATATGGGATATCATCTTCCCAGTCAATTTTATCATTACGCAAATTACGTAGATGAACCATCCTTCTTTCGGGGAAATTTTGTACTCTTAAATGTGAGTCGGCATTTCTGATGTTTCTGGACAGTTTCGTATCATGTAATTTTGCTTTCTCTCTAACATATTCTTTCATTGATGGATTATTAATTTCTTCTAACATATTACACATTAAATTTCTTTGTGATTTATAGAGCTCCCAGCATTTCTGAATCAAATGAATTTCTTTATCAATTTTGTCTTGTTCTTCCAAATCTGCAAACATTCTACCTTCTCTTTTGATAATGATAAATGCATTAAATATTTCATTTCTCAATAGGCACACATTTGGAGGGTTTTTGATCTTGTCCATAAATAGAGCAGGGCTCTGTTTAGCTACAGCATCAAGAGCCTCTCGAAAAATTGAATATCTGGGTTCTAGATATTTTATAGAATTATTTAATTCAGTACGTTGATCTGATAGGGCATTTTTAAACTCATTGAAAAATCTTTTAGCATTAATAATTTTAGAATACTTACGTATAAAAGAGTTTAATTTTTTAAAATCTCTTGATTCTACTGATTGCTTATAATTTTCTCTAATCAGGTCTCTTAACTCCTTATCAGTAATAGAATCTGGCACATCTTCTTTTGTAGTCAATTACTTCCCTCTCATGTGAATCGAAAGTCTCTCTTATATGACTTTCGTTGCATGTGGCAAAAAACTACTCCCCAGCAGGTCGCATCATCCTGGTATTCGCATTGAGAACAAGCTGGTTCAGGCGATCCATTCCTTTCTGCCACTCGGGATCTTCGAACAATCTGTCATAGTCCTCGATTGTGTCGAACTCGATGGTGAAAATAATATGGCTCGAATCATCGCACCAGACATTCAATTTCGCACCTATCTTCTCGCACTTGTCCATCACCATGCAACTGTATTCTTCATCAAAAATATAGTTCATGTATCTCTTACTGGCTTCCGCATCCTTGGGAATATCATATTCCATAAACCAAAGTACTGGCATCTGTCATCACCTTATCTTTATTTTAGTATGTTCGTTTGATATGTATCCTAAACACAATTCGAATATTTATATGCCGCCCTGTAGGCGAGGCATCCCTTCATCCTTCCATCGACGGTTCATCAATCTCTGGGAGGCTTCGTTTAGGGGTCTTTCGAATATGATCCAGATAATAGATCAATATAAAAACAATTATTACGATGAATAAAAAGATGATAACAAACATGTAGATCATATTATGAACATTATCCAAAGAAGGGGAGGTCATATTAATATAAATTATGACGAAATTTATCAATGCCAGCCAAAAGATAATCAAGATCAATCCGCCTTTACTGATTTTCACATCTTCTTCTACAATGATCGACTCCTCCTCTCACCTAAGTCACCTAAACATAATACGCATATAAATATCTGCTTTCATGCGGAAATTATATATCATTATCAGGGTTAACTTTTGGATACCTGTATGGGACTGGGTGTTCCACGCAGACAGAGGATGATGTAAATGTCCGAAGAAATGTTCAAGGAATTGCAGGAGCTTTTAGGAGAGAACTTCACCACCAGCACGGCCGCCAGATATGCTTATTCATCAGATGCCAGCATATATCGGGCGATGCCCGATGCAGTGGCTAGGCCGATGAATACCGAAGAGGTGTCCAAGATAGTGAAACTGGCCAATAAGTACAAGGTGCCGATAACACCGCGAGGCGCGGGTACTGGCCTTTGTGGAGCAGCAGTTCCCATCAAGGGCGGGATCACTCTGGACATGCAGGCCATGAACAAGATCAAAAGCATAACACCCGAGAATTTGTTCTGCATAGTCGAGCCAGGTGTTATTTACGATCACCTGAACAATGAGCTGAAAAGCGCGGGATACCAGTTCCCGGGCTCTCCAGGAAGCGCGGAAGCTGCTAACATCGGTGGCATGGTGTCACTGAATGCCAGCGGAATGAGAGCCATCAAATACGGCGCGACAAGGGATTATGTTCTTGGGCTGGAGGTTGTACTTCCAACCGGGGAGATAATGAAGGTTGGCACGCACACTCTGAAGAACAGCTCCGGCTACCAATTGGAAAAGTTATTCGTGGGCTCTGAGGGCACACTGGGTATCATCACCGAAGTTACTTTAAAAATTGTCGCTTTGCCTAAAGCTGTTGCAGCAGCTTTAGTCAGCTTTGACAAGGTGGAGAAAGCGGGCCAGGCGATTTCGAATATAATTGCACATCCTATTATTCCAAGTTCCATGGAGATCATGGACAATACCTGCATCACCGCGGCAAACCGCGGGATCGATGCCGGTTTGCCCGATGTTCCAGCAATTCTGATAATCGAGGTTGACGGACCTATCGAGGAAGTTGGCCGCGAGATCCGACAGGTGGAGGAAGTTTGTAAGGCAAGTGGAGCCACCGAGATCATCGTATCCGATGATAAAGCCGTTTATGGCCTCTGGCACGAGGCCAGAAAGTCCGTCCTGCCAGCTCTGGGTGGTTATAGCCCAGAGCTGAAGATCGTATCACTGGCCGATGACATGGGCGTTCCTATTTCCAGGGTGGCTCAGGCGGTCATTGGTTTCAAAGAGATATCCGACCGCAACAAGGTGATAATCGCCACTTACGGTCATGCCAGTGATGGTAACCTTCACACGAAATTCCTCATCGATCCAAGCAAGGAAGATGACTGGAAACGCGCGGAAAAAGCAGTGGAGGAGATCTACGACCTGGTGCTTTCTCTCGATGGGACAGTGACTGGCGAGCACGGTGTGGGAATGGCCAAAGCCCCTTACATGAAGAAGGAAAGAGCAACTGCGATCAAGACCATGAAAGCTATCAAGGACGCTCTCGATCCAAATAATATCATGAACCCGGGCAAGATGTTCGAGTGGGAGAGCGAGCACATAATGTTCAGCCTCAGATACCCCGCGGAGGTGAACTTCGATGAGTGATGATAAGAAGTACATCAAGGGCGATAAGCTGAAGGCATTGTATGATCAAACATTACTCTGTACTTCCTGCGGATATTGTAAATCCGTATGCCCGGCCTTCAAGGGCACATTGTGGGATCACAATACGGCCAGGTCGAAGATGGTGCTGGCCTACGGTCTTTTGCAAGGCGACATACCAGTGGACGATTCAGTTGTCCAATCAATATTCGAATGCACCACTTGCGGAGATTGTATGCGCAGGTGTCCTTCCAATGTCAAGACCGTGGATGTGCTCATGGCTGCCAGGCAGGAGCTGGCAGGCTTACATGAGGTTCCAGAAACCATGGAACTAGCTCTGGAAAATATTGAGAAGCACGGCAATCCACAGGGAGAACCAGCAAGTGCCAGGGAGGAGTTCCTGCCTGATGAGGCAAAGGCCAAGCTGAGGACCGGCGGAGATGTGCTGGTATTCCTGGGATGCGTCGCATCCAATACGGATATGAAGGTGACATCCGCCATTTTCAAGATACTGGAAAGAGCAGGAGTGAGCTACACCACCCTGGGAGAGAAGGAGCCATGCTGTGGTTTCCTCAATTACCTGGCTGGTTATGACTCGGATGCTTTTGGGAAGGGCCTGCTGGAGCAGATCGAAACACTGAACCCGAGACCGAAAATGGTGGTCACACCTTGTCCCGGATGCTACAGGACACTCCATCATATCTATCCAGAGAATGGAGTGGATCTCGGTCTGGAATCCAAGCACATACTGGAGTTCTTCGACGAACTTATCGAGAAAGGCGATCTCACAGTCACCAAGAAGCTGGAAGGAAATGTCCTTTACCACGATCCTTGCGATCTCGGTCGCCATGCGGAAATGTATGACGAGCCCAGGAAACTACTTTCACATTTTGCCGAAGTGAAGGAATTCAAATTCAATAGAGATAAGAGTCACTGCTGTGGAGGTGGGGGCGGTCTGCAATCCACCAACTATGATATCTCATCATCCATGGCAAAAGCCAGACTTACCGAGGCCAATGAATTGGAGGGAGACTTCATTGTCTCCGCTTGCCCGGCATGTAAATCCATGTTCTCCAATGCCGCATCTGATTTCAAAAAGGAGACCGGCAAGAAGTTCAAGGTCAGGGATCTGGTCGAGATCGTTCACAAGAACACCAAAGGTAAGGAAAGTTGAATTATCTAAGCGGCCACAAAGCATTATATAGAGTATATACGAAAAGATAAATATACTGTTCAGTATTACTGGGCATTATTCATATCAAGTTCGATCAGTGTACTGAAAGGTATAGTGGGCATACCTGTGGTCATGTTTCGAACTTCAGTCAGTAAGGCGGATGAAAGATGAGCGAGCCAGGGACAAAACAGAGAATATGCCCCGTATGCGATGAGAGCGTACCGCTTGATGACAAGTCATGCCCTTCCTGCAAAACAGACCTGACACTTTTCCAGGTCGATGGACAAAGAGTGGAGGTGGGGGAGGATGTCGAGCTAGTAGGTCAGGTAGATGGGCATATGGGCGACCTTCTCAAGGCCGCGGAGGGAGATCCTTTTGCAGCAACCACAGCAGAACCACAGGCAGAGATGTTCGAATGTCCAGAATGTAATAAATTAATTCCAGAAGATGCCGCCGCTTGCCCAAATTGTGGTGTGGAATTTGCTGAAGGAGAGGTCTTCGAATGTCCATTATGCCAGACCTTGGTAGATATCAATACCGATGTCTGTCCCAACTGTGGGGCGGAGTTTGGGGATGAGGAAGTTGAGGAGGCCGAAGAAGCGATCCCAGAGCCAACTCCAGAACCCACTCCTGAGCCAGAGCCAGTAAAGGAACTGAGCTTTGCTGAAAGGATGAAGGCGATGAAGGGGGAGAGCTCAGAGCCTGCTGCTCCTGTAGTCGAGGCAAAACCAGAGCCAGAACCGGCAAAGGAATTGAGCTTTGCTGAAAGGATGAAGGCGATGAAGGAAGAGAAAGCAGTTGAAGCGAAGCCTGAACCAGAAGCTGCTAAACCCGTTGTGACAGAACAACCACAGCCTAAACCAGAGGTCACTAAGCCACAACCCGAGAAAGTGGTTCAACCACAGCCTGCGAAGATCGAGGAAAAGATCAGCCCGGCACAAAAACCTACACCCACACCCACACCCACACCCACACCTCAGCCGGCTCCGGCAGAAGCATCCGCACCTTCCGCAGAGATGTCCGCACAGAGCAGGGCCAATTTAAAAGAGAAATACAAAGAACTTCCCAAGCTAATTGGAGAAGTGAAAAAATATCTCGCAGTGGCCAAAAGATGCGAGATAAATGTAACCAAAAGCAGAGGCCTGATAAATCAAGCCGTGGCGGCAGGAAAGAATAAGGATCTTGAGACCGCGGTAAGACTGGTCGAAGAGGGTAAGGCAGGTATTGAAAAGATAATCATGGATCATATGAACGAGAGGGTGAAAGCTCTCAAGCTCAAGGCCAATGAGGCAGATGCGGAGACCCAAGGTTCTTCAGCTATCCAGATGAGCATGGCCAGTATTCAAAATGCGATGTCCTCATATGATTTTGAGACAGTTCTATTAGAGATAAAGAAAGTGGATTCATTATTGAAAGAGACCGTGGGCGAAGAAGCTCTGGATGCAAAGAGCGTTCTCAGAATAATGGGAGCCACAATGGAAGATGCAAAGGCCATGAACATCGAGATGGGAACGGCTTTAAGCTTTTACAATGAGGCAAAGAAAGCAGCTGAGAATGAAGATTGGAACTCAGCCTCCATATTCGCGAAACAGGCTCAGGACAGTCTTAATGAGATACTTCCAACTCACATATCCACAGCCATGAAAAAGGCCAAGACAAGCCTATTGGAAATAAAGATGATGAACATTGATATTGCCAAGCCAGTAGAATTTTTGAAAAAGGCAAATATCGCGATGAAGGATAAGAATTATCCAGAAGCCCTTCATTCAGTAAAAGAATTCAAGGATTTCCTTGACAAAGAGAATTATGTGATTTAATTTGGTCCAGCAGGATCAAATTAAATAAAAGAAATAACTTCCATTTCCCTTTCCAATATCTTCAGATCCTGAGGGTCAAGTGTGCCAGGTGTCACGGACATCAGGAATATCGAATCACTTTCAGAAACATCATCTATCAATCTTCGAAGGAATCTCAGGACAGCGTCAAAGCTGCTATTGCTAATGAGATATTCAAGGCCATCTATCAAAAGAATGCCCTTTTTACCAGTGTTCAGTAGATCCTCTATCTTGTAAATGATCCTTTCAAGTGCAGGCTGTATCGTGGCCTCTGAACTTTCCCTATCAGTTAGCCATAATAATTCCGATTCCCCAAAGTCATAGTCACCCCTGAGACGCCTGGGATTGGTCCTGCTGATACACATGCCAGCATATCCCAGATCAAGTGTTTCGACGAATATCTCAAAGCATTTTTCAGGACGATCCTCTTCCACCAGATAGCTACGAGATATCTTTAATTTATCCGACTTGACCCCACCATCAAAGATCTCAGCTTCCTTTTCTTTGGGCTCTTCTTTGACAGGCTCCTTATTCTCATCTCTCAAAACATCTTCTGCAAGGGATATTGTTGGGCTTGTGTTCATCAATTCACAATATGCGATGATCTTATTCAATGCACCTTCCAAAAGCCGGACATTGCTGGTATATATCCGGGAAATGAAATTCAATACATCATCTCCAACAACAAAGCCCGCTATCTCGGCCTTCTTCCTCAATATGCTCACTCGGGTCTCAAGATCCGGAGCCTGTATATCTGTAACCAGGCCTGATTCGAAACGAGAGACAAGTCTATCCTTCAAGCCAGATATATCTTTTAATGGACAATCACTGGACATGACTATCTGTTTATTATCCTTATAAAGAGCATTGAAAGTATGGAACAATTCATCCTGAACAGCTTCCTGATCGGCGATGAACTGGATATCATCTAAAAGAAGAATGTCTATCTTTCTATATCGGCTTCTGAAAGCCTTCAGCTTATTGGATCTGGTAGCTTCTATGAATTCCTGCATGAACTTCTCGGTGGTGATATAAAGGACCTTCCTACCCTCATCACCATTTACCACATAATTTCCTATGGCATTGATCATATGTGTCTTACCAAGACCAACTCCACTGCAGATCAATAATGGATTGTAAACAGATGATTCGGCTTTGGCAACAGCCAAGGAAGCCGCTTGCGAGAATCTGTTATTGTCCCCGACAACAAAATTCTCGAAGGTGAATGTGGGAATGAGTCCAGTATCCTTCGTCTTGAGAATATCATCAAGCTTTCCTTTGTCTGTTTTCGTGTTCCTGATAGCACCGCATATTGGACATTCATCAAGACCGCCCATACCACCGCCACATATCCCACAAAGATCCTCAATAGGCTCTTTGATAGTTTCTTCCTTGTTCATGACAATGGGATCTAGTTCGGGAACTGAACTGAATACAGGTTTTGACTTCTGAACTGGCTTCTCGATGATCGGTTCAGTAGTTGGTGGCTTTTCAGCAACTATTGGCTCTATTTCCAGATTGAAATCATGTCCAGTTCCTATATCTTCAGATTCCTCTGGGTCATCCAATATATGTATCTTGTCGCTCAGATCTTCCATAGCGGCTTCTATGGCGGTTATCTTCATCGGATTCTTGAAAAGAGCCTTGAGCTTTTCCACCTCGGTCCCATGACCGATGGTATCCATGCTTTCCAGATCGTCCTTGAAAAAATCTATCTTCTTGATATTCTCACTGAATTCGTCGAACATGTGCTTCGCATTTTCAATTGGACCTTCAAGAGCCTCCTGAAGGTTGTTCACGACATATCCTTCAGATCTCCATAGTTCGATCCTATTTTGAAGGGGTTTCAATTCCTTGCTCGGACCTGTCTTATTTGGTTCTTTATTATTTGAATCCCCCCACGATATCCCCACTTTGGCTCGTGGTCTTTTCTTTCCAGAGGGTTTCAGAACAGTAATGGAGGATTCGGGATGTTCTGAGAGAAATGCATCTACCTCCAATCTACCTCTGACCTCTATCTCACATTTATCATCATAGGAATCCACCCAGGCAAGTTTAAGAGCTTTCTCACCCTGCTTCGTTATCTGCAGATCGGATCCATCTCTTCGACCATAGACTGCCGCTACAGGAACTCCATTTTTAATTATCAAATATCCTTCAGATATCTTCCCATCACGCTTCAGCATGCTCTTAACGTAGCCAGTGAACTCATATTTCTTGAGTTTTATAAGACTTTTCTTGAGAGTATCCTCTCCGCCGTGGATAGTTCGGATCAGTTTACCATCGGGAAGGAAATCATTAGACGTTAACAGCACCTCGCTCAATGTACATCATACTTCTTATTTAAATAATTATGATATGGGTTTGAAAGAGTATGAATAAATTCAGCCATACATATGCTGTGATATTTCTGATAGTGCAGGTGATTTCTGAATAGCAGGCTGTGCTTGCTTGACCGCTTTCTTAAGCTGGCCTTCAAGAAGTTCGGCCTCATCAATGAGTGGTTGTGGGTCCAATTTGACCTTTGGCAGGAAATTGTCAAGGCAAACTATCAGTCTAGCCGCAGCTCGCGCATCTGGATAGTCCGAATGTGCATCAGCCAATAGACATATGACATCCCTTCCCAGCCTCTCTGCTTCATAGAGCAATACGCCGGAAATTCCAGTTATCACACCATTTTCAAGTGGTGTGAGAGCTTCCAGATCCTTTATCAGCTCGCGGGAGGGTTCTGAACTGGCAATACCATAGGTAGCACCTTCATCATCCTCCGATGCACCATTCGCTGCATCGGCCTTTGTGTTCACTATGCCCTCAACGGATATGATCTGTCTGATCCCCGCTTTTTCGGACCATTCGATAATATTGTCAACAAGGGGCTTCATCAATTCGGTCGGTGGAGGAAATTCGGATGTCACGACAACCACCTTGCTACAGATATTACCATCATCACACATGGGTTTTCCAGCATATATCCTCATAGGTGGCATAGGTATGGAGTTCACCACTACAGCTGTGGGATAGAAGTGTCTTGATGATATGGAACCCACATATTCCAGCTTGAGGATCTTGATCAGATAATTGGAAACAATGGTGCTGACCATTCCAACACTTGGGAACCCTTCGATCAGTACCGCGCCATCCATATCGAATTCTTTTCTATTTATGATCTTTATATCATCTTCCAAAATATCACCACTGGATGGATATCGATATCAGATACTTAACTTATAGTGGTATTTTTATGATATATCATCGCGGATCTCATCACATCCTAATGTAAAATATCAAGCAAGATCAAGCAAGCGAAATTAGGGATAGAAAAGATACCAATCTTTATCTACATGTTGTTAATAAGACCACGATATAGGAGTGACATAATGTCCGATGTCCAGAGCCAATTACTGAGAGGAAGTTTCAAGCTAACGAGAGTAGGTGTCACAGATGTCAAGAAGCCTGTGACAATTAAGAGAGGTAACAAGGAAGTTGTGCTAACTGCCAGTTTCGATATCTTTGTCGACCTTCCAGCTGAATTGAAAGGCTCTCATCTTTCCAGGAACCTTGAGGTTCTATCACAGGTTCTGGATGAGAGTGTGAGAGATCATGCTGACAGCCTGGAAATACTAGCAGACAGGATATGCTCTGAGCTTTTGATCAGACATGAATATGCTACATGTTCAGAGGTGAACATCATGGCGGATTATTTCATGGAGAGAGAAGTGAATGGAGGTACCAGCAGTCTGGAATCTTATCTTCTTAAGGCAACAGCAGTAAGCTTCCGAAATGGTGAATCCAACAAATCAATAGGTGTGGAGGTCATCGGTATGACGGCCTGTCCGTGTGCGATGGAGGAAGTGAGGGACAGATACCTTTCCCGCCACCCGGAAAGTGAGGAATTGCTCAAGGCAATTCCGATCATCACCCACAATCAGAGGAATATCAGCAGTCTGGAGATAGACGTCCCTGCAAATTTCGATGTTGAAGCCGAGGATCTCATAAACATACTTGAGGGATCATTGAGCAGCCCTACCAGGGAGATATTGAAAAGAAAGCATGAAGCGGATATCGTTGAAAAGGCTCATGCCAATCCCAAATTCGTGGAAGATGTCGTCAGAGACATACTTAGCGCGGTACTGGACAAATATCAGAACATGCCAGATGATGTAAGGATAATGGCAAAGAGTGAAAGTCAGGAATCCATACACAAACATAATGCATTTGCCGAAAGGGTCACGACATTGGGAGAGCTCAAAGCATGAAACTCATGGGAGTATGCCATGTATGTGGGAAGCCTGCGATGACAAGCTGTTCCTTATGCGGGAAGATATCCTGCAAGAGCTGCCTGGATCCACACTCGGGCGGATGCAAGAGTTGCACCAGCGGAAAAGAATGAGGGCTCCCAAACCCTAAAGGGGGTATTCCTTCTGATAAATCATTGAAGTTTAGCAGGAATATGAGCCCTTATTGAATCCAACCCAAGCTTGGGGATGATTCGATAAGCTGAAGCTGATAGCTTAAAAAATGCAATTAATAGAATATCTAATCTGAGAGAAGTTCCATTGCTTCTTTCTCATCCATGTCCAGAGCTTTTAACATGTATGTCAAGGATTTCTTCTTGATCATACGTGTCGTGGTCTCATCAAGGAACTTTTCCATGGCGATCGGAGCCCTTGTGAAATAGCCCATTGCGAACTCGGAGAAATACAGACCAGCATTTTCCTCATCTATCTCAGTGGCCTTGTTATAATACTCCTCGGCCTCATTGAAGCGACCTATATCATTGCAGAAAGATGCGAGAGAAGTGACATAGTACACTTCTTCAGGATCCAGTTCAGCAGCTTTCATGTATAATTCCTGTATCTCTTCAGCCTTCACCTTGTGTACTCCCAGAGAAGCTTCAGCCTTACCGAAGTAAGCCCTTGCATTCTTTGGATCCTTTTTAATGATATCATTGAACTTCTTTCTGGCTTTTTCATGTTCAAATTCCGCTAATAGTATGTCTGCCTTGACCAGTTCATCCTCGATGCTTGCCATGATTTCACTCCATTCTTATATTGATAGGGCATTTAAAAAAGGTTTTGGGATAGCTTTATAGTCTAATACTTTAAAGCACCAAATCATACATCCACATTTCATATAGTTAGAGCGACCAAGCCAGGCATGATCTTTTTGGATGTCAAGCACTATTCCTATAGTATTTCAAATCGAACATACATTGCTCATAGTCTTTGTGATCTACGATATCTGGAAGACACTGATGTATATCTATTCAGGAGATGCTGGTGGCATATCTTCAGGTGGCATCGGTGGTGCCTCTTCTGGCATCACAGGTGTTGCTTCCCCTGGAGTCGTAGGGGGAGCTCCCTCTGGAGGCATGGTGCTAGCAGACTGATCGACATATCCTGGTGGCGGTGGGGGATCCTCGTAATGTTGTGGAGGTGTGTGTGCCTGTTGCGGTGGTCCATTTTTCTTATTCTTCATCACGATGATCAAGATCAGAATTACCACTACTATTATTATTAACAGTATCCACCAAAAGCTCGATGCTCCATCATCCTCTACTGTTTCTGGAACAAGATTGAAAGGTGGGACCTCTGTAGTGTCATCAGGCTCGATCACAACCGATATGGTATCTTCCACAGTACCTTTGGTAACTGTCATATCGTGAGTTCCTACAGGAACGCCCTCTATTTCGAAATTACCATCTGAATCCGTCGTGTCACTATACGAAACTCCATCGATCATTATCTCGACCACGGCTCCTTCGATAGGTTCATCATTATTATCCAATATCTGGCCTTCTATATCGCCTGCTGGTGGAATTGGTTCATCCATGGTGATAAAGCCCTTGTATCCTCCATCACTGCCCATTTTGTTACCAGCTATATCTCTCACCGAATTTGTGAATTCCACAGTATATTTCATACTATAAGATAGCGGATCATCTGGATCGAAGGACACCTCTGAGCCAGCATCATTCCAGTTGAAGGTTCCAGTGATCGTATCATCCTCAACATATTCATCCCCATTGTTCCATAGTATTATCAGACCAGCTTCCACACTGTCGCGGTTCATTTCCTCATCAAAGGACAAGGTGATATTGGTATCGATCGGGACATCATTTCCAGATGGAGTTATAGTGACCATGGGGGACGTGGTATCCCAAACCAAAGTGAATTCATCATAGGCGCTATTTCCTGCAAGATCAGAGACGGTGAACCGGATGGTGTATGTCCTATCTGAGTCAGATCGAATCGTGGTCTGATTATCATAACTGGATCCAAAGGTGATATGACTGACATATCCAATTTCCACTGTCCATGAGTAGTAACTGATCCCACTTCCTTCTTCTATGACCGTGCCGTACTGAGTGAATTGCTTATTCCGGGTGCTATTAGGTCCTGCATCAACAATAGGAACGACCGTATCCCATACAAGTCTAAAGGTGTCAGTGGCACTATTTCCTTCGAAATCATAGGCCATGAGGCTTACCACATATACCCCATCAGTATCAGCCTCCATTTGGGTATACGCATTATATGGATCCTGGAAAGTGATAGTACCTGGACCAGATTCCTGTGTCCATTCATATCCATCGACCCCAGATTCTGCATCAGTGGCTGAACCGTATTGTGTGAAGATCGAGTTCTCAAATCTGTCATTGCCAGCATCCACCACAGGTGGTGTCATATCCGGCACAAAGGTCGTGAAGCTCCAGGTAGCAGGATTTGCAAGTGAGTTACCATAGAGATTTTCACCCCCATTTATTTGCAAAGTGATAAGCTGAGCATATGTCCAATCACTGTGGGTCCATGTGGCTGTATCATCCGCTACATTGGTCGTGGACCATCCTACAAAGACCCAGCCACCCGGGTTGGTACCGCCAGTCTGTGTCAATATCGGAGTGACAAGAGTGTTCATGGTCCCATCATATACCACACTGACATCCTGACCAATATCTATGCCAGTGGATGCATCTACAGGAACCACAGATGTGACATCTGGAATGATCAGTTCATATTGACAGGATGTGTCAGCCATTACTGGAGCTGGCTCATATTGAGAATTATTGTCCATTGCCCGAGTGTAGAATTGATAGTAACCTTCACCATTAGGGAATGTGAAGCTATACGAATATGGTGATGTCGTATCATTACCTATTATCGTCCATGCACCCCAAGTGAAGTTAAAGTTCGAATACCTGTACCATAATTCCACATAATCCACACTTGTCGTGGCATCACTTGCTGTGGCGGTTATGAGTAAAGGCGACATATGCTGGAGGTAAGGTGATATCATATCTACCCAGCTTGCTGGTGGGACAGGATCATAGGCACATATGGCATCTGCAGACCCGGGAGCTGCCTCCATATTGAAGGCATTATCCATCGCAATAGTGTAGAATTCATAATAACCATCAGACTGTGGGAAATCAAAGTTGAAATCATAAGCAGCGGCGCTGTCCGTATTGAATAATATCCAACCTCCCCATGATGCATTATCCGCCGAGTATCTATAATAGAGCTGGACAGAGGATACACCACTTAGAGCATCATTTGCTGTTGCTGTTATCAAAAGCGAGGACTCATGCCAGTAAGGGGTTATCAGGTCAGCAGATGAAGCAGGTGATGTAGCATCATACTGGTAAGAGCTAATTTCGGGTATATCTGTTGGAACAGGTGCGATCTCATCAGGAGACACGGCTATCCAAGAATACACCCCCTCTCCTGGAATGGTCCATAGGAAGGATCCGTCTGCGGGATCATCAGTACCTATCAAGGTCCAGGTTGCCCCACCATTTGTCGAATAATAAATATCAACAGTGGATGGGCCTCCGGTTGTCACATATTGAATGTCAATATCAGCATTATTTGACCAGGTACCAATGGGGCCTGTGGCATTGGCTGTTGTGACACCACCCAATGTGGTATTGAAGGTCCAATTATATTGAATTGGCACATTCCCACTTATCGAACTACCATTGTAAACCGTCATGTTCACGGTCTGGTTCAGTGCCCAGTCATTATGCGTCCATGTCGCGGTGTCATTATTTATATTTGATGAAGACCAGCCTGTGAATGTCCATCCTCCTGGATCTGTACCGCCAACCTGTGAAAGCACTGGTATATCACTGGAATTCATATTCTGATCATATACCACAACGATATTGTTATTGACCGGGACACTCGTGGAATCATTGGCAGGAGATGTCCATAATACTGTGACATTCTCAAAGCTTGTAAATTCAAGCCAGCAAGCCACTGGAACCCCGCCCGGGGTCGTCCCTGTTGTAAGAAGGTCAATAGAACCGTTTGGTGATGTGGTTATTCTGGCATGAGATGCGGAGTTGCCTGAAAAGAAAGGCATAGGGATATTTTCAACCATCTCATGTCCAACCTCAGCAACATAATTGTTAAGATCTGTAGTGGCATCCGTTACTGTTCCAAAAGGACCTGGAGTTCCCTGGCTCCATCTCCTCAAATTGTTGGTGCCTATCATATCAATAAGAACTCCTCCATCCAATACATAGTCCTCAAATTCAGTAACGAGTGATTCCATATTTGGAAGAGATGCGGTGTACATCATTTCAGAAATTATGATCATCGGATAAGTGGTACTATCCAGCATGCTGGCATTTACCGCGCTACCAGTAACTTGTGTGAATGGTATACTGCGAAGTCCCATTTCAGTTCTCCAGGCATCATTCCAAGCGTCTTCGTCCCATATGAGAAGTATCTCACCACTGTTAGCATATGTCGGCCAAACCCAATCAAAAGTATTGAATATGAAATGTTGGGACCCATCATTGGATACATAAGCCCAATCTGATAAGGATCCAGTAACGAAATAAGCACCGCCACTGCTAACAGTCATGTAAAATTCAGTATTCACAATGCATTTATCCTCCACTGAGCCATCACTTTGTGAAGTGACAGTTATGTTGGCAAGATCTGAATCACCAGGCATGGCAGTGTTTGCAATATTCACACGTACGATCACCTGGATCATATTGCCGACAGGTACACTGATCATCGTGATATCCATGGTATCCGCCATGTTTCTAAAGGTCACTGGCCAAGTATTTCCAGATACAGAAAGATCATATGTGTCATTCAATATTCCTATGTTCTCAATACTGATATGGTGATCGACCACCCCACCTGCTGGGGCTGAACCTGTTTGGGATCCAGGGGTCACCTCCACTTCGAAGGGCGTATATTCTCTGACCATGACATCGTCCACATGCCAGTAATCCATCCCAAAACCACTTCCTGCTGTCTGCTCGAATTGAACCTGGAAATTTGCATGATTTGCATCTGCTGGCAATGAATATTCCCTGGACATGATCTCTCCATTTAAACCACTACCTAGGAAGATCTCGAGAGTTATCCAAGAACCAAGATCATTTAAGTAAGACACTACGAAGTTCTCACCTGCATCCGTATCCTCACTACCGATCACACCATCGTCCCCTCTCATTATCCAGAATGTTAACTGAGTATAACTAAGAGAACTGGTATCTATAGAAGAGGAATTAACGACTACAGATCCTCCGCATGTGTAAAGGGAATTGATTCCCGATTGAGATATGGCATTGCTCACACCGGAAAGTGTTATGTCCGTGGTCGTCCAATTGACCCCAGTACTTCCACCAAGCACACCAAATTCAAAATCATCAAGCCAAGGAGTTGGGAAAGCCGCAGGAGTTGTGGCATTGCCACCGTCCTGAGATATCGCATCTCCAGAATATTCCGCCATGATTGGCCCCGCACTCATGAGGAACATCAACCCTACCATTAAAACTGAAATCATTGCTTTAATTTGCCCACTTTTCATATTTTCTAATAAACTCATCTATATCTCTCCATCATACAATTCATCATGCATATCTGCATAAATTAGTAATATAATGTGTATGAAAGACTAATTATATAAAAATAGGGTCTGAGTTCATTCTTGATAGAAAGTGATAGTCTTCACATCAGCCACTGTCTTGATCTTCTCTATGATCTTTGCAGGGATCGGAGTGTCTGTTATTATGTACAGAAGGCCGGCGGAAGTAGCAGGGCATTGCGCCTGTCTGATGGAGATGCCACCCTCACCGATTATACTGGTGATCTCACCCATGGTCCCTGGTTTTCCAGTATAGCAGATATCCAATCCGATAACACCCCAGCCCATGTTCAGAGCCATATTGAAAAGATTGCATGTGGGGGTCAATTTGGAGTATATCTCATACAGACGGGGATTATCATTGATGGTCTTGACAGTGGATGTGACCACTCGCTTATCCTTCTCAAGTGCGGTGGCCAGCTGAGAATGTGACATGGCGACCTTGTCGAAATATAATTTCATCTTATCGACCTTTATGCCAGTCTCCAACATGTACTTGGCAACGACTGCCTGGGACGGCAAGCGGGAAAATTCATCCTCTATCTTTCTCCACATCATATGATAGAAGGAGATGGTGATATATAGGAATTTCTATTGAACAATTTAGCATGAATTTAACATAGAAAAAAGTATTATTTTAAGGTCATAATCAGCCTGCCATACCATCTATAACCTTATTATTCAAACATAACAAAAAACTA
Organism: Methanobacteriota archaeon; assembly: GCA_020697715.1. Taxonomy (GTDB): domain Archaea; phylum Thermoplasmatota; class Thermoplasmata; order SG8-5; family JAGLSY01; genus JAGLSY01. Next base: position 864,113 of record JAEHCO010000001.1, on the reverse strand, counting down.
ATTCATTGTGCTATATTATTGCAATAAATCTTATATATATTAACTATATTAATATGTGCTAACATCTAACATTAGTGTATCAAAATAGTACAATTGAAGTTAGAGACAAAGAGGAGGAATAAGATGAAATTGAAATTATTAGCGGGAATAGTAACTGCTATGATGATAATAAGTGGGTTTGGACTTTTGACAGTAGGAGTGGTCAGTGAAACAACTCCAGAAGCCATTCCAGAGCGTGTGGTAATGGATGGTAATGCCCCCATCGTTAGCGCGGCAGAGCCGCCGCAATCAATTGCGACAGCGCCAATTGTGAAAACGTATGGGACAACACCAGGTTACACACCGCACTCGGTACAGAGAACATCATTGGCTGTGGATTATACAGAGTGGGCCTGTCCCCCCTGTGCAAGCCACAATCCATTGTGGACCCCTGCCATAGAGACGGTGGGCTATGATGTTGTGGCTCCAGCATACGTACATGTATGGTGGCCAAGTGCAGCTACAGATGCGGTATACAACTACTGTAATGCAGACAATTCTGTTATTGAGAGGGTGAATTACTATGGAATTACTGGTGTTCCAGATTGTTTCCTTGATGGAGGAGACATTAATACGGGCCAGACGACAGCCACCTATGTGACTGCCTTCAATAACGCAGCAGCAGTTCCATCACCTTTGATAATCGATACAGCTGGAAGCTCAATAAATGGTTTGAGCCTAGATGGTACGATGAATCTCTATATTGAGGCTTCTGATGCAATTATTTCAACAAACTTGAGAGCCTTTGTCTACCTTTGGGAAACAGACATAAACAGGCCTTTGTGGGATCCAGTCAATATGATATGGGACGCTTCCCCTTACCCGAACGGCGAGGCCGAATTGGACTGGGCAGTATGGAACATCTTGCCTGCTGGTGGAGTAGGAGAGCCAATATTTGACACAGCTGGAGCAAACCCTGGAGACTGGGTCTCTCTGAGCTATCCATTAACATTGGACACCGACTGGGTAGTTGACAAGATCGGAGCCACTGTCTTCGTACAGGATATGGCGACCAGGGAGGTCTACCAGGCAGAGGTCGAATTGTTCGACAATCTGGCACCAGATGTTACACTTGTCACACCAACAGGAGCCGCAGAGCAGGTTCTCAGTGGAGATGTCGTTGTCGAATGGACAGCTACAGATTTCGAGGATGACCCAGACACTGGATTGGACATAGAGGTCCAATACAGTGCAAATGGTGGGCAGGCTTGGACGACCATATACACTGGCACCGACAACAATATCGCCCCTTTCCAATACACATGGGACACAACATCTGTATCTGATGGCATAGCATACATGGTTAGGGTCAAAGCAACAGACTCGCTTGGAAATTACAGATATGCAACCAGTGCAGAGTGCTTCAGTGTCATGAACACACCCGACGACGAGTGGTACTTCCAATTGGATGGACCATTTGATCTGAATATCAACCCAGCCGAGTTGACACAAAATGAGATCGACACCGGGGACATAACAGATGCTGGCCACTTCCAATTGGGAACATGGGAGACTACACAGACCTTCTCAGGCAAGTCGATAAACGGTGCCTGGACCTTCAATGTGTTCGGAAAGACACCAAATGCAGGTTACAATCCATTAGAAGCATACCTGTACGCCAAGATCTTTACGTCATCCAACTTGGGTACACCAATATACACCACGATCCTTGATAATGAGAATATTGGAGCATTCCCCACATCACATGAATTCACCTGGACAGAGACATTGTCTGGAGCAATCGGTGATGGAGACAGCTTAGTAGTTGAGATCTGGGTCGAGGCAGTTGGTGGGCCATATCCATCATTTGCTGGACAATCAGATAATCAGGGATTCGATTCTGCTGCCACACCTTGGACCTTCCACCAGTGGGTCATGGGAACTGCAGGCGGTAATGTGGTAGGCAACTACCAATCTTCTGGCGGTAACCCTGGCGGATATGTTGACATCGGAATTATCAGTGATGGAGGCGGTCAGAGCGTTGTCGAGGAATACTCCGGTTACTGGGAACTTCCAGTCGCCACTGGTTTCTCACCCTTCAGTGCACAGCTGTCATTGGACCACGCCTGTACTCAGGTTGGCATAGACCTTGCCACAATGACCTTATATGCTTTCATTGACGACTTCTCAGGTGCCCCTTCAAGGGGTTCAGAACTTTGGAATTCTGATGTAAGTGGAACATATGGCTGGACTGGAAGCGGAACAATTGATGTGTCAGCGGCAGTAGATTCTGATACCACATATTACCTCAAGCTGGGATTCAGGCATGACTCAACCAACAAGGGTGACGGGAACTACTATGTCGGCTTCGACAATGTGGCCCTTACCTTCGACCAGCCATCACCAATAGTCTACATGGAATACGACTATGGCCAGACACAATCAAAGGTAGCACCGACCATTGGAACCGGATCACCACCGATCAACTACGATGTGGACACAAGTGCAGCATCAGCTGGAGACTGGATCTTTGTCTCATTCCCAATAACAGCATCTGGAGATGTCCTAACAGTTCTCGATGATGCGAGTTGGGGTAATGGCGACACCACATGGGAAACTGTCTGCTGGTATGACACAATAGATGCTACAGACCACTGGAAGACCTATGACAAAGCACAGGCAGCTGCTGGGATCGCACAGGACATGCCGAACGTGGACAATGCCAAAGGCATGTGGGTGAAACTCACAACAGCAGGTACACTCCTGACTGTTGGTCAGGGATATGAACCTACAAGCACAGGCATAGCTTTGAATGCTGGCTGGAACCTTATCGGTTACCCCGCAGTGGATGATTCAGCCTATGATGTATTGGATCTGAAGACAGCAACTGGTGCAACCAAAGTTGAGGGCTACGGTGCTGGACCATACAATATCATCACACTGGCAGATGACTATGTCCTACAGCGTGGTGAGGCATATTGGGTCTATGTAAGTTCAGGCTCGACATGGACAGTCAACTGGTAAGCATGAGGAATAAGTAAATGAGAGAGCCCTACGGGCTCTCTCCCATTTAATTTTTTAATAAAATCACCATCAGAAACAAATACTAAAACATAATTCACATTTACAATATCATTCAATAATTTACAGAGGAAGATAAAATGAAGAAAACACAGTTCAGCATGATGATAGCAGGAATTCTGATATTGAGCTTCATGACCCCATTGATGATTGGGCCAGGTACTTCGATGCCACAGCAGGAAGAAGTTTCAGCCCCAATTGTCATACCACAAGAGGACGCTATAATAGATATTTACACCACTCCCAGGTATCCGATGGGTATTTACTGGGAGGCAATTGGAATTCAACCTTCATATATTGAAATTGAAGAGGCAGGAGACATAATAACATTGAATATTATGACGAATCTATCAATTGATTATGCAGAGATCTTTACAGGATATTGTAATCATACCATATGTTATGACACGCCCCCTCCTTGGGTCGAGCTTTCTCCCATAAACATGACTACTTACAATCTCTTCACTTACCAATTACCCGGAGATGAGGGGCTGTCAGCCAATGTATACGAGGCTTCCCATGGAGACGGATATGATTTTTACTTTACGCTATATTTAGAAAATACAACCACCTGGGATTGGTTATATTATCCTGATTTTAATGGAGATGGTATTGATAATGGTGACAGGATCTACGTCAACCCCGCCTGGCCTCCGGAACAGACCAATGCGACCTCTGTCGCCTCAAAGGCTATTTTGGATCCTGGTGAGACCTTCTGGGTGAATGGAAGTGCACATTACTGGCCAAGTACATCAAAGCCAGGCAATTATTCACATTTGATACCTGTTGAAGACACACCCATGAGCCTCACCTACAACCCCACTATAAATGGCAAGACAGATGCTAATGGGAATTACTCATTTATGATCACAGCTCCAACCACACCTGGATTCTACAATATCAGCACTGACATGACCAATACGACCCAGAACTGGGCTGGTAATGAGACAAGGAATGTGCCATGTGTATCTGCCGATGTCATGTTCCAAGTAGTGGCATTTCCGCAAGTGGATGATATCGCTCTAACGGCTTTCCCAACTTCTGTTTATCCCGGTGAATCTGTTCTTGTGAACGGCACCGTCAAATATGATGATGGAACCCCTGTCGAGACAACAAAGGCCTGGGTCAATCTTAGCACAGGCAATCACGCGATATCCACAGATGCTGACGGTAATTTCAGCCAGCAAGTCACTTTACCAATGACTCCAGGAGCCTGTACCATAACCGTGACTGCCATTGATGAGACCTATGATGACAGCGAACTATCCAATACGATCGATGTCGATGTCCAGACACCTGTTCTGGATGTGACAGCCAATGCAGATCCCACCATAGCATTTCCAAGCACACAGATATGGGTCAATGGAACAGCCACATACGGAAATGGCGATCCCTCAGTAGGAGAAATGGTCAATGTTTCCATTGATGGTACCGCCCTCTCCAATGACACGGTGGTCACAGATACAAATGGTGATTTCAATGTCTTGATCACAGTTCCTGCAACTGAGGACACTTACACTGTAAATGTAACTGTTGATGGTACATTGTTCGGTGTGGTAACTGGATATAAGAATTTCTCCATACAGGTCAACTCTGTTCCAATAGCGGATCTTAACATTGATGATACGGATCTGGAGTTCAATGATACAGTTGGCACCTACCTTGAAGGAAATATCATAGAGATGATGATAAATGTGAGCAATACGGGAAATGCCCCAGCCACGGATATCCTTCTGAACTTCACCAGCTTCACAACAAATGAGACATATCTGGGTTCTGATAATATCACCACTTTGAATGATGGCGAATACACCATTGTCACCTTCAACTGGACAGCCACTCCAGGCAATCATACGATAAATGTCACTCTCGACCCATTGGATGCCATTGATGAGGCATTCGAGGACAATAACATGGCCTCGAAGGTTCTCTTTATAGACAATGATACGGACGGAGACGGCATCGGTGACGATGTAGACACTGATGATGATGGAGATGGCTGGCTCGACACGGTGGAGATCCAGGAAGGGACAGACCCACTGGATGATACATCCATGCCATCCGACATCGATGATGATGGAATACCGGATTCATTGGACGATGACATCGATGGAGATGGCTACAATAACACTGTGGATATCTTCCCAGAAAATGCTGGCGAGTGGAATGACACCGATTCTGATAATATCGGAGACAATGCGGACACCGACGATGATGGTGATGGCGTGCCCGATCTTACAGATGCCTTCCCACTGGATGCGACAGAATCCATCGATACGGATGGAGATGGGACCGGAGATAATGCGGACACAGATGATGATGATGATGGGACAGATGATGTAGATGATGCCTTCCCAAAGGATGCTTCCGAGACCATGGATTATGATGGTGATGGTATTGGAGACAATGCAGATCTGGATGATGATGAGGATGGGATCCCGGATACCATTGACACCATGCCATACGATACGGACAATGACGGATTGGACAATGATATCGATGGTGATGATGATAATGATAAGATCCCAGATACGACAGACACAATGCCATACGATACGGACAATGATGGACTGACCAATGCCGAGGACGATGATGATGATGGTGACGGTGTCCTGGATATCAATGATGACTTCCCACTGGATGAGACAGAGGACACTGACTCGGATGGCGATGGTATCGGTGATAACACAGATACCATCGATGATAATGCTGATGATGGCAATGTCACTGATGATGATGCGGGTACAGATGACGATAGTGATAGCATGATCGTCTTTGCCATTCTGGGTATAGTTCTTATCGTCGTGGCCGTAGTCGCGATCATGATGATGGGCAAGGGACCTGGCAAAGCACCTTCAGATATCGAGCCAGAAGCCCCAAACGAAGAAACTCCAGCTGAAGAACCAAGCACCGAGACTGAAATATCAGACGAAACAGCGAAGAAGACAGAATAAGGTAATCACATGCAGCTCAGCACTTACAGAAGAACAGCGCAGATCGCATTCCTGGTAGTCACACTTTCAGGAATATTGTTCGGGTTGAGCACGACCGGGATCATCTACCCTTACTTCTTCTGTTACTCATGTCCCTGGGATGTGGGAGCATGCCCTATCGGGATACTGGAACACTCGGTCATCGATATACAGATCGAGGGATTGTTCTGGACCGGCATGGCGATGCTTGGTTTCTTTATAGGATTCATGGTACTGATGGGATTGCTTTTCGGAAGAGCATTCTGTGGATGGGGGTGCCCAATAGGTGCCCTACAGGATGTTACCAATAAGACTGGCATCGGCAAATATCTTAACAAGAAGATAGGTGGAGAGATCGATCATCGTGTGAAGTACATCAAATACCTCATATTGATCGCGATACCTTTCCTATCTTATTGGGCGATGGATCTTTTCTATACCACTTTCTGCCCAGTTGGCGGAGTGACTGGAACCGTACCCACACTGGTATTCTATGCCTCTGAATGGACACTGGGAACCACCTTCCCGATAAAGATCACATCCATCGTGCTTTTCATAATATTGATATTACTGGTCGTCAGGGGATGGTGCAAGTATCTGTGCCCAGTCGGAGCTTTCTTGGCTCCATTGAACTACAAGTCCGCTGTCAACCTCTCAAGGGATGAGGGATCCTGTACAAACTGCAATCTCTGTGAGAGAGCATGCCCTATGGACGTGAAGGGCATGGGAAGACACGAAGATGCGGAGTGCATTCTCTGCGGAAGATGTGTGGACAATTGCAGGCATGGATCTCTGAAACTGGGTTCCAGATTCGCAAAGGGAAAGATGGCTGGATTCATGCCATGGATGATCGTGGTCATATTGGCCGCGAGTCTGATGTTCGCAGGAGCTTACAATGCGGGCTACGAACGCGTGGATGCGATCAATGCCATACCTTGTTTGGGTTGCCTGGCTCTTGATCCGGTGAGCCCGGATGAATGGTTCTTCAGTGATTCGGACACGGTCAATGATGATGGTACTGGAAATCATCAGGATTTTGTCACGGAGACCCTGGATCACAGTCCAGTATTCCTTCATTATCGAACGATAGTTTGTGCGGCATGTGATGAGATGGATCCGCATATTGACGAGCTTGAGGAAGAGTATGGGGAACAGATCAAGTTCATACACATAAATCTCGATCTCGCACCAGAGGATGAAGTAAACAGCTACTATGATTATGATGTGTTGGGAGAAATTGACGACACATCCGGCGTTCCATTATTCGCCATAGTCACCCTTAATCAGACCGCGGATGGTGTTCTGCCAGTATTCAAGTCAGTATATGGTTCTTCCAGTGATGCTGGAGTTTCCAAGAAAGCTGATCTGGAGATCGTGATAGAAGATGCTGTCGCGATGTATCAGGAGGCTGCTGGGCCAATATCTGTCGTGGATACAGGAAAGATGCCTTTCGTCGAGCTGTTCGTGGATGAGACATGTGTCAATTGCCCAGTTACCGAGGAAGTACTTATGGAATTCGAAGAACTGGGCATTACGAACTTCATAGCCTATAATACTGATGCGGATACGGTATCTGGTAATCATTCAATATTCATGGAAACCAAATACCTGAGAGAGATCAAAAATGACTATAGCAATACAAGCAAGGGTCATCCATGGGCGATATTCAATGGTGGCCCGATCAATACAGCTGGCGGTGGCAATATAGATACCCCAGGTGTTCTTGATAGTGTTATTAGTGAATACATGAGATCTATCAACAGTGCGGAACTGGCTCAGGCCAATGTTTCCATAACCGGAATAATGAGCGAATCATCCGGATCCTTACAGACAAACATTTCCATTATGAATATAGACAATTCCACCCACACGGTGCTGGTAAAGGCATCCCTGATAGAGAAAGTATCCAGATTCCCTAATAAAGATGAAGATCCAATACCAAATGCCTTCATCGACCTGATAGCGAACCAGACGGTCGACCTGGCTGAAAGTCAGATCGAAATGATAAACATCACATGGGATGGCACAGATGCATTGGCCTATTCTGATTTCAGACTTAGCAACCTGGGTGTGGTTATCACAGTATGGCAAGATGGGGTGCTTGTGAACTCGAAGATGATCGATGCGGGCATCGAGGATGCATTGGTATGGGAAGCCGATATTGATATCAAGGCCATTGAGATGAACAGCTCAGCATCTTTCGATCTAACTCTTTGGAACTATCAAGATGTAGCTATACAAGCCAACCTTTCCAGCAATGATATATCCAGATGGTCAGTGGATCTGTCTGTTGATAATATCACAGTTCCAGCTATGGGATCAGAGGCCATAACTGTTGATATCAGCAATGTCAACAGCACACTGGGAGATATCGCGGAGTTCAATATAAGAGCCAGGGGAGTTAATGACACAACTGTAGATCTTAATCAAAAGCTCACACTTCTGGTAAAGGATGACATCATACCCCCGATAATAGCAAGTGCGGAGCACGAGCCAGTAGATGCCATGTCTACGGATCTCATAAACGTATCTGCCGTGGTAGGTGACCTAAACCCGGTGGAGGTCAAGATGATCTACTATTCCTGTACGGATGAAGTATGCTCCCCGACCTTCGAGGTGAATATGACAGTGCGGGAAGTTGGAGGTAATACATACATCGCCAGCGCATACCCGATAGAAGATATTCACAATATATTCCATTACAAGATAATCGCGGAGGACGAGGCAGGTAATATCCAGGAGACCGAGTGGCTGGATGCGCATCTTATTCCTGTTGAAGATCATGGAGATGACCACCACGGTGCTGGAGAGATAGCCGATCCAGGAGCCTTCAATACCATGGGTATCGCGGTATTGATCATGTTCGCCATGGTCGCTATTGGATTGAATATCGCTAGAATTGTTCGGAAAAAGAAACCTGGCAAAATAGAAGATAAGAAAGAAGAGCCAGAGTCCTGAATGAATATCAAATAACGAACACCGCTGTCATCACCAGTATACCGCCGAAAACTATCATCAAAACACCTGAGAATTTCTCGATCTGTAGAAGTCTTGTTCTTCTTTTTTCACGATCGGCCAGTGAGGTGCTGAAAGAGGCGATCAGCATTGATGGTATCGCAGTGCCAAGTGCGAATATGAAAAAGGCCAGAGCTCCGAGCATTGCTCCGGTCATTGGGCTTACAGCTCCTTCGGCAGTGAATATCCCGACAAAGATCGTCTCGATAGCCAGCACGGTCTCCCCGATGCAAGCGATGCTTACCAGGCCTCCCCACAAAAAGAGGCCTGTTCTGCTCTTTGGTGTTATCAAGTTGAACTTGGAGAGCAATGGATGTGGTGTTTCCATGCAAGATCCCTGATCGACATCATCCGCATCGCCTCCTTCTTCCAGCTTATCCGAAATGGTGGCGAATATGAAGGTTCCGTAGATGATCATGATGCATCCCACAATGCCATAGCCAATAGCCCAGATGGATGAGCCCACAGAAAATTCCTGAACACCTTCTTTTATTATGTATCCGCCAGCACCAATTACCGCACCTAAAAGTGATAATATGATAATTCGGGGTGCATTGAACCAGAGAGCGACCTTGAGGCCACTCTTCCAATTCCCACGCTCCTCCATGAGGGTCGGCACAATGGATGGAATACACAGAGCGAGACAGGAGCTGGCACCTCTACGAATGCCCCATAGAAATCCTAATATCAGGGCATTGAGGATTGACAGCATGAGTTCCTCTATATTATCTCTACCAGGCCTTCGTCAGCATCTATCTTGAGCTTATTGCCAGTCTTTATCTGATCGATGTCTATACCATCGATACATGGTATATCTGCCAATATCACACCTGTAGCGACAATTGTCTCTGTTTCCTTATTGATGATAGCCGCTGGGCCAACACCATTCATGTGCAGGCCGTAAATGACATAGGAACCGACAGTCGAGCCCTTTCCCTGAGGGAAGACCAAGATCTTGCCAGTGACCGATTGTCCTTCAAGCTGATGACCTTTCTCGATCACTATGCCGGTCTTTGCATCGATACCACCATAGAACCCGATGGGCTCGCTGGATACGATGGCCTCGGCCTCGACCTTTCCGGGGTTGATCATTCGCCCTTTCATGCTGACAGCCTCCTTATGAGCTCATCCACATCATGGAAAACAACCTGTTGCTGGCAGAAGCCAGGCAAGTAGTTCGCGGCCTTTCCTGAATTCACACCTGTAATATTGAAACCCATTTCCTCAATGGGTGAGACCACCATGCAGGTATCGGCGACCACCCTGCCCCCGGCATTCTCTATGATAGTGATGAATCCCATGCGATCGGCAGCTTCCTTCATCACCCTGGAAGTGCATATCCAGATGGGTCTTTTGAGCTTCAAGCCCTCTAGTTTGCCAGCCAAACTCCCTATTTCTCGCAATGACGCATGCGGACATCCAAGTATCGCGATGTCCGGTATGGATCCTGTGTTCAGAGTCTCGTAAGTAGTGGCCATCTCCTCCTTTCCGACATTGATGGTCTCCAATCCAGATACATCCATCAATTGAGCTTCGGGTGTCAGGCCCTCTGCATGGTAAAGCGCGACGGCTCCGGAGGCCGCCATGGCTGCTCCGAGTGCTTTTAATTGATCCGTATTGGCCGAGCTGGGTATTCCGGTGAAATAAGGTATTTTGTTCTTCACCTGCTTTCCAACATGATATCCCAATGCTCCATAGTCCGAGCTGAATTCCAATTCTTTATCCACTTTCACAATTATGTTTGGCTTGCGATTCTCATCAAGATGCAGACCGTAGTTCGGGGTCACACCACATATCGCGGCTGCCAGTGCTGATGGGCCACCTTCTCGATTGGTCCTGGCTCCGATAACGGAATTGGAAAATGATACCGCAGAAGATTCGGACCACGCGATGTGCTCCCTGTACCTTGGCAGATTGCCAGCGAGGTAAGGAGTGCATGTGGCCGTGACCACTATGCCCATCTTTCTGAAGGCTTCCATTATCCTTATCTGGGGCTTGGCGAAGTCCTCTGGAAAGCCAACTTCTTTCCAGTTCTCCATGTCCATGCCAGCAGGGTTGAGATATGTAAGTGTCTTGACCTTCGCTCCTTTGGCCGCGAAGTCCTCAAGAAATTCCAGACCGGGATCACCAATGGACTTGTATGACACACCTGCGACCTGCACACTACCAACGGGAATCATTTCCTCCGCGCCATAGATGTCGCCCAATCGGACAAGCAGGCGGAATAATCGTTCCACAACTTCTCCCTGTTCTCCAGCCAGCATGCCTTCCTGCTCTTTCGTCAGATGCACTTTATCAACTCCATGCAATTGGCGACCAATTGTTCAATTTCTTCCTTGGTCGCATCATCAATGTGAACTCCACCCAGTGCCACCACTTTCTTGTGATACTTCTGGGCTGCCGCCTCCGCAATAGGCACCAGCACCCTGTGATCATAATGTCCTTCCAGGTTCAATATTTCCACTTCTTTCTGCGGTATCTTGAGAACTATGCTCCCTATATGCGATCTCTGACCGCCACCAAGCATGTAGACCAGGTCATTGCCTATGCCCTCGCATTGGAGCCAGACCCTGAATTTCCCTTCACCCACGGTATTCATCAACATTCACATCCTTGTAGCTTACTTTCACGTACTTGGCTGGATCCACTCCAGCCGGCTTGGTCACATCCAATCCCACTTTCGTGATCATGGTCTTCTTGCCACTGTGATCCCCGGATGGGTCCAGCGAAGATCCGGGTTGATCCGGCATGATGATCGCATCCTTGTGAGCCTGGAACCTGGTAGCTATTGCCCATTCTATCGCTATGGGATCGAAGATATCCACATCATCTTCGACCACTATCACGTGCTTCATGCTCTTGTGACCGAGGAAAGCTGCTTCGATCGCTTTCCTTCCATCATCCTCATTTTGCTTCTGAATTTGAACAACACCATGCAGCCACGATCCTCCACCCAGTGTGATGACCGCGTTCGTGCATTTGCAGACTTTGCTAACTTCATCGTATATGGTGGGTTCTTTCGGCATACCCATCAATAGTTTATGCTCGTTCCGACCCGCCAGAAGTGCCTGGTACATCGCGTCCTTCCTATGCGTGATGCAATCCACGACAAATATAGGCTCCTGCCTTTCGAAATCGCGAGTTTCAGTAAGGTCGACAAATGGTCCTTCAATATCCGCCTGCTTGATCAGCCTACCTTCGAGGACGATCTCACTGCTGGCTGGAACTTCCAGATCTTTTGTCACACACTTAACGAGGTCGGTCTTTCCCAATGAATTAGCTATTGCCAATTCGTCAGTTCCTGGTGCTGGTCCAAGGGAAGCCGCTATCATCACGGGAACGGAATTTCCAATACAGACCGCGATCTCCACCTCGCCTTCCACCTTGTCATAAGTGGTCCTGGTCTGCCGTTTGGGAATAAGCCTGGCTGTGAATTTATTTCCACCGCGATACATCAATCTATGATAGGACATATTACGGCCAGTTTCAGGATCCTTGATAATAGCACACGTGGCGGTGGCGTATCTACCGCCATCGCCTTCCAGATGCATCAAAAAAGGAACTCTAGAAAGATCTGGATCGTGGACGACCACTTCTTGACACGGTGCGTCAGCTCCGTCAACCATATCTGGCTCCACTGGCTCACGAAGAGCATTCACCATCTTGAGAAGGAGATCCTCTTTCACAGTCCCCAGGCCGTCTGCGATAATATCTCTGGAAGATGTGATCCCGGCAAATACTGGAAAATCACTGTCCTTCACATTTTCAAAGATGATCGGCTGCTCTCCAAAAGAATTGATGACATTGGCTATCTCGTATTCCGTGCTTACCTCTTTAGTCACCCTTATCAATTTGCCACTGGCTTCCAGCTTGTCCAAGAACTTACGTAGATCCATTCACACACTCCCTTATGGGATATAGTAATGAAAAATTAGTTTATAACTATTCGGGTGGGATGATCATCCAATTCTCGCCCTGATGACCTTGAACCCTTCAGATTCACAGACTCGGGCAGCCAGTTCTTGTGTTTCCTCATCCGCAAAGAGCGCGATCATGTATCCACCCATGCCACCACCAGTCATCTTCGCGCCAAGGGCTCCATTCTCCCTTGTGAGATCGACCAGATGATCAAGCTTTGGATGTGATACTCGAATTTCCTGCAGGAGAGTGTGATTCTGATCCATAAGCTGGCCCACTTTTATCAAATTACCTTGTGCAAGAGCATCCTTTGCCAGGATGACCAGTTCCTCAGCCTGGTCAAAGATAGGCTCGTAATATTCTGGATCCTTCTCCTTTCTTTCCCGAACGCCATCGACAGCTTGCTTTGTCTTGGTCGTCACACCTGTTGATACCAGGAGGATGTTCAATGGTTTGCCGAGAGTTATCTGATCCATCTGATTGGAGCCGCCATCCAGGTTCTTTCTGAAGAAAATAAGACCGCCATAGGTGGAGCAGGTATTGTCAATGCCACTGGGTGTGCCGGCATAGGCCTTGTCGCCTTCCAGGCCGCAGAGGTTTATCTGCTCATCATTCAAATTGAGATTGAAATGCTCGGAAACAGCCCTGGCCATTGCGACGCAACTGGCCGCTGAAGCACCTACACCGGAGGCGCAGTAAAGGTCGCCTCCGATGGTGACCTCGACCGGATTGGCATCAAAATCCAGATGCCAGACCGCTTTGTTCATGAGCTCGACAGACTCGCGCTGAGCTTCCGCGTACTTCTCGATATAGCCATCAGCCGCCGGTCTCTTGTCGATTATTTTGAAGCCAGGCTCTTTTCCTTCGACAAGTGTCACCGTTGTCTTCTTTGATATTCCTGAAGCTATCGACGCTTTCCCATACACGACGAAATGTTCGCCGAACAATATTGCCTTTCCGAAACCACTGCCAGTTGACATGTTATCACCTTGATGTTTAGCTAATACGATACCCTGAATTTCCTAATGGTATATTAGGTTAATTAAAGGTGCAAAGACAATTGACGAACTTGGGTATGGGAATGAATTGAATTGGTGATATCCATAGCTCACAATAAGAACAATATAGCCACGCCAGCCACCGCGATGAAAGCTCCCACCACGCCCCGCCAGCTGGTCCTCTGTTTGAAAAGGAGCCAGACAACTGGGATGATGAAGACCGGCATCAGGGAAAGGAGGGTCTGGGCAACGCCGACCTCCACAAGGTAGGCGGCCAGGGTTGAGAGCGTGACACCGATAAAGGGGCCGATGAAGGATCCAGCAGTGACATATTTCATCCCTTTCTTGTCCTTGAGAGCTTCCTTGATCTCCGGTAGCTTGCCCCAGATGGTGACGACCACCCACACGAAGATCGCGCCCAGTATCATCCGGATCAAAGTGGAAGTGATAGCCAATGACATAGCTTCTGTAAGCCCATCAGCCTCAGGATATAGGAGCATTCCCTTCTTCAGAAAGGCCAATCCAAGCCCTTGTCCAATAGCTCCGACAAGGGCCAGTGATATGCCCCAGGTCTTTTCCTTCTTGGACAATTTTCTCTCATCTGATTTGGTCTCATCTTCCAGAAGCACCATGACGACACCAGTCAATGTGACCGCGATACCGACGACGGCCACGATCTGCAATGTCTCATCAAAGAGGAAGAAAGCGGCAATTGATGCGAATATGGCTGACAGGGACATCATCAGGACCGATCTTCGGGTGCCGATGATGACAAAAGAAGCGAAAAGCCCGAAATCACCCACACCCAGCCCTATTATTCCACTCAGTCCGATCCAGAACCATTGCTCACCTGTCGCATCTGGAAAGAACTTGCCGAAAACAAGTATCTGGGTCACCCATAGAAGAATAACTGCGAAGAGGATCCGCCAGGCATTGACACTGATGGCTCCGATCCGCTTGCCAGCAGAAGTGAATAGAATTGCATTTATGGTCCATAGTGCGGAGGTGAACACCGCGGCTGAAGCTCCTACAAGGTACATGTCCATAATATTCAACTTCTGAAGTGGATAACTTACAGTTGCATATCCACTTTTCGCCGCAATAGACTTCCAATAGGTTTTTAGGGTGTGAGCCCAATTCTGAGCGGATGACCGTGGATGGGACCATGATTTTCAGAAAGAGTACGAGCTCTAGCGCGGGCCATAGCCCTCTCAAAATAGCTGTTGTCGGATGTGGTGGCATGGGTTGCAATGCCCTCCGCAGTATTGACCTCCCTCATGGCGTGAAGAAAATAGCTATTGCCTCCGATAGAAGAAAGATATCCAGTACAGGAGCTGATGAAGAGATGATCATCAATTCCAAGGATGCGGCATCTTCAGCACTGGCCAAAGACTCACATTACGCAGACAATGATGCTGAAGCTCAACTAAGTTATCTTCTAAAGGGTTATGATCTCGTATTCCCCATAGCTGGTCTTGGCGGAAGTAATGGAGGGTGGTTGGCTTCCCTGGTCTCTAAATCCGCCAGAATGTCCAAAGCAACACCTCTGGCTCTGATCACCACACCCCTGAATGCGGAAGGCATTCAGAAACGTCACATATCCACAAAGCAATTAGAGGCTTTGAGAAAATGGGGCAGTGCGGTGGTCTTCAAGAACGACCAAATTCTGAAAGAAGTGCCCAATCTCCCGCTAATGAAGGCCTTCAAGGTGATGAACAAAGTAGTGGCCACACCTATCATGGAATTAAATGATCTGGACAGAGGATGTTTGAAAGAATTGAAAAAGACATTCAAGATCAGCCACATCTTTAGAATGGATGTTGCTGAATGGCGAGGGGATGATCCCATATTTGTCTTAAATGATGAATTGCACAAGTCAGACTGGCTATCTCTCAAGGTACTGGATCCGAAATGCGCCATATTCCTTGCCAAAGGGTTCGGCATAAACGAGGCCTGGGCAACCGAGTTCACGAATAGATTTGCCTCATTGTCAGATCATGGCCATGATATACCCACCATCGTTTTCCTTGACGACAGTGTGGCGATGAAAGAGGTTAGAGTTACTGCGATCATCGGTCTTTGAGCTTGAGCATTTGAGATTTATATTGATATTAAAACATCGAATCATGCATTATTATAACAATTTTAACCATAAATATAGTATTATAAGCACTAATATAATATATTAATAAGCTTTTTATCCTAAACAGTATATTGACTATGTGGTGAATTATTGGACTGTATAGGTTGTGGAGAGCTGATCCGTGGTGGGCTGATATGTGGCACATGCACGAAGCAAGGCCTAGATAATTCTCCGGCCCTTATCACGGGATATTCATTGATAGGAGAAAGTCCACTCACAAGAGCCAGAAAAATGGGCTCCTTGACCATTATTATCGGACCATCATCGACCCAAGCCATGTCCTTTGGATCACTGGCATCCCTGGAAGATGATGTTGACAAGATCCAGAATAATATTGAGAAGGAGAAGGATATAGAAAAACAAGTATCGAAGATAAAGCGTCTTCTCCAACATCTTGGCATCCCGGTCCAGATAGAGCCAGATGAGAGCATACTTATCACGAAGGAAGCGGTAGACATAGGAAATAGACTGAAGGATATGGCTCACGATCTTCATGAGAAATACACGGAGCTTGATCTTGGCGCAAGGGCGGAGACCATGATAGGAAATGTATCCTGGCTCAATGTCAATGCGGTGAAGGATAATATCGCATTTGATGACAAGGATGCGAAGATGATCAAAAGCAGGTGTGCGGATTATGCTCTGAAGCAATATGAAAGAGCTTTGGTGGAAGATGATGGATATATGCCAGCAAGGAGAAATCACATTATAATCCTTTATTCTATAGAGAGGTTTCAGGAGGCTATTGAAGCCAGCAAGGAATACCTTGACATGGATCCGGAAGATGGGATCATCTGGAATGTCAAGGGAACCGCTCACCTTCATATTGGAGAAGAAGAGGATGCATTGAGGAGCTTTGATAGAGCATTATTATTATCCCCGAAAGAAGCTGGCATCTGGAAGCACAAGGGCGACGCACTGCTATCCATCGGCAAATATAAAGAAGCCATAATGTGCTATGACTTTTCACTCAAGCTGGATGAGAATCACCCAGAGGCACTGATAGGAAAGGGTGACGCACTCACCAAGCTCGGAAGCATAGACGAGGCTGTTGAATGTTATGATCTGGCCAAAACCATCACATCGAGACCGAAATTCATCAGGCGGATGGAGAAGAAGCCACTGCCACTTCACCCGGAAAGTGTGACCCTACCAGAGGAACCAGTATCTGAGATAAAGGAAGAAGATCCAGTGGAATTGCCGGCAGAAACTGAGATGCCAGCAGAACTTGAGACCCCGATCGAAGAAATAATTGATGATGATATAACTCCAGAGCCATCGATAGAGGAAGAAATTGATGAGGTCATTGAAGATGATATAGATCATGAAGATGATGCCGATGTCATTGATGATCAACTATCCCTGGAAGACGAGCTCATGGCCGATATTGATGAAGCCACAGAGCCAGAGTCACAGCCAGAGCCAGAGCTTCCTGTTGAGGAAGACCTGGTCTCCGATATAGAAGAGGCTTTTGAGGATGAGGTTGAAGAGGATGATCATGAGGATGATGATCATGAAGATGATGAAATTGAAGATACCGTGGATGAGATAGAAAAATCGGGTATCGCTGACCTTACAGATGCACTTGACACAGATGTGGAAGAAGATGAGGGCTCCATCGATGTCGAGGCGGAGTTAGGAACCGTTGATGTCGAAGCAGGGTTCCAGGATGTCGATGATATCTTTGGTAAAATGGGCGGGCCGAAATCAGATACCGAAACTCCAAGCAAAGAAGTGGATGACATTCCCATCATCGAAGAAGCCGCAGATATCGAAGAGCTGCAGACAGAGGCGGACATCGTCGATATGCTGAATCCAGAAGATATGCTTGTCCTTGAAGGAGAGGACATAGTTATCCATGATGAGCCGGATGAGGAAGATGATGATCCTGAAGAGGAAGTTGAGGATGAAGAACTGGATGAGGAGGACGATCATGAGGATGAGGATGAGGATCTCGAAGATCATGATCCATCCAATGATGAGGAGGCTCTTCTGGAAAGGGCTGAAGAGCTCATAGAAGAAGGGGATGAAGAGGGAGCCCTTCTTTGCTACGATACGGGTATCAATCTGAACCCTGATAATCTTCAATTCCAGACCGGCAAGGCAGTATTATTGATAGACATGGGTCGCGAGAAACAAGGACTCAGGATGTTGGACAGGGTCCTTGAGTCAGATGAGGATAATATAGAGGCCTTGTACCAGAAAGGAAGAGGACTCTACGATATTGAAGAATTTGATGAAGCTGTCGCGTCATTGAAAAAAGCCACAGAGCTTGATAAGGATCACATTGATGCACGATTCCTACTGGGAACCATCGACCTTGAGAATGAGATGTACGAAGACGCTATCGTGTGCTTCAATGGTATTATCGAGGTAGATGTGAACAATATGGATGCCTGGCTGGGCATAGGAGATGGATTTGCAGGGCTCGAAAGATATGACGAGGCCTACAAATGCTATGAGAAAGCATCTGATATAGACCCAGATGAACCAGAAGCATGGGCCAAAAAAGCAGATGTTCTCCATCAGAAAGGAAGATGGGGCGGGGCTTTACAATTCTATGACAGGGCCATAAGCCTTGATGAAGAATATGAATACGCCTGGATAAAGAAGGCGAACATGCTATTGGAAAAGGACAAGGTGGATGAAGCAGAGAATATCTATAAAGGACTGCTCAAATTCGCTCCAACCAATGCGGATGCTTTGATCGGCAAGGCGGATATAATGCTAAGGAAGGGCAAGTGGGGTGGAGCTATTCAAGCTCTGGACAGCGCATTGAGAATATATCCGAATGATAGTCGGGCACTCACTCTGAAAGGAGATGTTCATCGAAGCCAGGGAAAGATCGATGAATCCCGAGAGGCTTATGATCTCGCCATAGAGGTCGATGGTGAGAATAGCGATGCCCTGATAGGAAAAGGACGTCTTATGTACAAGAATGGTGGATATAATGAGGCCATCAATCTTTACAGAGAAGCTTTGAAATTAAACCCAGAGAATGATTATCTATGGAGATTGCTGGGAGTCGCACAGAAGGACATCGGCAAATACGATGATGCCATAAGATCGATGGATTACTCTGTGAAGATGGGGAAGGACAATCCAAAGAATTGGTTGGCTAGAGGGGTCACCATGCACGAGGCCGAAAAGTATAAACAGGCCATCATTAGCTTTGATAAGGTCCTGGAATTGGACCCCGAACATGAAGAGGCTGGATCATGGAAGAAGAGAAGTACAAAAAGGTTGAGGGAGGGAGGCTGAACATGGGTCAGGAATATCTCATGAACATAGTCAATGACCTCGGTCCAGAGGAGTTCCGGATACTATCCAATAAACTACTGGAGAAGATGGACTTCAAGATAACCAGTTCTCGCATGAGAGCCGATGATGTGGAGATAGAAGCACTGAGAGAAGTTGAAGGAAACTCAGAGCCCTTTGTGATCAAAGTAAAACGGGGCCATTCAGATGCTGGACCCGAGGACATCCAGAAGATGGTCGGCAGGAAGAGAGGAGGTGTCGATGTCAGAGCGATCTTCATATCCACGACCAAGCTCTCCAAGGATGCGAGGAAGTATGCTGATCTTCTTGGTGTGAATCTCGCGGATGGGGACAAATTCGGTCTGCTCCTGAAAGAGCTGGAACTTGATGATGATCTCAAGAAGCAGGACTCGAAGAAAGTGCTTGAACAAGATGGAGAGAGGTTCCTACCCAGCATTGACGAGCTGGAGAACCAGATGAGATGGGGCAATGACTTTTTCAATTCAGGTAATTTCAAGAAAGCTATCGAATACTACGATAATGCTTTGAAAATGAAGCCGAACTATGACCTGGCTTGGATCATGAAAGGCAGTGTTTTGAAGTCCATGAAAAGAATGGAAGAAGCCGCCGAATGTTTCAAAAAGGCTCTTGAGGTCAATCCAGATAGTGAGGAATCATGGTATAATCTTGGAGCTATCTATTACGAACTACAAAGATATGAAGATGAGATCCAGTGCTATGACCAGGCATTGAAGATAAACAAGAATTTCACCAAAGCCTGGAACAATAAAGGCGCGACACTGCATGAGCAGGGCAAGCATGAGGAAGCGGTGCTGTGCTATGACAAAGTATTGCTCCTTGAGCCAGACAATATCAATGTGCTTAATAACAAAGGCGTGGCACTCAAATACCTCAAGGATTACGGAAATGCACTGGAATCCTTTGACAAGGCCACGGCGAAAAAGGATGATTACAAAGAGGCCTGGCTAAATAAGGGACTGCTACTGCATGATATGGAGCAGTATGAGCATTGCATCTCATGTTATGACAAGGTACTGGGGCTTGAGAAAAGTCCCGAGGTTTACTATCAAAAGGGCATCGCGCTGATGGCGATGGAAGATCCAAGAAGGGCCATTGATGCTTTTGACAATTCACTTCTTCTTAAACCATATTGGGACCTGGCCATAGAGGAGAAGAAGAAGGCAGAGGAAGCTTTGAAAGAAATGGATGAATCCCGTCTTTTGGAATTGGAAGAAAGAAGAGAAAGAGAGGCGGAAGAAGAGCGCCTCCGCCTTATCGAAGAGGAAGAAAAGGCAAAGGAACTCGAAGAGAAACTTCTTCTCAAGGAAGCTGAGGAAAGAGAGGCCAGGGAAGCAGAAGAATCAAAACTTGCAGCTAAAAAGGCTGCAAGCAAAAAGCCGGCGATCACAGAGGAATCATTGACAAATGACTTTGCCGACCTCATAGGACTTGGATCAGATCCAAACTGCTCCGCATGCGATGCACCTCTTACAGATGCGGCGGCTTTCTGTGCCAAATGCGGCCATGGAGTTGAGGATGCCGTACCATTACCAGAATCGGAACTTCCAGTTGGAGATCCACCAGAGCTTGAACAGGTGGAGGAAGATCTGGCTCTGGAAGAGGAGATCAGAGAATATTCCATTCTTTTCGAGAAATCAAAAATGCTGATAAGGATGATGAAGTACGATGAGGCACTGGATTGCCTGAACACAACCATCGAATTGGAGGAGCGTGCATCATCAATACTGGAGAAAGCTAATTTGCTTTATCTGATGGGAAGGTTCGATGATGCCATTGAATATTATGACAAGGTCCTGAAGAAGGAGCCAGATAACATTTCAGCCATGATGAATCGAGCAACATCATTGATCGAGATTGGGGAATTCGAAGATGCTCTGAGAGCCAATGATGTGCTTACAGAACTAGAAAAGGAAGAGCCCGCATTGTGGATAGAAAGAGCGAATATCCACATGAGCCTCGGTGACACCCTGAAGGCCATCGAGAGCTTTGACAGAGCGATCGAGATCGAGCCAGGATCATCCGAGGTGTGGAACGCGGAAGGTATTGCTTTGCTCAGCATCGGAAAGCATGATGACTCCATCCTGTGCTTTGATAGAGCCATACAGATAGATCCAGATTTCTCCGAGGCCTGGTGCAATAAAGGAAATGCGATCCTCGCGTCTGGCAACCCAGAAGGATCTATCAAGTACTTCGATAGGGCCATAGATATCGATCAAGATAATGACATTGCATGGGCGGACAAAGCTGCCGCATTGTACGAGATGGATAGGTTCAAAGAAGCTATATCCTGCCTGGACATGGCATTGAACATAAATGAGACTCCATTATTACTTTCAAATAAAGGATTCGTTCTGATCAGTGATGATGATCTGGACAAAGCGATAAGGATCCTGGATAAAGCTATAACTCTCGACCCTGAACATCCGGAAGCATGGAACAATAAGGGTATCGCGCTCTCAAGGATGGATGAGCACACTTTCGCCCTCGAGTGCTTTGAAAGAGCACTCGGCATAGACCCTGGATTCAGGGATGCGATCAAGAATCGGGATGCCACTGTAAGACGATTGGGATCGCAGGTCGAACCTGATAAGGCTCCCGAGCCAGAGTTGGACAGAACGGAAATAGAGGTCGCGGAAGAAATAGAGGATGACATGATCGCGGGAGAACAATTCCGATGTCCAGCTTGTGACGCAATTGGCAATATAGATGACAAGTTCTGCGACAAATGCGGGACCAAGTTCACTGAGGAAGAGAAAGAAGAAGCGGTCATCGAGGAATTGGAAGACATACTGGATGTCAAACATGACAAGAAAGAAAAACCAAAGGCCAATACTCCGGAAGAAGTGAAGAAGGAGTTCGTCAATGCCCTTGTGGGCGTGCCAGGAGTTGGATTCTCAAAGGCCGAGGCAGTTCATGATGCGGGATTTACGACTTTCAAGGATCTGGAGAAGGCATCCGAGGCTGAATTGGTCAAGGTCAAGGGCATCAGTGAAAGGCTGGCCAAGAATATCAAGAAGGTTTATAAACAAAGTTAGCTATCATGGATTACCAATTATACAAAATAAGTTGGCAAGACTAGAATGGAGAAAGAGTCGAGAGAAGTGGAAGGATAATAACACTTTCTTCCAGTCTTGCCAATGAATACATTATTAATTCAAGGCTTAAGTGTTTCGCCTTGAAAGTTCATTTTTGAAGGAATTTGGAGATAAAAATATACTTTTTAGTAATGGGACTTTCGCAATGTAAAAAAACAAACAAATATTAGAGAGTGTGAAGGGGGTGTGGGAAGAAGAGTTAAAATAGTACCCCGAAGGGTATAATTTTGCCCCTTCACACAGGCCTGGTCAATCTATTATCTAATATATAATTTTCCTTGGGTCGTCCTTTGGTATTTACTAAATTATTGATGAATATCACTGAATTATTCTTGTCATTATCAGAGACACTTTCAGCAAATATCTTTAAGTGTAGAAACTCATAATCCTGGCTCAAAGAATGAGTGAGAACATGATGTACCCATGGAGAGGAGAATACACAATTGGAAGCCCGGATAGCCCGGTGGCGATCGTCACACTGGCCAGTAAGATCGATTTTCCAAAAGACAAAATCGCGATATGGGGTCACATGAAGACCGAGAACCTGGGTATCGAGAAGGTTGTAGCGAATGTGATCTCCAATCCGCTTATCAGAGTTCTTATAGTATGTGGTGAGGAAGTTCGCGGCCACAGATCCGGCCATAGCCTTCTATCACTTCACAGCAAAGGAGTGGACGACAATGGAAGGATATCGGGCGCGAAGGGAGCGGTTCCCTTCATCGAGAATATTGATGAAGAAGCGATCGAGCGTTTCCGTAGCCAGATCAAGATCATCAACATGATCGATGTGATCGATAATGAGGAGATCATGAAGGCCGTGGAGGAACAACTGGCTATCGACCATGAGTCATTTGGAGAGCCTTATATCGTGGAGTTCGTGGACAATAAGAATAGCGACAGGCCGTCCGTTAAGAGACTAACGGGCAAGATAGGATTTCACAAGGACCTGATACTCGATCCTTTTCTTGAGATCGAGGAAATGCCAGTGGAGGAGAGTTAAATGTTGAACTTTTCAAAAGAACAAATAAAGATCAAGATAGGCGATATGAGCATGGGTGGACAGCCAGGAGAATTGCCCACCGTGTTGTTCGGAACTGTATTTTACGGTAAAAAATACAGAGATCATGCACCAGAGGCCATGGAGGAAATTGCTGGTTTTATCGCCACCCAAGAGGAACTCAGCCAGATGACTGGCAATCCAGGAATATGTGATATATTCATCGGGTCGGAAGAGCAAATAGAGACCCGATTGAACTTTGTTCTGGACCGAGTTCCAGAGAACAGGCCGATATGCGTGGATGTTCCAGAGAGCGAGCTCCGGGCGAAGGTCCTGGACCACGCCGGGGAGATCGGCGTCTCATCGAGGCTGATATACAATTCCCTTAACCTGGGATTGGAAGAGATGGAGAAAGAAGCACTGGCTAACAATCCGCCGGGTTGCGCTATCGTTCTGGGCTACAATCCGAAGAACATGAGCACGGATGGCAGGATGGAGATACTGGAGAATGGTGCTGGCCTTCTGGACCAAGGGCTCATGGATATTGCGAAAGAAGCCAATATTCCCAATATGATAATAGATACTGGCGCGACTCCCTTTGATCACAATACGGCAGAGACCATCAGGTCGATCCCCGTGATGAAGAACAAATGGGGATTGCCAGCAGGATGTGCCATCCACAACACCGTGGAATCATGGTTATGGATGAAGGATTACAGAAAGACACATCGCGAGGCATATCTCACTTGCGATGTCGGGGCAAACGCACTGCCTGTCATGATGGGAGCCGATTACTGCGTATACGGACCAATGAGAAATGCTGGCCAGATATTCCCATTCATCGCGATGGTGGACAAGTTCATTGCCGAGGGCGGTGAGGATTATTTCGGCATCGAGATACCCGAGGATCATCCAAAGAGGAGATTGAAGTGAGCGGACATAGATTGACGACCACGGTAGTCGGAAGCTTCCCAGCCAGACCTCGAGGCAGGGACTTTGAAAGGTCATATAACATTGATGTGGGGCGCATGACATCAATGGAAGATGCTGCTCAAGATCAGGGATCTTCTATTGACCCAGATCCCTTCAAAAAAAGCCTGGAGGATTCCATACAGGCTCAGCTGGAAGCTGGCATAGATATCATTTCAGATGGGCAGACCAGGAATGACATGGTCACCCTCTTTGCGTCGAAGCTCAATGGCATAAGGATGAAGACCCGGCCAGTGGTGATCGGTGACGTATCATTCGATTCTCCAATAACCCATGATGATCTCCTGTATGCGAGAAGTCTTGTCGGGGACAATGTGAGGATCAAAGGCATCGTGACAGGAGCGTACACGATGGCCCGCTCCTGCGTGGATGAGCATTACGGTAATGTGGAAAACCTGGCCTTCGATATCGCGGAGTCTCTTTCGAAGGAAGTGGAAGCCATCTCGGACATCGTCGATATCATACAGGTGGACGAGCCCTTCTTCTCGATAGATCGGCCAGAGTACGGTAAGGATCTGGTAGAAATCGTCCTGAAGAACACGAATGTTGACAAGGCCCTTCATGTATGTGGTGATATCAAGCCCTTGTTCGAAGACTTGATCGAGATCGATGTCGATATACTTGACCATGAGTTCGCGGCGCATACTGGCCTTGATGATTTTGTCTCGGGATATGACTTCCCGCATAAGCTGGGATTCGGATGTGTTCGATCCGATGTCAATGAAGCGGAAAGTGTTGATAAAATCAAAGAAAGGATTTTAAAGGGGCTCGACCTATTTAGTGAGGATAAGCTCTTACTCGACCCGGATTGCGGGTTGCGGAACCTTGATCAAAAGGTCGCCTGCCAAAAACTAAGAAATATGGTGGAGGCCAGAGATCTGGTTGAGAAGGAGCTGATGATCACAAAATGAACTGGAGGAAATCGATATGAGCATGGAGACAATTGAAGCAGAAAAAGATGTGCGCCTGATACTGGATCCCAAAGGATTCTTTGTAATATTCATAGATAAATCAAGAAAGGAGATAGTTGTCGAGTTCTATGAGAATGTCTCCAAAGGCAAGGATTCAAAAAAGACAGATACTGGCAAGTTGATGGCCACTGTATGTGGAAGAAATGCTGAAGCCCTTTGTCACACCATAATCAGAGAGAATCTGGTCTCTAGGATGGAACACGCGGCTTACCTTGGCAGGGAGATCCAGAAGGCGGAAATGGCTCTTCTCAGTGGTCTCAATTATGAACAGGATATCAAATAATTATGAATCCTTCATAATTAAAAATACATGCTGCCAGCACCCTTAAAATAATTATTGCTATCAGTCCAATCTTTCCTGGCAAATGGACCTTCTTGAACAATTCTTGCACTTGCCTGGCTTATTATGATTCCTGTGCACTTCCTTTGTTATCAAGATATTTCGCATTTCCTTGAGCTTTGTGATGACCAGGTCCTTGAGGGATTCGTCATACTCTATCTCATGCTCGGCCTTATCATACCTTAAGATCCCATAGGGGGGAGCCTCGCCATATTTTTCATCTATCAGGATGCAATAGGCTGCGGTTTGAAGTATATGGGAGAACAATGGTCCCCGGGGTGTTCGCCCAGTCTTGACCTCCACGGGTATGTGACCCTCATCTATCACGAGCACATAATCAGGCCTACCACTAAGACCCAGCTTCTTGGATATGAATAATTTGGGTTTCTTATCTTCAGTATCCACATAAGATATCTTTTCCTTTACCTTTCTCAACTGTCTTTTCTTCATCGCGTCATGAAAGTGCTTCAACGATCTGTACAGGAAATAAGAAGCGGCGACAAGCCAGGTTAGTGAAATGGCAAGCATTATCTCGGCCATTTCCGGACTGAAATATTGCTCAAGGATAGTAAGGGAATTGACTCCGATGATGGCTCCGACAATTGCAAATATAAGGATTATTCTTTGATAGACCATTATGGTCTTTTTATGTGATATCGTCTCTGCTAGATAGAGAAAATAACAGGCCGCGAGTATCCAAATAAGAGCAATGACCCCCATTATAAGACCGATATTGAGATCTGCTTTGAACACCAGAGATAGGCCGACCAAAGATATGAGGGTGGCCGCGATAGCGAACCAAAGAACAATGGTCTCGGATTCCTTCGCCATGCTCTCCCCTTCCAAGATACTGGTAAGGTCCTGACTCAGGCTATTGTGCTTCTCCTGACCGGTAGCTAATACCTTTTTGTCCTCCTCTTTCTCATTAGAGAGGCCAATGCTCAACCACCAGCTCATTGGACAGTATCCGTACTTCTCCAGATCACTGGCTGATATAATTGGAATTGGCCCTTCCCCTTCTGCCATAGTGCAGGAAATGCTCTTTACCGATATAAATTATAGCTCCCTGATGGCATTTACATATACTTCCTGCTAAATTTTTATATAATGTCATGTTTGTAGGTCTTCCACATTACCACATTGATCTATCAATCGCACAGTATGGCCGGGGTGGGGTAGTGGTTATCCTGGGGGCCTGTGGAGCCCTCGTCCCGGGTTCAATTCTCGGTCTCGGCCCTCATATCATTTTATTTTCGTCAATTATTTTTCATACTCATAAAATGATATTAGCCAATGTTGATATACGCCCAATTCTTCAGCCAGTGAATTGAATTCTTCATAATTGGGCTAGCGCGAAAAATGAGAATATGCGTCAATAAAATCTCATTTTTCCCATCTCGGACCTCATACCGTTTTATTCATTTACAAATACATTCTGTACTCATAAAATTATAAATCCTATATCCGTATCAGCCCTACAGAGGTGCTTAAAATGAGCAAGATATTCATAGGAGTGGCCTGGCCCTATGCCAATGGCCCAATTCATGTCGGCCACATGGCTGGATGCAACCTTCCCCCCGACATATTCCGTAAATTCCATATCATGAGAGGCAACGAGGTCCTGATGGTATCTGGCTCGGATATGCACGGCACCCCAGTCACTGTGGGAGCCGAGAAAGAGGGCATCAGACCAGAGGAGCTGGCCCAGAAATACCACACCATGAATGACAAAGCGCTCAAGGACTTCGGGATCGAGTTCGATGAATTCCACAGCACCGAGGATCCAGTTCATATCGAGACCGTGAGCCATTTGTTCAAGACAATTCACGAGAATGGCTACCTCTACGAGAAAGAGATGGAACTACCCTATTGTGGCGAATGCGACAGAACCCTGCCAGACCGGTATGTGGAGGGCGAATGCCCCTTCTGCCATTATGAGAATGCCAGAGGCGATCAATGCGAGGAATGTGGAAAGCTCATGGATCCAGATATGCTGATATCTCTCAGATGCACGGCCTGTGGCTCGGAGCCGAAGTTCGTCACACGCAGTCATTTCTTCTTCAAACTGAGCGCCCTTGAGCAAGAACTGAAGGAATGGATGTCGGATAAAGACTACTGGCGACCTCATGTTCTCAATTTCTCCAGGATGTTCATAGAAGGCGGATTGAAAGACAGGCCAGTTACCCGAGATACCACCTATGGGATCAAAATACCTTTTGACGGACATGATGATAAGAGAATATATGTTTGGTTCGAGGCCTTCATGGGCTATTACACGATGGCTGTCAAATGGGCGATGGATAAGGATGGCCAGGTGGATGAACAGAAGCTCGAGAGCTTCTGGAAGAACCCCGAATGCCGTCATTATTACTTCCTCGGAAAGGACAATATCCCATTTCACACAATATTCTGGCCAGCAGTTCTCCGTTCCTTTGATAAGGATCTTAACCTGCCCTATGATGTTCCAGGAAATGCATACCTCAGATTTGGAGGTCAGCAATTCTCCAAATCTCGCGGTGTTTCAGTCTCGATAAAGGATATTGTTGAGAAATATGAGCCCGACGCCATGAGATATTACATGACCACGACCATGCCAGAGAACCGCGACACTGATTTCACATGGGAAGATTTCCAGACCAGGAACAACAATGAACTTGTTGCTACTTATGGGAACTTCGTTCATAGGACCCTGAGCTTCACACAGAAGAACTTTGGCCAGATACCGGACGAGCCTGGCCAATTGAGTGCTCCGGATGAGGAAGCATTGGAAGAGATCAAGGCCGTTGTGCATGATGTTGCAGAACATCTGGATAAATGTGAGTTCAAGCGAGGGATAAAACGTGCTATGGAATTAGCACGCTTTGGAAATCAGTACATTGACACAAAGGCTCCATGGGCTGAATTGAAGCAAGATAGGGATAAATGTGCCATAACTCTCCATACTTCTCTTCGCATCTCGAAAGCACTGGCTGTTATCTTCGCACCATATTTGCCTTTCTCATCCCAGAAATTGTGGGAAGCACTTGGAGAGGAAGGACAAGTGCTTGACAAAGATAATTGGAACAAGGCAATCGAGCCACCTATATCAGGTACAGAACTCAAAAAGCCAGAGCCATTATTCAAAAAGCTAGAAGAAATTGAGGAGGACGATGAAATGGATACCGACACCACTATTGAAGAAAAGATAGCTAGCCCAGCAGATGAACTAAAGAAGCTGGATCTGAGGATCGGCAGGATCGCCGAGGTGCATGACCACCCGGATGCTGACAAACTCATTGTCATGATCATCGATCTCGGAGATGAGGAAAGGCAATTGGTGGCTGGCCTCAAAGAACACTATTCAAAAGAGGAGCTGGCTGGTAAAACAATAACAGTTGTCTGCAATCTGAAACCAGCAAAGCTGAGGGGGATTGAATCCCAGTGCATGCTCCTGGCCGCGAGTGATGATGAGAAGGTATCCATATTGATGCCTGATGGCGATGCAAAGCCAGGTGATAGGATCTCTGGAGCAGAGGGCGCGAAACAGATCAGCTTTCCAGAATTCCAGAATGTCACCCTGAAAATAAGAGATGGCAATAAAGCAGCTATCATGAGTGCGGATTCGGAGCTTCTCCTTAGAACAGGAAATATGAACATAGTTTCTGACAAGGACATGAAGCCAGGGTCAAAGATAAAGTGAATATTCATTTATCTTCATTCATCTATCTTAAGTCATCCTTCAAGATAAATTATAACATTTCAAGATCATGTACAGCATGAGCTGAACAGGTGATCTATGATAAGATAAAGGTCTGAGATATCAAAGGCTTGCTTCGATCTTACTTGCGTGGGTGTTGATGATATCCACGATCTCATCCCTGGTAACTTCGGTCTTGGACCTCAATACCAATATCCCCCTGCTACTGATGGTATTGATGAATATGGTAGAGTGTTCAAGGTTTATTGTCACCAGCTTTAGTTTGTCTCTGAGCTCGGAAGTTGAGGTTTCAGCCGCTCCAAGTAAAATTGCAGACATGGCTACGAAGGTCTCTGTGTGTACTCCAGATGGAACATCACCAGCTATATGCATACCGCTTCTGGACACCATTACAGCGTCCATAACTCCATTATTTTGCTTTATCGAATGAAGTGCATCTTCTATCTGTGAAATATTTGCCATTATCAATCCTCGCCGATCCCAAATTTACTTAATGTATAATGGTAAAAGGTAATATCCTTCATAAAGGTTTTGACAGATTAATTAGGATATTAAGTCGATATTTAGATAATTATTGACATTATGATAAAAAACATGATGAAATATGTTTTATAACAAATCAGAAACTATTGAGGAGCATTGTATAATGTTAAAAATATTAGATAATAGTATCATCTTTATATAGTACACGCGTATACGCATACGCGCGCATAATATAAGTGATGAATTTCATTATGTAATGCTCCCATGGTGTTCGATTATGTCAGATACAGACTACGATGCAGATAAGATACAAGTCCTAGAGGGGCTAGAAGCGGTCAGAAAGCGGCCTAGCATGTACATAGGTAGCACGGACATACATGGGCTACATCATCTAGTCTATGAGGTCGTAGACAACGGTATTGACGAAGCAATGGGCGGTTATTGCGATGAGATCGTGATGACGCAGAACGAAGATGGTAGTATCAGTGTTCAGGATAATGGTCGTGGTATTCCTATCGACATGCATCCGAAGTACAAGAGACCGGCATTGGAGATCGTGATGACAAAGCTCCATGCTGGAGGTAAGTTCGATAATAAAGCCTACAAGGTCTCTGGAGGTCTTCACGGTGTGGGTGTGTCAGTCGTCAATGCACTATCTGTTTGGTTAGAAGCAAAGGTCGAGGTCAATGGAAAGATATACTTCCAGAGATTCGAGAGAGGTCACCCGGTTGGAGATATGGAGATAATAGGTGATACAGAGCGCAATGGAACAACTATCACATTCTACCCAGATGATCAAATATTCGAGACACTGGAATTTGATTTCAATACCCTGACAGCTCGTTTGAGAGAGCTGGCATTCTTGAACAAAGGTATCACTATCACAGTGGATAACAAGAAAGTAGGCAAGGTTCAAGAGCCGATAGAGGGCGAGGAGACCGAAGATATCATTCCTGAAGACCACCGCCAGACCTTTCACTATGATGGTGGTATCGTACAATATGTCGAATACATAAACCAGAACAAGGCCGCGCTTCATGAGAAGATCATATATTTCGAGGCGCAGAAGGATGACACCACCCTTGAGATCGCCATGCAGTACACTGGCTCATATTCACAGAATATTCATTCATTCGCAAATAATATCAACACGATAGAGGGTGGAACCCATATGAGCGGGTTGCGTTCGGCTCTCACCCGTACTCTCAATGACTATGCGAAGAAGAAC
Organism: Methanobacteriota archaeon; assembly: GCA_020697715.1. Classification (GTDB taxonomy): domain Archaea; phylum Thermoplasmatota; class Thermoplasmata; order SG8-5; family JAGLSY01; genus JAGLSY01. The sequence goes on along the minus strand of JAEHCO010000001.1, from coordinate 832,906 downwards.
AAGTACCTGGGCGAAAAAGATGCGAGCCTGAGCGGTGACGATGTCCGTGAAGGATTGACAGCCATACTCAGTGTGAAGTTGCCAGACCCTCAGTTCGAGGGGCAGACCAAGACCAAACTGGGCAACAGCGTGATGAAGGGTATTGTGGAATCTTTGATCAATGAAAAATTGGGAGAGTTCTTGGAAGAGAACCCAAAAACTGCTGAAATTTGCATTCAAAAATCAATACTGGCTGCTCAAGCACGAGTTGCAGCCAGGAAAGCACGTGAACTTACCAGGAGAAAGGGTTTCCTGGAAGGTGGTGGGCTTCCAGGGAAACTTGCGGATTGCTCCGAGAAGGATCCAGCAAAGAGCGAACTTTACATTGTGGAGGGTAATTCTGCGGGTGGTTCTGCCAAGCAAGGGCGTAACCGTGAGTTCCAGGCTATACTTCCGCTTCGTGGAAAGGTCCTTAATGTGGAGAAGGCCAGGCTGGACAAGATCTTGAGGAACAATGAGATACGAACTCTCATAACAGCTTTCGGGACCAATATAGGCGAGGAGTTCGATATTACTAAAGCCAGATACCACAAACTGGTCATAATGACCGATGCGGATATTGATGGTGCGCATATCCGGACATTGTTGCTCACATTCCTTTACAGATACATGAAGCCCCTCATTGAGGCTGGATACGTGTACATTGCACAACCACCTCTTTACAGGATATCCAAAGGAAAGACCGAACATTGGGTCTTCACTGATAAGGAAAAGGATGACATGCTGGCTGAGAAAGGCCAGGGATGGGGTGTCCAGAGATACAAGGGTCTGGGAGAGATGAATGCCACCCAGCTATGGGAGACGACAATGGACCCAGAAACGAGGGTCTTCCTGAAGGTGTCGATATCGGATGCCGTACTGGCAGATCAATTGTTCACTGTGCTAATGGGTGATGAGGTCGAACCAAGAAGGGCCTTCATAATGGAACACGCTGGAGAGGTGGAAAATCTCGATGTTTAGATCAAGGGGTGATTGAAAATGGTGGATATGGAAATAAATGAGGAAACCCTGGGAAGACGCGAGATCCCAAAGCCAATAGAGGACGAGATGAAGAAATGCTATATCGACTATGCGATGAGTGTCATAGTCGGGCGTGCTCTTCCAGATGTCAGGGATGGACTGAAGCCAGCTCATCGTAGATTACTGCATGGCATGAACGAACTAGGACTGGGACACAACCGCCCCTTCAAGAAATCTGTCCGTGTGGTCGGTGACGTTCTTGGTAAATACCATCCACATGGTGACCAGGCACTTTATGGCACATTGGTCAGAATGGCCCAGCCTTTTTCACTAAGGTACATGCTGGTAGATGGTCAGGGTAATTTCGGTAGCGTGGACGGTGACAGTGCGGCGGCCATGCGTTACACAGAATGTCGTATGAGACGGACAGCGGAGGAAATGCTGGCCGATATAGATAAAGAGACCGTGGAATTCGTTGATAATTTCGATGGCAGTCTTCAGGAACCGACAGTTCTGCCTTCCAGGCTTCCAAATCTCATAATCAATGGATCATCCGGAATAGCGGTCGGAATGGCGACCAATATCCCGCCACATAACCTATCTGAAGTTGTGGATGGCCTTACTTTCCTTATTGACAATCCAGATGCCGAGGTTGCGGATCTGATGGAATTCATCCAGGCCCCGGATTTCCCAACTGGCGGAACGATCTATGGAATGGTCGGCATAATCGAAGCCTACAACACTGGCCGTGGTCGTGTCAGAATTAGGGCTAAAAGCCACATCGAGGAAATGGACAATGGCAAGAGCCGGATCATCGTCACAGAAATTCCATATCAAGTTAATAAATCCAGGCTTATCGAGAACATAGCTGACCTTGTGAAGAACAAAAAGGTCGAGGGAATTGTCGATCTCAGGGATGAGAGCGACAGAAAAGGAATGAGGATCGTCATCGAGCTCAAGAGGGGTACGATGGAGGAAGTCGTTCTCAATATCCTTTACAAGCACACGCAGATGCAGACGACCTTCGGTATAATCAACTTGGCTCTTGTGGACAATGAGCCAAAGGTCATGAACCTCAAGGTGATGCTGGAACATTGGGTGAATCACAGGAAGATCATTGTAGTTCGCAGAACGGAATTCGACCTGAGCAAGGCAAAGGCCAGAGCCCACATATTAGAGGGACTCATAGTTGCCCTTGATAATATCGATGCCGTCATAGCGATCATCAGAAAATCCAAGACCGCGGAAGAAGCCAGAGAAGGGCTCATGGGCAATTTCATGCTTTCACTTGAACAGGTAAAGGCAATACTTGACATGAGGCTTCAGAAGCTTACCAATATGGAGAGACAAGGCGTGAAGGACGAATACTCCGCCCTGCTGAACGTCATTGCCGACCTTACAAATATCCTTGAGACACCAGAGCGTGTGATGAGGATCATCAAGGAAGAACTGGCAGAATTAAAAGCCAGATATGGTGATGAGCGTAAGACCGATATAATCGTGCATGCGGATGACATGGATATTGAGGATCTCATCCCAGAAGAGGATATCGTCATTTCCATGACACAAACTGGCTATATCAAGCGTCTTACATTGGATACATACAAGCAACAGCGCCGTGGAGGTGTTGGCCTCATAGGTATGGAGACCAAGGAAGAGGACATCATCACAGATATGTATGTCACGACAACTCACAATTTCATGCTCTTCTTCACCAATAAAGGAAGAGTGCACTGGCTCAAGGGATACAGGATACCAATTGGAGGTCGTCATGCGAAGGGCAAGGCCATAGTCAATATACTTCCAAGGTTGGAAGATGATGAGTATGTCCAGACAGCCATCCCGGTCAGGGAATTCGATGAAGACCATTATTTAATATTCTCCACCAAGAAGGGTATCATCAAGAAGACGAAACTCTCGGCTTACAAGAGACCGAGGGTCACTGGTATCTGGGCTGTCAAGCTAAGAGAGGATGATGAGTTGGTTCGAGTGGCCATGACCGATGGAAGCAAGGAGATAATCCTGGCCTCCAGAAAAGGCCAGGCTGTGAGGTTCGAAGAATCCCTTGTCAGAACAGTGTCCAGGCACTCCATCGGCGTGAAGGGAATGACACTGGCCAGCGATGACGAGGTCGTGTCAATGGCCATCGTGGACGAGGAGAGCGTTCTCCTGACGGTTACGGAGAACGGATACGGCAAGCGGTCCAATGTCTCGGATTACAGAAAGACCAAGCGCGGTGCCAAAGGTGTTATCAATATAAGGACCTCCGAAAGGAATGGAGAGGTCGTCACCGTCAGGGAAGTCACTGACGATCATGAGTTGATTGTCACTTCGGAAAGCGGCATGGTCATACGCACGCCAGTCAAGGATATTAGGATCATCAGCAGGGCGACACAAGGAGTGAAGATCATGCGCCTGAAGAAGAAGGATGACAAGGTCTGCAGTGTGACGAGGCTCGTGGCTCCCGAAGAAGTTGAGGAAGCCATTGAAGAAGCCGAGCACGCGGAGAAGAAACCGCAGCACGTGATGAGTGATGCGGAACTCAGCGGGCTGGAAGAAGAGATAGAGCCAGATGATGAGGAATAATTCAGATTCTCAGCATTGATCTATTGAGATCAAACATATTCTCTACAGCATGCCCCGTCTGGATAATTCATAGAATATTCATTAGGGCGGGGTGAGCAAAACAAGTTTTGCGAACTAGCCCAATTATTGAATTGGGCGTAGTTTTATATTCTATATCTCAGTGGTTGACAAACACAAATTGGAATTCCTAAGCCCCGTCTAAACACAGTATTATTTCAGTGCGCGGGCGGGGTGCTTATTCATTACCCCCGATCATGTTAAGATCGGGGAGGTCCATCTTTCAGAATTGCCAAATATCCAAAGCTGGCTCTCCTCCCAAACCCCTATTTTCCATACTCTGTTAATGATTACAGTATCCTTAAATAACATTATCAACATATTCGCTTCATCAAAGGGAGAAGTGAGATGATCATGGGCAGATCAATGTTAAGTAGAGTGTGTTTTGGACTAATAGTAGTTAGTTTATTCATATCATTTTACCAGGGAGATATGGGTGCTGGAGGGGCGGATATGCCTGATGATCCTGAGCCATCATACACAGTTCATGCACCTATCAGAATAAATTCGAATGCGGACTTTGATTTAGCTCATGGTGTTGTCAACTGGGCGACTGGCGATGGTAGTGGTGGCAACCCTTGGATCATCCAGAACTGGGACATTGATGGAACTGGCTATAGTTATTGCATATACATTGGAAATACCACGGATCATTTTGTTTTGAGCGATAGTTATCTTCATGATACTACTGAGTGGGAAGACTGGCCCTATGGCCCCACAATAGGATTGGTCCTGAACAATGTTCATAATGGTACGATCAGAGGCAATGATCTCTCTAATAATCCAGGTGAGGGGATACATACCTGGTCAGCTGTAAATTGCCTTATCGAGAACAATGTTGCTTATGGCAATGGTGCAGGCATAAGACTCGATAGCTCATCGTCTTGTATAATCAGAAACAACAATGTTTCTAACAATATGTATGGTTTATTCTTTACCCAAAGCACTGGCTTATTTATTCATGAGAACAATATTTCAATGAGCACGATAAACGGCATTCTACTTTCACAATCCAACAGCAATTTTATCTATCACAATAATTTCATTGGAAATACTATCCATGCTGATGATGACAATGAGAACAATAATTGGGATAATGGCTACCCATCTGGTGGCAACTATTGGGATGATCATTCAGGCATGGATATTATGTCTGGCCCAGATCAAGACATCCCTGGTTCAGATGATCTGGGAGATACACCGTATATGGTGGATCATAACTCCAACACCATTTCGGTTGAGAATGAGACCGTATACTTTACAGTCTTTGAAGCAACCACATTCAATGTAGGATATACTGATATCATTGATTGTACAATATATAATGACGATGGTGGCTTTATTTGGATGCTTGAAGAGGATGATGGCTCCGGCCCAAATTGGGATGATTATGTACTAAATTACACAACAGGCGAAGTCACCTTGGCCTGGAGCTGGTGGGCGGATGGTATGCCTGTATTTGTCTGGCTCAATTATTCAGAGCCTATTGACATTTATGATAATTATCCATTGATGGAGCCATTGGAAACCAGGTCTTCATACACAGCTCATCGTCCCATCAGAATAGATTCAAACATGGATTTCGATGAGGCCCATGGTGTCGTGAACTGGCATACTGGTGATGGTACAGAAGGTAATCCATGGATCATTGAGGGCTATGACATTAATGGGATCGGTGCTAGTAATAGCCTTTATGTTGGGAATACGACAGATCACTTCATCTTCAGAGATTGCATCATCCATGATACCAGCAATGGACCTTTCCCTTCCTTATTTCCAGGCACTGGCATAGCCCTCACTAATGTAGATAATGGAATTATAGAAAATAATATCGTATACTCTAATTTAGGGAATGGTATTGGTCTAGAAAATTCACATTTCAATACCTTGATCAATAATACGATCTACTCCAATACAAATTCGGGAATAATTCTGATGGGAGCGGATAATAATTATTTGGAAAGAAATAGTATTTCAGATTGTAATGAAGGAATTTACATTTTTTCGGGCTCGGATCTCAATATAATTAACAATAATACAGTAAATTCAAACCGCAACCTCGGAGCTTCAACAGAGGCTGGAATAGAAGTGAAATATTCAGACCAGAACACTGTTACGAACAATACAGTGTTGTATAATGAGAAATATGGGATCAGCCTGGGTTTCTCAATCGGGACAATTGTGAAAAATAATAATGTTTCATTTAGTGGTACTGTAGGCATTTATATCGTAGGTTCTCAGGATTGCATTATATCAAAAAATACAATGTATGAAAATGGAATTAAGTTGGCAGGGAATTTATTAGAACATTATAACACACATTATATTGACACACAGAACACAGTAAATGGTAAGCCAGTAATTTACTGGTATGATGTATCTGGAGGAATAATCCCTCCAGGTGCAGGCCAAGTGATCCTTGCCAACTGTTCATACATTCATATTTCAGGTCAGATATTGGATCATACCAGTATTGGAATTACTTTGGGTTTCTCATCTAATAATACTATTAAAAATAATGAGATAAGCTACAATCAATATGCAGGAATTGATTTTGGGCCTTCAGTAGATGATAATATAATTCGCAATAATACGATCAATGATAATTATCGAGGATGCTACATAGGCTCTAATGATAATAATCTCATATATCACAATAATTTCATAAATAATCCATCTCAAGCCTATGATTATGGTTCAAATAATACATGGGATATTGGCTACCCTGGTGGTGGAAATTACTGGTCAGATTATGATGGTGTGGATAACAATTGCACACCTGATCAAAATATTGCACCAGCAGATGGAGTCGGCGATACACCTCACTCAATATTCAATAGTGGCCAGGACAATTATCCACTTATGGCCCCCTGGGCACCTCCGACCACTTATAATATAGATCTAGCAGAAGGCTGGAACCTCGTCTCTCTACCGCTGATCCGGGGAGACTACGTAGACTCTATATTGTCAAGCATTTCAGGTAAATGGGACAGCATACAAGCTTATGACCCGATAGGTCAGGATCATTGGAAAATTAATCACACTACCATGCCTGATCAACTTAATGATCTAGAAGTACTGGATTATACCATGGGATTCTGGATCAACATAACAGAAACCTGCACACTGGAGGTATGGGGAAGCGAACCAAGTTCGACAGCCATCCAATTATACGCTGGCTGGAATCTTGTTGGCTACCCGACATTGAACGATACAGTTACTGTTGCGGATGCACTTCTCGGAACTGGAGCTGATATAGTAGAGGCATTCAATGCCAGCCAACCCTATAATGTCATTGAGGTTGGCCCAGGACATATCATGCAGCCTGGAGAAGGTTATTGGGTGCATGTGCCAGCGGATACTATCTGGACTATCGATTGGTGATCAAGCCTCAAATACACCCTTGATGATCACAATGGCATCGTCGATCTGCTCTTTGGTTATGAGCAGACTTGGCGCGAACCTGATTATGGTTGAATGTGTTTCCTTTGCCAGCAGACCGTTCTGCATCAGGCCTTCGGTGTATTTCCTTGCTGGTCCAGCTTCTGGCATGAGCTCGATAGCAATGAGAAGACCTTTTCCCCTGACAAGCTTGATAAGCGGGTTATTGAGGTTGGTCAGCTCCTGCATGAAATAGCCGCCCATTTCCTGTGCGCGAATATCCAGCTTTTCATCGATAAGAACATCCAGGGAAGCCATGGCGACCGCGCAGGCCAGTGGATTTCCGCCAAAAGTGGAACCATGACTGCCTGGCGTGAAGACCGACATAATTTCTTTCGAGCTTAGAACAACGGATATTGGCATGATGCCCCCGCCCAGTGCTTTTGCCAGGAATACAACGTCTGGCTTGATGTCATCGTGCTGGAAGCAGAACATCTTGCCAGTTCTGCATAGTCCGGTTTGGATCTCATCCGCTATCATGAGGACATTGTGACGTGTGCATATTTCCCTTACTTCTTTGAGGTAGCCAGCTGGTGGTACTACGACTCCAGCTTCTCCCTGGATAGGTTCGACAATGAAAGCAGCTGTGTTTGGTGTGATAGCGGCCTCCAGTGCCTCAGCGTTACCGTAAGGCACTGCTTTGAAGCCAGGTGTGAAAGGCCCGAAATCATCATAAGTATCTGGATCTGAAGAAAAGCCAGCTATCGTGGTTGTCCTGCCGTGGAAATTATCCGCACAGACGATTATCTCCGCTTGGTCAGTTGGTACGCCCTTCTTCCTGTATGCCCATCTGCGGGCCAGCTTTATACCGGTCTCAACAGCCTCTGCCCCGGTGTTCATGGGCAGGGCCATCTCCATGCCGGAGATCTCGGTTATCTTCTTGAGGAATGGTCCGAGCTGGTCATTATAAAATGCTCGACTTGTAAGTGTGAGTTTCTCCATCTGATCGATAGCGGCCTTGATTATCTTCGGGTTGCGGTGGCCTTGATTGAGTGCGGAATAGCAGGATAGCATGTCCATGTACCTTTTTCCCTCAGGATCCCAAACATATAGGCCTTCGGCCCTCGAGATCACCACAGGTATTGGGTGATAATTGTGCGCTCCATAGGTCGATTCCATTTTCATGCATTCTTCAGATGATACCATAACTAATCCTCCATCGAAATTTCTTGTGATTTCGACGATTCGGCAATGCACATGATGGATAAAATGGTATTGCTTCTTTTGTTTTTAAAATTGATAAAAAGACATGTTTTTATAACAAAATTGTATTAACAATCAATATGCCTATCAAGGAGTTTCCGGAATTCACATATCTGCGTATGCATCATAAGGAAATGGTCGATGAATATCTAAAAGATGCTCAGCCACATGCATCAGAGCTCACATTTGCCAATATGTTCATCTGGAGGAGAACCAGAGCCCTTGGGCTTTCCGACCTGAAAGGCGCATTGGTCATTAGTGAGATGAGTCCATTGGGCGAATTGAGCTATTATCCTCCTGTCACTCATAAGGACGTACTGGCCAGTACCATTTCTCTGATAGAAAAAGCAGAGAACAATAATGAGAAATTCGCGATAGATTCCATAACCGAACCTCTTGCTGGGCAACTAAGAGAAGAAGGTTACAATGTAGAGCCAGATAGAAAGAATTGGGACTATGTTTACAAAGCTTCAAACCTGGGAGATCCCAATAGCTCCAAGCATGAGAGCAGGAGTCTTCTCATCAGAAAATTCATGGAAAAATTCGAGGGAAGGTGCAGATACGTCGATATGGACAAAGATCTGGCCAATACCTGTCTTGGTCTGAGAGATTGGCGTGAGCCAGGGTGGTGCCTGGGCAAACTAAAACTACTTGAAGAACCCTATGCCATTGTGGAATCCTTGAAATATTTCTCGGAATTGGGACTAATAGGTGGGGTGGTATACATGGATGATGAGCTGGCTGGATTCACCATGGGCGAAAGAATGAGCGACAATATGGCGGTCGTTCACTCTGAAAAGGCCAATCACAAGTATCCGGGATTGCACCAGTATCTGAATATGGAGTTCATATCCAGATTGCCGAATGAGGTGACCTGGGTCAATATGGAACAGGACCTTGGTGATACTGGCCTGCGAAAAGCAATGAAACGGTACGAGCCCGACCATCATGTTGAGAAATTCATTCTGAGGATCGGAGATTGAAAAATTGAGGATGATCCGATGGTGAACAATTACTGCCCCTTTTGCGGACGATTCATGCAAATGCAGGAGTTCGAGCATGCGTGCGACCAAGTGGCCATCATGCGGGATGAGAAGGAATGGTGCTCGAAATGCGGAGGCAGGATGAATCCGAAGACCGATGATACGGAGCAGGCTCTTTGCCACAGATGCATGAGCCGGGTTGTGGAATGGCCAAAGGATTAGCATTTTCTATCTTTTTAATTTTTAAATTAGAGTTATTATCACAATTCAATATCGATGTCAATACCCACTGGGCAATGATCGCTTCCCACTATCTCGGTCATTATAAAAGCATTCTTCAGGAAAGGCAATAGGTCATTGGACACCCAGAAATAATCCAGCCTCCAGCCCACATTTCGTTCTCTTGCTCTTGTCTTGTAATCCCACCAAGAGTACATGTCTGGCTCATCGCTCAAATGCCTGAAAGTGTCCGTGTAGCCATGCTCCACCACCTTGTCCATCCATTCCCTTTCGATAGGTAGAAAACCAGAGTTATTTACATTTTCTTTTGGGCGAGCCAGGTCTATCGGATTATGGGCGGTGTTGAGATCCCCACAGAAGATCACGCTCTTTCCTTTTTTTCGGATACTATCAATATGCTCGAGGAAAGTGTCATAGAATTCCAGCTTGTATTTCAGGCGCTCCGGGCTCTGCATACCATTTGGAAAGTAGATGTTGAGCAGAGTGATATTATCGAACTCCGTTGCCACTATCCTTCCTTCCTTATCATAGGTCTCGGAGAACATACCGGTGTAGTGGTTGAGAGGCTTCTTTTTGGTGTAAATGACAGTGCCACTATATCCTTTCTTCTCAGCCTGGTTCCAGTATGATGAATAACCTGCCGGCTCCAATAGATCCTCTTTCAATTGCTCTGGCCAGGCCTTTGTTTCCTGCAGACAGAGCACATCAGGGCCATCATCAGCCAGCCAGTCCTTGAATCCCGTGCTTCCAAATATCTCCTTTTTGGATACAGCACGAATACCATTCACATTCCAGGATATCAATCTCATATTTTCACCATATTTCAGATATAGGTTATGGATACCATTCCATCCAATTTCATGGAATGGTAGTTAGTCTGCCACTCAGTTCGCCCATCATTCATCACATATCAGAACGTTTTTTTATCATCATCGAGGCAGATGCTGATAATGATACCAGCACAAGTAAGTTTTTATGGTTGATTTTTGTTATAGGTCGAGAGGCGATACACTTGAACAATGAGGAAATGACCAATGGAAATATATCAAAAAAGATCCTTGGAAAACTCGGGATAACCGGCATAGCATCAGCTATTCTGACCATAGCTTTCGGCATAATCATTCTGACAGGATATTTGGACCTGGAACTGCTGGTTGGCCTATACCTGATCATAGTCGGAGGGACCAATCTCGCGGGCTATCTCTCTACCGTGCTTGTCAAGCCAGGCAATTATGTGGAGCAAGAAACTATCAAGATGAAGTGATGCTCCGATGTCAAATACCAATGATGTCAAGCTATATTTTTACGATGGGAAGCAGTGTGATCCAAAAAAGTGCACTGGCAGGAAGTTGGCTAAATTCGATCTAGCTATAGATATTAAGAAAATATCTCAAGTGCCGGCTTCAGCTCTTGTTCTGGTTCCCACGGCTGAAAAGGTCTTGTCCAAAGAAGATCAGGAAGTGGCTGAAAGGTCAGGCTTAGCTGTACTGGATCTTTCCTGGAAGGCCACGGGTGAGGATTTCCCAAGAGTGGGCAGAAAAAGCAAGGGAAGGTCTCTTCCATTCATGCTGGCCGCCAACCCAGTCAATTATGGAAAGCCTTTCATGCTTTCCAGTGTGGAGGCTTTCGCTTCCTCTTTGATAATTCTCGGACACAGGGAACAGGGAGAGAGAATGTTGGCCAAGTTCAGATTTGGTGATACGTTCCTGACTCTGAATCGAGAACCACTGGAAGAGTATGAAAAGGCAAAAAATTCTAAAGAAATAATTGAAGCTCAATCTCTTTTTATTTGATCACGGTGGCAGTAGATTCGGAATGGAATTCTCTATCTTGTAATCATGGGAGCATTTTCCACATGCCAGTGTTCCTTCGATCACGTCTCCATCCTGCTCTTTCGTGGCCTTGAGCTCGAGGTCGGATTTGCATACGGGGCAACATAGGATCTCCATCATGTCATGTTTCATATTATCGGAATTGGGATAGCGGATTTGTGATAAAACTCTTTGTATCGGTGGTAGGTGATTCTGGCTGATGAGCTATATCGTCATCTGTCTTTTATGACCTTGCCAGGCAGACGGAAATCCCCACCCCAGTAAAGTAAACCATCTCCTCGTTTATAGCCCTTCTCGACCATGGTCATCACGATCTCACCGATGAACCAATCATGATCGCCAGTGGTGAAAAACTGGGTTTTTCGACATTCAAAATTAACCTTGCACTGGCCAATGGATGGAGTTTCGACAACCTGAGAATCGAGCTTTTCCAATTCATAAAGCTCGAACTTGTTCACCTTGGATCCAGATACTGTACCACATCCCAGTGTTTGCTTCAAGATATCCTTGCCAGGTATATTGACAACAAACTCATCTTCCTTGACCAGAAGGCCATGTGAGTGCCTTTTGGGAGATATGCCAATGCCGATGAGCGGCGGGTCAAAGGAGAATACATGGATCAGAGCCGCGGTTATGATATTCGCTTCCTTCCCCTTGCCGACAGTGATGAGGCCAACTGGAAAGGCCGGCATTTCTCTGAGTGCTAGTCTGGATTCTTCTATCTTTTCTTTTGCCATAATTATCACATACCTTATGGACATATTACATCTTATAATCTATGCAGATGTTTTATAGTTTTATTAGTAAAGAATATGAAGTGCGAGTGTATTCCCCGTCCTCATAGAACTAGGGGCAGGTATCGTGGTAAACAGTTATCCAGATGAAGACATCAAAATGCTTGAAGAAATGGCCAGCAAGGTCAGACGCCATATCATAGAAATGATATATGGAGCCGGATCAGGGCATCCCGGCGGATCATTATCCGCGACAGATGTGCTCGTCGCGCTTTATTTCATGGAAATGAACCATAGATCAGAGGATCCTAAATGGGAAGACAGAGACAGATTCGTTCTCAGTAAGGGACATGCGGCTCCCACACTGTATGCTTGCCTTGCAGAATCCGGGTATTTCCCGGTCGATGAGCTGAAGACCATCAGAAAGATCGGTTCAAGATTACAGGGGCACCCAGATATGAGAAAGACACCGGGTGTCGAGGCTTCCACAGGCAGTGAGGGGCAAGGTCTGAGCATGGGTATCGGGATGGCATTGGCCGCCAAGTTGGACAGGAAGAAATATAGGACCTACGTGATGCTGGGAGATGGGGAGAATAATTGCGGCCAGATATGGGAAGCCGCGATGTCCGCATCCCAGTTCAAGATCGATAATCTGGTAGCCATAATAGACAGGAACAAACTCCAGCTGGATGGCCCCACTGAGAAGATCATGTCCCTTGAACCACTGGGAGATAAATGGAAGGCCTTTGGATGGAATGTCATCGAGATTGAAGGTCATAATTTCAGAGAGATATTGGCTGCTTTCAAGAAGGCAAAGGAAACAAAAGGCCATCCGAGTGTGATAATTGCCAATACCATCAAAGGAAAAGGAGTCAGCTTCATGGAAGGAGCTGTTGGCTTCCATGGTAAATCACCCAGCAAGGACGAGTATGAAAAAGCCATGAAAGAACTGGGAGGGGATTGAATGCGAGAGCAAAGCGATTGTATTCAAAAACCCGAAATTAAGTGGAGGGTTTCTGCATGAAAAAATGGGAATTGAAGAATCAGAGAGATGCCTTTGGTGAGGCTCTGGTCGAGCTTGGAGAACAGAGAAGTGATATCGTCGTTGCCAGTGCGGATCTTTCCTGCTCTGTCAAGACCGGTGTTTTCGCCGAGCATTTTCCAGAAAGGCATTTCAACTTCGGTATCGCTGAACAAAATATGATCAGCGCATGTGCGGGCTTTGCAGCTGCTGGTAAGACAGCTTTTGCCAGTACCTTCGCGATATTCGTTACAGGGCGTGTGTACGATCAGATCAGACAGAGTGTGGCCTATCCCAAACTGGATGTGAAGATAGTCGCCACCCACGCAGGTATAACCGTGGGGGGAGATGGAGCAACTCATCAGATGATCGAAGATCTAGCCCTAATGAGAGTTCTACCTAATATGACAGTCATAGTGCCAGCAGATGCTCCCGAAACCAAGAGAGCGGTGATGGCAGCTGCTGAATACAAGGGACCAGTCTATATCCGATTGGGAAGAGCCAATATCCCCGTGTGTACGGATATTCCTGAATGTCAGGACTTCGAGATAGGGAAGGCTAGTATCATGCGAGAAGGAGCGGACATCACACTCGTTGGTACTGGAATAATGGTTGCCAAGTGTCTTGAGGCCGCGGAAGATCTGAAGAAGCATAAGATCGATGCAAAAGTGATAAACATGTCCACCATCAAACCAATGGATGAGAAAACATTGATCAAGGCCGCGAGAGAAACAGGTGGGATGGTCACGGCCGAGGAGCACAATGTCATGGTCGGCATGGGTTCTGCAGTTGCCATGACACTGGTCGAGAACTTCCATGTACCGATGAAGAGAGTTGGGATCCGGGATTCCTTCGGGGAATCGGGTACTTCTGATGAGCTCATGGAAAAATACGGACTAACGGTCGATCACATAGTGGATGCGGCTCATGATGTAATGAAGAGAAGAGGTAGATAATGATCAATTATCGAGGAGAATTGATAATATGAAGATATTTCTGGACACAGCGAACATTGACGAGATAAAAGAAGCGAACAGCTGGGGCATAATCGATGGAGTTACGACAAACCCTTCACTCATAGCAAGGGAAGGAAGGGATTTTAAAGAAGTTGTAAAAGAGATATGCGCCATTGTCGATGGGCCAATAAGTGCCGAGGTCGTCAGCATGGATGCCAAAGGCATGGTGAAGGAAGCCAGGGAACTGGTCAAGATCCATGACAATATTACAATTAAAATTCCAATGTGTGCTGAAGGACTCAAAGCAACAAGAGAGCTTTCATTGAGAGGTATCAAAACAAATGTCACTCTCATATTCTCTGCCAACCAGGCATTACTGGCCGCAAAGGCAGGTGCCACTTTCGTAAGTCCATTCGTTGGCAGATTGGATGATAATGGCCAGGAAGGTATGCAGATCATACGCGACATAGCTCAGATATTCATGAACTATGGCTTTGATACGGAGATCATAGTTGCCAGTGTTAGGCATCCGATACATGTTATTGACTCGGCAAAGGCCGGTGCGCATATTGCCACTTTACCATTGAAAGTTCTGAAGCTCATGGTCAGTCATCCTTTGACGGATTCCGGGATCGAGAAGTTCCTGGCGGATTGGGAAAAAGTGCCGAAGGCTAAATAATAAAGAATTATTACTGCCGAGCGAGCAGGCTCTGGCGAGTTTCTTTATTTGTCCGCCTTTTTTCTTTTGGAGCCAGAGCCAGCACAGCGAGGTTCAAAAGAAAAAAGTGCCGAAGGCTAAATAATAAAGAATTGGTATTGCCGAGATAGTTAAAACTATTTTGTCATGCATCAATTATAGATATACATAATATTGCACATATTAACACAGCAAAGTTATTAATACCATTTTATACATAGCTTTTACAATCGTAAACAGAGTTTAAAAATAATCGGTGAGGGAGAAATGGATATGATCAGTAAAAAAATTATGGTATTCGCAATAACATTTGCGATGATAGGAGCAGGATTTTCGATCTTAGGGCTGAATGTAGTTGCTGAAGACTCCGCAAGAATGTTCGAGGAGTTGAATGATGGCTACAGTGACCTTAAAAAGATCGCGTGGAACACCACAAGTGGAGACTTCGCATTGGGTGTAGATGGATCAGATAATATCTACATATATGATTTCACTGCAAGCCCAGCTTGGAGTGTCCAAGCCATATTGGGGGCTGGGGATGTAATGAATGACATCATCTACGATAACTACTCAGAAGTATTCTACGTTGTTGGAAATGACATAGCTGGACACCCATTAGCATACGAGTATGACTATGTTAACGGACCAACACCACTGGGCAGCCCAGATGGCGGAGTGGATCTAGGTACCTTTAATGGTGTCTGTGTAGCCCATGAATGGGGCAACTCGGCGTATGATTTCTTTGCTGTTGGCTATAATACAACAGGTGACAAAGGATTGGCATGCTGGTATAGTAGTTCAACAGGTTGGAGATTCGCAGACTTGAATGCTCAATTTGCTGGTGACACACTCTATGATGTCACATGGGACCAAGTGACGAACCCTATAGCCACATACTATGCTGTCGGTGAGAATACCGGTATTGGTGTTGGTTACACTTGGACGAACTCTGGAGACCTATATGAGAATTCCCTTGCATGGCCTGCTGTCGGAGCATTGAACACGATCGATTGGCAGCCATCTGGAACCTTCGCGATAATAGGCGGATTGTACCATGAGGGCGGGAATCTCTTCATGTTCGATGGTGGAATACCAGATATGATGGACAACCAGACAGGATACAATATACTTGACTTCGATTGGTCACCAGATGGTACATGGGGAGCCGCAGTTGGATCCAATGCCACAGGTGATGGAATATACTACAATTACTACTCAGCGACAGGAACATTGAAGGATATGACCTACAAGCTTCCTTTCACTGGAGCACCAGTACTAAATGGAATTTCCATCAAAGGATACAATAGCCCAAGCTCGGGTCTTTCAGTCGGTGTTGGTGGAGCTCTTGGTTCTTACGTATCAGCAGTTAATTCAGATACAAAATTGAAGGTCAATACAGATGTGCCACATGGTTACTCAGTAGGAATGTGGGACATGACCGATGTCACAAGAGCAAGCACACTGGATAAGCAAGTTGACATCAGTGAGACATACACCTTCAGAGGCGAGTTCAACTATTCCATAGGCGCGAACGACCAGTTCTTCGATGGCGCAGACAATGTAAGAGTGGAACTCAATGGATGGTACGATGATGGAGATACCAATCCAAGAGGAGCTACAGCCGAGAACAGGACCAAGATGTTCACCGCTCTGTGGTCAGAAGGACTCGGTCTTTCAGCAGGAACAGGATCCGCAGCTATGACATACCCTGCAGCTGGACCTGGAGAATTCACAGTAGACAGCTGGTGGTCGAATGTTTCTGTAGCCAATGAAAAATACTATGTCTGGATGAACATCACCTTCGATAAGCAGACATGTGCGGCCGTAGGATCTGATCCATTCTTCGCGACACCAGTAGCTGGTGACGAATGGGATGCAGGTACTATGTTAGATGATCCAAACAGCTGGAACTTCAGATTCGAAGTTTATGATGCTGGATTCCCAACAGCCACAAACTACACATACGGCGAGTTTGGAGTATTCACATACACGGATGTCCAGGCAAGTGGTGATCCAAGTGCAAATGCACCACCTGGTACCAGCGGCGTCGCTCTGTTCCCATACAGCAACATAACATGTTCGGCAAATACACCATATTATGTCAATGTGTCAATAACGGATCTTGTGGATGGTCTGAATTACATACCAGCCGTAAATGTGAGTTTACAGCACGTGAACATCACAGGTCAGGCAAACAACTCAAACACAGAGATCTTGAATCCTTCTACAATACCAGGAGTGGACACTGAGATAGGTATATGGGGCAACTGGAGTGCTACGAATGTACTGCCTGCGCCAGGCAATGGAACCACCGCGATCGGACCATATGGCTCAGACTTCAACCAGATCCCTACGGAACAGGACACTCAAGTAGCCTGGTTCATCGACGTGCCTGCAGGTACGCAAGAAGGGCAGTATGAGGCCACGATAACAGTAACTATTGGATTCTATTAGATCTGGTAGTTCACTACGGAGAATGGGAGACACGCTCTCCCACCCTTTCCTTTTTACTTTTATTTTTTATCAGCTTCAGCTTTCTCTAGATATCGATCTTTAAACAAAAACACGCGTGCTATCATTAACTATATATATTGTGTCCAATCTTTCCTTTTCCATATGATATTGGTAAAACTCGGGGGCAGTGTGATAACCGATAAATCCAAGGATATGACTCCAAGGATGGATATAATTGCTAGACTTACACAGGAAATTGCAGATTCAGGACAGGATTGTCTTATCATTCACGGTGCTGGCTCTTTCGGTCATATCAAGGCCAAGGAATATTGTCTTCAGGATGGCATCGGCCATCCTGACCACAAACAGGGCATTGACGAAGTTCAGATGGACATGAGAAAGCTCAATGGCCTGGTCGTGGACGCCTTTCATGCGGCTGGAATGCCAGTTGCCAGCATACCGGCTGGCGCGATATCGATCTTTGAGGATGGAGAGCTCATGGAGCTCCCAGCCAATATCTTCAAACATTACCTGGATATTGGAATAACACCCATCAGCTTCGGCGATGTTGTAGTTGATAGGAAAAAGGGAGTATGCATCTGCTCTGGTGATGATATCATGACACATCTGGCCAAGGAGCTGGATATCAAGAAATGTATCTTCGTGACCTCCGAGGAGGGCATATTCTCGCATTACCCACCTGATGAAGGCGAGGGGCCAATTCCAGATATCGAACACGGTCAGGATATTAAATTCAAATCCATGAACACCGATGTGACCGGTGGTATGGAAAGAAAGCTCGAACTTATATTCAACATCACCTCTACAGGTTGTGATGTGATCCTTCTGAATGGCCTTGTGCCAGGTAGATTGAAGGACGCTCTTGAAGGTAAGGAGATAATAGGAACTAAGGTCAGAGGTGGTTAGAACATGGTGATGCCAAGAAAAGCCCAGCATATTGATATATGCCTGAACGAGCAGGTGGATTCGGACATAGATTACTGGACAGACATAACATTGGTTCACAATGCTCTACCTGAGATCGATATGGATGAAATTGACACCTCGATCGAGCTTTTCGGAAAAAAGTTACAGGCTCCTATTGTGATCGCCGCCATAACAGGAGGATTTGATGGTGCGACCGATATCAACCGCAACCTGGCCATAGGTGCTGGCCGAGTGGGTGTCGGCATGGGCATCGGAAGCCAGAGAGCGGCCATTGAGGAGCCGGAAATGGCCGGAACCTATGATATTGTAAAAGGGAACAATGTGCCTCTGATGATAGGAAATATCGGAGCTCCCCAGCTCATACAGCAAGGAGATAAGGCCGCCTTTGGTATAGATGCATGCAAGACTGCTATGGATATGATAGATGCTGATATACTGGCTATTCATCTGAACTTCGCCCAGGAGATCGGGCAGATAGAGGGGGACACAAAGGCCAGGGGTTGCCTTGAGGCCATAAGACAGGTTGCGAGTGAATTACCTGTCATTGCCAAGGAGACTGGAGCTGGCCTGTCAAAGGACGTGGCAACACGCTTGAAAGATGCTGGAGTGAGAGGATTTGATATTGGTGGCATGAGTGGCACCAGCTTTTCCGCGGTGGAATTCCACAGAGCTGTGAGAGATGATAATTCAAGATTGAAAAGGATGGGCGACACCTTCTGGAACTGGGGTATTCCTACACCGATATCACTCAAGACGGCTGATGTCGGATTGCCAATGATCGCAACTGGTGGGATAAAGAATGGACTGGATGTCGCACGTAGCATTGTCATGGGTGCTAGTTCAGCTGGCATTGCTAAACAGGTATTGGCAGCCGCAATGGAGAGTGGAGATGCTGTGGAAACAGAACTTAGACTTATAATATCAGAATTAAAAGGAGCGATGTTCCTTACAGGTTGCAGGAACATTGAAGAATTGGCTGGTGCCAGTAAGGTAATAACTGGTATCACCGCAACCTGGTTCGAAGGTCTTGGAGGGATGGGATGAAGAGAATGAAGAGAAAAGAGAACGTAGCTAAATATATCACGGTAGATGGCATAGAAAAGGAAAGCTTATTTTTGGATTTCCTACAGGAAAATAGGATCGCGATTAGAGATGAGATATTCCAACATGTGCCTGATAAGTCCAAGATCATGCCAGAGGAATATGGATTGCATCATCACAAAAAGATGCTGTCCGAATATCCTGATAGAGGCGGTAAATATGTTCGGCCAGGCTTAGTGCTTTTGTCGACAATTGCCAATAAAACAGATATATCAAAAGGATTGAAGACCGCCGCCGCTATGGAGATCTCGGAGGACTGGATACTCATACATGATGATTTTGAGGATCATTCTCTAGAGAGAAGGGGAAAACCATCGTTGCCAGTTCTGTACGGGGACGAGCTATCTGTCAATGCAGGAGATCATCTTCACCTCATAATGTGGGACGTTCTCATGTCAAACCAGGAGACTCTGGGTATTGACAAGACAATGGAATTATATAGAGAATTGAATAGCCTACTTCAAAAAACTTGTGAGGGACAGTTCCTGGAGATCGGCTGGACCACAGGTAGGAAATTGATAAGTGAGGACGAATACTTCGCAATGGTGGATAGAAAAACATGCTGGTATACGATCATCGGACCTCTGAGGCTGGGTGCGATAGTTTCAGATAACCAGAAGGCGATGAATAGTCTGATCGAGTTCGGCCTTCCCTTAGGCAGGGCATTCCAGATACATGATGATTGGCTCAATGTATTCAGCACCGATACCGGTAAGGAACTGGGTGGAGATATTGTCGAGGGTAAACGCACACTTCTTTTGATCAAACTTCTGGATGAATTAAGAAAGGCAGGAGATAATGAGACCCTTGCCTGGGTGAAAAGTGTGTTCAGTATGGATAGGAATCAAAGAGATTTCTTCATGACCAAACAGATGATCGAACTTTATGAGGAATATGGGATCAAGGATATGGTCAGGGATATAACATTGGAATATGCCAGTGAGGCAAAGAAGCAAATAAGGAACATACCTGGCTTCAATGATAATCAGAGGCTGATCTTTGAAGATGCGGTGGACTTCCTGGTGCACAGAGGTCATTGAAACAAATACTCTGAATAAATAATGAATATAGACGTATTAGTTTTTTTAATCGCTAGCGATATTTAGAATATAAGCGATTAGAAATAACATAGGCTATTGGAAAAAACAATGCTCGATAATTAAGGATTCTCAATACATTCAAGACCATTCTCAGTAAGTCTAAATAGAACCTTTTTACCCTCAGCCCTGGCCCTATGTTTCATTAAAACCGCCTCACGCAATCCAGTACCAACCTTGTCCAGCCGGATCACGGCCTTGGCATTGTGATGGAGGACATGACCTCCCAGAGGCTTGAAGATGCCGACATCCACATCTGTAAAGACCTGACTTGTTAACAATATGGCGATCTTTCTCTTTCGACAAAGGCGAAGTAAGGCCGTGATCTGCTTCGTCAGAGAACGCCGTTCACCGCGTTCTGAATCATGCCCGGATTCGATCCGATAATGGAGAGTTGCGGAATCAAGGATCACCAATCCAATATCATCATTCTTCTGAGCAAGGTTCACGGCCTTTTCCACAATATTTTCCTGTTCATCAAAGGCATAAGGCTCGAAGATCAATAGATTCTTCATGATCATTTCATAGTCATCACCGCACATTTGTTCGATCCTATCCTGTGATAGGCCTTCGGTATCGATGTATATGACCTTCTTACCTGAAAGCACCATTATCTTGGCGGTCTGGATGCATAAATTGGTCTTACCACTTCCTGCCTCGCCATATATCAGGGAGATGGTCCCCTGCTCGATGCCACCGCCAAGAAGCTCGTCTATCACATCACAACCAGTAGATATCCTCATGCCAACCTCCACGATAATGTGATAAGGAACATTAAACCTTCGTTCATTCATTTCTTAATGTTCAGCCAGGAACAGAAGGCTCATATCCACTGCCTTCTCAATAGCCAGATCTTTTATCGCTCTTCTATCTCCATCGAACTCGAACTTCATCGAAATGAAATCATTCACATCCGATATCGCGATGTGGACAAGACCCACTGGCTTTTCTTCAGAACCTCCATCGGGTCCAGCAATGCCTGTGATCCCTATGCCTATATCTGCGGAGAAAATATCCCTGGCCCCATCTGCCATGGCCAGTGCTGTTCTTTCACTTACAGCTCCATTTGTTTTCAGACATTCCTCAGTAACAGCCAATATCTTCATTTTGGCAGCATCGCTATAGGCCACCACGCCACCTTCAAAGAAATTGGAACTTCCAGGAATATTGGTTATGTGATGACTAAGCAGTCCTCCTGTACATGATTCCGCAATGCCCAGTGTTCTCTGGGACATGGTCATCTTCTCGGCCAGGATCTCAATTGGTCTCATTTTCACCCTTCCTATCTGTACATTATTGATCTTCTTGAGACTCGATGATGCGGGAAACACCGCCGATCCTATCGAGTACGAGCAATGTGCCATCTGGAACAAGATATTGCCATTTTTCTTTGGTCACAATCCTTCTCCTGATCTCAGAGCCAGAGTATATTTTTCTGTCATAGAGGTCGGTTTCTATCACCTTGTCCCCTGCCTCTTCGAAGAGACGCTTTGTAAGCTGGCTTCGAGTGTAGACGACATCATAGTGAGGAACATGCTTACGAACATGTTCCACCCAGATAGGATAATTATGAATATCTGGAATTGGAACCATTGAATAATTGTGCACTTTCTCTTTATCCAAAGAAAGTGAGATCATATCCTTTCTTTCTTCATATGAGAAAGGATTATTTTTTTCATGGTCATATTGAGAACTTCCTATTCCGATGATGAGCTCATCAATATCGACATTTTCCAGTATCTCTTTAACAACCTGCAAGTGGCCATTATGAAATGGTTGGAAACGCCCGATCATAAGGGCGATCACTAATCATCATCTCCCACGAACTCATCAATATGTTCACACTCAAGGGTCATGAACTTGATACAATGTGTACAGATCGTGTCATTGGCATCTCTTGGAAGCATCGTATTGAAGACATAACAGATACGTCCAACCAAAGGTTCATGCTTTTTATCCATCTTTTTGCCGTAGAATTCCAAATTGCCAACCAAATTGATCCCCTCTTATACAGGAGTACTCTCTGGCTTGACCTTGAGAGGAGTGACACCTTTTGGAACTATCGAAGCCGCCAATCTCTTAAGCAATCCATCTTTGTCAGGACCGAAGATCAATGCATGCTCCAGAACCTCACCTATAGTATCTACTGGAACGATCTCTATCATATCCACATACCTATCCTCGAGAATAACATCCTTGAGATTGGATTTTGGTATTATCACTTTTCTGAGTCCCATCTCGGCAGCAGCTTCGATCTTCGCAGTCACCCCTCCAACTGGAAGAACCTTGCCGCGCACACTGAGAGAACCAGTCATTGCCACACTTTGGTCGACCTCCACTCCTTCCAGTGCGGAAAAGACAGCAGTTGCTACAGATATAGAAGCTGAGTCACCCTCGGTACCATCTCTGCTCCCTATGAATTGAACATGGACATCATGATTACTGATATCCTCTCCAGTCAGCTTCTTGAAAAGAGCTGACACATTCTGGACTGATTCTTTGGCCATCTCTCCAAGCTTTCCAGTGGCGATTATCCTTCCATTGGACTTCGCCTGGGCAGGAGTTACTTCTGCAGCTATGGGTAGAACAATTCCAGACATTTCGGACATGGAAGCATCGCCTTGCATGACGGCCAATCCATTTACTAGACCTACAGCTCCACCTACTATCGATGTTGTTGGATAGTCCATCGAATGCTCGATCATCCTTTCCACTATCTGTTTTTCAAGGGATCTAGCAACTTTCTTTGCCTCCACAACTTCAAGCTCCGTGACAAGTGGATTGTTCTTTCCTTTTGCAATATCTCCAGCAACACGCACCAGTCCACCGAGCTCTCTCAATCGGAGAGTCAGACGCCCACGACGTCCAGTTCGTCTCTGAGCTTCTCTTATGATCTCCGCTACTGCTTTTTTAGTAAAATGAGGGATCTTCTTATCCTTGGTAACTTCCTGAGCCACGAACCTGATGAGCTTCTTTCTGTTCTCATCCGAATCTGGCATCGTGTTCCTCATGTAAGTTTCATAGCCATAACCGCGTATCCTTGATCTGAGAGCTGGATGCATTCCACCTCTCAGGCCTCCATTCTCATCTCTCATTCCATATATGGAGTCAAGATTACCCGCGGCAACCAATATAAAATCACAGGGAACTGGTTGGCTTTTGACCATGGCACCCGAGCTTCTCTCGCTCTGTCCCACAATGGAAAAAGCCTTTTCCTGAAGCGCTGTCAGAAGGCTCTGCTGGCTCTCCATTTTCAGCATATTGATCTCATCTATGAATAGAACACCTTTATTGGCTTTGTGAATTGCTCCAACCTCCACCCTATCATGAGCTGGAGTCTCTAATCCACCACTCTGGAAAGGATCGTGCTTCACATCTCCAAGGAGAGCACCCGCGTGTGCTCCAGTTGCATCTATGAAAGATGGCGACTCATCTGGTGAACGGCTTAGGAGCATCTTTGGAATACTCGCCTGCTCCTGTCTTGAGCCCGGCCATCTTGAGGCCATATAGATGAAAACAGCAGCCAATATACCGAAGAATATCCACATTGGATTATATTCTCCATTGTTCATACCATCCAGCACGAACATGACAATTGAAAAACCAACAATAAGGAATATTATTGTCATCATCGCCTGTGCTTTCTGCTCCATGCGTTGAGTGACCTCTGCTTTCTGGGCATTCACTATCTCTTTGCCCTTACCTGCTGGCACCACCTTTATCAATGGTTCATTGGGATCCTCTTTATTGGCATACGCTATCAGATCCTCATTCTCTCCCATTGGAAGGAATTCCACCATAGAATGTGCGAGCATGGACTTTCCAGTACCAGGCTCCCCTATTAACATGACGTGTCTTCTCTGCTCTGCCGCTTTCTTGATGACATAGACCGCGTCCTTTTGGCCTATGACCTGATCAGCCATATTCTCTGGGATCTCTATATCTTCTGTAGAGATGAATGTCTGCTCCTCTATCCAAGAGTCAACTGGAGCTTCACAGATTTTTTCATCCTCTTTCTTGGGTGGTACCATAATATTACCTTGATAGTTGATTATAACCCCTACCCATTAATAAATCTTTGTGCCTAATTATTGATTATAGGAATTCATCATTATCTATATCATATATCTATTAATTATGAAAATAATAGGAACATAAAAGGAAAGGGGAGGACGGTAGTGGAAAGGAGAGAATCCTCTACCGCCCCCTATTTTTGGTCATTTCAGTTATTTAGCTTTGGGGGAGCTCATTTCTAATAGTACCCGATCTTGAAAGTGATCGTGGCCTGGTATATTCCCTCAGCTGTCGCTCCTGGTACATTGATCCACCATGCGACCTCAGTTGCTCCATATCCGTTAAAGTTCGAGTATACAGGACCATGTGCGGCAGTTCCATTGTTCGGAGCTGGTACCAGCTCGGTTGCCTGGCTTGTATTGCCCCATACCATACGCTCTGTATTGGCTGCTGCAAATGGTCTTCCAGCAGCTCCCCATGTTGCATTTATTTCTGTGTATGGTTCAAGATCGAATCCAACTGGGTACATGTCGACAAGACTTGCATTGACATTACTGGCGGGTATGAATTTGGTATCATCGGTTGTCAAGTTCAATCTCTCAATTGACACATTCACGTGGTACGGAATATTGGCCGAATACGTGATCAAACTGTTGGAATCAAATGCCTGGCTCACACTTCCTGGAGGGGCATTGACACTTGGATTATTGGACACCGTGATGTTCGTGGCCATGAATATTCCGAACTCCTCGTATGTGGTGTTTGTCGCTCCGGGATAATCATTATCATATACCTCCATCTGGAAGTTCCAGCTGTCATCATCATCGAATGCCTGATTGCTGTCGAATATACTACCTGCAGCTCCATTTGCAAAATTCTGGCCATCGCCAGCTCTCATCTGAGGGCCGAAGGTGACATTGATCCAAACACCGTACCTGTCATCAGCACCGTATGGTCCGCTGCATCCGACACTATCAAACAAGATTTCATTGGTTGTTGAATCTGGGTATATTATCTCTCCGGTTGCACCACTTGCAACCAGACTGGTCGTTTCGTAGAATCTTGCCACGAATTTTCTAGTTCTGTGCGAATCATCACTTGCTGATGGAGTCATACTTGTAGCATCATTTCCATCATCGAACCACGCTGTCAGGTCCACAAAGGTGTTATTGATACCATCGAATAACATATCTGTTCCACCGATCGTGTAGTTCACCTCGGTGTAGAAGGTGTAAGTCTCTTCAACATCTACACGTGCATTTAGTGTAGAGGTTTCACCAGCATCGCTGGTCTTCCACATGTCTATATCGTATATGTGCGGGAAAGCGGCATTGACTGTCAATGTCGTGCTCCCATCAGATGCTGAGAGATATGATCCAACTGCACCAGTAGCTCCGACTATCAAACCAGAACTTGGACTCGACCAGGCTTTTACATCAACGCCATAGAATGGTCCATAATCACCATCTGTGCTCATCTTCGTGAGGGTATCTTCGTTGTCCGGGATATAATGCTGAATTATCCCATCAGTAGCAACATTGTAGCCAACAACCATGGCCATGCCCCCATCAGGGTGCCAGCATGCGTCTGTGTAGGAATCTGTGTTATCGAGTATAGCTTCTCCATTGAAACCATCAAAAAGCCAGACATTTCCGTTACCGTAATTGCCTCCAGCCATTATAGCATGGTCTGCTCCGCCTGAAGGCCTCCAGTCAATGGCATTCAGTGCACCGGGTGTAACACCCCAGCCAGATGTGTCAAAGATGTTGGCCTTGTTATTACCCGGACTGTTCATGAAATAGATAACTCCAGCCCCCGTGCCCATATCCTCTCCGACGATCCAATATGGATTTGCAGTAAAGCCATGGTCCCATGTTACATCATAAAGTTCGTGGTTCAAAGTCAATCCAGTGGTCACATCGGTCCAAGTATCAACCGCTTCATCGAACCATGCTGCACATCCTTTGCTTGTATCAGCATAGCCCACTGCAAGGAAAGCATAGGGTTGTGTTCCACCTTCATCAGCCAGGCATAGTCCATTATAGACTCCCATGGTTGTCTTGGGTGAGTTCAGGTCAAGCAAATTCTGGATGCTGTAATCATAGCTCCATGCTTCTTGCTGGCCACTTTGCGTTCCAACAATATAGAACATATCGAAGAACTCACTGTACTTGATATCAATGAAGGTATCGCCAACGGGAAGGTTATAATCACTGGCCCAGCTCATTGTCTGTCTTGTGTACTTGTAAATGTGTTCTGTACCACTCTGTATACCAAGTGCAAAGCTTCCATCCGAGTGCCAGGCAACTTTATCTATGCCTGCCGGATATCCCGCATTCAACTCTGCTAAAGGCTTCGCTGAATCCTCTGCCATCACCGTATTGTTCGGCGACACGATTATAATACTAGCGCATGCCATGGCTATTACTACCGCCATGGCCAGTATTTTGTTTATTTTGTTCATTTTCTCATCTCCTTTTTTACATTTTTCCTCCTTTCCTCATTTTTTCATTTTTTCTTGATTTCATGAATTTTATCTCATATCATTCAATAGTACCCGATCTTGAAGGTTATCGACGCCTGATAAATACCTTCAGATGTAGCTCCTGGCACGCTTATCCACCATGCGACCTCCGTGGCTCCATATCCGTCAAAGTTCGAGTATACAGGACCATGTGCAGCAGTTCCATTGTTTGGAGCTGGTACCAGCTCGGTTGCCTGGCTTGTATTGCCCCATACCATACGCTCTGCGCCGGGTGCTGCGAAAGGTCTTCCAGCAGCTCCCCACGTTGAATTTATCTCAGTGTATGGTTCAAGATCGAATCCAACTGGGTACATGTCGACAAGACTTGCATTGACATTACTGGCGGGTATGAATTTGGTATCATCGGTTGTCAAGTTCAATCTCTCAATTGACACATTCACGTGGTATGGAATATTTGCCGAATAAGTGATCAGACTGTTGGAATCAAATGCCTGGCTCACACTTCCTGGAGGAGCATTGACACTTGGATTATTGGACACTGTGATGTTAGTGGCCATGAATATTCCGAACTCCTCGTATGTGGTGTTCGTCGCTCCAGGGAAGTCATTATCGAATATCTGCATCTGGAAGTTCCAGCTGTCATCATCATCGAATGCCTGGTTGCTGTCGAATATACTACCTGCAGCTCCATTTGCATAATTCTGGCCATCGCCAGCTCTCATCTGAGCTCCGAATGTTACATTGATCCAAACACCGTACCTGTCATCAGCACCGTATGGTCCGCTGCATCCGACACTATCAAACAAGATTTCATTGGTTGTCGTGTCTGGATAGATGACCGATCCTGTAACACCGCTTGCGACCAAGCTGGTTGTCTCGTAAAGCCTGGCCACGAACTTCCTAGTTCTGTGGGAATCGTCACTTGCTGATGGCGTCATGCTTGTTGCATCATTTCCATCATCGAACCACGCTGTAAGGTCCACGAAGGTGTTATTGGTACCATCGAAAAACTGATCTGTACCTCCTATCGTGTAGTTCACTTCGGTGTAGAAGGTGTAGGTATCTTCAACATCCACTCTTGAGTTAAGTGTGGATGTCTCACCAGCGTCGCTGGTTTTCCACATGTCGATATCGTATATGTGCGGGAAAGCGGCATTGACGGTCAATGTCGTATCTCCGTCTGATGCTGAAAGGTAAGAACCAACTGCTCCGCTGGATCCAACTATCAATCCAGAGCTTGGACTGGTCCAGCCTTTGACATCAACACCATATAGCTTTCCATGATCACCATCTGTGCTCATTTTGATCATTGCGCCATTATCTGGAATATAGTGGTAGATCACACCATCATCTGATGCTGTGTAACCAACGGCCATGGCCATGCTTCCATCAGGGTGCCAGGAAACATCAGTATAGGTATCAGTGGTGTTTAACAAAGCTTCTGCAGTCGTACCATCCCAGCTCCAGACATTTCCATCTCCTAAATTCTCACCGACTATCACGGCATGATCCGAGGCTCCAGCAGGCTGCCATTCAATACCACTGAATGATCCAACTGCACCCCATACTGAAGGATTGTATTGTGCTGCTGCAGTATCACCCGCGCCGGTGAAATAATACAAGTATCCAGAACCAGCACTATCTCCAACAGCCCAATATGATATAGAGCCATATCCATGGTCCCAGGTTACATCCATCACATCCACAGCTGCGCTCAATCCTCCGGTCACTTCGACCCAGATATCATTGCCCTCATCGTACCATTGACCATAGTCAAATCCGAAGGCCAAGAAGGCGTAATCAGTTGTACCACCCTCATCTGCCAGACAAAGGCAGTTGAAGTCTGTTGAGGCAAGTTGAGGTGCATTAAGGTCCAATAAGCTCTGTGTTGGCTCATAATAGCTCCAGGCTTTGGCCCATGAATTTCCAATATCATCTCCCACGATGTAGAAAAGACCAAAATGCTCACTGTATTCTATATCATTGAAGATCATATCGTTAGCAAGGTCGTACTCACTGGCCCAGGCCATGGAATTTCGTGTATATTTGTAAACATGGTCTGTGCCACTTGCTATACCTAGAGCATAGTCTCCACTTGAATGCCATGCCACCTTGCTCATAGTGAAAGGGATCTCCATGTAGGTTCTGAAAGTAACATCCTGCCCTCCCAGTGGACTGAAGGATGCTCCACCGTTCATAGACATGGAACCCAAGCCACCGTATAGAGCTCCTGTATCGATCGATATGTCGACCGAATTAGTAGAGGAGGCCCAGATCACAATAGCATATGTCATACCTTCAGACAGATCTGTTGGTGGTAATGCAAGATTATTCCATCCTCCCCCTAGAAAACTGATCGGTATCATTTCAGCCACATCGAGTGGAGTTCCAGGTAAAGGACCGCTACCATCCTGGATCTGATAAAACAAGTTGCCACCATTATCAAAGGATCCAGACACGTGTAGGTCTATACTTGTAAGGTCTCCATCCACACCGCATGTGAACCTCTGGGCTAATTGGTTAGTATCATCTACAGTAAAGAATGACCCTATGCCCTCATCTCTTTGATCCACCACATTCATTGTTGCTGGCAATCCATCGGACAGACCAGCAAGTGGCCTTGCAGAATCCTCAGCAACTACCGTGTTGTTCGGTAGAACTATCACTAAACTAGCACTTGCCATAGCAATCGTGATCACTATGGCCAATATCTTTTTCATTTCTATCATTTTTCTCATCTCCTTTTTTGTTTTTTCACCTCATTATTCATGATTTTTTGGATTTGTATATCTCCTAGTAGTACCCTATCCTGAATGTCACAGATGCCTGGTACACGCCTTCAGCTGTACCGCCTGGCACATCGATCCACCATTCTAAGTCGGTCGTTCCAATGCTCTGGAAGTCCGCTCCTTGCGATCCATGAGCCGTCGTACTGTTCAATGGTGCTGCAACAACCCAGTCTCCAAAGGCCTGGCTCGTGTTGCCCCATATGCTCAATGTCTGATTGGCTCCAGGGAAGTTCATTGCAGTTCCATTTATCATCGAATTCGTATTGTTGGCAAATGGGCTTGTTATGTTCACTGCCACATTGGTTGCCAGTATTGGCAGCCCTCCACCAACTTTGGCCAGATCCGGGATCGAGACATTGACGTAATAATCGATATTGGAAGAAACTGCGATCTGGCTGTTCGGTCCCAACTGCGCATTTGACCCTGGTGGCGCATTGCCGCCAGGATTTCCAGATACGGTTATGTTCGTGTGCTGGAAAATGCCGAATTCCTCATATGTGGAATTGGTTGCTCCACCATAATTAGAGTCATATATCCTCATCTCGAAGTCCCAGGTATTAGAATCATCCAATGATTGGACATCGTCATTGATATCTGTAGAAGCTCCGCCAAAGGGACCACTGGCCGCCCATGTTTGGGGTCCAAAGGTTATGTTGATGTAAATGTAATAGTGATCTCCAGGTGCTGAAGAATCCAACCAGAAGCTGTCCAGGGTGAACTCATCTGTTCCGGGACTACCGATAGGATATTGCATGCTGGCCGTATCCGTGAAAGGCACATTTCCTTCTTCCCAGAGAGCGACAAAGGCTCTTGTCCTGTGCTGGTCATCCGTTGCTGGGAACACTCCCGGTGTGGCTCCCTCATCGAAGAAGGCCGACAGCTCGATCCTCACATCATTTACACCATCAGCATAGAATTGGTCAGTGCCACTGACAGAGTAATTGACCTCGGCCATGAAGGTGTATGTCTCCTCCACATCGACCTGTGTATTGAGCTTGGAGCTTCCTCCGATCCCGTCACTGGTCTTCCACATGTCTATGTCGAAGTTGTGAGGGAAGGCCGCGTTCACGGTTATCGTAGTTCCTGAATCAATGGCAGACGGGTAAAACCCTACTGAGCCAGAATTTCCGATTATCAATCCCGAGCTGGGGCTGGAATAACCTTTCATCGCAATACCATAAAAGGGTGAAGGATAATCTGGATCATTGCTTAACTTACTTTGTAGGTTTTGAGGGTAATGGCTATATATTGCACCGTTTCCAACATTGGTCTCACCCACTAGAATGGCCATTTCTCCATTAGGATGCCAATCAATATCCCAGATTGTATCGCTGGTACTCATTATCGAATCATATGATGGTCCAGGATTGAGCCTGTGAACATTGCCATTGCCTTGACTATTTGATCCGGCCATGAGTCCATAATTATTCCCACCACCTAAGGGGCTCCAATCCACGGAATACAGAGGGCTGAAAGTATCATTCCAGGCATCGCTAATCCGTAATCCGGTTGAGTCGCCAGGATAATCAAATTGATAAACAATACCAGTTCCACCGAGGTCTCCAACTGCATAGTAATTCCCTTCGGTTGGAGAATAGGTCACATCGTACAGCCATTCATCAGAGGGGGTGAAATATTCCTCATAACTGGCACTTGATTTATTGTACCATGCGAATTTGCCCACATTAGCAAGATCATGCCCTACTGCCAGGAAATAATAGGGAGCTGAACAAGCCACAACACCTTCGTACGGC
This sequence comes from Methanobacteriota archaeon, assembly GCA_020697715.1. Lineage (GTDB taxonomy): Archaea > Thermoplasmatota > Thermoplasmata > SG8-5 > JAGLSY01 > JAGLSY01. The sequence goes on along the minus strand of JAEHCO010000001.1, from coordinate 801,515 downwards.
CCATCAGAAAATGTAGATCCCAGATCCACGAGACCAAATGTCTCGTTCCAAGTGTATGAATGCGTGAATCCACCTATAGCTCCGACAATGAAGAAATTCTCCCAAGTTGCATCATAAATGATATCATTATTGGTTCCACTAGGATTAGTATTGAAGGCCAAGTACCAGGTGTTGTTAGATCTTTGATATCTGTATATGTTCCCATCATCTGCTCCTGAGACGGCCAATGCATAGTCCCCAGATTCATGCCAGGCAATATTGGTCAAGCCGGATTCAGATGAAGCGTAATATGTTCTGAATGTGAAGTCCCAAAGAGGGTTGTTAACGTCCATCCATGTATTTCCGTCAAAGCTCTGGTAGGCACTCCCACCTGCATAAACATCCATGTTCATCAAATCCGGACTTCCGCCGGAGCCAGAACTCTTGAATACCACTGCATACTGCACACCTATTATCAATGATGGCTGCGGGTCAAAGGTAACATTGAACCATTCATTGTCCAGAACAGTTGGTCCTGCTAATGTTTCTGTAGCCATTACGGTATTTGGCAGACCGCCGCTTGTATCATAGATGTACACAGATATATCTTCGACATCAGGCCATGAGGCAAAATGTATACTAGCTATTGCTAAATTCTCTGTTATTCCTGCCGTGAAAGTTTGGGCCATCCAGAACCCAGACATAGTAACGATCGTTCCTTCCATACTCTGTTCTTGGTCCAAATTAAAACTCGGAAGGGGATAGCCCGTGTTCAAATCCACAAAAGGTTTTGCAGAATCCTCTGCCATTACCGTGTTATTCGGTAAAACTATCACTATGCTTGCGCAGACCATGATGCTAACTAAAGCCATGGCCAGTATCTTTTTCATTTCTCTATTTCCACTCATCATTCCACCTCCATCATCCACCTCAATAGTATCCAATTTTGAATGTTATCGTGGCTTGATATATGCCTTCAGCTGTACCGCCTGGCACATCGATCCACCATTCTAAGTCGGTCGTTCCAATGCTCTGGAAGTCCGCTCCTTGCGGTCCATGAGCCGTCGTACTGTTCAATGGTGCTGCAACAACCCAGTCTCCAAAGGCCTGGCTCGTGTTGCCCCATATGCTCAATGTCTGATTGGCTCCTGGGAAATTCACTGCAGTTCCATTTATCATCGAATTCGTATTGTTGGCAAATGGGCTTGTTATGTTCACTGCCACATTGGTTGCCAGTATTGGCAGCCCTCCACCAACTTTGGCCAGATCCGGGATCGAGACATTGACATAATAGTCAATATTGGAAGAAACCATTATCTGGCTATTCGGTCCAAGCTGTGTGCTCGACCCTGGCGGAGCGTTTCCGCCCGGATTCCCAGACACTGTTATGTTTGTGAATTGGAATATTCCGAACTCTTCGAAGCTGGAGTTCGATGCACTGTTGAAGTTCGCATCCTCCACGGTCATTACAAAATCCCAGCTATTTGGATCATCATAGCTGGTGGTGTAATCATAGACATCGGAGGATGCGCCATTTGCAAATCCATTACCATCAGCCGCCCACATTTGAGGTCCGAATGTCAGATTGAAGTAGATGTAATAATGGTCACCTGCCCCTATCTCGAAGCCATAGCTATCAAGCTGTACCTCATCAGTTCCTGGACTTCCAACAGGATACATCATACCTGCATTTCCAGGTGCAGCCACTCCTTCTACCCAAATTGCCTGGAACTCCTTTGTCCTGTTGTGATCATCCTGACCTGGTAGGCTGGAAGGAGCGGCTCCATTGTCATACCAAGCGGTCAGGATCACATAGATATCGTCGTCTCCGTCTGTGTAGAACTGGTCAATGCCGCCCTTCGTGTAGTTGACCTCGGCCATGAATGAGTAAGTAGTCTCCACATCCACCTGTGAATTCAATTTGGATACACGTCCAGCATCCAATGTTTTCCACATATCCATATTGAACATATGTGGTTCTTCAGAGCTTACTGTTATCGTCGTTCCAGAATCAACCGCCGACGGATAAAATCCAACTGCTCCTGAACTTCCAACTATGAGGCCAGAGCTGGGGCTGGAGAATCCCTTCATAGCGACGCCAAATAGGGCTTCAGTATCTGGAGACAGGGCAGCAGATAGATCAATTACATAATCAGTATCTTCGTGATGCTGGTACATGACACCTTTACCATTCAACTTAGCTCCAACAGCCACAGCCATCTCCCCATCAGGGCGCCAGTCCACATCAAAAAGAGTGTCTGTTGTATTTGCGATCATCGTGGGTTGATCCCAGGCACTGTTGAACAAGTATGCATTTCCCAGTGAGTCAGTGTTCTCACCGACCATTATCGCATAGGGCTGTGTGGGATGATAGTCTATGGCTTTCAATGAGCTTATGGGGTCCCAGAATTGTGTAGCTCCAACATCCATTCCGTTTTCCAAGGGGCCACCAATGTAGTATACCACTCCGAATCCTGACGCGTCCTCTCCAACACAGAAATAATCACTGCCTCCGTCATTTATTCTATTCCAGGTGACATCGTAAATCACATCTCCGAGAGCATCATCTGGACTGGGACTGGTGTCTTCCGCAGCCCACCATGGAGAATTATCATCATACCAGCACATGTAGGCCTTGCCATTGGCTGTATCTTCTCCAACTGCTAGGAACAGATAAGGATGCTCGTAAGGAGCCGCGTATTCCACCCCATAGAATGCCCCGGTCACAAATGTGTCTATCAGATAGGTTGGTGTCCCGGTGTCGTGATTGTACATCCAACCAGCTGCATAGCCGCTATTATCCTGGCCAACTATGTAAAATAGGGATGTGCTTGGATCATAGACTATGTCATTGAATGTAGCCCCTGGTTCAAGCTCTCCTGCATTGGACCATGAGCCGGTATCCCTTGTGAATTTGTATAGGTTGCTTGAGGTTCCATCGACTCCATATGCATAGTCATTATTACCATGCCAGGCGACCTTTGAAAGCTCATTGTTTGGCTCTTCCATATAAGTGCGGAAGCCAAAGTTCTCGGCACCATTGGCACTCCAAGTGGTTCCTCCATCACCAGTGTTGAAGCCATCTCCATCCCCATAGCTCCCTAGGCAACTCCATTTGAAATCCTGGCTCAACCATACAAGCACCAATGCATAGGTCTCTCCGGCTGTTAAGATCGGTTTGGTCGATATTGTAGATTGATGCCAGGTGGGAGATGTTGTCAGTGTCTGGGAATCACCCTCAAAGGTTATCCTACCACCCACATCATCTGGAACCCATTTGTCAGTGTCCCAGTGAGTGGTCCTGATCTCACAGCGAATTGATGTTGTGATCGGAGCATCAGCATAAAGTTGGAGATCGACACTTAAAAGCCTACCTGTTATTGTTGGCTTGAATGTCTGGGCCCACGGAACCCCGGAACTAACAGTGTAATGATCAACTGCATCTTCACAACTCTGATCCATGGTTGTTTGATAAGCCAATGGGAATCCACCATCTAGGGCTTCAAAGACCTTGGCTGAATCCTCCGCTACTGCAGGTGTATAAGGTGTGACTATCAACACGCTTCCACACATCATTAGGGTTATTATCGCCAGAGTCAGTATTTTTCTCGTATCCATCATTCTTTCACCCCCTCTCAATAATATCCCACCCTGAAGGTTATAGACGCCTGATAGGTTCCTTCAGCCGTCGCCCCAGGCACATTGATGTACCATTGGACAAAGGTGTCTCCAAGACCCTGAAAGTCCCCTCCTTGAGGGCCATGAGCCGTCGTGCTGTTCAAAGGCGCTGGCACAGTCCAGAAAGACTGTGCCAGACTTGCATTACCCCATACCCCCAGCTGTTGATTCGCTCCAGGGAAGGCCCTTCCAAAGGCTCCCCAGGATCCGTTCATCTGCGTGTTCGTATTATTAGCGAATGCACTAGTTAGAGATACATTCACACTGCTGGCTGGTATGAATTTTGTATTGTCAGTTGTCATATTCAATCGGGGTATCGAGACATTGACATAGTACGGGATATTGGACGAGACATTTATCTGGCTGGTTCCAAGTGCATTACCCACAGAACCTGGTGGCGCATTTCCACTAGGGTTGCCAGATACCGTGATGTTCGTGAACCTGAACAGGCCGAACTCTTCAAAGGAAGAATTCACAGCATCCATGTAGTTGATATCAACAATGGTCATTACAAAATCCCATGAATCCGGGTCATTGAAGGCTGTAGCTCCATCATTGATATCTGGAGCTGGCCCATTACCAAATCCCTGACCATCACCTGCCCATAATTGTGGGCCCAATGTCAAATTGATATAGACATAATAGTGATCTCCTGGACCTACCTCTATACCCGCACTGACGAATTGAACCTCATCTATTCCCGGGCTTCCGCCTGGATAGACCATACCAGCAGTGTCCGCTCCTATCGAAGCCCCTTCCTGCCAGATAGCCTGGAAATTCTTGGTCCTATTATAGTCAGTATCATCTGGATCTGGAGATGGTGTAAAACCATCATCATACCAGGCTGTCAGCAGCACCCATATATCCTGCTCACCGTCTGCATAGAATTGGTCCACACCGCTTACTGTGTAATTGACCTCGGTCATGAATGTGTATGTTGTCTCCACATTCACTTGTGTATTCAATTTTGAAGCTCGGCCAGCATCACTGGTCTTCCACATATCTATACCAAAGCTGTGCGGGAAAGCGGAGTTCACGGTTATCGTGGTTCCAATATCCGTGGCAGATGGATAAGCCGCGACCGAGCCACCTGAGCTGACCATGATGGCCGAGCTGGGGCTTGTGTATCCCTTGAAGGCCACACCATAGATGGGTGGCATCTCCATGTCTTGCTGGAGCATTTCCTCGGTTCCAGCAGGATGGTAGTAAACAACACCCCAGCCCCCTCCTGTTTCTTCTCCCACCAGTATGGCTCTTTCACCACTTGGTTGCCATGCAATGTCATAAATGGTATCTGTGACGTCCGAGATGGTACTGGGTGCAGATGATCCATCAAATTTCAATACACATCCATATCCCATGAACATATTCGCACCAATGAGAGCGTAATCATGCTCCGCGCCCTGAGCATATCCTGGGTTCCAGGCTATCGATTTCTGAGGCTCAAGATCATTGCCATCACTATCAAGGTTGTAGATCTTTGATGCTGTCGTTGTCCCTAATGGGAATCTGAATACAAAACCATGAATATTGCCATCCTGTCCAACACCATAGCAGTTGTTCGGAGCACCGATCTGTTGGTTCCATGTAACATCATACAATGTCTCAGTGGTAATGCCGCTCCAGCCAGTGGAAACCTCTAACCAACCAAAGCCATCTCTGAACCATGCGGCATATCCCCAGCCCCCTGTTCTTTCTCCAACTGCTAGGAATTTATAAGCTGAATCTCCACCAACAGCTGTAACTGCGTGGAACTCTCCATTCGTACCTGGTGTTCCCAAGTTCACAAAGATACCATCATAGGTATAGACAATAGGAAGTGCGGAAGCGAATTCTTCGCCAGCTAAATAGAATTCATTCCAGTCAGGATCATATGTTATGTCATTGAAGATCGCATTAGGATTTGGATTTCCAAGTAAACTCCAGGCGGAGGATTGCCTGTCAAATTTGTATACTGAATCATCCACACCATTAACGCTGAGAGCGTACTCACCACTCTCATGCCACGCGACCTTTCTCAAGCCAGTTCCAGAATGGGACATGTGGGTTTTGAATGCGAAATCTGTGGTTACTGGATCCCATGTGGCCCCCCCATTTGTTGATGACAATGCTACTCCATCCAGATATAGATCAGAACCACTATATCTCTTCCATGCTCCTGTGTTAGTAATGGTCTGGATGACTATCGCATATTGTGTCCCACCTGTCAGATCAGGCTCAGAAGATATTTCCAGATCTACCCAATCTGCTACATCTGGCTGCACGACGCCCAGAATAATATCACTGCAGATCTCGGAGGATGGATCTCCACCTATCGTATCCCAGATTCCGATGTACAGATCGATCTCGGGGGCTGCTTGATTCCATAAAATGAGAGATACCTGTGTAAGTGCCCCGGATACTCCTGGCTTGAAGGTCTGGGCCCTGTATGATGTGCCTATTGGAGATACTGGGGACTGTGTGTTGTGAGACCCCATACTTTGATCCTCTTCATCATTAGGATATCCGTCCATCAACAGCGCGAACTGCGATGAGGAATCCTCTGCACTGACTGTTACCTTTGGTAACCCGATCACTAGACTGGCGCAAACCATCGCGGTGATTATCGCAATGGCCAGTATTTTCTGTATTATTTTCATTCCATCTCCTCCTAATAATACCCTATTTTGAATGTGATTGTAGCCTGGTAGATACCTTCAAGTGTTCCGCCTGGGACACTTGAATACCAATTGACTACGGTGGCTCCATAACTATTGAAGTCGGAGCCCCATGGCCCGTGGGCCGTTGTTCCGTTCTCAGGGGCAGGTAGATCCCAGTCCGCAATGGGCTGGCTTGTATTGCCCCAGATGCTCAAGTTCTGATTAGCACCTGGGAAGGGTCTCCCGAATGTCCAGGTGCTATTCATACCGCAATTAGTGTTATTGGCCAATGGGCTTGCAGAATAGGCCGCGATATTGGTGGCCGGTATGCTTCCACCCCCACCAATCCTTGCCAGGTCTGGTATTGACACATTGACATAGTGTGGCACATTGGCCATGTAGGTCACCAGGCTGGATCCCATCGAATTGTCATTGGAGCCAGGTGGTGCATTTCCTGCCGGGTTGCCGGATACTGTGATGTTCGTGTATTTGAAGACCCCGAACTCCTCATAGCCCTTGCTTGAGGCCGTGGTGAATGTGGTATCGTAAATCTCCATCATGAAGTTCCAAGAATCCGGGTCTGTGAATGACTGGCTTATATCGCTCTCATTTGTGGAGTCACCATTTACGAAGCCCTGTCCATCTGCTGCCCTTGTCTGAGGGCCGAAGTATATTTCCAATTCTATCCACCAATGATCTCCCCCGGCAGGACCGCTACTGAAGCCCATTAGCTGGAACTCATTGGTTCCGGGGCTGGCAATTGGATAGGTCACTATCGCATTCTCAAGATTCGCTCCACCATCGCCTTCGAACCAAGTGACATTGAAGTATCTGGTCCGGTGAACATCATCCATACCAGGAAGTGTGAGCTCATTCGCTCCTGCATCATCATACCAAACCATGAGATCGATGGCAGTGTTATTGATGCCATCGAAGAGCCGATCTATCCCACTGACAGAATAATTGACCTCGGTGCGGAAGGTGTATGTCTCCTGTACATCCACTTGCTTATTGACCAGGGATGTTCCCGGATTGCTGGTCTTGTAGAAATCAATGTCAAAGAGGTTTGGATAGTTCACATTGATCAGGACCTGTGTATTTTGAGCCAAGGCCTTTGGGTATATCTTGAAAGCACTGGCTCCAATAAGAAGCACTTCGGTATTGCCCGAGGCAATAGGTTGATACGCCGCTCCATAAAGTTTGTGGCTCTGGAATATGTGATCATAATCAGGTATCTGTGTTATCTCTGTGTTTCCAGCATATATGTCAAAGGCCGCACTTCCAATCCCAGTGTTCCCAACTATTATGGCTCTGGAGCCGTCTGGACTCCATGAGGACGCTGTATAATTCATTGAAGGGTCAATGCCAATCGGCCCCTTCCATTCCCATGTGCTATTGAGGAAATACATAGCTCCCTCGGCACAGACCAGGCCACCATTCACATAATTGTGCCATTCGATGCTGTTCAGTTTTACATTTGGAACATTTGCGATCGCATGAACGACATATGAGCCTACATTTACTTCTGCTTCGGTGATATAATATGATACTCCAGCACCACCAAGATCATAGCCAACAATGACAAAGTGAGTGCCATTGAAATCTATCCCGGTCAGTGTGTCGCCACCATCTATTCCAGTTATCGTGTTCCAGGCTGCTCCATCCCAGTATCTACCCTGGCCGGAATCTCCCACGGCCAGGAAGGTCGCGGGTATCAAGCCAGCAGCCACATCATTGAAGCTGATGAAGTCCATTCCATCAATATCACTGTAACCACTGCCGAGATCGACAGAATAAGCGGAGTATCCTGCTCCTGTTGGGATATCGCCGACCACGACATAAGCTCCATTTGTATAGAAGGCGAAATCATCAATATGCCAGCCTGCAAAGTCATTGAAGCTTCCATCATCTGAATCAAAGGTGAATTTTACTTGGACAGTATTGCCACACCACCCACTTACATAAATGATCTCCTGTTGCCAGTCGGATATAGGAATGGATTCACTGTCCCATGTTTTGAGGAGGTACCATTCTGAATCCGTAGTGTTCTTTATGGAAACTGACATTATATCAGCATCCGGGCCAGCAGATTCTATATCGAACCAATGATTGAAAACAACAAGACCGAAGTTGGAAATGCTGGGGAGATACTTTGGTGGAGATACTAAACTCCCCATCACTCTTTCTCCATTGTCGTAATTTCCCTTGGTAGCATCTCCGAACCACCAGATATTGTCTGGACTCTTGGCTGTGCCGTGGGATGTGCCAGAGCCTGCATCTGGTAAGGTTGCAGGGTCCACCAAATGCCATTCTGAACTGAAGGCACCATTGTAGGATTCAGATATCTCCGATTGATTCAGTATCCTGCTATGGATCTTCACATTGTCCATTGTTCCATTGAAGTAATAATCACCAAATTCGCAGGCTCCTATCCATACATCTGCGGCATTGGATTCCAGGGGCGATAATCCATCGCCACTGCTCCAATATCCACTGGCCAAGACACCGTTCAGGTATATCTTCGCACTGCTTCCATCCCCTGATTTATAGGTCATGGCCACATGCTGCCATTCATTCAATATAACAGTATGATCTGAACGGAACACATGCGCTCCACCGCTGAATGTGTAATAGAATTCCAGATTGTCATTGAATATCCTGAAGTAATACTGGATATCGCCAGCAGCTGTCCTCTTTGACACAATTCCATAATAATCAAAGCTTTCCACTGGCTTTATGAAGGCCTCGATCGTGACCTCATCTGTGATGTCCAGGCTGGGACTGTGTGGAATAGATACGTATTCATCTACACCATCGAGTTCCAGTGCATCTCCGGATATGCCTCCCACCCACTCGTCTCCCTCCATATTGACGAGGGATCCATCATTTCCGTATATGCTATCATCATTAACTGCAAAGCCAGCACCCTCATCGAAATCCCAGTCACCCACTCTCGTCAGATTATCATAATAGTTGTTGAGATATCTTTCATAATGATTTTGAATATCAGCATCAGAAAGATCGCAATCCCAGATATTGACCTCATCAATGGCCCCATCAAAGAAATGAGTATTGCCGTGAGAACCGATCCTCAATGGTGCGCTTATTATCTGGGGGGAATAGGTCTGTGGGAAAGTACCATCTGGCTGGCCATTGAGATAGAATTTGTATTGGCTACCTGTGGCCACTACTGCGATATGATGCCAGGTATCTTCCTGCAACGGTGTATTTCCGAATACATTTTCAGACGTGACACCATTGCTCAGGAATACCTGGACCTGATTTGTCATACTCACCCTCCAGTGATATGATATGTCGGCCGCCGTGTTCAGATTTGCTTTGGCAACCACACACTGCCATTTACCACCATTGACCATGTATATCCAGGCCTCTAAGGTGAAGGTCGAGGTAAGGTTCAAGGATGGCTCATCATCAACTCTTATGTACTCATTTAAGCCATCGAAGATCAGAGCTTGTCCTGAAGGTCCTGTCACCCAGTCGGCTTCTTCCATATTTATGAGCGTGCCATCATTACTATGCTGGGTGGCATCCTCAGTAAAGGTTCCCGCACCCTCTTCAAAGCTCCATTCTCCAATCTTGTTGCCAGTTAGATCATAATAACTCGAGATCTCAGTGGTTGTAAGAGTTCGATTATAGATCTGGACCTCGTCTATGAAGCCCTTGAAGTTTCTGCCGGCTAGGCTCATACCTATCTGGCTGGGTATGTTGGCGTCATTGAGAATGTTCAAATATCCTCCATACACAAAGCTGTCTATGTATTGTCCATTCACATAGACGTTCCCTGTCTTATTGTTGGTAGTGTAAGTATAGGCAATATGCGTCCACTTATTGATGTCGATAGTTATACCAGTGTACCAGTTCCATCCCCAATGCCATATCTGCAATTCACCTGAATCTATCTTCAATTCAAGGTTCTTACCATTTATTCCTGTTTCTCCAATTCCATAAATAACAGAATTGGTTTTGTCAATAGTGGGATACACCCAGGCCTTGATAGAGTGGTCATGCAGATTGAAGGTATTAGGAATATAATCTGTTTCAACCCTGTCATCTAAACCATCGAAGTATAGTGCGCTATTGGAGAAGCCATCAGCTGTCCATGTCGGAACATTTGATGGGTAGATCGGCCTCAATTCTCCGACATTGTTCTTGGTACTGGTGTCATTCACATACTGGCCATAGCCTTCATCGAACTTCCATTCACCAACAAGTGAACTGGTCGGTGTTTCTTCCCAGGTATTGGTCGTCCAGCCATTCTCCCCATCCTCGAAGGTATCCCACCATGCGTATTCCTCGGTTTTGGTAACAGCATTGTAACTATCACCAGGTACGCTCATGAGTTGATCCCATGTCTCCTCTGCTGCCCCATACCTGTAGGCGACACCATTGCTGGATGAATCATTCCCAACCACCATCGCATATTCTCCATCTTCATGCCACACGACATCTCTGAATGTGGCATTCGGGCTGCTTAGGTCAGTGAATATCGAGCCAGTAGCATTGGGAGCCATTATAATAGAGAGTGAGCTGAACAATATAGCTAAAGCTAAAGCAAGGCTGACTGACCGTCGAATATCCCTTGCGGCCAGGTTCCTTCGTGTTCTAATCCAGAAAGTCGCCCTGTCAGTCATTTCAGAACTCCCCCATTTCAAATGTTATTGTCGCAGTATAGATGCCTTCGGGTGTGGCTGCTGGCACGCTCGCCCACCATTGGACGAAGGTCGAGCCGAACCCATTGAAATCCGAACCCCACGGCCCATGAGCCGATGTTCCATTATCTGGAACTGGAAGCATCTGATTTCCAGGTGCCCGGCTTGCATTACCCCATATCATTCTTGATTCATTTGCTGCTGAGAATGGTCTTCCAGTAGCACTCCAGGATGCATTGATCTCAGTGTATGGCTCATAATCAAATCCCGCAGGATAAAGACCCATAAGCATGATCGCGATGTTCGTGGCCTCTATCTCATCACCACCTCCATTGGTCAAATTAGGCAGTGAGCAGTTGACATAGTATGGCACATTTGCAGAACATGTGATCGCGCTGACACCAATGGAGATGTCACTGGCTCCAGGAGGTGCATTTCCTCCTGGATTTCCCAAGGCCGTGATATTGGTCAGCTTATTGACACCGAACTCCTCATATGTGATGTTCGATGCTCCAGAATAATCATTGTCGAAAACTGTGTAGGCGATATTCCAACTATTGATATCGTCATGTGACTGGCCATCATCATATATGTTGCTTGATGCTCCATTACCGAAACCATTTCCATCCGCAGCGCGCATCTGGGCTCCGAAAGTGATGTTCATCCAGACCGCGTATCGATCATTGATCCCGAAGGGTCCGCTACATCCCACGCTGTCAAGAATGAATTCGTTCGGTGCTGTGGGATACAGAATAGAGCCAGTGACCGAAATAGGTCCGGGACCAGCTGTCTCGTACCATCTGGCCACACAGTACCTTGTCCTGTGTTGATCATCGGGAACGGGGGTACCTGCCTCGGTACCTTCATCATACCAGATGAGAAGATCGATGAAAGTATTGTTATTTCCATCAAAGAGCTCGTCCGATCCGCTTACAGTGTAATTTATCTCTGTGTAGAAGGTGTACGTGGTCTCCACATCGACTCCACTATTTAGTGTGGAACTCTGTCCAGCATCACTGGTCTTCCACATATCGATAGTGAACATGTGAGGGAAGGCCGCATTCACTGTTATGGTAGTCAGTGAGTCCGATGCTGATGGATATGTCGCGGTGCCACCACTGGCTCCGACTATTATGCCAGAGCTTGGGCTTGTGTATCCCTTGTAAGCGATTCCGAACAATGGGCCAGTCCCTTGAGGAAGATCCGATGTCATATCGGCCAATAGAACTGTTCCAGCACCATGATGCAAGACCTTGCCATTACCACTTGAATCCTCTCCAACAATAACAGCCATACTGCCATCGGTGGTCCAAGCGACATCATGGAAGGTGTCTGAGGATGTCAGGATAGCCTCTGGTTTATTGGTGCCATCGAACGTCCATATATTTCCCCAGCCTTCATTGTTCATTCCGGCCATGATAGCATAATCATATTGTGATCCCTCTGCCCATCCTGGATTCCATGATATTGCATTCATCCAATCTATGTCATCATCGTAAGTGGCGTACAGTCTAGTGACTGTCGTGTCGCCCGGGGCCCCTAGTTCATAAACAAAGCCAGTACTTTCATCATCGTGCCCAACAAGGTAATGCTTTGAAGTTACTGGATTGGTTCTTTGATTCCATGTGGCATCCTCAACACGAGCAACCTCTCCGGGAACCCAGCCAGCGACTCCTCCTCTGATCTCGGTCCAGCCGCCATTATACCAAGCTGCATAGCCATCGCTACCATCCTCTCCAGTGACAAGTATTCGGTATCCGTTCACTCCACCACAAACTTCCACACCATATAGGCGCGTGCCCACATCTTGAGGAACTCCACAATCGGAGAAGCCAGATCCATCATATCTGACAACATATGGATTATTGGTAGATTTCCATCCTACAAAGTAAAAGACCTCTGTGAAATCGTCATACACTATATCGGTGTAGACAGCTCCAGCAGCAATATGGCCTAGAGATGACCATGTACCTGTGTCTCTGGTGAATTTCCATATCTCATCATCGAAGCCTGTGACAGCAACAGCATATTCTCCATTGCTGTGCCATGCCACTTTGCTGAGACCACCAGATGGTATCTCCATCAGGGTCCTGAAGGTGAAATCTCCACTTCCACCATTGAGCAATATCCAAGTGAGATCATTATTTGATTCATATGTAACTCCACCTCCATAAGAACCTGGATCATTCATCCTCCAGTGGAAATTGGTTCCAGGATCTGCTGACAATACAAGATAGATCATTTGGCCAGATGAAAGTGGCAATGGTGCAGGGAGTGTGAAAGAGTTCCAGGTTCCGCTGGTCAAGGTCAATATTGATACACCTTGGAATCCTCCAATGAGAGAGCTACCAGAGGATGTCGCACTACGAATATCGTAATAGACATTACCAGAGCCAGTGAATGATTCTATGTAAACACTGAATTCTATCAAATCACCATCGAGTCCAGCAGTAATTCTCTGGGCAGCAAAGGCCATAGAGAAGCTCTGACCGATAGGTCCTGTTCCCATGTTGGATGATAAATGCTCCTGATCCCACACTTGATCCGCACCCGGGTATCCTGTGCTCATCTCCACAAAGGGCATGGAGGAATTCTCAGCGTCCACATTCTGGGAGATATAGCCCAGGCTGGACAATGCCATCAGGAGGCACAATGTTATCGTTATCAGTTTTTTCATCATATCCCCCTAATAATATCCGATCCTGAAGGTGATGGTCGCCTGGTAGATCCCCTCGGCAGTGGCACCAGGAATGGTCACATACCAGAGTAGGTCCGTGGTCGCATAACCATTGTAATCAGAACCCCATGGCCCGTGGGCCGTCGTTCCATTCATCGGTGCTGCCACCATCCAGTTGCTGAAAACTTGGCTGGTGTTTCCCCATACACTGATGTTCACATTTGCTGCAGGGAATGCCTGCATATTTCTGATCATACTGTTAGTATCAGATGCCAATGTGCTAGTCGACCTGACCTTCACATTATTAGCAGATATAGGTAGACCGCCTCCGATCTTTGCAAGGTCTGGCACTGACACATTGACATAATAAGGAATATTGGAAGTTACTGTGATCTGGCTTGGATTACCGAGAACCTGGTCTACTGTTCCAGGTGGCGCATTGCCTGCGGGACTTCCAGATACTGTGATGTTCGAATACTGGAACACGCCGAACTCCTCATATGAGGCATTGGCCGCACCAGGGTAAGCGCCATCATAGATCATCATACCTATATTCCAGGAATTGAGATCATCAAAGGACGCTGCCTCATCCCATGGTTCTGATGAGGCACCATTGCCGAATCCATTGCCATCGGCAGCCCGCATTTGGGCTCCGAATGACACATTGAAGTATAATTTGAAAGTGAATCCATCTCCACCATAGCCTACAGGATCTCGCCATCCATTAACCAGCTGGACCTCATCTGTTCCAGGACTGCCAATCGGATAGACCATGTTCACGGAATCACCGGCAACACCTTCTTCCCATAGGAAACTGAACTGCCTTGTTCGATTATCAGTGGTAGCCCAGGTAGGCTCGGCGAAACTACCGGCACTACCTTCGTCATAATAGGCTTCCAGGACAATACGCACATCATCTATTCCATCAAAGATCTTATTGACCCCACCCACCGTGTAATTTATCTCGATGGCGAAAGTGTATACAGTATTCACATCGACCTGGGTATTGAATTTGGAGGCTCCGCCGATACCAGCGGACTGCTTCCACATATCCATGGAGAAGATATGTGGCATATCCGAGCTGATGGTTATCGTGGTATCGGAATGGAAGGCATTGGTATTGATCTGGTATCCGCCTGTTGCTCCAACTACAAATCCCCAGCTGGGGCTCGCAGGAGGCTTGTAATCCACAGCATTGTAAGTGTCTGGCTGAGTCTTCTGACCGAGAAGAACAATGCTCTTCGAACTGTTGATGAACTGATAAAGATAACTGGTAGTGCCCACATTGGATATCAATGAGGCCTCTTCCCATGTGGATTCATCCCAAGTTATGTGATGATAGACACCATTTGGATAGCTACCTGTGCCTGGATAGAACTGCATTCCTTCTTCTACAAGGCCAATTCCTATCAGGATATCGGTTCCACCCACTAGAGCGTATTTATCAGCTGCAGGCATATTTGGATCATTGTTCCAGGCGATGGAGTAGAACTCTGGAAGAAATGGCAATTGTGCTGATAGATAATTGATATGGCTGGCAGGAATAACACCAGCATTTGGTATCATATTTGTGTAGGTGATCATTGCCTCACCTCCGCCCTGTACCTCTCCCACAATGTAGAAGCGCTGGTAGGTGGATTCATAATCAACACCAAAGTAATCCGCATTGGGCAGTGCATCATCTGCATCATTCACAGGATACCAGGTTCCACCACTGTTATGGAAGAAATAGACCCTATCATCGGATCCGACAGCAAGTGCATTACCATAAACATCAACGGCAATGTCATTCATGGACAAGGTGGGTTCGGTTCCGCTAGATGGCAATCGTGTTACTGTAGCACCACCTTTGGTTATGTAATAGCACGTGATCAAGCTGCCACCATCTGTTTCTCCAGCCATGTAGAACATACTGTTCTGCGTACTCCATGCAACAGCATTCAAAGTATAGCCAGCAGGGTATGGATAATTGTTGATCGATGCCCATGTATTGATATCAGGATAATACCAAGCGGCATTCCTTCCATCACCATTGGAATCATAACCAACGGCCAATGCTATCGTCCCATCATCAGACCATGCAATATCTTCGAATATCATGCCTGCTGGTGTTGAGAGCAGTTTCTCCACCACATCGCCACCTACATCTCCTGCACCTACGCTGGGAGACACGCTCGCTAAGCTGAGACAGACCATCGCGGTCACTATCGCCATTACGGCCAGCTTTCTGTTCATCTATATTCCTCCATCTTTTTCAATAGTATTCTATTGTGAATGTCACCTTGGCCCGGTAAACTCCTTCAATAGTTGCGGCTGGCACACTGACATACCAAAGTACGACAGTGGCGCCATGACCATTGAAATCCGAGCCCCATGGCCCGTGGGCCGTTGTTCCATTTTTCGGGGCATCAATGTCCTTATCCACCTGGCTGGCATTGCCCCAAACACCAAGCGGCATATTGGCTCCTGAGAAGGACCTTCCAGCAGGACCCCAAGAGCTGTCGATCTGTGAATTTGAATTATTTGCAAGAACACTGGACGTCGAGACATTGACATTGGTTGCCAGTATGCTGCCTCCCCCTCCATCTCTTAGCATGTCTGGTATTGACACATTTACAAAATGATCCACATTGGTGGAGTATGTGATCAGGCTTCCACCACTAAGGGCATGATCGGTCGTGCCCGGAGGTGCACTTCCACCAGGATTTCCAGATACCGTTATGTTCGTGAATCTGAACAATCCAAACTCCTCGTATCTGATATCCGAAGCTGTTGGAGATCCAATATCATGCATATTTATCATGAAATTCCATGAATCCGCATCATTGAAGGATTGTATGGCATCACTTTCATTGCCCGATACACCATTTCCAAATCCAATGCCATCTGCCGCATTGGCCTGGGATCCAATATAGACCTCGATCTCAATCCACCAGTGATCTCCACCCGCAGGACCACTGTTAAAGCCCATCACCTGGAACTCATTGGTTCCAGGGCTGGCTATCGGGTACTTCATTATGGCATTCTGAGGTGATCCTCCACCATCTCCCTCATACCATGTGACATTGAACATCCTGTTCCTGTGTTCTGCATCCTCAGCCGGAATAGTGAACTCATTGACCCCACCATCATCGTACCATGCGATTATGTCCATTGCTGTATTATTGATCCCATCGAACAGCATATCACTACCACCTGAGCTGTAATTTACTTCAGTGTAGAATGTGTAGGTATCTTCAACATTGATCTGGGTATTGAGCCTGGATGCTTTTGTACCATCACTTGTCTTATAAAATTGGATGTCGAATAATGAGGGGCGATCTGTCTCCACCGATACCTGTGTGGTCTGGTCGAAGAACTTTGGTATTATCTTGAAGGCACTGGCTCCTACCAGCATTACCTCTGTATCTCCTTCAGTGATAGGCTGGTACTCGGCACCGTATAGTTTGTGGTTCTGGAATAAATTATCATAGTCTGGAACTTTAGATATATAGTCATTACCATCGTAGAGATCGTAGGCCACACTTCTTGTCGGTGTATTGCCGACTATTATGGCCCTCATGCCTGTCTCATTCCAAGTTGACGCAGTGTAATCCACTGTGGCATTATTACCTGATAGCTCCTGCCATGTGAAGCTACTGCTCAGAAGGTATACGGCTCCTTCAGCACAGACCAGGCCGGTGCCAGAACCTACATCATTATGCCAGTCTATTGAATTCAATCTCTTGGACGGGGTATTGGCTATGGAATGTAGGGCGAACTGACCTGAATCCAGCTCACTTTGTGTTATGTAAAATGACTTGCCCAGGCCACCCGAATCATGACCCACAATGAAGAAATGAGTTCCATTGAACTCCACTCCATTCATGGAATCTCCTGCGATGATGCCAGTTAATACATTCCAACTCCCGCCATCATAGTAAATTCCTACATCGCCACCTACAGCTACGAAAGAAGCTGAGTCTGGATCGCCAGCCACATCATTGAACCCGATGGTATTCATTCCATCGATATCTTTCATATTACCCAGATCGTCCATGACATAGGCCGAATAGCCCGCTCCTGTTGGGATATCACCAACGACAATGTACGCGCCGCCATCGGTCTGGAAAGTGATATTATCGATGTGCCATCCCGCATAGTCATTATTGTTCTCATCCACGGAATCAAATGTGAAGCTCACCTGGACATCATTACCCAACCATCCAGTGATGTCTATTGTCTCATTGTCCCAACTGGATATCGGGGTACTGTCGCTGTCCCAGTATCTCAATTCTGTCCAAACACCATCAGTGGTGTTCTTTATGGACACGGTCATCATATCCATACCGGGATTGCCTGGCTCGACATCGAACCAGTGGCTGAACGCCAATTGACCAGTCAAAGAGGAACCGGGTAGATGTGTTTCTGGAGATACAAGACTTCCTGTGACCCTTTCTCCAGTATCGTAATTGCCTGTTGCATTATCACCAAACCACCATATATTGTTCCCGCTGGCTGCGATTCCATGGTCGATACCAGAGCCCGGAACAGGCAGAGTGGAAGGATCATTGACCTGCCAACCTAATGACGCCGTCACATTGAAACTGCTATAGCGTTCGGATATCTCAGTATCATTAAGGGCACGACTCCAGACCTTTACCTCATCAATGGTACCATTGAAAGCAATTTTGTCCCCTATTATTAGATCATTACCGTTCGAGCTGATCCCTCCTGCATTATTCGCTTGTCCTGCAAGAGCACCATTGACGTACAGTTTCATGTGGTTCGAGCCTAGGGCACTGTCATAGGTCAAGGCAGCATGATTCCAACCGGCTACTATGGCTGAATCAATGACCACACCGTTTATACTGGAATATACTGAGGAAGTATCTGCTCCCATGCCATAAGCGTCTAGCTTGCTGATTCCGACAACATTTTCATCCCCAACAATTATAGATGGTTCCGGGATTGCAGTATTTCGCATGTATCCGTTAAAGAATACAGATGGTGGATTGCCCCCCCATGAGTTCCAAGAAGCGCCATCGGCCGAATATCTTCCCAAACCAGATGGTATGGTGCTTGCACAGTCAACCCCTGATGCTGTTCCGCCTGCCAGTTTGTGTATGACAACCCATAATCCGTTGTTAATATCAACCTCTTGGAACTCGACCGGTGAATAGAACCATCCTAAAGTGGAGACGGTTTGTGGGGAGAATGTGTATTCGAGTGTGGACGGATCACTGAGCCCATCCCATATCTGAAGCTCAAGATCTATTGGGAATGAAGCGGTACTGAAACTCATTCCTGTTTGTGTCACGATGTTCAAGGCCTTCCCTCCAGGTGCATTCACAGGACTGCCCAGATACATGGATGAGCCTACATTGCCGAAGGTACCTGCACTGCTGGCTATATTGTAAGTGATGGTGTATGGTTCAAAGACCGCGGTGTGGTCGCTTTCACTTGAAGCTACCGAGTTTCCGTAATGCATATAGATGGTCGTGCCAGAAATGGGTATGCTCGAGACATTCACCCACACCGTTGCCAACCCTGCTCCCCAATTGGCTATCCAGTAATCTAACTTTGTTCCGAGATCATCGTAGAATCTGATGTCATCACCATTGGGATCCGCTTTGGAGAAATCAAAGTTCCCGGCATCAAGGTCGATCTTCACCTGGTGATTGGTAAGGGGGGATGCCGAGCCACTGATGGTCAGGGCCTTCTTGAACTTCCATCCGTCAGCTTGCGGCTTGAACCAGGCTTCCAATGTCAGTTCATCGATCATGTCCAAACTCGAATCATTGCCACAATTGACAAATTCATCTACGCCATCGAATAGCAGAGCTTTTCCAGATATTCCGTCAACCCAATCCGCCTCTTCCATGTTAATGAGGGCACCATCATTTTCGTACTGGGTATCATCACTTGCCAGGAAACCAGACCCCTCATCCAATTTCCAATCGCCTACCAGGGCATTACTCAAGCTATTATTGTAATTGGCCAGGATATCATCGGGGGAAAGTGAATAATTCCAAATATTCACTTCATCGATGGCCCCATTAAAGTATTGCGTGGGAGCCATTGCTTTCACTCCGATCCTGACATTCGAACCTATGACCTGTGGAGTTACGGTATGTGTCAACTTGGCTCCATCAGGCTGTCCATTAAGATAGGATATGAGTTCGGTATCTGTAGCCACGATCGCAATATGATTCCAGACATCGGGTGTCAAAGGAGTATTACTAATATAGTTCTCACTGGTCACCCCATTCCCTAGATAGATGATGACCCGATTATCCGTGCTCAATAGATAGGCGTATGAAATACCAGTAGCCGTGTTTTGAATGGCTTTGCTGACCACTGTACGATATGTTCCAGTACCTGCGCTGGTTGGCTTCACCCAGGCCTCGATGGAGAATCTATGAGGCAGATCCAGGCTGGTATCGTTCCCACAATCCACAAATTCTGATGATCCATCAAAGTGCAATGCCTTTCCAAATATTCCATCCACCCAATTAGTATCGTCCATATTGGTGAGCGTTCCGAGATTGCTGTGTTGACTTGTGTCTGCGGCATTGATCCCAGCCCCCTCATCCAGCTTCCATTCCCCAACCTTGTTGCCAGTTATGTTATACTTATCAGATATTTCTGTCGAAGACAAAGTTTTGTTGTATATCTGAACCTCGTCTATGTAGCCCTTATAATACCTGCCGGGATATCCCAGGCCGATCTGGCTTGGTATGTAGCCATCATCATTGATATCAAGGTAACCACTGAATATGTGGCTGTTCTCGAATTGGCCATCGACATAGATGGAACCGGTCTTAGTCGAGCTCACATAATTGTAGGTCAAGTAAGTCCATTCACCCAGATTTACCGTACAGCCCGTATTCCAATTGTCACTCCAATGCCATATATCCACGACACCACTGCTCAGCTTGAATTCAATGGCCTTATCTGCGCCACCACCAGTTTCTCCCACAGCATATATGACCCCATACGACATAGATGCAGTTGGATGCACCCATACACTAATTGAGAAGTCGTGATTGTTGAATGTATTGGGAATATAATCGATGTCCACATAATCATCGACGCCATCGAAATACAGAGCACTACCAGATACTCCATTTGGCGTCCACACAGGAGGTGTGTTCAGGTCTGCATTTCCAGGATCAAAGTCAAGAAGTGTCCCGTCATTATCTCTTCCACTAGTATCGTTAGTGTATTGACCAACACCCTCGTCGAACTTCCACTCGCCCACAAGAGAGGAGTTGGAAGAGGTTGGGGCTGGAGCTGGAGTTGAGCTTTGCCAGTTATCCGTGGTCCATCCATTACTTCCACTTTCAATATCATCCGTCCATGTGTAGGATCCTGTTCTGGAAATAGCATTGTAGCTATCACCAGCTACACTTGATATTGGATTCCAGGTCTCGTCCTCGGCCGTGTAGGTGTACACCACTCCATTATTGGCCGAATCATTACCAACCACATAAGAGCTGGTCCCATTATTATTCCAGATCACATCTCTGAATGTAGCATCAGGTCCCTCAATATCCTCGACAAAATTACTAGCTCCCGCATTCATGACCAATCCATAGCCAAAGCTCACGCTGAGGAGGATCGCGATTATCAATGTGGATACTAGTTTTCTATTCATCAATCACCCCTGCGTCTCTATAGAATATGTGATAGTGGCCGTGTATATTCCCGATTGTAGCGAGCTTGGTAGATCTATGTACCAGTCAATGCTCGTGGTCCCTCCTGGGTCACCATAATTATTGTAATTGGAACCCCACGGCCCATGGGCTGTAGTTCCATTTCCAGGTGAGGCCAATGGCACGGCAGGTCCAGATATTCCCCAAACACAGAGCTTCTGATCTGCCCCAGAGAAGTATGTCTGGGCACCGATCTCAGAAGCAGATGGCAGAGTGGAAAGACCATTGGTGTTCTGTACCTGCAGATTGCTTGCCGGAATAGATGACCCTCCTCCTGCCTTGTCCAAGTCAGGTATTGACATATTGACCCAGTAGTTCGTGTTGGTCGAGTATGTTATGACATTGCTTCCCAGGTATACGCCATTTGAACCAGGTGGTGCATCTCCTGATGGATTTCCCGCAATAGATATGGAGATCGCCTGATTGACTCCGAATTCACCATATGTACTATTCTTCTTCGCGATACTGGCACTATCATACAGTGTTACATTGAAATCCCAAGTGTTTCCTCTATCAAGTGCTATGTTCGGGTCAGTGTGATAATCTGGACCTGCACCCATGGAACCACTTCCATCTGCAGCGAACATCTGGCCACCAAAATGGATAGGCAACTCAACTCGATGTATGGATTGAGTTGGATCTGGATGCGCTGAAACAATTGTATCTGAATACGCACCAATGGTGGCTTCCAAAACAGGGGTAGATGGGTAATTCACCACATAGGAGCCAGCATTAGGATCATAGGTCAGGTTGATGGCCCAATTCCTATTATTTGGTGTTTCAGCAGGGTATTGTGAGTTGGTGCCCGTCCACCCATCATCATACCATATGTGGATGTCTGCTTGGATCTGGTTCCAGCCTCCACTATAATTCGCCTCGAAGGTTATGTAGAAGTCCGAATCAGGATTGATCATCATATTGTTCTTCGAGTTCATGGCCGTATCGTTCAAACCCGCCCAGTATATGTTGGGGAATAAGGAACTGGCCGATACTGTGGAACTTTGATCCAGAGCCTGGATATTGGCTTTGACACCTCCACTGGATGTTGGGATGAACAGCCATTTTGGACTTGACGGGGGCTTCATCGCGCATGCACGATAATAACTTCCATCATTGCTGTCATGTCCGAGTATGATCTCCGGGTTAGACTGGTAATATCTGTAATACAGACCATCCCAGCCCATGCTGTCACTGCCAACGATACCTGCCTCATCCCATCCATCTGTGTCCCACGAAACATCGTAGTAGTAATCCCCGAAATTAATGGAAATATCCTCGTACATCATTGTGCCATCGCCATTATGATCGAAGGGCCAGACCTTGAGGATATGCCCCTCTTCACCCACGGCCAATCCATAATCATACAACTCGTTCCAGGCAATTGAATAGAGATAGCAATCGCTGGTTAAATCAGTAGACTGGTAGTAATAGGCACTTGAAGTTCCATTGTTCAATGGGCCTGGATCTGTGTAATAAACCACTGGCCATGCCCAGTTGCCATTGTATCCCGCTACGTAGAATCTTCCATCATTTGGATTATAATCCACGCCTTCGAAATCACAGTCCGTAAGCATGGTCCCTCCAACATCATACCAGGTGGTCGCTGTGATGTCGTAATAGAACATATTTGCCTGATTGTGGCCGACAGCCAGTGGGTTCCCATCATCATCACAGGCTATTGAGGTCAACGGTTGGGCAACGGTCTTCCCCATATTTACCAGGCTGAGGCTTACATCTGGAACAACTTTGTAGACACAGGTCATTCCTCCGCCAGCATCGTCCCCACATAACCAGAAGGTGTCATTGTACCCTATTGGATCCGGCAAAGTGTCCGGAGTGTATCTGATGGTCAATTGTGGCCTATCCTCGGCAACTGAATATTCTCGAGTGTAGAAATGCTTGGCCTTGGATACACCATCTAATGTTTCGTCTCCTCGGACCAGCCATCCATAATTGGTTGAATCATCATCCAACCAGGATTGGATATTGGACTGCATCTCGCTGGTGAAGCTCCATGTATAGTCCTGTCCACTGCTAGTGACGATCTGAGAAGATACTATTGTGGGATCGAAATCCCCACCAGGTGTGCCCCAATTGGAATAGGAGTAGAAATTGTAGTCCCATGTGGCATCTTCAGCTTCAGCATTGCCGGAAGCTGTAAAGCCTCCATCGTCCGATATTCCTTCGCCCCAGTCATTGGTCATTCTCTGCAGAGTGTAGGTCCTTGAAGAGCCATCCGCATCTCGCCTGCATGTCATCTGCAGGTCAGAATAGCTTATGATTGAATCTGCTGGTACATTGCCAGCTACATCAAAGTGGATCAGACCTCTTCTTACATCATCCACACTGTTGGCACCAGCACGCATGGCCTCCCCGGCACCATTGCTCTGGTCTGGATCCTCGGAGAACATACCATTATCCCTATCTGATTCGATTACCACTTCTTGAGTGAAGGGATTTGTGTATTCCAAAACTAGGATCGGAATGGTAGATGAATCGCTATTGTTCACACTGCTGAAACCTTTTGCAGTTTCCATCATACCCTCATTTCCTCTGACCATCCATCCATTATTCTGTTCTGGATTATCTATCCAATTTTGCACATCTGTTTTCATTTGTGCAGATGTCCAGACATAATAAGAACCAGCAACTCCCACGGTAGTTATAGCACTGGATGACGGATCA
Source organism: Methanobacteriota archaeon (assembly GCA_020697715.1). Classification (GTDB taxonomy): domain Archaea; phylum Thermoplasmatota; class Thermoplasmata; order SG8-5; family JAGLSY01; genus JAGLSY01. Next base: position 777,490 of record JAEHCO010000001.1, on the reverse strand, counting down.
TATTCTCCACCCGGACTTGCCCAAAAGGTTGAGGAATAATATCTATGGTTCCATGTTGCATCTCCAATGGCCGCACTGGTTCCATATTCCTCATTTGGATTAGCATCTGAGATCCCTTCGCCCCAATCTTCCTGTAGGGCATGAAGGCTGACCGCTTCGTTTCCTGGCATCTCGGACCAGCTACAGTATAGATAAAGGGCTGCACCAGTTAAGGTCGAGCCTTCAGGCAGAGATCCCTCCAGGTCAAATTGAACAAGAGCTCTTCTAATATCAGAGCCTGAATTCATTCCAGTAAAGATGTATTGCCCGGCACCATTGCTGTAGCTTGTATCTTCTTCATAAATGGTGTTATCCTGTGAGGGATTTAACATTGCGAAGTTCGTGAGATCACCACCACCAGATAATTCAAAGAAATCTCCCACTCTTGCCCAGAAATCATCTGCATCTGCTGGTTGTAGTGTTTCAACAGGGAATCCCATGAACATGGACTTGAAGGTTCCTGCATCATACTTGACCCCGCCATTTCCCCAATCGAGAGGTGGCATATCCCATCCAATATAAGCACAGATCTCCCCATTTCCGACAGTTGGCTCATCGGACTGGAATGGATTCGTTCCACCCCAGTTTCCCAGGTTCCAATCCAGGTACGCTGTTCCGAACCCATCGAACTGAGAATCTCCGGTATTTCCCATTACAGCGTTCTCCCTATTGGAGCCAGTGTTGGATATACCGCTAAGTCCCAGGTAATCGTATGTGAATTCACCAAGACTGTAAGGCATTGCGAAAGGTAGATAGGAGGACCAATAGATATTGGAAAGGAAGAAATTTCCTCCACCATCTAGATAATTTCCGACCTCATTCTGATCAGTACTGTCAAAGGTCTCTCCACCACTATAGACCGGCGGCCCCTGTGTGTCCCTGCTGGGTATCCACACAACCAGGTCATAGCTGGACATATCCGTATCCTGGGGTTTTCCCTCGGCCGGGCCATTGGTTCCATATACATCCCATATGGTCACACTGTAGCCCTGGTTCACCAGAGGATCATCATACAGTGTTACCAATCCATCATTAGCGCAGTCCGCGTCAACCAGAAGTACGGTCGAGGCTGGGGCTGATTGTGTGTTATTGTACACAGGTTCGCTGTAACAATCCACTCCCATCAGTATCTGGCCAGGCACATAGTTCGATATGGGGAAATAGGTGTCATTATGCGGCCAATACATGTATGCATTTGGTCCATTTGTAACATCCTGGCCAACCACCACTGCCATGGTCCCCTCTGTGTTCCATTCCGTATCTAGTGGGATGAAATTCGGGTTCAGTCCATTTCCGGACAGAGTGTTTATGAATGCCCCATGAGCATTCATGTCTATGTTGATGCTAAAGGCCATCAACAACATCGCGCTCACGATCAAAATTGAGGTTAATTTAGTTCTCATTTTCATCCCTCCGTCTCTATCGAATATGATATGGTCGCTTCATAAGTGCCAGCGACCAGTGCCCCTGGAAGATCCACGTACCATTCCACAGTCGTGGACCCATCTCCGCTGCCATAATTGTTATAGTTCGAACCCCAAGGTCCATGAGCTGTCGTTCCATTACCGGGAGCTTGTAATGCTCCTCCAGCAGAACTGCCCCACACACACCATTTCAGGTCAGGACCCGAGAAATATGTCGCAGCATCAATGTCAGATACCAATGGCAAGTAAGATAGTCCATTGGTATTCTCCACCTGCAGTTTATCCGCAGATATGAAGTAAGGACTGGCCTCATTGCCATATAAGTAAAGATTAGGTATCGAGACATTGACCCAGTAATCGGTATTGGTCGAATACTCGATGGTATTGGAGCCAAGGTATACGCCGTTCGTACCTGGTGTACCTTCGGCACCTGGATTTCCAGTTATGGATATGGAGATAGCCTTGTTCACACCAAATTCCCCATATGTGCAGTTGAATTTGGTTGGGTCGCCCACATCCATCATGGTGACATTGAAGTCCCAGGTATTGGCCCTGTCAAGTGCTATATTCGGATCCGAATGATAATCGGGACCAATACCCATTGAACCACTGCCATCGGCCGCGAACATCTGCGCCCCAAGCAGGATCTCGATCTCCACCCTATGTGTGGAATGTGTTGGCATGGTAGGATGTGGTATAGAGACAATATCTGTGATCGAACCTGTCTGGAATTCCATGATAGGACCATTCGGATAATTGACAGAACACGATGAAGTGGCTGGAATATATGTCAGACTAAAGGCCTTGTTCCTGTTGAATTCAGTCTCCACAGGATATATAGAATTGGTACCGGTGAAACCGAAATCATACCACATGTCGATCTCCATGGCCAATTGGTCCCATCCTCCACTGTAATTTCCTTCGAAGGTTATGTAGAATGATGAATCCGGGTTGATGACCTGGTTGTTCATAGGATTCATAGCAGTATCATTGAATCCCACCCAGTACAAATTCGGATTTATTGAGCTGGTCGATACCGTAGAGCTCTGATCCAGTTCTTCAATATTGATCTGCAATGCACCAGAGCCACCGAGTATAAGGCCCCATTTTGGACTTGATGGTGGCTTCATCGCACAAGTGCTGTATCCCGTACTAGCGGTTCCATTGGTGAACCCAAGCTGGAGTTGAGGATTGGTGTGATAATATCTCCAATAGGATCCGAATGTATTATCGTCACCCGATATGGCCGCCTCATTCCATCCATCAGTATCCCAGGAAACATCACTGTAAGTGATACCAGCGGAACCTGCGTCAATCTCGGACCATGTCAGTTCATATCCAGGATTGCCATCATAGTAATCCATTCTGTAAATGCCATCCCCTACGACAAGTGCATAGTCTCTGGCAGGGTTCCATTCAATTGACTTCAATTTACCTGGAGGTGTGCTGATGAATGCGGATGTGTCCAAATAGCAATTATCAGACCCTGAATCAAGTGGAATGGTATCCGTGTGGAAGGCCACACCCTTGTCCTGATTCATCTGATTGCCGACCACATAGAACCTGTTATCATTAGGATTGAAAGTAATGTCTGTGATATTCCAGCCCCACATCTTGCCTGTGCCTATCTCGGTCACAGGATATGCGGCAATAGCTATCGGATCGAAATAGAACATGGAATCAAGATTGTTCCCTGCTAACAAGATATTACCCAAATTGTCAGGTGCTAAGGCCGTCACGGTGAATGGTGGTGGTTCTATAGCCACCATCGAATCAAAGGTGCCGTTCTGAATATAATAGATACAGCTCTGAGCATCAGTGGAAACTTCACCACAGAGCCAGAATCTCTCATTGACATCGTCCCACGCAACTGAGGTGAAGGACGTGTATGGCAGTTTCCAGCCATCCGCCCTCATCCAGGGCCAGATATCAGAAGCTGAAGCAATGCCAGGTATCGGATAGCTTGTATCACCAATTCCATCTGCTGTCAGGTCAATTCCTCCATAATCACTCCAGTAGTTCCCACCATCTGCGAATCCATTATGCCATGAGTTGGCCGGTGGTGGAATGAGATCATCCTGTGCCTGCTGGGTATTATCAATGAAATTATTGTGGTAGATGAGGTTGCCCATGGATTGAGCTGCTGGAATTACGACCACAGTGATATCATTATAATTAGGATTTCTTCCATCTGGATTGCTCGAAAACTCATGAAGGACCGTGAATGTAGTTGTATCCTTATCCATTTTGAATATTGTACCATCATTGAATGCTCCTCCATTACCGGTCATCCCATAGAGCTCATTGCCATCTAGTGCCAGCCCTTGGTATGGGTTCGATCCATCAACAGGAAGGAAAGTATGAAGGACCACGAAATTGGTACCATCGGTGTTTATTCTGAATATTGTACCATCATTCGCAACAACATCTCCATCACTGGATGCTGTCCCGTACAAGTATCCGCCATCCAATATCGGAACTCCATGAGGATAGCTTCCATCAACATCGCCAGTGAAGCTGTAAAGAACATCCATGAACCATGTTGTCTTATCAATGCTGAATATACATCCCCTGCTGAAGATCCCTCCATTTTGAGAAAATCCATACATGACCGATCCACCATCGACCAATCCATTGAAATATGGATAGGCCGGTGATCCTGAACCATATTCGAATTCAGCCATTACAGAGAAATCCGTCCCATCTGTTCGTAATCTGTACAAGACCCCTTCGCCCCACATGCCTCCGCTCTCTGTCATGCCGTAAAGGTATGGGTCGCTGTAGGCTAAATAACCGGATGGGTAGCTTCCATCCCAATCCTCGAAATCACGAAGGATAGTGAATCCAGTGCCATCTGCATTTATCTTGTAAAGGCTTCCTTGATCATCCGTGTTCCCTTCATAAAGCATTCCGTAGAATGTCGAGCCTACCTGAATGACACTACTGGCATATGGATAACCCTCTGTATTATAATCGAAATTATGCAGGATGGTATAACCCGTGTAGTCCGTGTTTATCTTGTAGAAGGTTCCATAACCATAAGCTCCACCATCTTCAGTAACTCCATACAAGGTGTTCCCATCTTGCACCATGCGACCAGATGGCTTTGTTCCTTCATGCTCGACACCATCGAAATTATGAATTATAGAATAGCCACTGCTGTCCGTGTTTATCTTGAACAGTGCTCCGTAGTTCAGGCCTCCATTGCCTGTTGCTCCGTAAAGGGTTGCCCCATCCAGTATTAGACCACCATATGGGTAAGCTCCATCTGGTGAATTCGTGAAGGTATGCAGTGTGTTGTATGTTAATCCATCAGTGCTTACTCCAAATATCATTCCAGTCCCTCCTGTGGCGTAGCGCGTCATACCGTAAAGCATGCCGCCGCTTTGCACCAGATCACCATATGGATAGTAGCCTCCTCCCGAGGTTGAAAAGCTGTGCAAGAGGGTGAATCCACTACCATCTGTTTGGATCTTAAAAACACACCCATCATTACCAAGAGCATTGCCACCCTGGTACGTCATTCCATAAAGGGTCAGCCCATCCTGGATCAGAGAACCATATGGATAGCGTCCGTCTGTTGATAGTGCTGTGAAAGTGTGCAGGACATTGAAGCTACTGCCATCTGTACTGATCCTGAAGATAGTCCCATAGCCACTACCCCCTACTCTGGCCATGCCGAACAAGGAGGTTCCGGTAGTCATATCCAGTATCAAACTACCGTATGGATATTCTCCATCTGGAGCTGAAAAACTGCGCAGGACGGTATATGCACTTCCATCCAAGTTCATCGAGAAGATAACACCATAATTGAAGACAGCCCCTCCATAATACGTCATTCCGTATAGCCTGATGCCATCATATGTCAAACTGCCTCGGGGACTATTTCCACCAGCCCCTGTAGAGAATTCATGCAATATGTCAAAACCAGTACCATCTCTTTCGATCGAGAATATTACTCCAGCATCAGAAATCCCTCCATCATAGGTCATTCCATAAAGAGTGGAGCCTATCTGAAGGAGGGTGGCATCATATGGACGTCCTCCATCTGTCGTGCCCCCATTGAACTCATGTAGGATCTCATAATCAGATCCATCGGTGCGAACCTTGTAAATGACCCCCTCATTATATGTTCCACCATTTGCCGTCATACCGAACAGGATACTGGGATCAAAGATATCCTGTGTCAATTTCCCAAATTGCGGACTGTATCCATCTTCATATGCAGGGGTGAAAGAACGTACAACTTCATAATTATCTCCAGATGGGTCCATGTCGAACATAGTACCATAGCCCATACCCCCATAACCTGTTATGCCGACCATCTTCTTTATCTCTGGACTGTCAGTGGTTATCATTCCAACATCATTGTTCTCCACATCATTATCCCTAATGATATTGTTGGATGAACCCTCAAGGCGTATCCCATAACCATTTCCCTCAGCAGTATTGTTATGTATCTGGCTATTGTCCGAATTGAACAGCAATATCCCAGAATTCCCTGCTCCGGAATTAGTGACCGTGAAACCACTGAACTCAACACCATCTACTGATATTGTGACGACATTACCTGCACCAGCGCCGTCAATAACGGTGTTGTAACTTCCATTTCCCTCCAAGGTAAGGGGAATGCCAACGGCAATATTCTCAGTATATGAACCTGCCCATACCTCGATGGTATCACCCTCATTGGCCGCGTCGATAGCACCCTGGATAGTTGGATAAGAAATTCCAGAGTTCTGATTCTCAGCATAATTGCCAGGTGTTGACATATAACCACCGGCCTCAGATATCTGAGACCAAGTGTCCGTAGGCTCATAATAATGCCAGGCACTTGACTGTAGTCCTGACGTATCATTGCCTACAACGATACAATTGTCTCCGGCTGGATCCCATGCGGAATCCAATGGTGTGAAGTTACTGTCCCATGGTACGGACTGGTAGTTCACGAAGGCCCCTTGGGCGCCACTGTCTATGTTGATGGTTATTCCCATCAACAGCATCGCACACACTATCACTATTGAGGTCATTTTTTGATTCATTGAGAATCACCCCTTCTCTGTTCGAAGGCCGTCAAGTTCTTGCTCAGTTTTTCTGTGTTGGTTTTCATATTACAGCCTCCTAATATTCTATTGTAAATGTCACGCTCGCCTGGTAGATACCTTCAGGCGTAGCTCCGGGCACATTGGCCCACCAGTTGATGTACGTCACTCCCATGCTATTGAAATCAGAACCCCAAGGTCCATGGGAGGTAGTCCCGTTCTTTGGCGCTGGCATGGATTTTATGAGCTGGGTTCTATTACCCCAGACACACCGATCATTGGCTAGTCCAGCACCTGTAAAGGCCCTTCCATTGGGCCAAGTATCATCATTGATCTCAGTGTATGGGTTCAATCCAATTCCCAGATCATTCTGGAGACTGACATTGATGTTCGTAGCAGCAATACTACCGCCACCACCCTGTCTGTTCAGATCCCCCACTGAGACATTGACATAATGTGGAATATTGGATGAATATGTGATCTGGCTCTGCGGTCCCAGTCCGGAGTTCATAGTTCCTGGCGGTGCATTCCCGCCAGGGTTGCCAGCTACTGTGATGTTCGTGTATCTGAAGATCCCGAACTCACCAAATGAGAGATTTGCCGAATTGACGAAGTTATTGTCGTATAGTCGAACCCTGAAATCCCAGCTGTCTGGATCATTGAGAGCCACGCCCTTATCGTGAGATGGCACACCTATGCCATTGCTGAAGCCATTACCATCCGCTGCCCATGTCTGTGGCCCGAGTGTGACATTGAAGAAGAATCTCCTTGTATTGCCATCAGCACCATAGGCGATGGGATCCATCCACCATCCGTCCAATTGGAACTCGTCGATCCCTGGACTGGCAATGGGATAAAGCATACTGGCTGTGGCAGGTACAGGTCCATTCTGCTCGAACCACATGAGCCTGAATTGCCTGGTCCTGTTATCAACAGAGGCCCATGACGGTTCAGGATTGGATGTTCCTGTGTTCCCTTCATCATACCAGGCCATTACCTCGATCCGCGAATTCCCATCCGCATCCATAAGGTCATCCACGTCGCCGATGGTGTAATTGACCTCGGCGAAGAAAGTGTATGTTGTCCGGACATCCAGCTGGCTATCCAATTTTGAAGCAGAATATAGACCATCCGCGGTCTTCCATAGGCCATGCTGGAAAATGTGTGGCTTGTCAGTGGACACTGTTATTTCGGTACCATCATCAAAGACATTGCTCCATAGCTTGAAGGCACTGGCTCCAACGGCCATGGCATATTCCGCACCATGGTCCAGAGGTCTCCAGCTGACGCCATAAAGCTCGTGGCCAGCCAGTACATTGTTCAAATCCTGTAATTTAGTCACATCCTCATCCCCAGATTGATATGAATAAAGGACCGCGGATATGGTATTATGACCAACGACGATAGCTGTTGTTCCAGCTGTATCCCATGCAGTGTCAGTGAAGCTCTCACCATTCGTGACACTGGAAGGTTCCCCCCATGGGTTCACATTCAGCCTGCATAGCCATGTTTCATCATTGGATACAGGATAGTTCCCTCCGAACATGACGATCACACCTTGTGTGGCATAGGCCATTACCATATCAAACCTATAAGATGGACGAGTGGGTGTGGTCATTTCCTCCCAGGTATTGGTCCCATAATCGTATGTCCATGTATCGTCTACATTAGCTCCGGTCCAACCAGCATGGACAACACTTCGGCCAATAGCCTTATCGAAGGTCATGGCATGCCTGTCTCTCGCTGTTGGGGATGGTACTGGACTCATATCGGTCCATGTATTGCTGGGATAATCGTAGGCCCAAGTGTCGCTGATGGCTCCTGAAGATCCCCAGCCACTGAACATTATGGTCTTTTCGTTCATTGCGTCATAGCTCATTCCACTCAGGAACCTCGCACTTGGAATTCCTGATATTGTGGGGGTCATATTGGTCCATGTGTTGGTGCGGTAATCGTACGCCCATGTATCTGCCAGGTTTCCACCATTATTCTTTCCACCGAAGAGAATGACCTTTTGATAGACCTCGTCATAGGCCATAGTGTGCTCGGATCTTGTAGGGGGTCTGGGGTTGGGATTCTTGTTCGTCCAGGAGTTTGTGGCATAATTGTACACCCAGGTCTCATCATCATAGCCACCACCATCATTGCCCCCGAACATTATATGAACATTGTCAGTTGGACTGTATACCATCCTGGGGTATTCTCTTGCAGATGGGGCGCCTCCTGGGTTCAGGTTATTCCATTCATCATTGCCAATATCATATGCCCAGGTATCGCCAAGGTTAACTCCACTACTTCCACCGAACATTATCATTTGATTGTAATCTTCATCCCAGGACATGGCCTGATTCCTTCTGCCAGTGGGAACCGTTGATGGATCCTTCTGCCGCCAGAACTCGGGATTGGTCAGACCGAGGATGTTTCCTTCTCCGGCGATTATTCCCAATCCATTATCCGAACTGCCAGCCGGACAATCATTGGACCAACTTACACTATTGAGCTTGTAAGTGGGGGCTCCAGGCATTGAGTGCATGTCATAATTCCCTGTGGCCAGCTCATTGGCCGTTATGAAGAAGCCGATCCCATTGTCACCCGAGTCATAGCCTACAATGAAGTAATGCGAGCCATTACAATCCACAGATGCCAGGGTGTCCGTGCCAGCCGGGCCACTTAGACCTTGCCAAACTTCACCATCCCAGTAAAGGGCAGCTCCGCCTGCTCCGACAGCCACAGCGGTCCCAATAGGTCCGGCAGCTACATCATAAAGATCAAAGCCAGCCAGGTCTTCCACACTGGTCATCGGACTGTAACCATCCGTATAGAAAGCGGAGAAAGAACCCCCGCCAGGATTACCCACAGCCATGAAAATACCATTGGATTCCAGCTGGATATCATCGATATGCCATCCAGCATAATTATTAGCTGATCCGTCTCCCCCAGAATCAAATGTGAAGTTAAGAAGGACATCATTTCCTATCCAGTCAGATATATCATATCTCTCTTGTGTCCAGGAAATCTTCGAGTGAGTGCCAGCGCCTCCATTGGAGCTTACCCATCCAGAGTTCCAGGTGTACAGATTTGTCCATCCTGGGTCGGTAGTGTTCTTGATATAGACATGACTGTAGTCATAACTTCCACCGGACTCAACATCGAACCAGTGCTGGAACGATAGGTATGCATTGGTCGAGATATTTGGTATGTGTTTTACAGGGGATATCATGCTACCTCTGACTATCTGATTATTATCATTGTAATCCCCAGTGGTGGTGTTTCCAAACCACCATACTGAATTACCAGAATATGCAGTGTCATGAGAGATACCAGAGCCTGGCACTGGCAAGACTGTTGGATTCTTTCTTTCCCAGTCCAAGTTACCCCTCCATGAATTTATTGTCCATCCAGCATCAGACTCTGCATCATCAAAGAAGGTCCAAGGCTCGGTTCTGGTCACGCCCTTGAAAGTATCTCCCACATAATTTCTGAGATTGGCCCAATTATCAGCATCTGGCTCATATCTGTAAATGTATCCATTGGTCGAATCATTACCAACGGCAACGGCAATATTCTCATCAGGATGCCATGCGATATCATTCAATTGGACACCTGCTGGAGCACTTGATATATCCTCGATAGGATCCGTTCCAACATCTTCAGCTGTGATTAGAAATGATATTCCTGTGAATACACTGGCTATCATCAACATCACAATGCTCAAAGCTATAACTCGTTTTCTGAACATAGGCCTCGTCCCCTCTATTATTGAATTCGCCCTCCCATAATTGAGAGATGCGGATCATGCAGAGCCCTTTCGGAACCCCCCTTAGAGAATAAAGCTTGTATGTTACTTTATATAAATATACTATTTGGGTAACTATTATATATTATGGGGAAAAGTAGGATAACACAATCGGATAGATTATCCGATTGTGCCTTTTTGGAGATCAGCCTTATTATCAGACCATCAATAGTACCCTATCGTGATCGTTATAACAGCCTCATAGATCCCTTCGAGTGTGGCCCCCGGAACGGTCGCATACCACTCCAGATCAGTGGCTCCACCGTAAGCATTGTAATCCGAACCAAATGGACCATTGGCTGTTGTTCCATTCAGTGGCGCTGGTAAGACCCAATTAGAAACAGGTTGTGATACATTCCCCCAAATTCCAAGAGGAATGTCCGCATCCGGGAAATAGCTGAACGTGTCGTTCAACTGGGTATTGGTGCTATTGGCCTGCGGATCATTCATCTCAACACGGATATTATTGGCTCCGATCTCTGCTCCGCCACCTACTTTGGAAAGATTGGTTATGGATACATTGAGATAATAATCCAGATTCGCGGCATAGGTGATCTGGGAGAATGGTGATAGAGCGGAATCATTGGTTCCTGGAGGTGCATTGCCCATTGGGTTTCCACTGACACTGATGTTCGTGAACTTGAATATTCCGAACTCCTCATAACTCTCATTCAGTGCTGTTACGAAATTCTGGTCATATATCTGGAATCTCATATCCCAGCTATTTATATCGTTCAATGATTGGCCAGGGTCATTAATATTGGATGATGCTCCATTTCCAAAGCCATTTCCATCCGCGGCCCATGTTTGATTATCGAAAGTTATATTGAAATACAATCGCCAGGTGCTACTGTCTAAACCATATCCCGTTGGATCGACCCAGTAGCTGTCCAGCCTGAACTCGTCCTCTCCTGCGCTTCCAACAGGATATAACATACTGGCTGATCCCTGTCCTGGAACAAGAGTGGTCCCCTCATCCCATGCGACACTGAACTGCCGGGTCCTATTATCTTCTGTGGCCCAGGTCCCTTCTGGATTTGAATCGGTATCTGTCTGCCCCTCATCATGCCATGCCCAAAGAATGACTCTGACATTGTCATTATTGTCCCAGAACTCATCCACTCCTCCAATAGTGTAATTCACCTCCGTGAAAAAGGTGTATGTGTTCTTGACATCGACCTGTGTATTGAGCACCGAGACCTGACCAGCATCACTGGCATCCCACATGTCTATATCGAATACATGAGGCACATCGGTGTTCACGTAGAGCTTGGTGGTCATATCAAATGCATTGGTATTGATCTTCATTGCTCCAGTTGCTCCCAGTACAAAACCAAAGGACGGACTGTTCGGTGGTCGGTAATCCACACAATAGAACTTCTGGCTTAAGTCAGAATGTAGTGTCTTTATATTGGATTCCCCGGGTGTGAAATAAAGAATATAACCTTTGGAAGTGGATTGATCCCATCCGACAAGTGTCGCATCCGCCCATGAGTATTCATCAAATCCAACATCCTCGAAGACCATGTTCGGGATCTGGGGGCCAACGATCATCGGCGATCCTGAATCGATTGGCTGGATCATTACCAGATCCGAGCCACCTACTAACAAAGCGTATTGATTTCCGCCGAACTTATTCGGATCATTGTTCCATTCGATGGAATTGATGATCGCCTTCTGGGTCATATTGGCAAAAGAATCATAATTGTGATGCTTCACTGGTATAGCCGTATTATCAGCAAGAGCGTCACAGTATGCGATCACGCCGCCGCTGGCATTACCACCCACAAGGTAGTATCTATGATTTTCCAGCTCATAGCTAACATCATTGTAATCCCAGCCAGTCTCACCTTCATTATCGGCAACCGCATACCAAGTGTCATCCAGTAGTCTGTAGAATAAGACCAGATCATTTGATCCTACTGCTAGGAAATTGCCGTACTCATCCACATCCATACCTCTTAGTTCCTGGGTCGGCCATGCACCATTATGTGATATCTCCATCATTTCCGAGGATCCGGGAGTTATGTACAATGCACTGGACTGTATACCATCAATAAATGATCCAACAATACCGAAGCTACCAGTGAACTTATCATATTCAGTTGCGAACAATTCTCTTACTGAGTAATTGTACCAGCATAAAATATCTGCAGCAGGAGCTATACCTGCCAACATTGTTATGTGTCCCGTAACTGGGTCAAAAGTGTAATCCACGCCCTCCACTATCTGACTAAGACTGCCATCATCAACATAGAAAGTGTAATTGTAAACAGGCGAGTCTGCAAGGGCATAGGGGCCAGTTTCTGTGGCTGTCTGGGTATGGACCAATTCCATGACCACCTCGACACAATATGGTGTGATGGCCACCCATTGATCGGTATTTGGATAATACCAGAAAGCATTCGAGCCACCGGATTCATTGGCTCCAACAGCCAATGCCATTGAGCCATCATCCATCCATGAGATATCATTGATGGTCACCCCATTTGGAAGGGAGGCAATATCCGTGACAGTTTTACCACCTACATCGATGGAACTCACGTTCTCAGAAACTATCGCGACACTAGCTAATATCATTGAAGTGATTAGTAAAATGCTAATCACTTTCCTATCAAATTCCATTAATATTCCTCCAAAGACCCCCACCCTGAGTCTATAGTTATACAACAGACGTTGTATCAATATACGCATGTATTACAACAATATATATTTATAAATTGCCCAGGTAGCCTTGCTACTTGTAATTTAAATAAAATGGTCGCTGAGTGGCCAGCAAATAAAGATACTAGCCAATGCTTTTTGCTCATCTGTTACAAAGATCATATCTGGATTTGAAATATTTATGGAAAACAATACCCTACATATAGCCTACAAGAATCGACTTCGTTTATATGCGCATAGGGGCAGTTGGGCTTCAGTGATAAGATGAAAAAGACACTGATAGCAACCCTGATAATCGCCCTGACAATGATCAACCTTTGCGGAACGGCAATGAACACGGCCGCATCAGATGTAGTTCCATTACAGACGATGGACACCATCACCACCATCCCATCTAATGAGATATTCATCAGCGAGTTCCTCTATGATCCTCTTGGATTGGAACTGGAAGGGGAATTCATCGAATTGCAGAACATGGGAACGGAACATCACAATATCCTGAATTGGACCCTTAGTGATCAGGATGGAGGCGTGGATATGGTATTTCCGAATATCACTCTGGCCCCTGGCGAATTCGCAGTTGTTCATGTCAACTGCGGCATACCGAGCTATAATGCGACCGAGGGAGCATGGTATCTGTTCATGAACAAGACATCCTCCTTGCTTACTGGTACTGGTGACGATATACTACTTAGGAACAATACTGACCATCCTGTGGATTTCATAAGTTATGGTGATGGTAGCTCGGTGGACCTTCCGCCAATGGAGCTTGGTCAGAGATCCAATCTATCATTCATTTCCGAAGGCTATTCATATGTGAAAGAGGGAGACAGATGGAGCCAGTCACTCCCAACACCTGGCTCCTTATCCAGGAATATCAGCGGTGTTCTGATCACCGCCGTCTGCCCGGATGCAAAACTTGGCGGTGAGTTCATCCAGATAATGAATCCGACCAATGGATCCATCGATCTGAGCATGTGTGGGATCACCGATGGCGAGGGTTTGGCTGTTTTTGATAAAGGAACTGTCATCCTGCCAGGCGAAGTAATGGCAATAGCGGACAATGGAACCCGGTATTATGAGATGACCCTCCAGTATCCGGAATTCGCCTATACAGGGCGATCGATCATGGATGGCCTCAGTGTGCCCAAGTCAAGCCCCACGATGGCGAATGATGGGGATGAGATATTCCTTGTGAACACTGGCCTCGATGTTGCAGATGCTTTTGTCTTCGGAGATTCCACCCACAGCGGGGAAGGCTGGACAGGGGCGGCAGTGAAGGTGGATGGTTCATATGAGATAGTCAAGAGAATGATGATCAATGGAACTTATCTGGACACGGATTCCTCATTGGATTGGGATATGTCCAAGACCATCAAGGCTGGTCAATCCAGCGTATCATCCGGATACTTCCAAACATCCGGCCAGACCACTGCTTTTGTGTCTCCAGATTGTTCAATGGATGCTATCATTGATATTATTGAAAATGCCGAGATCGGAATTTCGCTCAATCTCTATGAGTTCACGGACTACAATCTGGCCACATCACTTCACACCGCACTTTCAAGAGGTGTGGATGTGATGATCCTGGTGGATGGTTCACCTGTCGGCGGCATGCCGGATGCGGAAGAAGAGCTACTATCATGGTTGTCACTGGCCGGAGCCCAGGTGCATACACAGAACCCTTCCAATCCCAAGATCGAGACCAGGTACAATTTCAATCATGCGAAATACATGGTGGCAGATAATTCAACAACAATCGTCATGACCGAGAATTGGAAGAAAAGTGGCGTGCCAGTTCCGGGAACCACAGGCAATCGTGGTTGGGGGGTCGCCATAGACGATGAGGGATTGGCAGAATATTTTTCACATGTCTTCTACAATGATTGGAAAGTGGACTGGGAAGATGTGCATGAGTTCGAACCAAATACGGTATCTGATATCTTCAACCCAATGATGGACAAGACACTGGAGCCCATCTTCGAGCAGCAGACCAGCACATCCACATCGAATGTGACCGCCGTGATCTATCCAGATATGTCCCTCACCCCGGAAGACCCCTTGATGAATCTTATCAACTCCGCAGAGGACACTATACTGGTCGAGCAATTCTACATCGACCTGCATTGGGGAAAGCGAAATGCGGATGGTTCCTGGCCACAGCTCAATCCCTACCTGGCAGCCCTCATAGACGCTGCCAGGCGAGGCTGTTCCGTCAAGGTGCTTTTGGATTCTTCAGATTATAATATCAAATTCGAGGATTACAATGACAATGACGACACTGTCGCATACCTAAATTCATTGGCTGAAACAGAGGAACTGGACATCGAGGCAAGGCTTGTCAGGTCCGGCACACACATATTCACCAAGGTCCACACCAAAGGCATGGTGGTCGATGGTTCGAAAACCTTGATATCCAGCATAAATTGGAACGAGAACTCATGCACACGGAACAGGGAAGTGGGCATCATCGTGGAAAATGGAGAAATAGCCGATTATTTCACCCAGGTATTTGGATACGATTGGAAGGACGAGATGGAAAAGCCAAGGCCAGTCATAACAGCCACTGGTGTTCTGATGACGAACATGACCATCAATTTCTCGGCTTCCAGCTCCACTTGCGGATATGAGCTATCCAACTACTCATGGGATATGGATTTTGATGGAATTGCGGATTCATTCGATATGAACACCACCTGGGTGTTTGACGAACCAGGTGATCACAATGTCACACTGTCCATATCCGATATCTATGGAAATGTCGATCACACCTATCTGATGATAAGAATAGAAGCTACAATATTTGATATCGACCATCCAGATACTGATCAGATAGAGACTGAAATATTGGAAGAAGTGACCCTAACATCGGAGGATCAGAATATGACTGGCACATTGGATCAAGTGGCAGAGGAAAAGGCAGATGATGGTAGCGATCTGACCATACTGTATATCCTGCCTCTGCTCGTGCTAATTGGCTCCGTGGTTTGGAGAAAGCTCAGGAGATCTGACTGAGCTTTATCTAAAGCTTCAGCTAATCGAATAGAAATTATCTAGAGAACTACCAGTCTAAAACCTGGTAGTTCAGATACCCCACATACCATCGTTCGTGAGATGGTAATGCTCATCGCTCAAGATACGCCAGTGCATCTCTTCTTCCTTAGCCAGCCTGGTGAACATCTCCTTCCCCTCAGGAATATCAGTCCTCTCGACCAGTTCAAGATATTTATTCTTGGCATTCTCCTCGGTCTTGATAGCGATGCTGAGTATGTCCAGTATCTCGATCTTATTATCCTCGATGCGACCTGCGGCCTCGGGTGTGCTGGGTGGCAGAGCGAACTCGATCCCATCATATTTGATGAACTTCCCATCAGCTTCCAGCGAGTTCCTTAGCTCCACCAGCTTCTCATAATGATGCTGCTCGAACCTCACCAATTGGTTCAGCATCATGATCGCCCTCTCATCTTTCACTTTCTTCATCGCCAAATTGTAGAAACCAGCAGCTGCCAGTTCCTCTTGCATCGCGATCTCAATTGCCTGTATGATATCTAATTTACTTTCCACCATGTGTACGATCCCCTTATTGTTCTACTAATATTCTACTAAATGGTGAACCTATGTATAATGTTTATTGCTGATTTGTTTATACTATCACCCAATTATTTTAAATCCAAGTTTTGATTACAACATCTCATGCGCATAGCAGTTCTGCTAAAAGACAGATGCCAGCCAAAGCGGTGTAATATCGAGTGCATCAAATTCTGTCCTCGTGTTCGAAGTGGTGACGAGACCATAGTTGTGGGTCCAGATACCAAGCCGATCATCTCCGAAGAGCTATGCGTGGGCTGCGGAATTTGCATAAACAAATGCCCCTTTGACGCGATAAGGATCATAGGTCTTCCAGAAGAGCTGGAAGGAGAACTTGTCCAGCAATATGGTGTCAATGGCTTCCAGCTTTACAGACTGCCAGTACCCAGAGAAGGAGATGTTATCGGAATTCTCGGGCCAAATGGTATCGGAAAGACCACGGCCATCCGCATATTATCCGGAGAGGAAATTCCAAACATGGGGAATCTGGATACTGATTCCACATGGGAATATGTTCTGGAAAAATACGCAGGGACCGAGATGGTCAATTACCTTCAGAAGGTATCCGAGGGTGAGATTCGAACTGCCATGAAACCGCAGTACGTGGACATGCTCCCCAAAGTGCATACTGGCAGGGTCAGTGAACTGCTCAAAAAAGTTGATGATTCCGGTCGCCTGGACGAAGTAAGTCAAGAGCTTTTCATCGAACACTGTATGGAGCGCGAATTGGGGAAATTATCCGGAGGAGAGCTTCAAAGGGTGGCCATAGCCGCCACCTTCCTCAAGGACGCGGATATTTATTTCTTCGATGAGCCATCATCTTATCTCGACATTTACCAGCGATTGAATGTCGCCAAGGCCATCCAGACACTGGCTAAAGACAGCCAAGTGATGGTCATCGAGCACGATCTCGCGGTCCTTGATTTCCTGGCTGATAATGTCTATCTCATGTACGGGATGGAAGGAGCTTTCGGTGTGGTCGCACATCCGAGAACCGTACGCAATGCGATCAATACATATCTGGATGGTTATCTTAAAGAAGAGAATATCCGTGTGCGCACAAAATCTATCAAGTTCGAAACAAAGGCTCCGAGGGAGGACTGGACAGCTCCAGATCTCGTAACTTTTGACAGCCTTAAGAAGAAGTTCGAGAATTTCGAGATGGAGACCGAACCCGGTACGATCAAGGCTGGAGAAGTGGTCGGAATTGTCGGTTCGAATGCAACCGGAAAGACCACTTTTGTCAAGATGTTAGCCAATGAAATTCAGCCCGATTCTGGCGCAGTGGAAGTGGAGGTTAAAGTTTCCTACAAGCCACAATATATCGAGCCGGACTTTGACGGATCTGTTAGAATATTACTATTAAGCCAGATTGGCAAAGCAATGGAGTCCGGCTTCTTCAAAGCGGAGATCGCCGCACCCCTTAACCTGGAGCCGATAATGGACAGAATGGTGGACTCGATTTCCGGTGGAGAATTGCAGCGAGTTGCCATCGCCCTCGCCCTTGGAAGGGAGGCCGATATCTACCTTATTGATGAACCATCCGCTTACCTGGATTCGAATCAGAGAATGGAAGCTGCCCGAACCATACGCCGCGTGATGGAGAAATCCGGCAAGTCTGGCATGATCGTCGATCACGACGTGTACTTCATCGACATGGTGGCAGATTCCTTGATGGTATTCGATGGTGAGCCATCTGTTAAAGGCCATGGAGCTGGGCCTTACGGAATGAGGATCGGTATGAACCAATTCCTGAAAGATGTCAATATAACTTTCAGGCGGGATACTGATACCAATAGGCCGAGAATTAACAAAGATGGTAGCCGACTCGACCGCGAGCAGAAGAGTTCTGGCGAGTACTATTATTCTGGATAGAATTGTTAGATCTGAATTTTAATAGGTGGGGTCATGCCCCGTCTAAATCGTATTGTTTTCTCAGCTGGCGGGCGGGGTCCTTATCCTCACCCAGCATAACAAATTGAAACCCACACACCCTCATAGAGAATATCCACCTTTCCGAAACCCACCATTATTAAATATTGAGACATATACCCACAGCAGGTATAATATGAATCCAAAAGAATCTGGCTCGATCTTCTTCAAAGGCATGACCATGGGCATGGCGGACATAGTTCCGGGTGTGTCCGGCGGCACTGTCGCTCTCATTACTGGCATCTATGAGAGGCTGGTTCACGGCATCAGCCAGGTTAATAAGGAAACCCTTATCAACACCATTAAGAGAAAGGATGTCGCCAAGGATAAGAAACTGGATCTGGAATTCTTTATTCCACTTGGAAGCGGGATCGCCCTGGCCTTTCTTCTGATGTCCAATATCATGGGCTATCTTCTGGAACACCACACGACTGAAATTTATTCATTCTTTTTCGCGATAATACTGGCATCCGCCGCGATGTTATTCATGGGCATAAGGCAGAAGACAGCTACCAATATCTCCCTACTGCTCATTGGCTTTTCCTTCGCCTATCTTTTTGTCGGTATGACCTCCCTGACAATAGGTCATGACTTGCCCATCATTTTCCTATCTGGCATAGTGGCGATCTGCGCCATGATATTGCCAGGAATATCCGGAGCTCTCATCCTATTATTTCTCAATCAATACGAGTACATGCTTCATTCACTCAAGACCCTGGTCCTGGTGGACATATTCGCCTTCATGCTGGGAGCTATAATCGGCTTGCTGGCCTTCTCCAAGATCCTCAATATAGTGATTAAAAAATGGAAGTATCAGACCATTTCTTTCCTCACTGGCCTGATGCTCGGAGCCCTTCGTCTCCCGTATGATAATATCGATATGGACAGTGACATGATTGGCAGCATCCTCCTGCCGGCTGCCTTTGGAATTATGCTTATTTATCTATTGGCCAGATATTCCAAAAAGGCGGAAAGGTCAAAGAAGATCAGAAGGAATAAAAAGAATAGATCCTTGTCATCAAAATAGTGTTATAAATAAAAAATCAAAGGCCAGTATTGAGCTGACTGGCCTATTCTATGAGTTAGAGGAGATGCAGTAGGAGGTGAGCTTCCATTTTGCTTATTATTTTATCACTTCCATGAACTGCATCATTTCCCTGTAGTCATACCGGATTGGATGTCTGCTGCTGGCAGGCCGTGCACACTCGCTGAGCGGCATCGCGTGCCATCTTGACCCAAACCTTGCAGGTTACGCAGTTCATAGTTTTAACCTCCTTATCAATTTATTTTCAAGGAGGTTGGAATTACTGGCTATGCATCAGTAATTTGACCTCCTATCAATAATAATGTAAAATTATGCTAATAAATCCAGTGTGGGATTTCCCTGGGAAAGCCCATGGCTAGGTCTAATATCAAAAGATGGCGAAATTATTATCAATTGTTAATAGATTGCCATTATAATGAATAAGGCAGATTTCCACAAGAGAGCTCTATTTCTTTCATATTTCACAGTGGGTTACAATGTGATCGAGGGGATGTTCGCTCTCTTTGCTGGTTCATTGACTGGCAGTGTTTCCCTGGTAGGATTCGGGTTGGACAGCTTTGTGGAATCCCTGTCTGGTTGCATCATGATATGGAGGTTCGGCAGCAAGAAGGATGTTTGCGGGGCAGAAGAAGATAAGATCGAAAAGAAGGCCATTAAACTCATCGGCTACACCTTCTTCATCCTTGGCTCCTATGTTCTGTATGAATCTGTGAAGAAATTATATTTGCAGGAGATTCCTGATCCAAGCCTTTTGGGGATAGCTCTGGCCATTACCTCCCTCATTGTCATGCCCATTCTGTTCTATACCAAGAACCATACTGCCAGGTCCATGGGAAGCAAAAGCCTGGAAGCTGATTCCAAGCAAACATTGACGTGCATGTTCCTGTCCATCGCCCTGCTGGTCGGGCTTGGCTCCAACTATCTGTGGGGATTCTGGCAGGCAGACCCGATAGTGGGATTGCTTGTGGTTGTTTTCCTCTTCAAAGAAGGATACACGGTCCTGAAAGAAGAAAAGGTCTGCAGCTGCTGATCAGAGCTTGCCTCTAGATCCTCCACCACCAGATCGTCCGCCACCCCATTTCTTTCTCCCACTACCGCCTCCGAGAAAGGGCAGTATCCAGAGGACCAACTGGCCTTTGGTTATTATCATTACGATAATTACCACACCCACCAGCAGTAATTGGAAACCCGTCAATGGCAGCCAGCTTATCGGATAAGGGCTTGTTTTTTTCACGGGCTCCCCATCATAATTCTCCAATATCTCATCAGCCAGCTCGGCCACCGTGCTGCCTATGCCGGTGAAATAATCACCCTGTGCCATCGCGGGTTCCAGATTATCCTCCGCGATATGATGAACGAGAATAGCTGGCAAGGTGCCTTGCAGACCATAGCCAACCTCGATACGCCATTCATCAGTACCAGTGACAATGATGAAAAGAAGGCCATTATCCTCGCCTTCTTGACCTATGCCATTCTCTTCGAATGTTTTTACCGCGAAAAGGGTTATATCATCATCGCCAGTATCATTCACGATGAGGATGGCCATCTCCACCCCGGTCTCGTAATACATGTCGGAACACACCTGCTCGATGAGGTATATCTCATCGCTCAAAAGGACTCCGACATCATCCGTGACATAGTAGTCCAATTGAGGATACCCAGATACAGCTGGAACTAAAAGTGATAGAACTATTACAACACCAAATACCCAGTGTGATCTCATAGCCAGACGCTCTATTATGGGGCTTCAGGCGCGGCAGTACTGGAGTAGTACGAACGCTCCTCATAGTCTCCCATCTCGGCTATCATGTTCGCAGGGAATTTTTTGATATGGGCATTATAATCCTGGACAGCCTCATTGTATCTCATACGCGCGACCATGATCATATCCTCAGTGCTCTCCAGCGAGACCATTAGATCACTAACGACAAATACCGATTGAAGGTATGGATATGCTTCGAAGGTCAGGACTATGGACATCAATTCCTGATCCAGTGCATTGGATGCATTGACCTGCTCCTCAGTAGTATCGGCATCCATCCATTGTGAACGCAATGCGGTGATATTGCTCAGGGTGCTGGACTCGAATTCCTGATAATTTGAAACTATAGTGACAAGCTCGGGTATCAGATCGACCTTTCGCTGATATTGATTGCTCACCTGAGCCCAGTTACTGTCTATGGCCTCTTCTTCTTCCACTATCTTATTATTGGTGGATATCGCCCAGAATCCTGCCACAACCAAAGTAACTATCACGGCGATGGCGACTATCGCTACCAATGTTTTGTTAGTTTCATCCATGAATTCCCCTGATGTTTATCTTATTAATAAATTAATTGATGATTATTGGAAACCTAAGTATGATATCATTATGTCATAGCCAGTATATTCTTCCTATCATTTAGCGATGGTTTCAGTATCAATATATATCAGTATCTTGATTATGTGATGGAGATATGATGACCATGGAGTGGAAGAGATTTAGCATTAGTATAATTGTAATATTAGTAATTTGTATGACCCCTTTTGCAGCATCTGGACAAACAGCAATACCGTATGCGGAGGAAGCATGGGAAAGCGAGAAATTAACTGACTATATCTTTGATAAATGGGGATTGGAGGTCGCGGATATAGACCAGGATGGCGATCTGGAAATACTGGCTATGGCATCAGGTAATATTATCTGTGTTTATTCTGCTACTGATTTCACATTCGTCGAGAATATCACGATACCCTCTTCAGGAGGTTATTTCACGATATCGTACGATACTATAGAAGTCGCTCAGGCGGATGGAGATCCAGCACTGGAGATCATATGTTATTCCGGGGCTTTGTCCGGGGGTTTCGTAGTGATCGATGCATCCACCAAGCTTGTTGAGTGGGAATTAACCTCTTTCAATCTGGATAATATCGCAGTTGCGGATATTGATGGAGATGGTATGTCGGAGATAATCACTGTAGGTGACAATGTCACTGTTCATGATGTGGATACCCAGACCATACAGGGTTCCTCTGTCGATATTACTTATATCGCCATCACAAGGGATATCGAGGTCGCGGATGTGATCGCTGGCGGCAATAAAGAGATAGTTGTTCTGGTGGATGAGTTCTATGATGATGGAAGATTGTTCATCATTGATAGCCAGACCCTTGATATAAAACTGAACAAAACACTCAATGGGAGCTTCACCTGCATCGAACTCGCAGATGTGGATTCTGATGGAGATATGGAGATCATAGTGGGCGAAGGCGGAATAACTGGTATGAGCTATCATGGTTATGTCTATATCTATGATTCCGCAGGAACACTGGAATGGGAAAGTGAGGATCTGGGAAGAGCTGTACACAGTATAGAGGTCGCGGACCTGGACAATGATGGCAATAAGGAAATTGTCATCACCTCTGACCGTCTTGAGATATGGAATGCGGGGAACAAGACATCGATATGGAGCACTTCAAACACATTGATAGATGTGGGCGAAGAAGATGCTCTGGTATTGGCCGATCTGGACGATGATGGAAACCTGGACATACTCACCAGAGCGACAAGTTATTCTGCCAATAATAGAGTACTTGCATACAAGGTGAATGGCTTTGTCTTGCCTGATATTGTTGATGATGATACCTCGGATGATGATGACGACGACACCGATGGCGACGATACAGGTGACGGGGATAACTCGGACGACGAGGACGGATTCCTTGGCCTGGGGAACGATCTCACTTTGATAATGATATTGATGTTTGCTGGCATAGGTATTATCATGCCAATGGTTTCCAGGAAGAGAAAGTGAATATCGATTCCCAAAATTCTTATAATCACAAGGCTTCTCTGGAGCAATGGATTATTCCGTGATCGCCGAGGCCTATTCCAGGATAGAGGAGACTCGCAAAAGATTGGAGATGACCGAGATACTGGTGGAGCTGTTCAGTAAGGTTAAAGATGATTCTGACCTTCTCAGAAGAATTGTCTACCTTACCCAGGGGCAATTATCGCCCGATTATCAGTCAATGGTTCTTGGGGTGGCCAATAAGCTCGCACTTAAGGCAATTTCTAGAGGCTCTGGAGTCTCCCCAGAAACAATAGAAAATTGGTGGATCGAAACAGGTGATCTTGGGTTTGTTGCAGAGAGAGCGATGGCGAATAAGACGCAGACTTCTCTATTTTCAGAACCTTTGACAGTTAACAGGGTGTTCGATTCTTTGATGAATATGGCAATGAAAGAAGGTTCTGGCTCTCAAAAGACAAAGCAAGATATATTTGCAAATCTTTTCCACGACTCCTCACCACATGAGGCAAAGTATATTGCTAGAATGCTGAGTGGGAAGCTGCGACTTGGCATTGCGGATATGACTATAATAGATGCATTAGCACAAACCTTTGGAACTGAAAAAGAAAGAGTGGAGATTGCCTATAATAAATATCCAGCCCTTGGACAAATAGCTTATGTACTGTCAGAGAAGGGATTGGATGGTCTGGATGAGATCAAAATAGATCCTGGCGTGCCATTGAAGGCCATGCTTTGCGAGCGCCTATCGAGCTTGCCCGATATAATTGATAAATTAGGCAAATGTTCCTTCGAATACAAGTATGATGGTTTGAGGATACAGGCTCATATTTGGTCAGATCCAAGAGTTGGGCAAGTGGTTGAATTATACACGAGGCAATTGGAGAATGTCACTGCCCAGTTCCCGGATGTGATCGAGGTTCTGAAAGCCTCTTTCAACAAAACAGAAGGGATACTTGATGGAGAATGTGTGCCCATAGACATCAATACTGGCCAGATGCTCCCATTTCAAGAGGTTAGCCATCGCAGGGGTCGGAAGACCGAGTTGGCCAAAGCGATCGAGGATTATCCAGTTTCCGTGTTTTTCTTTGATTGTCTTTTTCTCAATGAAGAGGAACTTATCAATTTACCTTACACAACCCGAAGGGAGAAGCTAGCTAGCTGCCTTGATATCTCCGATAGGGTGTTCATCTCTCATTCCCTCATTACTGACGACCCAGACAAAGCCGAAGATTTCTTCCAGCAATCTCTATCCGATGGCTGTGAAGGCATAATCGCCAAATCCATCTCAGATGATTCACCTTACAAGGCTGGCTCCCGCGGTTGGCAGTGGGTGAAGTTCAAGCGCGATTACAAGTCCGAATTGGATGATACAGTGGACCTGGCTATCATCGGTGGGTTCGCAGGTAGGGGTCGCCGCGCCGGTACATACGGCGCGCTTTTGATGGCCACCTACAATCACGAGACCGACACATTCGAATCCGTGACCAAACTGGGAAGCGGCTTCAATGACGAGATGTTAGCATCCTTCTCCAGTATGCTGGATGAGCATAAAGTGAAGAAGATACCAGTTCGAGTTGAATCCAAGATGATACCTGACTATTGGTTCGAGCCAGTGGTCGTGATGGAAGTGAAAGGTGCGGAGATAACCCTTTCACCGATCCACACCTGCGGCTTGGACGAGATAAGAAAAGGAAATGGCCTGGCCATACGATTCCCGCGCTTCATCGGCATGCGCGAGGACAAGGGCCCGGAGGATGCCACCACTACCGAGGAAATGGTATCCCTTTACAATTTACAATTGAAGAGACTGGAGTAGGATAAAATGGGTATGTTGAAGGACCATGAGGATGCGCAAGGCCATGTGATATACGATTTTTACAAGGGAAAGGACGTGGATGAGGTTATAGAAAGAGAGGATGGCTATATCGATGCATCCACTGGCCCCAAGATGTATCTGTCCGAATACAAGGACTGGGCTCCCCATGAGAAAAAGGCTATGAAGTTCGCAAAAGGCAAAGTGCTGGACATTGGCAGTGGTGCAGGCCGGCATGCGATATATCTCCAGAACGAGAAGGGTCTGGATGTCCTTGGTATCGACAATTCTCCGATGGCACAGAAGGTGGCCAGGGAAAGGGGCTTGAAGAAGACAAAGCCCCTGCCGATCACACAGGTAAACTCAAAATTAGGCCAGTTCGACACCATAATGATGCTGGGCAATAATTTCGGATTGTTCTCCAATGTCAAGAGGGCGAAATGGTTGCTCAAGCGCTTCCATGGCATGACGAGCGAAGATGCCAGGATAATCACCGAGAGCATGCAAGTGCATGAAACTGATAACCCCGATCACCTATGGTATCAGGAATATAATCGCAAGCGTGGCAGGATGTCTGGCCAGGTGAGGATAAGGGTTCGCTACAAAAAATTCACAAACCCATGGTTCGATTATCTCATCGTGTCAAAGGATGAGATGGAGATGATACTGGAAGGCACGGGTTGGAAAGTGAGCCAGTACCTGGACAATGAACATCAATACATAGCGATAATCGAGAAGGAGGAATAGAATGGAAGCAATTGAAGCCAATGATCCAGAAATACCAATAGAGACATCGGAAGATGCTCCTTCTGATGTTCCAAAAATAATACCCAATAAGAAGGGAAGGGCGGCCAGTGTGGCTTCTCTCATATTCTTTGGTATATTGATATCATTTATTATTATAAAGGGAGATTATTCGCTCTATCCTGTTCTGATGCTTGTCCTCTTTATCCTGTTGGAGACTCTGGGTATGCTCAGGATCGTCCAGGAATATGGAGAGAATGGAAAGTGGCTGGAACCTGAATAGACGTATAGGACTAGACCTAAGTGTTGTTCATGCCTACTTCACCCCCATTTTAACCAAAACGTTTATAAACATCTCATTATTACCATGGTTTCCACAGTTAAGTTATGTGATACTGTAGGAGGGGCTGATCCCCCGACTAACTACAGGAGGAATATCCAATGGACCCAAACATGATGGCAGCCTTGAAGAAGGCGATCGAAGATGCTCAGGAGCGAAAATTCAAAGAGTCAGTAGAGCTGGCTATCAATTTGAAAGATATCGACCTGAAGATACCTAAGAACAGGATAGAAGAAGAGATCCAGCTTCCAAACGGAAGGGGTAAGGACATGAAAATTGCGGTTTTCGGTAGTGGTGAACTTGCAGTAAAGGCAAAGGCAGTTGCCGATACGGTCATCACACCTGAAGAGATCGAAGAATATGCTGATGAGAAGAGGAAGGCCAGGAAATTGGCCAACCAGCACGCGTTCTTCATTGCAGAGGCTCCACTTATGCCCACAATTGGTAAGAGATTGGGTATTTTCCTGGGTCCTCGTGGAAAGATGCCTAAGCCAGTACCACCAGGCATGGATCCAACAGTATTGATCACTGGTTTGAGAAAGACCGTGAAGATAAGATCAAAGGAAAGCAAGACCTTCCATACGATGGTCGGATCCAAAGATATGAGTCCGGACGAGCTGGCTGAGAACATAGATGCTGTGATCACAAGATTGAAATCCAAATTAGAGCGCGGTGAACAGAACATATCATCCATCTATGTCAAGACCACTATGGGTCCATCAGTGAGGTTGATGTAATGACACAGGCAGCGAAATGGAAGAAAGCATATGTCGAAGATCTGAGTTCACTTATCAAAGAAAGTGAAGTCATTGGCATCGTCAGGGTAAATGGTATCCCGGGTCCTCAGATCCAGAAGATGAGACGAAATCTCAAGGGAAAAGCACAACTTATCGTCGCAAAGAACAATCTTATCGAGAGGGCACTGAAAGATCTGTCCGAAGAGAAGAAAGGCTTGGAAGGCCTGGTAGGAGAGGTCAATGGCCAGTGTGCGATCATAGCAACCGACATGAACCCATTCAAATTATACAAAAGTCTGGAAGCGACAAAGACAGCAGCCCCTGCAAAGGGCGGCGAGATAGCTCCAGACGAAATAGAGCTCAAAGCAGGAGATACTCCATTCAAACCAGGTCCAATAGTCGGAGATTTCCAGAAAGCTGGAATACCAGCAGCCATTGAGGGCGGGAAGGTCGTCATAAAGAAGACGAAGGTCCTTGTCAAAGAAGGAGAGCCCATCCCAGTAGATGTGGCATCCATGCTTACGAAGTTGGAGATATTCCCATTGACAGTGGGAATGGACATGGGCGCGGTCTATGAAAATGGCACGATCTTCAGGAAAGATGTATTGAACATCGATGAAGAGGCCTTCATGGGCAACCTGAACTATGTCATATCAAGTTCCTTTAACTTGGCAACATTCATATCCTACACAACACCACTTACCATCAGACCATTGATAAGCAAGGCTCAGATGGCGGCATTTAGCGTAGCGCTGAATGCCGGTGTCGCTAATAAGGATACCATCGAGATGCTTCTTGCGATCGCAACAGGCAAGATGATGGCAGTGGCATCCCAAGTGCCAGATGCACTGGATGACGATCTCAGATCGAGATTGTCTGCAGCTCCAGTAGCCGCTCCCGTGGCCGCAGAATCTGCAGCAGAGGATGATAAAAAGCCAGACGATGACGAGGAAGAAGAAGCTACCGAAGAGGATGCAGCAGCAGGACTTGGTGCCCTATTCGGTTAAGTAGATAAGAATCAATAGATCATATAGGAGGAATAAGAAATGGAATATATATACAGCGCAATGATCCTTCACTCAGCTGGGAAGGAGATCAATGAGACCGCGATAGCAAATATCTTGAAGGCTGCAGGTGTCGAAGCAGACACTTCCAGAATTAAGGCATTGGCCGCATCTCTTGATGGCGTGGACATCGAGGAAGCAATGAAGACCGCGGTGGCCGCACCAGCAGCTGCAGCAGCACCAGCAGGTGGCGCAGCAGCTCCAGCAGAGGCTAAGAAGGAAGAAGAGCCCGAAGAAGAAGCAGCAACAGAGGAAGACGCAGCAGCCGGTCTCGGTGCATTGTTCGGTTAGATAGGCCATTTTACGGTCGTGTCAACCAAAACAGTCACCTTGACTGTCAGGCCCACATGGCCGTAGGCTTAATCTAGCTTTGCATATAATTCCAATTCTGGCAATATGAGCCCAGGTACATAATCTGGGCTTCCCTTTACTCTTTCATATCTTCTTTCCTTTTCCTTTCCTGACCAATTCTCCATCAGAAATTATTTCTTCTCCGCCCAGGAAAACATGTTCTGGGAAGATCGCATTATAACCTTCAAAAGGGGTCCAGCCGCATTTCGAATGCAATTTATCTCCCTCGATCTTGGTAGTCTTATTCATATCAAATATCGACAGGTCAGCATCGAATCCAACATCTATCTGTCCCTTAGGTAATGAAAATAATTTGGCCGGATTGTGACAGCAGGTTGCCTGCACCAATCCGAGGCTCACTTGTTCTGATTGAACAAGTGCCAGCATCATCGGGAGTCTGGTCTCCACTCCCGGAAGTCCAGATGGAGCTTCTCCAAAAGGCAGTATCTTCTCCCCCACTGTATGAGGTGCGTGATCACTGGCCACGATGCCCACCTGTGCTTTCACGAAGGCCGTGAAGAGTGAGGCCTGCTCCCTGATATTTCGTAAAGGTGGATTGACCTTACCCTTTGTACCATGGACATTGGATGTGCTTAGGAGCATATGGTGTGGTGTGATCTCATTGCTGTACCCGAAGGCCTTTTCAAAGGACATGAGATCTGTCAGATGGGCAAAATGCATAATGGCGGATGTTTTCATCTGGGTGATGGTATCGACCGCGACGACCTCGGCCGAAGCAGGTCTTGAATCGTCATGAGTCGTGAGGTCAGTGACCTCGATGTCTCTGAACCTTTCGGGGGATTCGGCGTGAACACTGACCACCTGTCCATCCAATTCAGGGTCAACCAGTACATCTCTTATCTCATCCTCCGAAATCGGGATCGCGGATGTGGTCTCGGCCATGAAAAGCTTGAAACCCACAGCCAATTCCTTCAATTCTTTGATATTCGAATCAGGTGTGAGCGAGGCATAAAGGCCATAATCCACATTGGCCTTTTTTTCTATGATATCGAGCTTATCCTTCAACTGTTGTGTGGTTGTTACCATTGGCTTGGTATTTGGCATATCCAGTATGGTCGTGGTCCCTCCAAAGGCAGCTGCCATTGTTCCAGTGTTGAAATCCTCTTTATCCGTGAATCCTGGGTCACGCATATGGGTGTGTATGTCGATGCCACCCGGCATTATGAGATATTTGGAATAATCAAGGAATTCATCACCATCCAGATCCTTCCCCATGACTGTTATTTTGCCATCCACGATGCCGATGCAGATGGTCTGAGCCTCATTGCCCATCAAAACTCTACCTTTGATAACAAGCTCCGGTCGGGTCATGCAAGCTCCTTCTTTGTGATATCTCCATTTGGTTTCTTTTCCCCAAAGACCTGTCCACTGAATTTGAATATTTGAGTATCTGGTTCCAGCCAGGCATCCGGTCTCAGACCTGCTTTTAAACAGGTTTGAGAAAGATATGTCTTGACATCCCATTTCCATTCAACTGGAACCTGGGGCAAGAGCAGGCCTTTGTAATTGCCCTTCTCCACGATCAAACCATCGCGCCCGACGACGACCTCTTTCAGATAATCCAGTGGTTTTTCCACACTTATCTGTTCGGGGGGACTGAGTATGCTGACCTCCACGACCACCAGATCTAGCTCTCTTTTTCTCAATTTAGGAAATCTCGGGTCCTGGATAGCTCCCTCGGCGGCCTTTTCCAGTGTTTCTTTAAGTGGAAAATACGGTACTGGATAGCCAATACATCCCCTTAGATCACCTTCTGGATAAGTGTTCAGAGTGACAAAAGCCCCGGACATCTCATTGAAATGTTCGGGAAGCCGGACATCCGGTTTCACATCATTCTTGACATAATATTCGATCAAAGCCCTGGCATATTTAACGGCTAATTCCCCATCCTCATCAGAATACATCCGCTCCTTATCATCGGAATTCCATAAAATCCTTTCTCATCTTTTTGGCTTGCGTTTAATTTGCTTCACTGTACTTCTTCGTCTCACTTTTCTAACCTGTTTCTTATGTCCAGCTTGCTTATGATGCTTGGCAAGATTGGCTTTTCTAACAGCCACTCTTCTCTCATCTTCCTTTTTCTTCTTGGCCGGAAGTTTGATGCCAACGAATATGATGATTATTACGGCTACTATGACAAGAGTGATGACAATATTCTGCAAGGTCCAGATGCTTTCCTTCACATCGATCGAGCCTGATACCTTGACATCGCCAGTCGGTGTGGCTCCAGTCTCTGTCAAACCACTATTATCTATCAATAAGAAGAGAGTGTCGTCAAAATTTGCCGTATGCTGATAAGATATCTGGTAGGTGTCTCTTTTTGTTCCATCTTCCAGAAAGACCAGTTCGCTATCTTCATCAAAAAGCCCACCTTCTTCCGACATGATGTACATTGTATAATTGTCCATCAAGAAGAAATCAACAGCTCCACCTGACCCCACCTCCAGGTTCACATTGATCTTGTCTCCCATCTCAAGCGGGATCACGAATATCGACACCTCGCCCATGCCTAATGTGATATCGATGTCATGATCTCCATAACCCAGATATGTGGGGTCCGGGAGTACCTGGGCTGTTACCAGACTTGCTACCGGGACTATTGCCAAGCCAACAATGATCATAGCTACAATGACGATTGTTGAGATCGTATTTCGCATACACTTGTTAATCGGATGGCATGCTTAAAAAACCTGCTGTCAAATTTTCATATTATCATATTATCATATTATGCCATAGCCTATCGCGACCAGGAATAGAACAGCCGCCAGCATCACCACATACACGGGAATGCTCCATTTGACTATCTTGGCTCCATCGAAAGGCATGAAGGGTATCATATTGAATGCCCCTATGAAGGCATTCACAGTTCCAATGAAGAATATGATGAATGCAATGTCTGAATCGCCCAGCAGGAAGGATGTTCCATATGCGGCTGTCGCGATCATTATATTGGTCGCTGGTCCGGCAGCACTTATCTTGCCATTCTGGCTTTTTGTCACATTGCCCATGACCATCACGGCCCCGGGAGCGGCGAAAAGAAATCCCATCATGGAGAATACCAATGCCATCATCAGTCCCGCCTGCCAGGATCTGAACTCCGCCCAGCAGCCGTATTTCTGAGCCACGAACTTATGTGCCAGTTCATGAAATACAAAAGCAGTTAGTACCGCGATCGCCGCCACAAGGAAGAACAATGGGAAGGCGACCCAATCTATATCCTGGATGCCTCCGCTGAAAACTATGGTGAAGGCAATGGATAGGACCAACATCGCGATGCCCAGATCCTTGAACTCGGTCTGGCTGAAGCCCATTATCTTGCGTTTATTGGGTGGTTCGTATGTTAAGCGAAATACATCATTTGCCATATTGTAATGGCTAATCACACACGATTATTTAAGCTTGATGAAAATGGTATTAGATGCTGTTTATTTGAAACATTCTAATATTTGCACAATTACTGGCTATTAATTATCTAGTTATTTCTATATAACTTATTAAAACCTAAACCTTTAAATATAAGTGAAAGGATATAGGATTGTCCGACAAGCGTAAGGCGAAAGAGGTACAAACAACGCCGGAGTGGATAAAAATGGAAGGCGACAATGAGAAGATCACTATCCGGGTACCCAAGCGGTATCTGAAGGCTATTGATTATCTTGTCAGAGCAGACGATTTCCCATCGCGTTCTGAAGCTATAAGGGCAGCGGTCAGGGACATGATCTATGAGCGAATAGAGCTTGTTCCAGACAAGATCCAGAAGATCCAGGCGGCTGAACAGGCCGTGGAGAACGCTGTAGCCCTGGAAGAAAAGCTTCTGAAACTATAGGGAAATTGAGGGTGACCTGCAGAAGTGTGGGTATGGATGCACCTGGGGAATACTCCCCGACAACGACGAAATCAATTGGTAAACGCGGTGAAACCGCTTTTACCAGGGATGGGACCCAAAATAGAACAGGTAGTCAAAAAAGGGTTACCAAACCAAATCACACATCACGATTACCTCCCCCCTTTTTTTTATTTTTTTAATTCAGAGCGCGCTCGCTCTGAATATTAAAAAAATAAACCCCGACCTCAAGCAGATAAAACACTGCTATCCAGACGGGGTTTTACGGAATATCAATTGGTGATTGTCACTTACTGGCACATTGAATATAAGACCCCGTCCGCCAACTGTGAATATACTAAGATTTAGACGGGGCATGACCCCACTTATTCTCTATTTACTTCAATGCAGTCAATTCCCCAAATCCCTCAGCGCTGATATTCCCGCCAGACACCATCACACCCACCTTCTTTCCCCTGATGTCGATCTCATTCTCCAACAGGGCGGCCAGACTCGCGGCTCCAGAGGGCTCGACCATCATTCCAAGATGGTCGTATATGAGTTTCATCGCCTTGATGATATTCTCCTCGCTGACCGTGATAATTCTCTCAAGATCCTGGCTTAGTATCTCGAAGTTGATAATCCCCAGTGATGTCAGCAGACCGTCTGCGATCGTGTCCGGGTCTATCGATGGTATGATGTGGCCGGCCTTTAGTGAGCGAAAGGCATCGTCCGCGCCTTTCGGTTCCGCTCCTATCAACCTTGTATTCGGGGACCAATACCTCGCTGCCAAACAGGTGCCGGACATGAAGCCGCCACCTCCCACTGGCCCGACAATTATGTCGAGGTCGGGATGGTCCTGAATAAGCTCGCGGGCGGATGTCGCCTGCCCCGCGACTATGACTGGATCATCATAAGGGTGGATGAATCGTGCGTGTGTTTCCTGCACGATCTTTTCCAAAGTGTCTTCGCGAGCCTTCTGATTTGGCTCGCAGAATGTGATATTACCGCCATGGGATCTGACCGCCTCCACCTTGATACTGGGGGCGGTCCGGGGCATCACGATATGAGCCGATATGCCTCTCTTTTTAGCCGCGTATGCCAGTGCTTGAGCATGGTTGCCCGATGAATGCGTCGCCACTCCATTCATCGCTTCCTCCGCGCTCAGTGAGAATACGGCATTGGAAGCTCCTCGGGGCTTGAACACCCCGCATACCTGGAGGTTCTCGCACTTGAAGAAAAGGCTTGCTCCAAGTTCCTTGTCGATGACATCCGATGATTTGACGGGTGTCCGCCTAATGTGGGGCTGGATGCGCTGGTGAGATTCTTCAATGTCCTGGATGCTAGGGATATCCATATCATAGTGCAATACGACAATTGATAAAATCTTATTCTATTGAAATAAAATGGTAATTAAAAGAAAAAAGAAAGACGATGCGCCTGGGAAATTTGTGGGCAACCAGGCGCACCTTAATTGTGATATAATTAGGCAAATATCGTGTTCTTTATTGGCCTTGGCTTGTCTATGGAAACCTTTCCATGACCTGGGGTGTCACTGGTCGTTGTGTCGAAGATCTTAATGAGTGCGGATCCGCCCCATGATGTGTGTATGGTATAATCTCCAGGAGATACCATGCTTCCATCCATGCAGATCTGTTTCCATGTATATACGAAGCTGTCACCTGGTGCCATTGGTGGTGTGTAGGCAAGAATGTCAGGTGTGTAGATCATTTCTCCAGCCTGATCTTCCACCCAGTATCCATATGGCATTATTTGCACCTCATCCATGTTGTTTGTAACAGTGATGATAACTACTTCGCCTTCATTGTACGCGCTCTTGTCAGTTTCGAGCGTCATTTCTTTTGCAGCACTGGCTACTCCCGAGGTCATGATGACCATGAAGATGATGCCGAGTACAATTACTCCTCTTCCATTCATATATATCCCTTTTTTCTATTTCTCATCTTTTGCAGATGATATAGAAATGCCGATATTTGAATTAGTATATAAATATTCCTGTATTCATATAAATTAACTAATTATTTTACTTTAAAAAGCATTTTATTGCGATATAATTCTCTTTATCGTATTATTATGCGGATATGAACATAAGGTTTTTATGTTTAGTGGCATATTATCCCTTATGAAGAAACCACTTTCTGAAAGAGAAAAGCAAGTATTCTACGAAATTGTTAAGAATCCTACACATACGGATAAGAACATTTCTCAGAGTACTGACATCAAACTTTCAACAATAACGGCTATACGGCGCCGCCTGAAAAGAAATGGAATGTTCTATACTACCAGGATACCATGCCTTCAATTCCTTGGAGCGGAGATGCTGGCTGTTAATTATTCAGTTTATAAGGCTACTGCCCCGCTTGAGCTGAGATTGAAGACTGGCAAAAGATTTGCATCAGACCACAAGGAAGTGTTCTGGGCCGTTAATGAGTATGTCCAGTCAATAGCTTTTCATTTTTCAAGCAATTATACTGATGTCAGGTCCAATATATCAGAACTTGAGAAGCATCATACGGAACAGGGATTTTTAGATGAGGGGGGAATCGAGCTTTTGGTATTCCCTTTTAAGTTGACCTATATTCCTTATTTCTTTGATTTCGCCCCCTTACTGGCTCACAGCTTTGGAATAACAGAAGAGACCAGCGAGCTTAATGAAAAAGGAGGTAGATCAGGTGGTCTGCCATATCCATTTGATAACCATTCTGTAAATATGAGCCAGACCAGCAAGCATGTCTTTTATGGTCTGATAAAAAATCCCGAAATGACAGATACTGAGCTATCTGATAAGATCAAGATATCTCAGCGCACGATAACCAAACTGAGAAAGCAATTCGAAACGCAGGGGATGTTCAGGACTGTCATCATTCCCAATCTATCCAAGCTGGGCTTCAAAATGATGGTCTTCGATCATGCCAAGATCAATCTCAAGGTGCAGGGCGATCAGCGAGCCATAATCCTCCAGGCATTGATGGGTATCCAGCCCCCCATATCATTTATCGTGGGAAGTTCAGATGTCGTTGCCATGACCGTGTATGAGGATTTCAATACTTATCGGCGAAGCATAAATCGGTTTGCCGAGGTCTATAAATATGAAAATATATTTGTAAAAGAACCCAAGAGATTATTATTCTCGCTCTCGGAACTGGATATGATAAAGGACCATGTCTATTCTCCCATAGTTGCGAAGATACTGGACATAGATGAGATGAGATTATAGGAAATAGATCGCTTTACAGGTGTATCGCCATTTCCAATCGAACTTCTCCTCTCGTCATGTCATCATTATTGTAATGGCTGCCGTCAAATCCAATGAGCTTGAATCCCATGGCCTTGTAGAAATCTATGGCCTTTGAATTGGATGATTGAACCTCCAGAACAATGCGCCTGGCATTCTGATCATTCGCTCTTTTCTTGCATAGATCCATGAGAGCTTTTCCTATTCCTTTTCTCTGGAAATCCGACCAGATGTCTATATCCCACACCCTCATGCTCTTATTATAATCCTGAAATTCTATCTGTAATTGCCCGGCTTCCTCGCCATCAACATAAGCAAGATATATCTCCGAATCGCCCTTGAAATCATGCACCAGCTTATCACTGGAATCATTTTTCACAAAGGTCTGGGGAAATCGCTCACGCTTCAGATCTATCGACCAGCCATCACCATCATTTCTTTCATAAATGATGACTCGATAATGATGATCGGATTCATATGAAAAGACCGTGGTCCTATCAGCCAGCTCTTTATTGGGAATTCTTCTTATTTCCAATCCGCACATGAGCTGGGATATTGGAAATAAACATATTTAGAATATGGTATTCTTCAATTAAAAATATTTAGAATGTGGCATTAGCAATTTCAATTAGAGAACATCCAGATCGCCAAAACCACACCCAATGCGGCTAGTATAACAGCCATTACTTTTAGCCAAGATATCGGAGCATATCCCTGTACCTCCCCGGTCTGTCCATTTACAAGGAAGTGGTATAATTTCTTTTTATAATGATAGGAGGCGACCCAGACTGGAAGTAAAATATGCTTGTATTTTGGTTCTGTTAGGGTAGTATGTACGCTCAATCCTGTGTGTGTGTCTCCAGGAACATCCCTCGCACATTCGGAGTGCTCTGACCTTCTAACCTTTTGCTGTGCGACCAGCCATCCCTCTGGTAAAGATATGGCATATTCCTCGGCCATCCAGCCTGCGAGGAATTTTGGATCGTAAGGTATCAGTTGCTGCAGATGAAATGGATAAATCTTACTTGCGAGATCGTGATCCAATCCTTTGGAAGCTGGCACGAGAACATCATTGTAAAATCCCTGTCTATGCCCGTTTGAAGGAACCCATCGTGTCTTGCGAACCTGCCTGGTCTTTGTTCCTTCGCTCGTTCTGTATGTCTCGGTGACGTAGTAATAATAGCCGCTCATGGCCGTCCAGTTCGAGTGCGCGTTGCAATCATATGTCCAGAATGGGATATAGATGCCTTGAATGTTCTTCAGCCTTCCAAGTTTTTTAAGATTCGAGGGGCGGAAGAATCCCTTACCCAGCCATTTCTTGAAGAGTGATAATGCCCTGTCTTTATCGATGGAAAAGGGGAGCAGGCTTTCAGGTCTTATCAAATTGGGATCCGGAACCAGCTCCTTGACAAAATTGGAGCCACAAAAAGCACAGTTGCCAGATATTATTTTTCCGGCTGATGTTCTCGCCCCACAGGATTCGCATGTGATATTCTTGGTCTCTGTTCCCCAGCCATTATTGACCGGGGCAGAAAAAAGGTCATGCTCCAGAATGGCCTTTCTCGCGACCTCGATCACCTCTGCTGATCCGCAATATTCGCATTTCAATCCTTTTTCATTGGGATCGAATTTTAGGGGGGCGGCACAGCTTTGGCATTTGAAATCCTGAACCATGGATTGTGATTGTGGTTATGCAATAAAGAGTTTGTCGAAATTTGGGTATGATTTATTAATAATACTGTCATATGGTAACAGGGGACAACGTACCATGAGAATAAGGGACATACAATCCATCTTTGACCAGATACTGGAGAATACTGAAGAGACCGTGAGGGCGGGAAAGAGAGGGTTAATACTTAATGAAGAATATTTTCAACACCAGTTCTCACACTATGTTTCGAAACATTATGAAACAGAGGGCATCGATGTGTGGAAAAGACCCATGCTCATACCCAATCATCCAACCCTTGTGAAGTATGCTTGGAAAGAATTCGGATTGGGCAGGCCGAAGACAACACAGCGGGCTGCTCTGAATAGAGGACAGGCAGCTAATTTTGATTTCGTGATAAGGGATACTGTTCCGATATTTGTCGAATGGAAAGGGCCAAGGATGTACGATGAAAGGCTGATCGCGCAGGACCTTACCAAGCTCCTGATGGTGAACAGTGCTAGATCTCCCAAGATCTTTGCCGCGATCATCACCAGCTCCAGGAGGGCGGATGAGTATCATCAGGAAGAGCTTACAACGAGATTCTACGCGGCCCTGAAATTTGTAAGGAAGATATTGGAGATAAATGATCTGCCCGATCTGAAAAAGAGGAACCTATATGCTTTCATCGCCACAGTACCGGACGATGGAGCCAGGAAGTTCATCTGGGGTAAAGTTTGATCTTTATTTACGAGCTTGCCATTCTTCTCGAAGCATCGAGAAGACCACATCATCGTGATACGCGCCTTTGTACCAGTCCAGCTGCCTTTTCACACCTTCTTTGACAAAGCCCGATCTCTCAGTTAATTTCATAGATCGAATATTATCCGGATCTACAGATGCCTCGATCCGGTTGAGCTCCATTTCTTCAAAGCCATATCTCAAAAGAGCCTGGACAGCTTCCTGCATCAAGCCTTGTCCCCAATGCTCCTTGAAAAGATCCGCGCCCAATACGGCTCTTTTATCATCCATGCTGATGCTGTAAAAGCCCAATGTTCCGATAAGCTGTCCATTTTCCTCAAGCACCATACCGAGTCTGAAAAGGTATGGTTTGGGTTTGATGAAGGCCTCGTATAGTTCCACGGCCTCTTCCATATTCTTGACATCATCATCGGCAACATACTGATTGGTCTCCGGCCTGCTGAACATATCGAAGATAAAATCCATGTCATCCTCCGTAAGCTGGCGGAGGGTCATTCTCTCGGTTTGAATATCGGGCACGATCACTGGTTCGCCTGTCATATTATCACATCAATTGTTGTTTTCCCTCTTCCAGCATTTTGACCAACTTGGTCATTCTCCGGATACGGGTGTCTTCCCGCTTGGCATCATTCAGCCAGTATAAATATCGCTTTCTCAGGGATGGAGAGAAGGATTCCCAAGTTTTCTTGGCCATCTCATTCTTTTTCAGGATCTTTTCAAGCTCCTGCACCATCGGTATCTCATCAGGGATCACGGTCTGCGATGACTTGATATTCCCTGTCTTGGCAGCTTCCATCACCTCATCCGGTATCTTGGCCAGGCCATGTTCTGTCATCAGACCTTCATCCAGCATCTTCCTCACCCGCTTGATATTGGGGACTGACCAGATGCTTTTTATCCTTCTTGGTGTGATGCGCTGGACATAATATTCATCATCAACTCTTTTTACAGTGGAATCTATCCAACCAAAGCACAATGCTTCCTCCACGGAATCATCATAGGATACGACTGGCTTGCCGGTATGCTTCTTGTATCTGATCAACCATATCTCCTTCTTGGAATCATGATTGGCCTTGAGCCAGTTCCGCCATTCCTTGCGGTCCTTTGCATAGAATGTCTCTGTTATCTCCATATTATTCCCCTACTCCTATGTATTCCAATCCAATCTTCCACAATCTTTCAGCAGCCTCCATATCCATGGATTCCTTGGAGGCCTTATCGATCTTGGAATTAGACCAATATTCTCCAGTGATCTTCTTCACATCTGGAGAACTGGCAAGAAAGATAGATGTCTCTGCCCCAACCTTGGGGCTTTTGCCGAATACTTTGAAGAACAACCTTGAGAATCCCCCAGCATCCCTACCCAGTTTGGTCGATACCATTCCAGGGTGGATGCAATTGACCGTCACATTCGCATCCTTAAGATCATTGGCCAGCTTCCTTGTGAAAAGAATTATCGCTAATTTCGATTGGCGATAGGCCTTGAACCCGGACCAGTCCTCTCTGAACTCGATATCATCAAAATTTATCGTGCCAGTATGAAGGGCGGAAGAAAGATTGATTATTCTGGATGGCGCACTTTTCTTTATCATATCAAGGAGAAGGTGGGTCATGAGAAAAGGAGCTACAAAGTTCACTGCAAAGATATTCTCTATCCCGTCCTCGCTCTCTTTTCTCCCTTCAAAATCCCAAGTGCCAGCATTGTTGACGAGCACATCAAGGCGTTCATATTTCTCTTTGAAACTATCACAGAATTTTCTTACAGAATTCATGGAAGCCAGATCACATTGAAGGTAATCGATATTGTTGTTCTTGGTGATTTGAACGATCTCCTTCTTGATCTTCTCTCCAGCTTCGATGTTCCGGGTCGCTATAACGATGATGGCTCCCATCTTTGCCAGGCTGATGGCGGTCTCCTTTCCTATGCCGGACGTGGCTCCCGTGATTATAACTACCTTTCCTTTCATCAATTACCTACAAGCATTGCATATTATTAGAATTTAAGGCCTATTCAAAATCATCCAATGTTATTTTATTTTGATTCCTAGCCACTTTGATATTGGTCGCGTCCATGTATTTCTTGGGCATGTTCTTCTTGTGATACTTCACATTCCTTCTATCATCGATATACTGGCTCCAATAGTATGTTTTCCACAGATCTTCCGTCTCGGCCTCTTTATTATCCGCCATCTGCTCCTTCACGCGCTCCACTGTTTCAGACAGTGGACCGCCCTTGGATCTGGAGGTCTTGCCATTATTATTGATGGATATCCAGCTTCTGGTATTGTTCCCCAATATGATTATCGTGTCCGGGAATCTTCTGGAAAGAAAATATCCCACTCTTGGAACTATGTCATGCTTGGGCTTGATATAACCGTAAAGCACCTTCTCCCCGATGGGAGACAAGCGCACGAAAGCCCTCATGAGGTGTATCTCCGTCAGTACGCTGTTCACCATTTTTCTTATCCTGATATGCTCGAGATCTGTGGATACATCCAGTTCCTGGGAACAAAGGCGCCCAGCCTTTGCCATCAATGATGGAGAGCAGTCCTTGTGAAGCTTGAGATACTGAAGGAATTCATTTGGCACATGGCTTATCAGATCACCACCTCCATGAAATTCATATGACCTGTAAATCTCATGACCAATCCTCCAGGGAGGAATATTCCCATCCATTCAATTTCAGGAAGTACCTAGCTCGCTTGGTCACCACCCCGATACGGGCCAATTGCTCATTCTTCCATATCCTCTCTCTTTTTCGCAATTTCAGTATGCCATACGCGCTCTTCGGGCCAATACCAGGAATTCTCAAAAGCTGTTCCTGGGTGGCCTCGTTCGGATCTATGGACGAGTCTATGATATTGAGAGCGATGGACAGTTTCGGATCCTTGTTAAAAAGAAAACCATCCTCATCGAAAGCATGCTCTATCTCTTTATTCTGAAACTTGTATATCCTGTGCAGCCAATCCACCTGATACAGTTTGTTCTCACGCCATTGGGGCTGTGATGGCGTGTTCTCTAACTCCGTTCCTTTCACTGAATTGAAGGCTGAGAAATAAGACCTTTTCACTTCCATTTCTTCGTACTCGTTCAACATGGACTTGAATATTTCTTTATCGGTTTCCTGTGCCGCGCCCACAATGAATTGAGTGGTCTGGCCAGCGGGAAATCGACCTTTGCCAATATTATGGCGGATGTATTTCTGGCGCTGAAGGATATCATTGTCATAATCCTTGGTCGAGCTAAGCTCGCTCATATATGATTTCGAAGGTGTTTCGATATTTATACTGACACGATCCACGAGCTCACTGGCTTGCTTGATATGCTCATAGGATGCGCCCGGCAGTACTTTCATATGAATGTAGCCCTGGAAACTATATTTCTCTCTGAGAAGTCTAACTGATTCGATCATATCCTCCATGGTTTGATCCTCATTGCCAGCTATTCCGGAACTGAGAAATAGACCCTCGACATAATTGCCACGGTAGAGCATGAGCGTGAGTTTGGCCAGTTCCTCAGGCGTATATTTCTGTATCTTGGGGCGATGGCTCAATGTGGCATTTGGACAATATTTACATTCATGCTGGCACGCATTCGTGAAAAGGGTCTTGAACATACCGACACAACGACCATCAGGAGTGAAAGCATGGCACACTCCGGCTTTCACCACATCCCCTATTCTGCCCGAAACATCCGCCACCTGCCGCTTTGACGCTGTGGATGCGCAGATATCGTGCTTGGTTC
This sequence comes from Methanobacteriota archaeon, assembly GCA_020697715.1. Classification (GTDB taxonomy): domain Archaea; phylum Thermoplasmatota; class Thermoplasmata; order SG8-5; family JAGLSY01; genus JAGLSY01. Next base: position 735,866 of record JAEHCO010000001.1, on the reverse strand, counting down.
CCTCACCCAGTGTCTTGACCTTCTGCATATCGATATTATTAAGGTCATATATCTTCGGGCCTGAAGAATCGAATTGGCCTTCATTGGCCAGTCGGACTATCTTATCCAATGTCACCATTATGTAAAGGTAGTATTCCGAAGTATAAGAATAAGAACAGGGGAGAGAGGAGTGAAAGTGCTCAGAAAGTGGTCACTTTTCCTCATTTTGGTTATGAACTTTGACCACTCTTATAGGATATGGTGATAAGAAATGAAGATAAGATCCATAATGATGACCTTGGCAGTAATAGGATGTACAGCGATATTCCTGCTTGGCATGTATCTGATGATGATGCCCCAGGAAGAGGTTATGGAAGAAGAGTTCTTCCTTAGGAGCCCTGCTGAAGAGACCGAGGAGCCAGCATGGGAATTGACCCCTCAAAGGACAGGCAGTATCATATCTCTGATAGCCTTCGGCATAATGGCCAGTGTGGTATTTGTCGGAGCTATACATTTGAGAGAGCAGGCTACAAAAGAACTTTACAGATACTATGCTGAAGGACAGATAGATGAGGAAGAGTTCTACAGAAAATTGAAAAAACTGATGAATGATATTTGATCAACATAATATTCATCGATCAAAAATATATGAAAAGGTCTAATGGGCGGGCCCATGAAACAATAGGCTATAGGCAGACCCGCCCCATTTCAGTTCAAACATTCTCTACTGATTTGATCTCTGGAACATTTTCCTTGACGACCTTTTCGATGAACATTTTCAGGGTCATCTGGCTCATTGGGCAGCCGCCGCATGCTCCGACAAGCTTCACTTTGACGATATTATCACTGGTCACTTCGACAAGCTCGACATTTCCGCCGTCCATCATCAATCCAGGCCTTACCTTTTCCAAGGCTGCTTCAACTCTGTCAGTTAATTCCATTTATTCAACTCCAATATAGGTCATAGATTGCCTCCACTTTCTAATATCTTTCCCCATTCAAAAGACTATTAAGCCCGAAAATACATCATCATCCAATGAAGATAATTGACCTTGCACCCGAGCATGAGGAACTGTTCTGCAACTGCCTTGAGGACTGGAGCGCGGAGATGAAAGAATCTGGAAGCCACAAGAAAAAATGGTTGGAAAATATGAGAGATTCTGGGTTCACGGCAAAGCTTGCCACCGATGATGAGGATAACATTGGTGGAATGATCCAATATCTACCGATCGAAAGATCTCATGTCGAAGGCAATGACCTTTATTTCATAATGTGTGTTTGGGTACATGGCTACAAGGAAGGACGAGGAAACTTTCAGAAAAAGGGCATGGGAAAAGCTCTTTTGAAAGCTGCCGAGGAAGATGCCAGGCAGAAGGGCGCGAAGGGTATCGCGGCCTGGGGGGTGTCAATGCCATTCTGGATGAAGGCCAGTTGGTTCAAGAAACAGGGGTATAAGACAGTTGATAAGGATGGCATGGCAGTGCTCTTGTGGAAATCTTTCACGGATGATGCGAAACCCCCAAAATGGGTCAAGCAAGTGAAAAAGCCACAGACATATCCAGGAAAGGTCACGGTCATGGCATTCAAGAATGGATGGTGCCCAGCCAGTAATATCGTTTTTGAAAGAGCTAAACGAGCGGCCGCTGAATTCAGTGATAAAGTGGATTTTCAGGAAATTGATACCTTCAATATGGCCACCTTCCATGAATGGGGAATACTGGATGCCGTGTATATTGACGGCAAGGTCGCTCAAAAAGGACCACCTCCATCCTATGAAGATATCAAAAAGATGATAGGCAAAAGAGTTAGGAAAATAAAATAATCCTTGGATATATTAACATAATTCTCATCAACATCATCATCCACCATGTGCGGATAGCGACCATGAAGCAAATTAATATCAATCATTATGTATTGTCCGTGTTAAGGTGAGGTTAAATGGACATTTATAAAGAGTATCCTAGACAATTCATAGATCAGAATGATTATATGGGAGACATTGAGAAGATCAAGCCAGCATACGAGATGCTGGATGGAATGAAGGTAGAATCCAAGGAAGAGGCTTGGACATGGATGGAGGCCTGGTCAGAGGTCACATCGGCCATTGCCGAGGTCCAAGATAAGTCTTATTTCAATATGACGAGGGATGTGAACAATGAAGAGATCGAGAAGGAATTCACCCGCCTTGTGCAGGAAGTTGTTCCTGTCGCGGAAGAGCTGGACGAGAAAGCGAAGCAGAAGTTCCTTTCTTTCCCGGAAGAATGGGTTCCCGATGATTTCAGTATTGCGAAAATGAATTCCAAATGGGATGTCGAGCTCTTCAAGGAAGAGAATCTGCCACTCATCAGCCAGGATATGCTGATGAGAAAGGAATACCAGAAGATATCCGGGTCTTGGGAGACCGAGTTCAATGGAGAAAAGAAGACACCGGCCCAATTACGACCATACCTTGAATCTCCAGACCGTGAGCTCAGGGAAAAGGCATGGAGAGCTATTGTGGAAATGCATAAGGTTGATTATGATAAGCTGAACGATCTCTTTGACAAGATGCTGCCCAATCGCAAAGCAGTGGCTGCCAATGCCGATATGCCGGGCTTTGTCGAGTACAAGTTCAAGGATTATCGAAGACTGAGCTACACCAAAGAAGATGTGAAGGCCTTCAGGGATGCGATAAAGGAATATGTGGTCCCTGCTGTTGACAAGATCCTGGAAAGGAGAAAGCAGAAATTGGAGCTGGATTCCTTCAGGCCCTGGGATTCACAGGCAGACCCAGACAGAGCGGAACCTCCAAAGATCTATGATGATATTGATGATCTGAAAGACAAGGTGGCGAAGGTAATGGGTTCCATCGATCCACAGTTCTCAGATGCTTTCAAGCTCATGGACAAGAAAGGATATCTGGATCTGGAGAACAGACCGGGGAAGGCTCCAGGAGCTTACATGATGACCTTTGAGGAAGAGAGGATATCCATTATCTTCAGTAACTTCGTGGGTACCAGCCGAGACTTTGACACACTCATCCACGAAGGTGGGCATGCGATGCACGGCTTCCTGTCCAGACATCTGCTAAAGCAGGCGAGGGAAGTGCCTTTGGAGTTCGCAGAGGTGGCTTCCATGTCATTGGAACTTCTAGCCCGGCCTTACATGGACATCATATACAATGAGGTGGACAGAGAGAGGATCGCGATCAAGCAATTGGAGAATATCTTGATATTCCTACCATTCATGGCCAGTTTGGACGAGTTCCAGACCTGGGTATACAGTGATCCTGATGGAGCCAGTGCGGAAAAGAGAGCTGCAAAATGGAGAGAACTTACTGCCAAATACAGACCTTCAACTGACTATTCGGGATTGGAGAAAGAGGATCAGCTCGGATGGCAGTATCTACATGTTTATGAAGTTCCACTGTACTACATCGAATACGGCATAGCACAGATAGGAGCCCTTCAAGTATACCTCCGATCACTGGATGATTTCGATGGAGCTGTGAAGGATTACAAACATGCGCTCGGCTTGGGAAGCACGGTCAGCCTGCCAGAACTGTTCGAGGCAGCAGGTGTGAAGTTCATTCTGAAGCATCCTGAGGTCCTTGAGGACATGACCAATAAGATAATGAAACAGATAGGGTTGTGAGAACGAGAATAAAGCGGTCATTATGAACTGGCCGCTTTCATTTTTCCTTTATTTTCTAAAATTTATCTGCTTTTGACAGGCGAAATCTTTATATCGAACATCGATATGTCGGATATCGATATGTCGAAATCCGATATACTTACCAGGGAAATTGCCAAGGACTTCCGAAAAGGCCTCTTAAAGTTCTTCATATTGAAGATGCTGGCACGCGAGGAGATGCACGGCTATGCCATGATGAGCCGAATAGAAGAAGTCAGTGGTTGGAGACCAAGCTCAGGTTCTTTACATCCTGCTCTTATGAAGCTAAAAGGAGCCGGATTGATAAATGTGAAATCCTGTGGAATGAAAAAGGTCTTTTCCATCACAAAAAAAGGCAAAGAGGCGATCAAGCAATTGGATGATAATTTCGACGATGGATTGAATGCGATTAAAGATATATTCAATGATCTATGAGGAGGAATAAGAAATGAGTGAAAATAATATAATGGTGAATGCCAAGAACATATACAAGACCTACAAGACAGGCAGTGTCGAGGTCAAGGCCCTAAGGGGCGTGGATTTTACCGTCAAGAAAGGAGACATGATCGCTATCATGGGTCCATCTGGCTGTGGCAAGACAACTATGTTGAATTGCCTTTCTGGTCTTGATGATGTAACTGGCGGAGTTGTGGAGATAGAAGGTACAGACCTTGCTTCCATGTCAGATAATGACAAGACCGAGCACAGGGCTCATAGAATGGGCTTCATATTCCAATTTTACAATCTGCTTCCAGTTCTTTCAGCAGTTGAGAACGTCGAGATGCCACTTCTGGTATCCGGCACACCTGCTAAGGAAGCTAGGGAGGCAGCCATCGAGATAATGAAGACTGTTGGTCTCGAGAAGGTCATGCACAGCCGACCCGGTGCATTGAGTGGTGGTGAGAGACAGAGAACCACCATCGCAAGAGCATTGATCGCAAAGCCAGCTATCATCTGGGGCGATGAATTGACAGGTGATCTTGATGATGAGACCGCGAATGGCATAATGGACCTTGTTGCCAGATTGAGGGATGAAACACAGGCAACATTCGTCATAGTCACTCATAACCTGGAGATCGGACGAAGGGCTGACAAGATCCTCTACATGCGAAGCGGCAAGTTCGTTGCCACTGAGATGCCAGGGCAAGGAAAGGTTCCGATAGAGCATGCTGATGACCATGAAATTGAAGGATCCGCAGAGATCACAGAGGCCGTCGAGGCACCCGAGTTGAGGTAGAATAATATATTAAATATCCAAAAGGTGAGAAAATGGAAACCTCTGAATTATATTTGCCCGCTATCGTCCTTGGCCTCATCGTACTGATGCTGGCCATGGGAATTCATAGACGGGTGATCGCGAAACTCGGGGTCAGGAACTTCCTGAGGCACAAGGGCCATACCGTGATATCGGTGGCTGGCCTGTTGATAGGGACCTCTATCATATGTGCATCGATGGTCGTTGGAGACTCGATAGAATATTTCATCGTTGAGGAGACATATGAGCAACTTCAGGTCATAGATGTGCTCATCAGCGAGGATAATGGTGGAACCTTTGACGAATCTATCTACACTACCATATCCAGCAACAATGAGCTGAGTGCGCTGACGGACGGCATATCGCCGTTGCTGGTGCAAAGTGTCAGTGTTCGTCAACAGCAAAGTGGATTGTTTGAACCATCAGTGAGTCTTATCGGATTCGACGCCGTGCAGGATGAGGAATTTGGTTTGTTCACCCTTTCCAACGGTGAGGAGATAAATGGAGCCGTGACTGGAAACAATTCGGTCATCAACCGGGAATTGGCCAATAGCCTGGATGCAGATGTTGGCGACACGATCGATCTCACATACACCATCGGGAATGGATACATGGGCTACGGAGACATACACAGCCAAACATTGACAATATCCTACATTGTGGAAGATGAGGGAAAGGCACAGTTCAATCCTGGAAGCGGCATGAATCTGGAAACATACAATATCTATGTCGATATAGATACGGCCCAGGATATGCTGGATGCTCAAAACATGATATCCATGATCAAGATCTCCAATATTGGTGGTGTGGAGAGTGGAACAGATGGCACCGAGGAAGTATTGGAGGCCATAGAGCCACTTATACAGGATCTGACCTTCAATGTCCAGAACGAGATGCTGATCCCGATCCCAATGGGTGGAGCCAACATATCGATGCTATCTAATTCCAATCTGGATGCAGGTAGCTTGGTGCTCACGACCAATGGTACTGTGATGGAGCAGACGCCTTTCATGGTGGAGAATGGTGGAGCGATGTACATCATCCTGGGGGATTTTGTCATGGCACCAAATGGTTCCTTCCTTCCTGTTGCTCCTCTTCTAAGTGATGTTAATTCGACCATATACAATAATTTCGAATTCGATGAGTCGTCTGGCATGGTGACATTTGTTTCGCCGCCTCCGATGACCCCTGTATTCGCCGAGTACTCCTACACATTCATACTGGAAGCCGAGGGAGTCAAGCAGGACAGCCTTGAGATGGCGCAGGATATAAATGAACTATTATCCACATTCCTTACCATATTTGGATCATTCGCCATACTGGCAGGTGTTATTCTTATAATCAATATCTTCACCATGCTGGCCGAGGAGAGAAAGTCCGAATTGGGAATGGCCAGAGCGGTTGGAATGAAGCGACGTCACCTTATGCAGTCCTTCCTCTTTGAAGGATTAGCCTATGGTTCTGTGGCAAGTGCCATGGGAACGATAGTCGGTGTCGTGATCGGTTGGATACTTATCTACATGATAAACAATATCGCGAATATCATGGCAGGTGTGGTCATACCATTCCACTTCGAGAACTTCAGCCTGATACAGGCCTTCTCCACAGGGTTCATAATAACCTTTGCCACGATATTATTCACATCCTGGAGGATCAGCAATCTGAATATCATAAGGGCTATTCGAGGAATTGAAGAGCCAGTTAATGATAGGAAAGGCTGGAAGATTCCATTGCTCGGTGCTCTCCTTGTAGTGGTTTCCTCCGTGATGATGTTCCAAATGTGGAACGATGAGTTCATGGTGAAGTTACTGGCCCCATCAGGAATCATAACAGGACTGGCAATGCTCCTGTGGAGATGGATCGGAGATAGGATCTCTGTCACATCCGCCACTCTTGGAGTATTCCTTTACACATATTACGCTATAAGGACATATTTCGGAGATGCGGACATGGGAAATCTGGAAATGCCTTTCATCCTGTCTGGTGTTCTGATAGTTCTCAGCCTGGTGCTTTTGATAATGTACAATTCAAAACCAGTTATAATGATGATCGTTAATAGCATTGGGCGAGCGAAGAAGTTCAGGCCAACCGTGATGACCGCGGTATCATATCCATTGAGCAAGAAGTTCAGAACTGGAATGAGTGTGGCCATGTTCGCACTTGTCGTTTACATGATCGTCATGCTTTCTGTGTTCTCGAACATATTCGTCATGGATCTGGATGAAGAAACATTGAAGGAAGGCGGCGGTTATCATATAATTGCCAATGCACAGAACCCGGTCATAGACATATACAATGTGACAGACCCTGTAGACAATACCATGATCACGTCCAGTGTCTTCGATCATGCCACTATTTCTCAGGTTTCTCAAGCCTATGCTGCTGAAGCGAATGTGACCGAAGAGGTCCAGGCTGATGAAGGAGGTATGGGTTTCGGCTTTGGAATGTTCTCGGGCGCCATCGTATATGGTATAGATGATCAATTCCATGAAGGAAGATCATTCGAGTTCATGAAGGTCATGGAGGAATTTGAAGGCCAGGAAGTGAGCGCCGTATGGGAGGCGGTCACAGCACCAGATTCAAACTACATCATATACAGTAGTATGATGGCCATGATGAGCCAGGTGTCTGTTGGCAACCACTTGACCTTTACAACCTTCACAGGAGATGTGACCGAAGAATATCAGGTGATCGGAATAGTTGACCAGAGTACCTTGAACGGTGCTTTCATGTCCAAGCCGAACGTTATCAAGGAATTCGGCATGATGGGGATGGCCAATTCCGTATTCCTCATTGATGTGGGTGACGGTCAGGACATTCAGGCTACTGCCGATGCCATGGAAAAGGATTTTGCGGCTCTTGGTATGAACTCGGTCATCGTCGAGGACATGGTGGAGAGCTCCATGGAGATGATGAACTCCATGTTCGTTCTCTTCGAGCTTTACCTCTACATGGGTATGGTCGTGGGTGTTGCAGGTCTTGGTATAATAACCATAAGATCGGTCGTTGAAAGGACACCGGAGATCGGAATATTGCGATCCATTGGCTTCAAGAAGAAGAATGTGCGCAATGCCTTCCTCATCGAGATATTGTTCGTGGCGACCATGGGAGTCCTTATCGGGACATTAGCTGGCATAATGGTATCATATGAGATCTTCAATGTCATGATATCCGATATGGGCGGCGACATTGAGTACGTCATACCATGGGCGAAGATCGCTCTGGTAACAGCCATCGCGTACATAGCGACAATACTGTGCACCATAATACCGGCCATGAATGCTTCCAAGACATCGCCTTCAGAGGCTCTGAGATATGTGGGTTAAGAACTGGCATAAGTAATGAACAAAAAATGGATGGGTTCGAAAGAGCCCATCCACACTTTATTATTTTTTATGATGCTTGATGAACAAATTTATATTCATGGAAATCCATTTCATCAATTGGTGAAGGAATATGGAAGAGGTCATCAAGGAACTTAATGAAGCCAGCTTCAATAGACTAATGGATGAGACCAAGAAATTGATAGTTGTGGAATTCTACACCACCACCTGTCCAGTATGCAGGAGCATGGAACCTGTATTTCAAGATGTGGCCAGGGAGATGAAGGAAGATGCCATATTTGTCAAGATAGATGCCTCCAGGAATCAATCCCTGGCTGCTTTTCATAATGTCATGGGTGTACCTACCTTCAAATTCTTCTGTGGCAGGGATATGATGCGGGAATTCCAGGGAGAGATGAATCACATTATCTTGACGAACACGATAAAGGACCTCATCAAATACATGAGCCAATGTAGATCCCGATCAAAGATATTTGAAATAGATGGCTATGGTTGATGAAGGATATATGAGGAAGGATAAACAGGATTATATATTCTAAGTGCAATTATCCTCAACATTAAGGATGATGAGAAATGCCCAGTGAATTAACTACAAAAATAAATGACATCATGCAGAGAGAGATGCATGATATGGGACCTTTTATTGTTAAGAAGCAGTGCCTTATAATCGGCACAGACCCTGACAATATCGAATCCCGAGACCTTCCAAGCCTGGCTAGCAAGCTTTCAGAGGTTATGAGGACATTCGGTGGGTATGAGAAAGCAAGGAAGATTTACAAGGAGATCAAGGCTCTTGGTGATATGGAGCAGATCGTTGAGGACGAGGCCAGTGAGGAGAACAAGATCCGTATGAGAGAGGATCTTGGGAAAGCAAGCCTCTTTGCTGGAGAGTGGGACAAGGCCTTCCAATATTTTGATGAGCTTTTAAAGGATGCTGAGTCAAGGAAGGATAAGAATGAGACTGCCAGATTCCTCAGATTATTGGGGTTCATCCATCAGGAAAGAGCGGAATTCGAGCAGGCATTGGAGTTCTATGCTCAATCCCTTGAGTTCGTTAAGGAGACCAGTGACAAGGCTGAAATGGCGAACTGCCATAATGCCATTGGCACTGCTCAATGGAACATGGGTCTCTATGCCAAGGCCATCAAATCCTACGAAGAGGGCGCGTACCTTGCCAGAGTGTCCGATAATCATGATGGGCAGGGAATAGCCAATATCGGACTCGGTAATGTTCATTCCGATATGGGTGAGCTTCAGGATGCCCTGGAGCATTATACCGAGGCTCTGGATAATTTGAAGGATACTGAAAATTATCAACAAATATCTCGAGCATACAATAATCTTGGCGATACCTATCTATTGAAAAAGGATTGGGATAAAGCTCTTGTCAACTTGGAAAAGAGCGTGGAGTTCGCAAACAAGGGTGGATGGTTCAATATGAAGGCATGGGCCGAGGCGAACATGGCCATCGCATTGGTCAATAAGCTTGACTTTGATAAAGCAGAGGAGATGCTGGGTTCCAGTCTATCATTCCTGGAGGAGATCGGGGACAGAGCTGGCATAGGAGGAGCCTATCAGGCCTATGGCATGTTGTATTCCAAAAAAGAGAATTGGGATATGGCCGCTCTCAGCTATCAGAAAGCTGTTGATATTTACACAGAGATCAATACACCTTCTTACCTCGCCCAGTGCAGGTATGAAATGGGAATGTCCTATAAGAGAAAGGGCAATATCAGTCGAGCCAATGAGGAACTGAGACGAGCCGCCAATCTCTACACACATCTGAAGATGGATGATTTTGTGAAGAAGGCATTGGGCGAGATATCCGATCAATAGGACTTGATAATTTTAGAGTGCGATATTATCTAATTTAAATGGCAGAGTTCGATATTGATAAATTAATATCAATCTCGAACGCCTTTCACATCTATCGTGACAACTGCCTCACCCTCTGGTAGATTCGGAGAATCTATGAGCCTGGCTATACGTTTTCCACCCTTGCTCTTTCTGAGATATAATCTGAAGGTCGCCGTGTGCCCGACTATGTGTCCCCCGATGGGTCTTGTTGGATCTCCAAAGAAAGCATCAGGTTTGGAAGACACCTGATTGGTAACTATGATGGCCGCGTTATTAAGGTCACCGAATCTCAATAGATCATGCATATGCTTGTTCAGCTTCTGCTGGCGATCTGCCAATGCCCCTCGACCAATGTACTCTGCTCTGAAATGTGATGTCAATGAATCAACTATCAAAAGACGTACATTGAGATCCTCGGCAGTTTCCTTTGCTTTATCCGCCAGTAACATTTGATGATGGGAATTGAAAGCCCTGGCAACATGTATCCTCTTCAATACCTTTGTAGGATCCAGATCGAGTGCTTCAGCCATCTGCGTTATCCTCTCCGGCCTGAAAGTGTTCTCTGTGTCGATTATGATCACGTCTCCATCCAGCCCCCCTTCTTCCACTGGTAATTGCACCGAGACCGCACATTGATGCGCTATCTGGGTCTTACCTGAACCAAACTCCCCGAACATCTCCGTGATGGCCTGGGTCTCGATACCTCCGCCCATCAGGCTGTCGAAAGCTTTCGACATGGTCGTAAGCTTTCCAATGTTCTGCCTTCTTTCCATGACGATATCACCGGTCTCGAAATTACCGAGATCCGCGGCTTTCTTCGCGGCGGCGATGACCTTGACCGCGACAGCATCCCCGATATCCGCCAGATCTGAAAGATTTTTTGGGGATTCAACCGCTATGGCCAATAATGTTGTGTATCCAGCTTCTCTTAGCTTCTCGGCGGTTGCGGGTCCCACTCCGGGCAGGTCTTCTATCTGTATCTCGTCACTCATGGTCTATCACCATAGGTACATTCCCCGGTTCATTTATAAGGCTTAGGTGGGGTAGGGCGAAAGTATTAATTTTCATAAGATTATTCCATTATTTCCTTCGGCGCTCCAGCCAATTTAACCAGCGCCTCGGCTTCCATAAAATGCATTTTTCCAGGAACAACAATGGAATGCATAGGCCCTCCGAAATCCTCACCCCGCAGTTCGGCCAGCGTGCCCGCCCTAACAAGGACATCCTCACTTCCAGCCCTCGCGACAACACACACTATACGATCGGGTGTGAAGATATTTTTATTGCTATCTTTCTCCACCTCTATAAGCATTTCAAAGGCCTGGGTGGCCGTCATGTACCTTGGTACGTCAGCCTGTATGTCCAGAAGAATAAGTGAATGCAATCCCATCTCCAGATTGTCAGCCACCGCGTCGTAGAAGCTGGCTGGTTTGTAGTTCTCCTCCCAAAAAGGAATTGTCGTTATCTTACCGAACTTGTAATTCTGAAGTCCGAGGAATCCAGGGATCGCATTGAGAGCTGAGACCCCGGGTATGATGGATGTCCCGATGCCCATGTCCCTGGCGCGCAGAGTTATATCCACGTGGGTGGTGGCGGACATCGCATCCCCAGGAACAAGAAAGGCCACTTTTGACCTTTTAGCGGCTTCCAGAATGATGGAGCCATCCTCCACCGCTTTTCGATCAAGAAAATTTATTTCCTTACCATATAGCTCTTCAAGCTTCTCATGGCCAGTACCAGTGAGCACCGCGGTGTACTCCTCCATAAAAAGCTGATCACAGCTTTTTATGGCCTCCAAACCTGCCAGTGTGATTCCCTTCTCGTCGTGAAGCCCCAAACCGATAAATATCAAATGACTCATGTCAAACACCAATGATCTCCAAATGCGTGGTCGTACCCAGGAGTAAAGGGGAGACCATACGTAAAAAGCTTTCAGACGAAGATCTACTTAGAAAGGATCTTCGTATCATGTCATCCAACACAGATATCTTCATCCCGATATCTGTCGAGCCTGGCAAAGAGCTGGAGCTTTGTTATCCAATTTCCGAAATGGATTTTGAAGAGTTGGAGCAGGCGAAGGGATACAGGGAGTTGGCTGATATTCCGAGCCAACTCAAGGACCTCTTGCCATCTTCATTCGATATCATCGGAGACATCTGCATCATCAAGCTGGCAGATGCCCTACTTCACTATTCCAAAGCCATCGGGGAGGCAATTCTGAAGGCGAACAATAATCTGAAAGTAGTGACACTGGACGGTGGTGTGAAGGGTGAGTTTCGAACTCGCGATATCAGTATCATCGCGGGTGATGATCGTACAAAGACAATTCACAAGGAATTCGGATTGCGACTGGAAATGGACATAGCCAGTGTTTATTTCTCACCCAGACTGGCTGGGGAGAGAAAAAGAATTGCCGAGATCGTGAGGTATGGTGATAATATTTTGGATATGTTCGCAGGTGTCGGGCCCTTTTCCATAATGATAGCCAAGCACGCCAACCCGAGGGAGATACATGCCATCGATATCAATCCCGATGCCATCGTTTACCTTGAAAAGAATATCATGCTGAACAAAGTGGAGAACATCTCCCATTATCAGGGAGATGCCAGATCAGTGATATGCGGTCTTCCGAATTCTGATAGGATAATCATGAACTTGCCTCACTCGTCAATGGACTTCCTGGGGGCGGCACTGGATGTGCTGGAGCCTGGCGGGTCGATCTACTTATATGCCATCGTGGAGAACGAGGACGTTCCCAAGCTATCTGGTGAGATAGAGGAAAAGGCCATGGGATATGGACATCCAGTTACTGTGGATGGGGCGAGGATCGTGCATACCTATTCGCCAACATCCAGCCTGTATGTCTTTGATCTATCATCGATACAAGTTATGGATTGGTAGGCAAGCCCAAAATACATTTAAATATCGATATTGTGTATTTGTTCATATATTAGATAATAAAATGGTGGAAGAGATATGAGGAATCAAAAATTGCATAATCTTGGATTGTGGTTAATCCTATTCGGATCAGCTATCACATCATGGGGCGTGTACAAGGGAGTTGCCACAAAATTCCACAGTACCCTGGCTGAGCAAAGCTCGTTGATAATGATGGGAGCAGTTCCTCTTGGCATTGGAATTCTTTTGTGGCTGTTATTTGAAGAATGAAACACCACGAGCAGGGGGGAAGGGCGCGACCCAGCGAATTGAATTGCACAGCGATTCAATTAATCTTCTGGATACGGAGTAGCCAGATGATTCTGTGGTGTAAGGCGGGGGGCCTACCCATATATTGGGGCGGGCAAACTAAGCCAAGACATGAACCAATATGTGACTAAATAAGATCAAGCAGATCCTTCAGATCCCTGACAAATATGGTATCTGGCTCAGGCGGCTCTCCCTTAGGTAGATACAGAACCGGGTTCATTCCGACCTTTTTCGAGCCTAGATAATCATTTCTGTATGAGTCGCCAACGAACATTATTTCCTCTGGTAGGAGTCCAAGTACCTTCAGCGCGAACTTAAAAGGAGCGGGATTGGGCTTGGCAAAACCAGTGGTATTGCATCCGACCACGATATCAAAGTCAGATGGCTGTATTGGTAATTCTTCAAAAATGGTTTCTACCTCATCACGGAAACCATTGGTGACGATCCCGACCTTGATTCCCTTTTTCTTAAGCTGGACTATTGTGCTTTCAGCATTTTGTAATAAATAGATATGAAGGACGATGAACCAGCGATCATAGATGTATTTTCCAAGATCGGGCTCAGCATTCTCAAGGCCAATATGACTCAGGATGGCATTGTTGAACTTGATGTAAAAATCCTCGGATGAAATACCAGCCCGGTCACCAACCTCCTGGTTCGGAGCAGGCTCATCTGAATGTTTGACCAGCGCCTCCTTTATGAGATCTGGAGGCACATCATATCCCTTTTCCCTGAGTATCCGGGAAAAGGTTCCCTCGGTGGTCCTACTGTCGATCAATGTGTTGCCCATGTCGAAAAGAACTGCCTTAATTCCCAAGGTTGACCCCTCGCTGTCCCTGGTAATTCCCGGAGCGCTCGGCGTATTGCTTGTCCGCTGCAGAATCCAGCCATTCGAAGACTATCTGGCAGAAGCGATCACCGATTGGAATTATAACATCTTTATCAGATGAATTGAAAGCTGATAAGGTCAGTGTTCCTTCGAAGCCAGCGTCCACCTTGCCAAATGATGATAATACACCGCGGCGGGCCCAGGATGTTCTTATCCAAAGCTGTGAGGTGATGGCTGGCCCGAATCGAACGTATTCCTTCGTGCTGACTGCGAACCAGGTCATTGGAGGTATTCGGACATCGCCTTCAGTTATCAGCTGGCCGTCCTGACCAACTTTTATCTCCGCTATGCTCAGGTCGTAACCATTGGGAGTTAGATTATTCTCAACAAAATCGTCAATACCCAGTTGTCCATCTTCCATCGCCTTGAGTATTCCCTTATCGGATAATATCGCCATGGACACCGGAATGCGGTATTGATTAAAAACTTTACAATACCTATGCTTGATCTACCAGGCATATTATTCATAATTCGTGGGTGGGTGGGTGTATTCAATAAGAATTCGAGGTGGGGGCGGAGCTGTGGGAGCGGAACCAGTAATTCTATTCCCATATCCCCAGAAGCTTGCTTACATCTCCAGTTGTGCCCATCATTTCCTGGAAGTCAAGTGTGTCCAGCCACTCGGCCTTGCAGGTGCAGGAGAATTCCAACTGGCTTGGATCCTGTGTCATGTAAAAGCGATCTACAGCCTCGAGGAATTGCTTATTGCACTTTTTGCAATTATGCACTCCCCTTCTGCTGCCCCCGCCGGATGGGGAGGACACGATCCTTGAATTTGTAACTTCCACGGTTCTTTTTAGAACCTCAGCCAGGCTCCATAACCATGGGGGTCTGTATAGTCCCTTTTTCCAGAGTTCCTCGACCAAGGTCCACCTCTGGACATTTATCGGATTGAAAGAAATTGTATCTGATAGCGCATCAGCCTTGACGGCCGAATCAACAGCATCCTCGATGGCCTGCCTCTCTGTAAGATATGGTGGCTTTAGGAGGATGTATGTCCTTACCTTGACGCCTTTTTCTTTCAGGATGGTGGCAGCACGCTCGAAGTTCGCGAATGTAAAGCCCTTGTTCACGCATTTTTTTCTGACATCGTCATTCGCGGTCTCCAGGCCGATGGCCACCTCCAGGCTACTGACATGCTCCAGTGCCCTGTCTATGATATCCGCTGTGATGAACTCAGGTCTGGATTCCACAAGCACATGGTTCTTTCCACCATCGCCTGCCATTACCAGGATCTTTTCCCTGGTATCATCCGTCATTTCTCTATTATCGAAAAAGCTTCCAGAGGTGTATATCTTGACATATCCCTCCCCCTTGTATTTATCCATAGCGGATACAAATTGAGCCTGTAGATCATCTTCCGTGATCCCCGATGTCGTGTCATTGGAATAGCCACACATGATACATCCGGATTTGGCTGACCAGTAGCAACCTCTACCTCGGAGGATGACGACCAGTGCGTCCAGCTGATCCGTATTGAGGAATTCCTTCTCACTCCACACGGCAATGGGTTTGTCTGTCTTCGGGGCTTTATCACGCATTGCGGCCTCATGGGTATCTTTCTATTTATTGATTATTGAATCTTGGATCTCAGATCATAGATCATTACTATATCTCATATTAGATCTCGTGTGATTTGAAGAGTTCTAAATTCAGTAAATCTTATATATGTGGATAGAAAGATCGATAAACATGCTATGTTTTATCAAATAATGTATAAATTGCCATTAAGTGATAAATAATTTGTCTATTATAACAATTTAAGAAGATGCATTAAATACTTATTTATGATAGTTCCAACAATGGAGATTATTAGTTTAATTGGGTGAAGACATGGGGCGCGACATATACGCAGATTTGGAAAAAATAGAAGCACGCGGAAAACGTAAGAAAAAGGGATTCTTTTCTTTCATCGGAGAAAAGGAGCCAGGGGAAGAATCGCCTCCTGTCCACACAGTTTCTGCTTTTAGTGGTAACCCTGACCCGCCTGTTGCTCCAACTCCTGAACCTGTGAGGTCTGTAGCTCCAGCTCCTTCAGCGGATCCGATCATTCCAGAGAGATCTTCTAATGAGGAATGGATCCCACTCAAAGGTCGAAAATTAAAACAAGCACAGGATCAATTTCACGATTACAAAAAGATCCTGGAAAAGAATTTCAAATCTGGCCACATGAGCAAATCCCAATGCAGAAAAAAGGCAAAGGCAAAGGAGATAGAACTTGGCCTATGTCCTCCTGAAACCAATAAATAGTAATTGTTTGTAAATATAATGTAAAATAAACTGCTTTAGCTTCGCATCCCTTATTTTTTGGATATCGGTTCTATCTGAGCCCAAGTGGCCTCGCCGATCCTTTTGAATCCCATGCTCTCTGCCAATGAGATGCTGGCCTCATTAGATTTGAACATATGCACCACGGCCTTCCCACCACGTTCATCTATTCTATTTACTAAAGCCTTTGTCGCCATAGCGGAATATCCCTTTCTTCTATGTCCATCAAGAGTATGGGCGAATCCAAGCTCGGCCATCCCCTCGATCTCAAAATGAATGCCCACCCAGGAAACTGGTTTCCCATTTTCCCTTACACAAGCACTATCGAACTTTCTTATCTTCTCTCTTAATATTTCCTCTGGATCATCTATTAGGTCCCAATGCTTGGCGATCAATACCGCATCATCCTCATCAAGCCTACCCAGATCATCCCATGGTCCCGCTCCCACATTCCCTGTTGAGATATACCTCCAACACGGATATGGATCATCTATTTTGAATTCATTTTCAATTTGTATCAGTGCGCTTGTTGGGCAGCCATGAGTGAAGAAACCATCCAGTGGAAGCTTATCAAAAGGTATGATGGTCGATGACCAATCACCTGTAAAGACCACCAGAGGGTGATTCTTATCAACGGCCATTGCCGCTTTCACATCCTCGTCGAAATAGATATCATATTCGTGTCCAAGTTCAAAGACCCTGTACAGGAAAATAGCATTGTCCAGGACATTGTCTTTAAGGGTCTTCTTGATATGATCCATATCTTCATCATGCACCATGTGCTTCAATACCATAGCCAGGCTACCTCAATTATGTGTAAATGGTAAAGGATTATAAAGATATTGCTCGAGGATATCTGACCTTTAATGCTGAAAGATCCAATCGTCAATATCAAATACAGGTTCTATCATTGACGTTTCAATGGACTTCTTATCTATATTACTGATCTCCATCGGACTAGCGATGGACTGCCTGGCAGTCTCCATATCCAGTGCGGTCACCATTAAAGATGTCAAACTATCTGATGGTGTGAGAGTGGGAATATTCTTCGGTGCTTTCCAGGGAGGATTGGCCCTGCTTGGCTGGCTGGGGGCAAGCAATTTTGCCACTCTTGTTGAAAGCGTGGATCACTGGATCGCCTTCATACTTCTGGCTATAATAGGCATCAAGATGATCAAGGAAGGGATGGAAGAGGAGGAATCCTCAGGTATGAACCATAGGAACCTGAAGATACTCTTGATATTGTCGATCGCCACAAGCATTGATTCTCTGGCCATAGGCATCTCATTCGCCTTCCTGGGCATATCGATATTACTCCCAGTCATCCTGATCAGTGTGATGTCATTCATATTCGCCTTTGCTGGAACCTTTATCGGTCAAAAGGCGGGGGAGAGATTGGAAGGTAAAATGGAGGTCATTGGCGGTCTGATATTGATCGGATTGGGGTTGAAGATCCTTCTGGAACATACTGTTTTTTAGACATATGATCGAATATTAAAAAGCTCAGGCTGAGTTATGAAAAATGAAGAAAAAGGAAAGAGGTGGCCCGAAGGCCATTAGCTTGTATTCAGATGTGTCGATTAAGACTTCATGCTTTCTTAGCAGTCAGCTTCATTGACGAGCCATCTGGATATTCCATCTCAAGTGTGAGAGTGTTGAAGGATACTTTGTATGTGAATTCTATAGTGTCAGTCATAGTTTGATTGTCCCATGTGATATTGCCATTTGCATCAATATCATAATTCTCATACTCGTATGTGGAAGTGATAGTGAGCTTATCACCATCTGTTTTCCAGGTTCCGTCATCTTCTCCATCGCTATTCGCAATAGAACCATCTGACTTGAATTCCATCCATTCGCCTTTGCCATCAAATGCGTCAGTCGCTTCTTGGTTCAAAGTGCCATCTGCATCGTAGATTTTTCCACTTTCCAGTTCCCATTTACCTTCTATGCTTCCGCCCATAAACATGAAAGCAAGAACGACAATGGCGACAACCGCAATGACTGCTATTGCGATGATTGGTCCCTTACCTCCACCAGACTTTGCTGGTGCAGGTGCATCCTGGGGAGGTGGTGCAGGCTCAGATTCCACTGGAGGTATTGGTGCCTCCGGTGGTGCTGGCGGTGCAGGTTCTCCCGTATTAATTGGTTCATTATCCATATATATTCACCAAAAGGGAAATCATGGCATTTATATAATATACTTTGGATTTATTATTATATGATATAAAAGGATTAAATTAGGCTAAAAATAAGACCTATATTGTCTCACCAGAGCCACTGGCTGTCATGAGATCCTGCAAAGCTTCCTTATAATCATCAGGTTCAGCATCAAGAAGACCCTTGGAGAACTCTGAAAGATATCTACCATAATCCAATTCTTCTTTTGTGAACAGCCATTCCTTACCCTTTAGCAAGCCCATGGCATCGTAGAAACCGCAGGAGATCGACTTCATCTTGGTGTCACCTGCATGACCTTTCTCCAGTATCTTCATGGTCTCATCAGACCCATAGGCCTTGTAAGTGCGAACTACCTCATCTGTGAATTTTGATAGTCTTGAGAGATTTTTGAATTTAGGTATCTGGCTCAGTGTGTCCTCCGCTTTCTTGCGCATGTCCGCATCCTTAAGAATATGAGATGGAGTGGAGCCAGATCCTTTTGCTCCAGTGTATATCTTCTTTGACAGTGACGGATCATCAATGACCGCATTTATAGCCCCTTCGCCCAATTCATCCCAATACATGGAAAGAACTGCACTGGCCGTGGCAGAATCTATTACAACTGGCTCCGTGATATTTGATAAAACGTATTGAAGAGCTTTTTTCTCGATCTTCGATGGCCTGAGAGCCTCTATGAACTTGTCAGTATCATCTTCGAAACATCTGCCACCAACGACCAGCATTTTCTTGTCTATATCGTGTATCTTTTTCATCACTTCTGAAGAATAAGCATTCATCAATGCTTTATCCGATATCTGGCCAGTGGTGTATGCTTTCAATATTTGTTTTGTTTTTATGAACAGATCGCCTACAGAACAGCTATCTGATACGCATGTCAATGAATAATCCAGGTCGATGTCGAAATCACCCTCTGGGTTTTTGGTCAATGCCATGCGGGAGAATGCCATGAACAGGTTCTCCTTGTCCTTCAAGCATGTTCCACATATCTCGATGGTCATATCAGAAGACCTTATCTTCAATGTCAATTTCCCTCCAACATTACCAGAAGCACAATGTTGGCAACGATATGTGTTGCCAGATCTATTGAAAGAATAATCAACATCTTTCAATACACTGGACGCGAGCTCTTTGGGATAATTGGGGAATTTGCCAGAGCATTTGACACCCTCTGGTGTATAATATAAATGAAGGTTTTTCTTGATCGCGATCTCAGAATAAGCGAGAAGGCCGAACTTGGGATCATCATAATGCTGAACTCCAATAAGGACCTCTTTGCTCACCTTACCTCTATTAGCGTAGCTGACCTCGCCACTTGCCACCCTGGCAACACCTAAAAATGGAGCCGAATCCTCTTCATCAAGAATGAGCATCACGGCATATGCCCTTTCCAGCTGGCCTCCTGATTTGGCCAGCTTCTGAAGTGTGATTAAATTGCCTCTGAACTTGCTGATCCTGATAAGCTTTGCTTCCACCTTGTCAAAATCACACCCTCTGCATTCCCCTATGCATTCGGGAATAAGTAGTCGGGGCTTCTCTGCCAGCTTCTTCGCTCTCTTATTGAGCTTGTCCTGCTGGCCTTTTGAAGCTGACTTGATACCGGAGCTCCTTCGCCCCATCTTTCTCATCTTTCCTTTAGGCATTGAATCCAAACCAATACAAATGTCTAATATTAAGTTTTGGAATATTATCGCTAATTTCTCACACTGATATTCAATTCTTATCAAGCATATTATCAAGCATAGCTTGACAATTATTCAATAAACCATTAATATGCCGTTGTTATCACCTTCCACAGTGATACCATGTTCGAAGCAGAAGTAAGAGTGGAGCTGAAGAAAGGAGTTGCAGATCCTGAGGGAAAGAACACCAAGAAGGCATTGGACCTACTGGGTTTTGACAAGGTTTTGGAGGTCAAGACCTCTAAATTCTTCACTATAACTCTGGATACCAACTCGGAAGACGAGGCAAAAGCCATGATGGATGACATGTGCGTGAAGCTTCTTTCGAATCCAGTCATCCACATTCCCTTGATAAACATCAAAGAGGTGTAGGCTTGAGCGCCGATCATCTGTACAAAAAATTGGAAGCCTCATTTCCCTTCTTCGAGGTCTTGCTTGACAAGGCCAGTGATGACGATCTTATTGCTCTTGGAACCGAGAGCGGAACAGGGCTGAGCCTGGACGAATTGAAGAGGATAAAATTACACTTCGAGACCATGGGCCGTAATCCCACTGATGTTGAATTACAATCTCTTGGCCAGGCCTGGTCCGAACATTGTTGTTACAAAAGCTCGAAATCCATTTTGCGGGATTTCGTATTCGGCATTGACAATTCACAAGTGATAGATAGAGGAGATGCTGGCGTGATGGAATTCGATGATGAATATGCGTATTCATTGAGAATTGAATCACATAATCATCCCAGTGCTGTCGAGCCCTATGGTGGCGCGGCAACTGGCATTGGCGGTATCGTGAGGGACGTTCTATGCATGGGATGTCAGCCGATCGCCCTCATAGACCCACTTTATTTCGGTTCATTGGACCATCCGCATGATCAGATCCCAAAGGGCACGAAACACCCCACATACCTTCTTAGCGGGGTGGTATCTGGCATCAGGGATTATGGTAACAGGATAGGCATACCCACTGTCAGTGGCGGTGTTTATTTCGATGATTCATACCTGGGCAACTGCCTGGTAAATGTTGGCTGTGTTGGCATAGCGAAAAAAGAAGACCTTTACGAGAACAAGGTCGGTGGAGTTGGAGACAATCTGATCTTGGTAGGTGGATTCACTGGCCGAGATGGGATACACGGCGTTACCTTTGCTTCCGCCGTGCTTACTGACAAATCAGAGACTGAATCCAGAGGGGCTGTCCAGCTGGGCGATCCTATCATGAAAGAGCCGCTCATACATGCCATTCTGGAGGTTGGTCAAAAGAAGCTCATCACGGGCATGAAGGACCTTGGCGGTGGCGGATTATCCTGTGTTTGCGGAGAGCTGGCCTTTGCCGCTGGTTATGGAGTGGATGTACATCTTGATCGGGTCCCGACCAAGGAAGATGGCCTTCTACCATGGGAGATCTGGGTCTCCGAATCCCAAGAAAGGATGATGCTGGCTGTTTCAGATGATAATATTGACAAAGTGATGCAGGTCTTCAAGAAATACGATGTGCCAGCCACCCTCATGGGCAAAGTGATACCCGAGAAGATAGCACGTGTGTTCTTTGATGGCACCGTCATACTGGAGGTCGATCTGGAATTCCTCACAGGAGGGCCAGAATATTGCCGACCAATGACCCATGTCAAGCCCGAGCAGAAGGGTGAGATGAAATTACCCGAGCTTCCAAATGACCATTCCAATATCCTGCTGGACCTTCTATCAGATGCAAATATTTGCTCGAAGGAATGGTTGATCAGGCAATATGATCATGAAGTAAGAGGCTCGACCGCGATAAAGCCACTTCAGGGCGATATTAGACATAGCACACATGGTGATGCTTCTGTGATGAAGCCAGTAGCTGATTCATGGCAGGGACTTGCCATCGCGGTTGCCGCAAATCCATGGCTAACAGCTGTAGATCCTCTCAAGGGTGGAAGAAGTGTTATGGACGAGATGTGCAGGAACATAGTCGCTGTTGGAGGAAGACCCCACTCGCTTTCCAATTGCCTGAATTTCGGAAATCCAGAGATACCAGAAAGACTGGGAGAGTTCCATCAGGCCGTCAAAGGTCTTGGCGAGGTTGCCGAGGCACTTGATCTCCCAATTCCATCAGGTAATGTTAGCTTTTACAATGAGACCGCGACAGGAAGCATCTTGCCAACAGCCACTGTGATGGGAGTTGGGATAGTTCCAGATATCAGAAAGGCAATAACAGCAGATCTAAAATCCCACGGCAGTTCCATCTACTTGATCGGAGAGACGAAGAATGAAATGGGTGGATCATTACTATATCGAAAATACAATGGCTTCTGTCCCAATGCGCCAGATGTCGATATACCACACCTGGCCAACTCGATAGACAAAGTCCTTGATGTCATGAATGAAGGACATGTCCTTGCCTGCCACGATATATCAGATGGTGGATTGGCAGTGTCAATATCCGAGATGTGCATCGGAGGCGGAATGGGAGCGGAATTGGATCTGAAGTCAGATAATGAGGCTTTCATAGACCTGTATTCGGAATCAAATACCCGATGGCTTGTCGAAATTGTCCGAGGAGCGGAGACAGCATTTGAAGAGAAAATGTCCGGCATGCCCTTCTCAAAGCTGGGTGTGACTGGTGGCCGGAATATCAAAATTTCACATAATGGCTCTGTCCTGATAGATATTGAACTTGAGAAGGTGGATAAGACCTGGCGGGAGACCTTGTGGAATAAGATGGGATGAGAGATCCATCTCTTATCTTCATCATCTCGCAATGACACTTCATAAAATGAATATATCGAGTAAAAACTAAATACGGAAATAGAGATTAACATATAACAGAACACCAAATATAAAGGGGAGATAATAGGATGATAATAAGATGGCACGGACATTCATGTTTTGAAATATCAAATGGGATCACGATAGTTACAGACGCTCATGATGGGAAATCGATAGGCATAAGACCGCCTGACGTTATTGCCGATATAGTATTGCAGAGTCATGATCATTTCGACCACAATTGTGGAAGACTGGTCCGAGGATCCGATGTCAAGATAATATCCACCTCCGAGCCCAGGGATGAGAGGGGGATCAAGATACATGGCGTCAATACTTTCCATGATGAGGTACAAGGAGAAAAGCGTGGCTCCAATATAATTTTCGTATTCGAAATGAATGATATAAAATACTGCCATTTGGGAGACTTGGGAGAGCTCTTGACCGATGATAATGTCAAAGACATCGGAGAAGTGGATATTCTCTTCTGCCCTGTAGGCGGAACCTTCACACTTGATGCAGAGGGTGCTTGGAATGTGATCAATGCCATCAAGCCAAAGGTGATCGTCCCCATGCATTACCGTGTCGGCGGCCTATCACTCTCAATAGCTCCGATAGATGGTTTCCTGGATGGAGCCAGTGGGCAGGAATTGATCAAGGTAGGCAATGAGATAGAATTTGCCGCAGAGGATATACCTGAAGATCAAGAGATCTGGATGTTCTCATTGTGAGCGATCAGGCTTCAAATGCCTGAATGTTTTTGCTGTTCATTGCTAGCAATATACCAGACTATGAACATCGAATAATATGAACTATGCGAGTTAATTCATCCATCTCATGTATCTGAATTAAAAAATTAGATAGAAAGCTCAATACAATTTTAGACCTTCTTCGACCTTTCCAAGCTCTATGGGGGTGGATTCATCTCCAATTATCGCGCCCTTTGTATTTGCCATCATACACGCTCCCAATAGACCAGATCCGTAATTGGCAGTGCAATGACTTACCTCGACATCCAGGATCTCTGCCATGATCTCCATTTCTTCCTCGGTGGCGTGAGGATGGCATATGGCTCCCTTATTTGTTGCCACTCCAGCAGACCCAACTGTTCTGAATCCCGCAATGGTACCTCTTAATACTGGAACACCCAGTGTTCCGGATATCCTCTCCAATGTCGCATCATTGAAAGAAGGGTGAACCAAAGCTCCATTATCATTTGCCAGGATATTATTACCCGCGGCATTGAATCTGTCAGTGAGCTTTGTCACAGGAATGACCTTTCGGATAGCCTCTATCTCGGACTCGTGGACATTTGGATAGACCAATGCTCCATTCGAGTTCATGGCTATAAATGAGCCTATAAGAGGAGAGCCATTGATATTGGTCTTTATGACCTCATCCACCTTAAGGGCATCCCGAGCTATGGCTATAAGGTCATCTACATCCGTATTATTGGGTACGAAAGCAAAGGATTCATTCGCGACAGCGAAAACTCCTATGAAGGAATTGCTCTGCATGTGGTATTTTTTTATCATGTTCGTCCTCTATAGAGTGATTTGAAAGGTAAGTGCTGGATGTGCGACCAGATCGGATAATTAGGTCAGACCACACATCCAGTTCTTATCTCGATCACTCATCCTCGTCATAGAGCAGGACATCAGTTCGGCCATCCTCCCATTTGGAGGTCTTGACCCTTACCTTGACAGGGGGTTTCTGTATTCCCCTGGCCCAGATATGTTCATTGAGAACGTCATCTATCCAGATATCCTCAATGTCCACCTTTCTGTGTCTTGCCACATGCTTCTTTATCAACTTGATCGCATGCGGTGCTCTCTTTGTCCTTGGAACCCTTTTGATCCCTTTGAGGGGAACATCCATGATCACTTCAGTATCATCAGCCATTTTAATCCCTACCTCTTCAATTTGCTTCTACGCCACTGTCTCTGCTTTGGGTGGCGCGTGAATCTCCTGTCGGTCCTCTGCATGACCCAGGCTGGTACTCGCCTGTTCTGCTTCGTGGCCTTCATCAATCTCAATTTTCTTCCAAGTGGTTTGTGTGTTGCCATTTGATTTCCTCCATTCCATTTCGGAAATTTGAATGCAATCGCTGTGCTCTCGCATTCAAAACCTCTCCATTTCACTTGTATCATATTCTCTTGATATTGATCTCCCGCTTTTCGGGCATGATCCTCTCAAGTATCTGAACTAGCATCTGGTCCGTGACCTGGCCTGATAATTGACCACTCTGGGCCAGCATTATCAGTTGTGCCTCTATCTGCTCCGCGAACTCCGGCTGGGCAAGTTTTATCCTTGCCAGTCTTTCACGAGCTTCCGAGGTCATGATCTGGCGCATGGCAGCCTGCTTCTGCTGCTCCGCCCTTTCTTTCATGGCCTCTTGTTCAACCTGGGACTGCTGTTGATTTTGTATCTCAGCCAATCGTTTCTTCCTTATGGCGTCCAGGTCTGTGTCGTCACTTCCCATTCTAATTCACCTAATCATATTTAGCCATACTTGGCTGTTCTTTCACCATCTCTTTCAATACCTTGTGTGCGGTATTGTCCAGGAGTCTTTGTCCTTCTGGTGCGATCCTACGGCCCTTGTGCCCATCGGTGATGATGAGTCCGGCCTGTTCTAGCTGTTTTAAGGAATATCTTGCTATTGATCTACTACCTTTTGTCGCTCTATTAGGTTTCACACCCCTGTCAGCGCTTCCACCAAAGTAAGCACTGAGCCTGGATGATCCCACAGGTCCATGTACGTAGACCTTTCTTAGGATGGCGGCGAGTCTCTTATACCACCATTCCGGATCAGCGGGTCTTTTCTCCCTGTGTCTTCCTGTCTTGACAAATTCCATCCAGTCTGCTTTTTTCAGCTCTGGTCTGGTCTTCAATTCTTCGGTCAATAGCTCGATCAACCTATCTGCTGGTACATCGAATACGGTTGTCATACTTATCCTCCAGTTCATTTGATATCTGGAACCAATACCCTTCAAATGCAGGGACCTAACCCCTCAATATAGAGAAGTAGGGTGCCTACGGGCATCGTATCACCTGCAAATCCTTACCCCATATAAAGATTACCCAATTGTTTGGGTGATATCGGGATAAGTTAAATAACGTCCTGTCATTAATGAGAGGTAATGAGCTTAGAGGAAGATATCCTTGTAAAGATAAGACCCAGCGAGACCGAGCTAAAGGAGATCGATGATGCAGTGGATGCTCT
Source organism: Methanobacteriota archaeon (assembly GCA_020697715.1). Classification (GTDB taxonomy): domain Archaea; phylum Thermoplasmatota; class Thermoplasmata; order SG8-5; family JAGLSY01; genus JAGLSY01. The sequence continues at coordinate 709,589 of JAEHCO010000001.1, read as the reverse complement.
AAGAACTGAGATCATGAACACATCGGGCTTCAAGGAGACGGATATCGAACTATGCCTTGTTGGTTCCATCGCGAAAGGCACACATCTCAAGAATCCAGATATTGATCTATTTCTACTATTCGACCCATCTGTTGATAGGGCCAGTATGGAAAAGATAGGAGTATCCATCGGTAAGGAGGCTGTGGGTGGGGAAGAGCATTATGCTGAACATCCCTACATAAAAGGAGAGTTCATGGGTCTGAAGACAGATATCGTGCCTGCCTATAGACTGAAAGATGCCAGTCAAAAACTTACATCAGTGGATCGAACACCATTCCATACAGAATACATAATCGAGCATTCTGATGAGAACATGAGGAACGAGATCAGGCTGATGAAGAAGTTCATGAAAGGCACAGGTGTCTATGGCGCGGAGATCAAGACCCAGGGTTTCTCAGGCTATCTTTCTGAATTGATAGTCATAAGATACGGGTCTTTCCTGGATGCTCTTAAGGCAGTCAGTAAGTGGAGAAGACATGAGATGATCTTCATGGAAGAAAAATCCTCCATGAAATTCACCGATACCCTGATATTCATTGATCCGGTCGATCCAAAGAGAAACGTCGCATCTCCCGTTTCTCTTGATACCTTCTCGAAGTTCGTGCATGCTGCCGGGGAATACCTCAGAAACCCTGGGGAGGCCTTCTTCTTTCCTAAACCATATGTGGACCTGTCCTCATCGGAGATAAAGCAGCAAATGCCCCACAGGGCGGATATGATAGCTATTCAATTTGAAAGGCCTGAGTTGATAGACGATATATTCTACGGTCAGCTCGGAAAGTTCGAGAGGAGCATGGTACAACTATTGGATAATCATGAGTTCCGCACATTACACTCTGCTTCCTTCGAAGAGGGGAACGTGGTTACAATATTGATCGAAATGGTGAGCGCGGAGCTTCCCAAGGCCAAAGTACATACTGGCCCTCCAGTCTGGATACATGACAATGCCCAGGATTTCATACAGAGATGGAAAGCGAGTGACAATTCGCTTTCCGCCCCTTATATCGAGGACGGCAATTGGAAGGTCATCATAGGGAGGAAGTATACCGATGCCCTCTCCCTCATAAGATCGGAGATCCAGAAACTGGACATTGGAAAGAACCTTAATGAATTGAAGGACGATCTTATCCTTACCAATAATGAGAATATAATTGAAAATGTCTCAGCTCACGTGCTTTCCAGATTCCTGGATAAGAGAATGCCCTGGGAAATATCGTAGATACGATAGATAGCCAGGCGATTGACTTATTCAAAATATCAATTGGCATTGACAAATAACTTGATCTCGTATGTTCTATTATTGCCAGTTGAATCCCGAGCCTCAAGTGTCAGAACTACTGTTTCTGTTATATTACCAACATCGCAGAAGAACATATCCGGACCTGCTGGCACCATGGGAATGACTGAATTCCCCACCCATATAGATGCGGAACCCATAAGGTCATTGTCAGTGATGGTCGCATTCACGGTCACCATGGCACTTCCATTGATGGTCATCTCATTCAAGCGAATCTTATTGGTCGTATTATCAGCGATACCCAGGATAGTAATGGGCTCACCATCGACACCCACATCGATACCGATGAACTGAGGACCGGCATGATCTGCAAAAGGTGGATTCACAAGAAGTATCCAGATAGCGAGGAAAGTGAATATATAAGTGGAGATAGGGCCAAACCATTGCTTGGGTTTCATTTTCTTCACATCGACATTAACAGCTGGCAGTACGAAATATAATGACCCGATACACATTATCCCAATAAGGAAGCCAAGCCATGCATTCTCTTCTCCCATGGACCCGGTTATCATGTAAATCAGGATACCCACAGGTATCGAGATAATAGCAGCCATGATAGTTGCTTTTCCTGTCTGTATCTCATCCTGAAGAAATTCCCTCTCATCGAATTCAGGGGATTTGTATTCCTTCTCCTCTTTTTCTTCTTCGTGCTTCCGCCTCTTCTTTGCCATTGAAGGTGGGAAGATGATTGCATACTAAAATCTATTTATTGAATTGAGCACAAGCTTGATGAAAAGAAAAATGAAAAAAGTAAAAGGTTTGAGCCCAGTTAAGGGCTCAAATTAATTTTATTCCACATCTCAGACGTGTCTATGGCTCTACGAGCTGTTCCTCTGGGGCGAGTGGTGGTGCCTCTTCTGGAGCAGCTGGTGTTTCCATACCTGAGTCAAAGTCATCATCGTCCTCGAATCCGAACTCGTCCTCATCGTAGTCATCGTCGTCGTAGTCAGAGTCGCCCTTGAACTTGTTGAATACCATCAACAATATGGCGATTATGATCACGAGGAACAAGAACAGTCCCAAAGCCTTGACGCCAGTGTCGAACCAGTCGACCTCTGAAGCATCATATGACTCGCCAGGCAATGATGTCATAATAGATATCGTGTGACCCTGTGATGTTGTTACATTCTCAGAGTCTATACCTATGACGGTGACATCTATCTGGTATGACTTACCATTGACCATGTCCTTATCCGCAAACATGATGAAGCTGGCATTGGTGCTCTCACCTGGGGCCAGATTGATCAATCTTATCAATGTTATCCTTGCGGATGGGCTTGAGTAGACACCCTCTATGTAGAGGTTGAGCTCGATGATCTCCTTCGCGCTGTCAATGTCCAGTGATTCCAGGGTAACTTCAGATCCTTTCCAGGTCTTGTTTGTTACACCGGTACCGTTTGTTATGTTCTCGCCAGTTCTCTGGATCTGTGCAATGAAGTCACATGTTGGGAACCAGTCGTGGAAGACCGTGTCATCGCTTGGTATCTCTATCCAGACATCCCTGAGTGTGTCATCACCATCATTGGTGATTGTCAGATCAAGGCTGAATTCCTCACCTGGAATGATATCATTCGTGGTGAATCCAGAGATACTGATCCTTGGACCGTATCCGATGAAGTCAACTACACAACCAAGTGTGTAATCGATCTCCATGAAAACGACTTCCAAAGTCTGGTTGATAACAGCTGTTATCTCCAGTTTGAATGGGTATCTGTCTGGAACAAGGTCCGGGTTGGTATCGACAGTGAATGTCAGACCTTCGCTAGCGACCCATGTATCCAATGGGGATGCTGGGTTTGCTTCTTCTGACCAAACATATGGCTCTCCCATTCCTATGATCGGGTTGTACCATGGTGTGCCTGTGAAGTTCGCTCTGACCATGACATCGATGAAATCATACATCTCGTCATTGTGCAGAGTCATGGTGATATCATTTGCTGTGATATCTCCCTTGGCTCCTGCACCAGCAAGTGCTGCATCTACAGTGTCAACGTGGCAAGCGATCTCGACATCGTCTGTGACGAAAATACTGAATTCAAGCTCGAGTGCATCTGCGTCGCCGCTCATGCATATTCCATCGACACCGTTAACTGGTGCGAAATCAGTTGATCCGCCCAGTCTTGCATCGTCCCAGTAGTAACCATCGTATATGATCGGGAGCCTGTGCTCGCCTATTGGTACGTCATTTACAACGAAGACTGTTATCTCAAAGGTCTTAACTTCTCCAATGATATGTGAATCAAAAGAAATAGAGATACCATCTGCACCAGGAGTGCCATCTTCCAAGATGTAGATCGATGGGTTTCGAAAGTATTCCCACCCTGCTGCACCGATGTCCAGCATGTAGGTCACCTGCTCAAGGTCGACATTACCGTTATTGGTGATCTCTACCTCGAAGGTAAGCACTTCATCACTGGCCACACTCTGCTCTATTGTAGCTGCACTGTATGGTGGAAATTCCTGCCTCGTGCTGGTGTTGTCATCGACAACTGGCTCATCAGCTATCTCCACGATAGTGACTGCGCTTGCGTAGCATTGGAATGGTGATTCTGTGTCAGCTGCTGGGGCTGAATCTGTGCCTGCGAAACTGAAGTCAACTACAAGGTCAACTGTCAATGTTGTTGGCTCGACGATGGTGAAACCTGAATCAAACCTCTGATATGTTATGTCCATATCACAAGCATATATACCTGCGGGTGTTCCTTCTGCTATATCAATATTATAGTTCAATATTGCATCGCCTGCAGGTGCTATATCGTCGTCGTAGTAAGCCCTGTTGTCAATGTTCCTGATGGTTATTCCACTGTCTTCAGGTGGGGTCAGGATACATTCCAGGTTGTCAATGGTCTCAAGGTCATTGTTCGTAAATGTCAATGTAGCTGGGGTGAACTCGTCACCGGCCTCGAACCTTGGGTTACCATCGTCGGCATTTGCATCCAATACATTTGTGTTGGTCATGCTGTCGACAGAGTCATCGAACATTGAACCTATGTGTATCCAGATGTAGAATGTGCCTATGTTTGGGTCTGTGACATTGCTTATTCTCAAGTTGATCCTCTTTTCATTGTCGTGTCCAATGCTTGCTGTTTCCAGAATGTCGAAAGTAAAGGTAAATACACCTGTGCTTCCTACTGTTGCATTGGCATCCCAGACTGCGTTAGGTGCAATTGGATATGCGCCATCTGGATCATTGAAGTCAAAGACATTCTCATCGAAGTCTGTGATCTCAAGAGTTACATCACCCAAGAATGTTGTAGCATTTGTCCTATCAAGGATTGATATATCCACTGTGTTTGCGCCTGCTACCCAGTCCTGTTCCTGATCATCTGCTTCTCCTAATTGATACGAAGACGTATCAGCTGGATCTACATCATATATCTGTTCATCAAGCATTACTGCATCAACAAAGACAAGATCGACATAACCTGCTGTGATCTCTGTGTCTGCTACTACCACTGGCGCACTAATAAATGCTACCAGTGTACTGATCATCATCACGCCTACCATAAGTAGGGCGCTTCCCTTCTGCCAAGTATTTTTCATAGAGTTTTTCCTCCTATAATTTCTGCTTTTTGCTCTTCCTTTTTTGTTCCCATCCTAGCTTTAGCGTGTGGGTTTCAAGTTATCTCATTCATTATTATCAAAGTATATAAAGATTTCGACATTCTTATAAAATAAATAATATATAAATAAATAATAATGTGTTTTTAAATTTCATTATCTATTAACTTTTTATTAATTTAATATTGAATAAATAATATTTTGTTTCTATTTGAAAATAATATATAAAAACATTAACAGTATTTTCAGGTGAAAGTTAAACAATAGTTCACGCCTACTTATTATCACATATAATATAGAAATAATAATATATGCTATCATGTGTTTTTGAAGTGTATGCTTGATGATGGAAAAACAGGAGGGCCAATTCTTCTCGTCAATAAGAAGATGGAGAAGTTCTTGGTGCAGCCAGACCAGGGAATGCAGAAGTATTCCAGGCTAGGAGTGATAGACACCTCCAAGCTATATGGCATCAAGATGGGCAGCACAGTGGAATTCGCTGGCGAGCCGTATATCTGCCTCACACCCTCGATAACTGATATAATCGAGGTTTCCAAAAGAGGAGCACAGATCATCATGCAGAAGGATGGGGCCGAGATAATCATGGGGTGCGGGCTGTCTCCGGGATCAAAGATCCTGGAGATCGGGACTGGCTCCGGGCATTTGACCATGATGATGGCCTGGGTGATCGGTCCAACTGGGCATATCACATCCTATGAGATAAATGAGAGATCTGCCAAATTGGCCAGAAGCAATGTTGCCAATGCCAGCCTCTCCAATACTGTGGATATACTAGCGGAAGACGGTCTCAAGTGTGATGACAAGGACATGCACGATGTGGCCGTGATTGATAATCCAGAACCATGGCGATTCCTTGACATGGTGGAAGATGCATTGAAGGTCGGAGGCTTTTTCTGTGCCTATGTTCCGTCAATGAACCAGGTTGAAACCACAGTGAAGGAGCTTAGAGGACGTAATTTTATAGATATAAGAGCTCAGGAGACCTTGTTACGAAACCTGGTGGTTGGAGAGAAAGGAACAAGACCTGATTTCCAAATGCTTGGACATACGGGATATCTGTGCTTCGGCAGATACCTAGGATCGAAATAGATCGAATATATCTATCTATTTTGTGTATGGAAATTGTTATGGAAAGTTAAATAAGTACATACATCTATATAGTCATAACAAAATAAAAATACTGGATGGTCCAAGAACAATGAAAGTTCTCGTATTGTGTGTAGATAGAGATAATGACCTCGGGATCAAAACCGATTTCGAGGGACCGGTGATAGGCCGGGAAGATAATGTGAAAGCCGCATTAGCTCTGGGTATCGCAGACCCTGAGGATGCGGACACGAATACCATTCTTGCCGCCATATCCACCTACGATGATATTAAGAAACGAGGACTGGATGTGGACATAGCCACCATACTTGGGGATGCGGATGTCGGCTATAATTCGGATATCATACTTACGAAACAGCTTGAAGAGGCCATTGAGGCCACGGGAGCGACAAATGCCATCCTGGTCAGCAATGGAGCGGAGGATGAGTTCATCTTCCCTATCATATCATCCAGGATCAAGGTGGATTCAGTCCGCAGTGTGATGGTCAAGCAATCAAGGAGCATCGAATCTCTTTATTACCACATAATCAAAGTTCTCAAGGATGCGAAAATGAGAAAGAAGTTCATCGCGCCGATAGCGATCATCCTTATCGCATATGGGGGTATTTCCATACTTCCATTTTTCAATCTCATATTCCAAGGGAATTTCGAGGGGGGGATCAATGGTCTTTCCTCCCGGGCCTTCGGCACTTTCTCCTTCATGCTTGGGCTTTTCCTGCTCCAGAGTGCTTACAGGATAGGAGATTTCTTCAAGCATGGACCAAGAAATATCAGACGGTCATTATCAGAAGGAGATCTGACACTGCCCTTCTTCATATTCTCCTTATTCTTATTTCTCTTCGGTATACTCAAAGGATATGACAGTGCGACAGTGGAGCTTTCAGACCTTTTGGAGGGCGCGTTCAATCGATCCATCCTCTTCTTGAGCGGTGGTATATATTGGTTTGCGGGAAGCATCCTTGTCTTCGAATCCAAGAATGTGGCCAATTCCATGATAAGCAGGGAGATGATCCCAAAATCCTTCTGGATAATCACCACATCCATAATCTCAGTCACCTTCCTCATATTAGGTGGAGTTCATTATATGATGATGATCGCGGAGCTCCCATTTGAGGGTACGGAGACCAGTATCATATTCGAGATATCGATCGGTCTGATGATCGCGGTGATCGGAGGGTTTGTCCAGCACAGACTGAGAAGCGACACTTCGGTTTACAGGGAAGGATGGCGAAGATAGTCTTCATGATAGTGTCTTCAACTCTGAAGCTTATGTAATTTTCATATTGATATCCAATAACCCATAAACATAATATTGAAGTTCGTTTTCCCACATACGATGCTGGAATTAAGAGACCGGGATGGTCTGTCGCGTATATGCAGGTTCAAAACAAGAAGAAATACAGTGGATACTCCAAATCTACTGCCAGTCATCAATCCCAATTTACTTTTGATCACCCCGAAGGAAATGGTTGAAGAATTCGGCATACAGGCTTTGATAACAAACTCCTACATCATCAAAAAGAACGATGATCTGAGAGAGCGAGCCTTACAATCTGGCTTGCATGATCTTCTTGATTTTGATGGGACCATTATGACCGATTCCGGAACCTTTCAATCTCATATTTATGGTGAGGTTCCCCTTGATCCTCTTGAGATAATCGAGTTTCAGAAGACCGTGGGATCAGATATCGGAACCATACTGGACATCTTCACCGAACCCGAGGACAAGCACGATAAAGCATCCAAGGACCTTGATATCACATTGGAACGGGCGAAGATGTCCGTGGAGGCAAAGGGAGACATGCTCCTTGCTGGCACGATACAGGGCGGGGTCTTCAATGATCTTAGAGAAATATCCGCAAAGGAGTCGTCCAAGCTTGATATCGATCTATTTCCCATCGGAGGGGTAGTTCCTTTAATGGAAAAGCAACATTATGCCACTTTGGTGGATGTCGTGATGTCCTCCAAGAAGCATCTGGATCCTGGTATACCAGTGCATTTGTTCGGATGTGGACATCCATTGATATTCTCCCTGGCCGCGCTCATGGGTTGCGACCTGTTCGATTCCGCAGCCTATGCGAAATTCGCCAATAAAGGCAGGATGATGTTCCCGGATGGTACAAGATTCCTGGATGAGCTTCAAGCACTGCCTTGCGAGTGTCCAGTTTGCTCTTCCCATACGGTTCAGGAACTGAAAGAAGCTGGGCCTGACAAAGAAAAATTACTGGCCAGGCATAATCTCCATGTGTCCTTCGCTGAGATCAGAAGAGTGAGACAGGCCATTGTGGAAGGGCATCTTTGGGAATTCACAGAGACCAGATGCCGAAATCACCCGTCTTTGATGGAGGCCTTCAAAAGATTGGCCAAGTATCGGGACGATCTGGAAAGATATGAACCACTCAGCAGGGATCTGGCATTTCTTCACAATTCATCATTGAGCCATCAAAGACCTACTATTTCCAGGTTCAAGAAGCGGATGATCCAGCGCTATGATCAACCAGACAAACCCATCTACGTGATCTTTCCAGAGAGCAATAAACCTTATTCAAGGACCCATGTCGATAATATCAAAAATGCTGTCGCCCTGGGTGATGTGCATTTCTGGGTGGATTCTTATTTCGGGCCAGTGCCCATCGAACTGGATGAGGCCTACCCGCTGGCTCAATCCATGACCCCGGATCGCCTTGAAGGAGCCATCCTGAAGGAAAAGGATGATCTCTTGAAGGAATTTTCAGAGAAATATTTCAAGGGCCAGGGAATTTACTGGGAGGGCCAGGAGACCCTTGACAATATCGCTTTCCTTTCATCCGAACCCGGCAACTTCGACCTGGACATGCTCCGCGTCCGGGCTGTCGCGGACCTTCAGTTCGGAAAAGGTTCTGCAGATATACTTTTCCAAGGCCAGGTGACATTTAAAAAGTCTCGAAAGACCGGTAAGATACGAAATGTGATGGTCGATGGCGATCATATACTATCGATGAGAGCTGGAGATGGCTTTTTCACATTAAAGCCATCTGGAGCCAGGCTACTTCACAAAGCCCTGCCAGGCCCCAAGTTACGAGTTATTGTTGATAAAGAAACAGCCGCCTTCAATCAAGACGGATTGAATGTGTTCGCCAAGTTCGTGATCGATGCGGATCCAGAGCTCATTCCAGGGGATGAGGTATTGGTGGTCGATGAGGATGACAAATTGGTGGCATGCGGTAGAACCAATATGATAAGAAATGAGTTGATATCTTTCAAGGCTGGCATAGGCATCAAGGTAAGGGATGGAATAGAACCTGAATGATCTTGATCAATGATAATCTAAGCAATACTGGCATTGCGGATCTAATCAATAGCATTTTCCGCAATACTGGCGCGGATCTAATCAATGGCTTTTTCCGCAATGCTAAGACACGCCATATAATCCTCAATGGTGTGATTCAATGATGGAACACTGTCAGCCGTGATGGTGGCCACCAGTACATTATCGACAATATCTGTTCTTACATAATTCTCATCATCGACCTTGATGGAGCTGGACACGGCCTCTGCCTTTCCCTTAGTGTCAAATTCTATCTCGATCTTGCATGATATTTTCATGTACCTTCCCCAAAATAATGAATGATCATCTCTCACTGGCCTTTGATTCCCTCAGCCTGTTCTTCATGGTCTCCTTCTTTCCAGTGACCTTGCAGAATATGTAGCCGAAAAAGGATGCTCCCAAACGAATGAGCTTCCAGATAGATTCATCCTGGCTGACCTTGACCATCTCCAGAGGCTCATAGGTCTGCCATAATGTCCCATGCCTCAGAGTGAGTTCCTTTCTGCCAAATCCATACCAGAAAGATTGCTTCAAAAATCCTGTAAAGGTCTCCCTGGCCCTGTGATAGACTATCGCCTTCTCATTGAAGACGAGTTTGTAACCAGCATCCACGGCTCTGAAATTGAGATCCACTTCTTCGGCTTCCTTGAACCATGAGTCAAATCCTCCAATTGCATCGAATACCGATACTTTGTAGGCCAGATTGACACTGGGATATGTTATGTCCACACCTTTGTGCATCATACCAACACGCTTCAGGGATGTGAAGCCAGTGTATCCCAATCTCACCTCGCGGCCAGCAACGACATCCGCATCTTCCATCGCCCTCTTCATCTCCTCCACCCAGAGACCATTGGCAATGGCATCCGCATCCATGAAGGCCACGATATCACCAGTTGAGACCTTGACTCCGTAATTACGCCCCTCGCCCCGTGTTCCAGGCTCGACGAACAGCTTGATAAAATCGTATTTCTCCACATATTCCCTGGTGATGTCCTGCGTGCCATCAGTACTTTCAGCATCAACAACGATGACCTCATCTGGCTTGACAGATTGATGTGCGAGACTATCCAGTGCGTCTCGCATGAATATCTCGCCATTTCGTACTATGATGACAACGCTGAAGCGCATGATGGAAAGGATAAGCGCGGGTATTATAATATTTTCGGTTAGATATAAAAAGAAAAATTAAGATTTGCCCGCCTATCAACGGCGGGCATTATCAGGTTTTGCTTATTTCTGAGCTGCCTTTGGCACTTTCTTCACAGGTGGCTTCACCTTCAATTCCTTCTCGATAAAGGTGTCTTTCCTGCCTTTTTGAAGATCAGCAGCCAGTTGCTCCGTGGATCTCGCTTCCTTTTCCATTTCCTGCTCGATGTTCTTCAGCTCGGCCTTTAGCACGGAGGCATTTGGTATATCACCCAGCACGTCATCCACTTTGCCAACCATGGTTTCCATGTCCGCAAGAGATGAAACTGTGTGCTCGGGTGTCTTCTGACTGACACCCAGGTAATTTGCCGCTCCTTCCATGAGGCGTGTGACCTCGAAGGGGAAGATGATCTTGGTAGCCTGGCCGTCTGCCATGTCCTTGAGTGCGTTCAGTGATAGGACAGTCAGAGCCTTATGATCCAGCGGTAAGGCACCCATTGAGAGTATTCTCAATTTCTGGGCTTCTCCCTGGCCTTCAAGTATAGTGGCCATTCTCTGGCCCTCGGCCTCCAGTATCTTAGATTGCCTGAGGCCCTCGGCCTGTAGAATTCTCGACCTCTTGTCACCCTCGGCGACCAGAATGGCTGATCTTTTTTCTCCGTCAGCCGTAAGGATGGCGGCCCTTCGGCGCCTCTCTGCGGATGTCTGTTCCTCCATCGCGGCCTTGACTGGCCCGACTGGATCGACCTCTCTGATCTCCACGGCTTCGACCTTCACACCCCACTGGTCAGTTGCCTTGTCCAGTATATCACGCATGTGGTCATTGATGGTCTCCCTACTGTAGAGAACCTCATCCAATTCCATATTACCAATGAGTGACCTCAGTGTTGTCTGTCCCAGGTAAATTGTCGCTCTGGCATAGTTATCCACCTCGAAGAAAGCCTTCTTCGGATCGATAACTTTGATGTAAATTATAGCATCGACATTTGTCGGTGAGTTATCCTTTGTTATAACTTCCTGTCTTGGAACATCCATGACTTGCGTTCTGAGGTCAAGTTTGATAACCTCAGATATCAGTGGAGGAACCATGTTGAAACCTGGGTTCAATATTCTTTTGAAATTACCAAGTACAACTAGCAATCCTTGTTCATATGGCTGGATGATCCTGACACTCGTCATCAATATGAATATGATGGCGAATATGATCAGAATGACCAAGCCGATTATTGTGGCGATTTCCATATTAATCATTCTCCTTATCTTCTATTTTCTCAACTATCACATGCACACCCTTGCTCTCAACGATGGTCACGTCCTCTCCTACCTCGATCTCTTCCCTTGCTGTCGCGCTCCATGACTGGTGATCGATCGTCACCTTGCCGCTTATTTCCTTGGGTATGATGGTCTTCGATACTGTGCCAGTCTTCCCTATCAGGGATGTGCCGACCGTGGTGGTCGGATTTTCTGGCGGAGCTAATTTCTGGTATAATTTGATTATCACGAAGGTCATAGGTATTCCTACCAGGACCGCGATTATCGGGCTCCACTCTGAAAAGAGTATGTCCGGTGCAACTAATCCGATAAGCCCCAGTATCAACAATACTGTTCCCGGGATCGCTATGAAGAATCCCGGAGAAGAGGCCTCGGCTATGAGCATGAACACGCCCAACACTATCAATATTAATCCAATGCTTCCCTCATCCATATATATCACCTTTTTTATTTTTCTTTATATTTGATATCTATTATCGGATATTAAAGGCTTAGTGTGGTATTCCCAGGGAATTCCCAATAATGCCTTCCTCTTGACCTGGAAGACCTTATTTTCATCAAATTGATGAACTGGGGATGTGGAAAAGTTATAATATCGTCCTAACAATCCCTGCTCTGATGAATAAAAGAAAGATAATGATCGCGCCTTCCATACTTTCAGCAAGGTTCACGCATCTGGAAGAGGATGTGACCAGGGCGATAGATGGAGGAGCCGATATGCTCCATATGGACATAATGGACGGGCATTTCGTGCCGAACATATCTTTTGGGCCAGCAGTCGTCAAGCAGTTGCGCCCATCGATATCCGTACCTTTTGACGCGCACCTGATGATATCCCACCCTTTGAAATATATAGAGAAATTCGCGGATGCGGGAAGTGACTGGATCACCGTGCATGCGGAATGCGATGACTGCATATCCGAATCCATCTCCATGATCAAAGACCTGGGAGTTAAAACAGGTCTTTCGCTCAATCCACCAACGCCTTTTTCAGCAGCCAGGGATCACATGGAAGACCTTGATCTATTATTGATCATGACAGTCAATCCAGGATTCAGTGGTCAAAAATTCATGACCGAGGTGATGGACAAGCTGAAGGAAGCCAAGACCTTTATCGATGAGAATGATCTTGACATCGATATCATGGTGGATGGTGGCATAGGTCGGCAGAATGCGGATGTCGTGACACGAAATGGTGGGAATATGCTGGTTGCGGGAAATGCAGCCTTTGGAGGCGATGAGCCAATAGCCAGTAATATCACGGCGATAAGAAAGAAGGCACTTGAGGGGCATTTATAGATACTGCAATTGTAGCTCACATAAACATAATCCAATAGCTTTATGTACTGCTTCATTTTGTACTGAGTAAGGCAATGGAGTGATCTATCATGAACGAATTCGTTAACAAGCATGGAAAGGACCTTTTCTGGTTGATAGGATTTATAATCCCAATATTACTCATCTTGGCACAGATGATATCGGGCAATGTCACCTCGCCATTGACCATCTTGGCATTCACCTGGTTCGGCATTGCTATTCTGTTATACATCGGCACAGAAGAAGAATGATCTCTTATCGATCATTTTTGACAAAATTTACCCTATAGCCAGTTGGAGCGCTGGAGAAATCCGGGTTTCTCCATACAAGTGATCCTTCATCCATACCTCCACCAGAAGACTGTATATTACCAGTATCGTAATTTGTGATATTATAATCATCTCCCCATCTGAATTCCATACCATCCAGATATCCGGGATTTCTGCCGACCATCCAGGGATCTATTGCCAGTATGGTAAGATTTCCCCCAGCATCTAAATCGAATCCTATATCGCTTAGATTGACACTGATCTTGGAAACACGGGCATATCGATATAACTCGCCTCCTCCCCACACTTCACCTGAGACATAGTTCTCAAAGGTCAGGTTAGTGGTTTCCTCCGATGTTAGCAGGAACATGTTCTTCATCATATTCCGGGATGCGTTCTCGTAATAAGACCAATTGGGCCTATCATCAAAAGAATCATACAATTTTTGATCCAAAGGCATTGGATCTTCCATCACGCCTTTCAGCATTATGGATACCTCGATCGTTCCATTATCTCCCAATTCGATCAGGGCATTTCCAACTACATAATCCTGATAGAACACCTCGGATTCCAGAGGCGGATCCTTGATCATGAGTCCATGTGCCTCTGTCGAACTTGGCCCAAATATAGCCAGCCAAAGCACCACGGTCAGAAGCAAGACTCCCAGTGTCTTCACCACCTTGTCCAGCCTGACCCCTTCTCTTTGAAGGAAATCAAATTTCTTGGTCGTGAGCTGTGGAGTGAAGTTCATGGCTATCAGTATGAGCATCAATACAAGAGACCCATAGATGAGCGAATATGCCTGCTCATCGGATGTGGCCTCCATCTCTCCAGGAAATACAAATGAGATGATGATAGATGTCCAGACAATCATGACTGGAGGCAGCCAGAACAAGCCCAATGCCCGCCTCGCTGAATTATCGTCTTTGATAACCTCGAAATTGGTTATGAATTGTATGAACTTCATGGAGATTATCAATATGGATACGCTGGCCAGTATCAATCCAGATACCACCATGATATCCATAGCTATACCACCAAATATATTGGCACGATAGGTATCTCCAGAAGGAATGTATGACCCGAGCACCAGGTATAATGAAGAATGAACCAGCAGTATCTCGGACATCACCAATGTGAAAAGTGCTGGCATTAGATTTTTCATGCGCGGGTACACGATGAACAATAGGATGGAGCCAACTATCAATTCCACTATTATACCTGCTAAATAGGTAAGAGCGATGATGGACTGGCTGGTACCATCTGGCAAATATATGGAGGCGAAACCATTTCCTGGCGATATGTAGGCTGCGTAGAACTCCCCGCCCACGAGCTCGGTGAAAAGACCATGGCCAGCGAATTCATGAACACCCACACCCAATAGCCTCGCTATGGTGTAGAACATGATGATCAGGGCCATGAAGAGGTACTTGCCTTCTTTCGACCCTAACTGGACATCTCTCTTTAGATTTATTTTCAATTGCTGAAGAGAGTCTGTTTTGTCTTCTTCCAACCTTGGCTGGATATCACTATTTGGATCCATTTTCAATACCTTGAGAAAGTGTATGTTGCTTCATTATTAAAAGGCAATCGCCTAAGTCAGAAAGCTTTTTTGGGGACAATATCCAGGTCTTCGCAGTGTTTGTCGATGAATGATGATACATTCCTGAACCATGTTGTATCATTGGATAATCTCTCTATCTCATTCATCCTTTCACCAAGATGTGCTCTCATTCTCTTCACGAGCACTGGCTTCAGCCTCAGTCGGTCATATTGTATCTCCCCGACACCTATATTGGCGATCTCAACAAGAAGCTCAGCCAGTCCTTCTTCCGAGTCATTCATGGTCGGAATTATCGGCCCGATGAAGACCCATGTCCTTATTCCAGCCTGCACAAGTTCCCTCAATGCCTCCAACCTCATAGCGGGAGTTGGAGCTCCAGGTTCCAGTTCACTGGCCAATTCCTCATCCAGGGTGGTGATGGTGATACCCACCTCCGCCCCTTCTATCCTGGCCAGTACATCGATGTCCCTTTTTACAAGATCGGACTTTGTCTGAACACACACTGGCCATTTCTTTCTGGCTATCTGCTCAAGGCAATATCTGGTATTCTTGGATCTTTCTTCCGAAACCTGATAAGGATCGGTCACGGTTCCAAGACCGATCATTCCTTTTTCCTTGCGCTTCAATTCCTTGGCCAGTATATTCGGTAAACCGACTTTCGCTTGTGCAAAACTCCCCCATTCCCGACCATCATCCATTCTAAGAACATCCTGAGCATAGCAATAGATACAGGCATGGGAGCAACCGGAATATGGATTCAGAGCGTATTCCAGACCCGGAAGCTGGGAAACGGACAATGCGGTCCTAGCCTTCATTTTCCATCTCCAATTCCGGCTCTACCGTATTATCCATGTCTGGCTCTATCGGCTTGTCATCAGTTAGAAAATCCTCGATCCTCCTCTGATGTAGCATGTCCTTCAACACCCCGCTGGTCTTGATCCATCTGTCCATCGGAATGTCCATCCTTGTGGATATGAAGTCCAGGGATTCTTTAAGAGTACCAAATTTCTTGGGCTTATTGCGAACAGCCGCCCTCACATTCTCCCTCACATTCCACACACCAACGGGCATGATGTATCCCGCATGTGCTTCCCTGAATATCACACAACCAGCTTGCCTGTTACGAGCTATTAGGTTTTCATTGACCGCCAGCCTGGCAGAATAATAACAGCCACCGATCTTCGCATATGTGGTTCGATTCTTCAAAAATTCATAATCCGAGAAGATAACGACATCCCGGCCATATGGGTTCCAGACCGTGTTCGGATACCAAGCCTCGATGAGCTCATATCTCCATGAGCAGGGCATCATCAACACGGCCCATCTATTGTCCAACTCCTCCGTCCAGTACACTTCGAAATCATTTATGAAAGGCGCGTGCTTGGTATTGATCATCAGATCCTTGCCAAGCATATCGTCCACCGCGGTAATGCTCCATCTGGTGGGCACGAATTTTCGGTTCTTACCAATACCGAAAGCCCCCACGCTGAAAGCTTTCTGAATTCTAGATACCATGATACCATTCTTGTAAAGATCGATAACCGCTGGCTTGGATAATAGATCAGTATCGGAATAAGCCTTGTCGATCCTCTGGTCGATCTTGATATTGCCCGAATCCAGACCCTTAATGGGCGCGGTCGGTCCAAATGGTTGGGACTCGGAATTAAAAGTAAGGCGACCTCTGGGTTTCTTCGTGAAGGTGGCCTCCACATCCGAGGAGACCGAACCCATGGCCAGTTCTCTCGTGATATCCACCACCCGTCCCCCATTCTCCACATTGGTGACTTCCACTGGTTTCATCCCCCGCACCAGCTTCATTCTGAAATCCACGATGTCCTCGATAGACTTCCCGATCCACCTCTCTGGAGTGTCATACAACATCGTGTCGCCAGTTTCAGCTGGTACAAGTGGCCCGACGAGGACTTTCGGATAGCCATAGCGACCCACAAAAACTCCAGGTGGGGAGGAGCCAGCTATGTTCGTGGAATTGATCATCGACTGGGTCTTGGATTGCGCATAATACTTTGTCAAAACCGGGCACCTGTCCTTACCACACAGTTTTTTCGAGCCCTTGCAATAAGCGCATAACTGCGCGTTCATCCCGCCCTTGATCTCATTGGCAGCTTTCGAAAAATCCTTTTCGATCGTCTTGATCCTGCCTTGCCATCCCGAATTCTGATCCATGATCCCATTGGATATTGTTTCAGATGGTATAAATATGATATGAGGGGGTGGGTGAATCTATTTCACCCTGGCAGAAGCTCGATCTTACCCAGAAGGAATCCTGATCATACGGGTCTAAATGGATTCGTAGCATTTCATGGTTCAATGTATAGATAAATTATCACTGAATCATAGTAATCATCAACTTCATAATCATCTAAATAGCCCAACTCAAATTCGATTTTTGTGAGTGTATCCTGTCCGCATGTTACGTTAATCACTTCTCTATCTATTGGAACATTGTCTTCTCTCAATTCAAAGGTGAATGTTACATCATTGTCCAGATCGTGCTCGAAAGCATATAGTTCACATTCAACATCTAAGTAGTAGCCTAATTTAAAATCATAATTATTATCTAAATCAAAGGTAAATACCGCTCCGTAAACGGGGACCCCAACTATAGTAGTTATGTTCCAATGATATTCCCAGGTAGGATCTAATTCTGCGAAATCGCAATATTCACCTGTCAGAGAATTTGTTGGATCTAAACCAATCCACCCCTCTCCCAGATATGATTCTATACTTTCCTGAACACTGTTCTGTGGTGGAGAAAATGATGGAATCTTTACTGCAACATATGCGTGAGTAAGTATAATTCCATTGATCTCACCAGTAGTAAATACAATAGCAACATCTTTTAGACCCCCTGCATACAACAAAGACGCAAGAAGTGATGCATATTCACTACATATTCCTTCTTTTGTTGTTAATGTAGTCACAGGATATGAAACTTCAGTTATTACATCATTTACAAAATCTATGTCTTCTACATAATCAATTTCCTCCGCCACATAATTATATGCAGCTTTTGCTTGCTGCACAATATCATCTGGATAAGAATCCTTGAAACTATTAGCTAGATCTTGAATCGTAGGAGTAATCTGAACAGTTAACAAGTTAGAGGTTGAAGCATATTCATGAGTGTAATTTCCCCATAATAATGTGCTACTTTCGATATATATTGAATTTAAATCTTCTGGATTCCTTGGGTATCTGTCATAAAAATTTGGGTCATTAGGATTGATTGGCATCGGTTCTGAAAAAGAGAAATAACTTAAACTTGCCACAACCACAATCAATACAATAATAATGGCCAGTAATTTCCTATTCAATCCCTTATTTGGAGGAGATTCGTTATGGTTCTGTAATAACACTATGAAAATTACCACTATTAAAACCAACAGAGATGGGATTAAGCAGATGAAATCATAGTATCCTTCTGAAAGATAATCTTCAATGCCAAAATCTAACATAAAGACTGCTACCAAGATTAAGCTGACAACGGCTTTCTTTACCTCACCTTGTTTTACAGACAATCCAGCATACAAAAAAGCTGCGCCACCAAGAAATTCAAAAATCACAAGGGGGGAAATGACACCAAAAGCATTTAATAAGGCCAAATAATAAATGGCCAGTCCAATAGTAATTATACCTAAAAGGAGAAACAGAACCCCTAACATAGTTAGAATCCTTTCCTTCCAATCTCTTTCTACATCGTTGTGTTTTATTTCATCATTTTTTTCTACTATAATTCTCTTCTTTGGTATATGGGTGGTTATATTCACGAATGTATCATCACAATCTAAACAATAGCCAGAACCATCTTCATATAACTTGAGATTAGTGCTTCCACAATTAAGACATTTTTCCATCTCTTCCACTCGCCTGTAAACAACAACTAAACCATATAGACCTTTGGTAAAAAGAAAAAGTAGGACTCTCCTTTGAAGCCATTGCAGAAAATTTAACTCACTCGTGGGTTCTTGCTCATGGATTCATCTCCAGCCAAGTTTCCGCAAATCTATCAACCAATGAATCCAAAAAGCTGGCCTTGTAAGTGAGAATAATTCTCGCCACTGTCTCCGGGTCAATGACCTCGTAGGATGTTTCCCTTCCTTCTTTGGTTGCCTCGACCAGATGGGCATCCACCAGCTTCTTAATGTGGAATGAGAGAGTGGATTTGGAAACCTCGAATTGTTCCAATACATCTTTGAACTTCACATTCGGGTTCAGCATCAGATAAAGAACGACCCTTCTGGGAATCTTCTGCCTCAGAAGGCCGATCGTGTTCTTGTCGCCGTAGTTCACACCGCCAGTGACAAAATATCTTATCCGGTTGCCATCCTCCTCCACGGTGAGTATCTCGTTCTTCACCATGTGGCTGAGATGGTATTCCAAAACCCCGACGGCCAGTCCGAGGTTCTTCTCGATCTCTCGGAGATACATTCCAGGATACTTCGAAATAAGCTGGTAGATCAAACGCCTATTTTCAAGTTCGAGGATGTCTCCTTCCATTCAACTGCTCCTGTATTTTCGTACTATCGCACTTTCGCACTATTTCTTCGCTATTCCCAGATAAAGCATTATCAAAATGACGAAATCCAGGATTATCACCTCGATGGATGAATTGAACATATCTCCCACAGACTCGGAGAAAATGCCCGCGGTCAATAGAAGTCCTTTCACGAAGAAGATAGAGAAGGCTATTGTTACGAACAATAGCCTCTGGCTCTTGATCCTTTTGTACGAGATAGCGGAGATGGCGAACAGTATGAAGGAAAAGCCCATCAACCCCACTTTGAAGAATATTTCTGCATTGCTCAAGCTAACACCGTCCTGTTGAATGCCTTAAGCGAATAATATAGTTTGGGAGGGCGATCCAAATGAGGGTCGCAAGTTTTTTCATCCAAGGCGATAATAGGGTGTCATGGCGCTTGAATTCAGAGAAGTGACAGAAGATAATTATCATGAATTTGTGGAATTGGAGGTCAAGCCAGACCAGAAGGATAATTTTTATTTCAAGTCCGTGAAGCCAAATACCATGACATTGGCCCAGGCATACATCTACCCAGATCGAAAGGTATTGGCAGTTTATGATGATGATACGATGGTAGGCAGTGTATTCTACACACCCGAGGCAGAAACAGAAGGCGGGGAAAAAATTGCCTGGCTCACACGCCTTATGCTTGACCAGAGATATCAGGGCAATGGCCTCGGCAGAAGAACAATGGAGCTTTTGATCTCAAAGATCAGAGGGCATTATGGTGGCCAGCCAGTTCGATTGGGTCTATCTTACGAGCCTCACAATAAGGTGGCTGAGAAATTATACACCAGCTTGGGCTTCTGGCCAGATAGTCATATTTGCGCAGGCCAGATAGTGGTATGGCTGAATATTGAATAATTTTAGAACAGGGCTACCGCTGTTCAATAAAACATATAGCCAGATATTAGAATTAGGCAATGTCCGTGATGTCGCTCTAAGCGACATCCATCACGACAACGTCGCGAACAGCCCTCATCTCGCTGAATGGAAGGATTATCCTTCCCTGAGCATCAGTTCGGAATAAGCGAACTTCAATCTCTTCAGCTGGTATGATGAGCACGTGCTGTAGCTCGCCAGTTACTGTATCTGTAACAAAATTCTCGATCATGCCGAGTATCTGGCCATCATTTGTCATCACTGTCTTTCCTCGGAGTTCGCTCACGAATTTCTTCATCATATCACCTTTCTGAAGTCATATTTTAGGAAGCTTAGGCATAGTATATTGGATCTTTCTCTTTCCTATCTACGCCTGTTTCCAAGTCTTCCCTAATGCCCTCGTAATATTTGATAGTTTCTTTGGTGGTGGAGGCTTTGATGATCTCCAGGGCTTCCTTGAAATCCTTCTTTGTCACGCTCTTGGAATCAATATCCTTGCGGAGGGCGATCATGCCCGCTTCTCTGCAAAGATTCTCGATGTCCGCTCCCACGAATCCATCTGTCTGGCTCGCAAGCCAGCGGGCTTCCACATCATCAAGAGGCATACCGTCTATATGAACCTGGAATATGGTCTCCCTTGCTTTTTTATCCGGCACTCCCACATACACGAGCCTGTCGAACCTTCCGGGTCTTAAAAGACCATGATCCATGATGTCCGGTCTATTAGTGGCCGCTATCACGACAATGCCTTCCATGGATTCCATACCGTCTATCGATGTCAGTAATTGATTCACTATCCTTTCCGTGACACCGGAATCCCTACTGGCTCCCCGCGCTGGTGCGATGGAGTCTATCTCATCCAGGAAGACTATCGATGGGGAAACCTGCTTCGCCTTTTTGAATATCTGGCGAACCGCCTTTTCACTCTCGCCCACCCATTTTGACATTATTTCTGGCCCTTTCACCGAGATGAAATTCGCCTCGGATTCATTGGCCACTGCCTTAGCCAGCATTGTCTTTCCTGTACCTGGAGGTCCATACATCAGAACACCACGCGGAGGTCTGATGCCGATCCTCTTGAAAGCTTCCGGATCTTTTAACGGAAGCTCGACAGCTTCTTTTAGAACGATCTTCACGTCTTCCAGTCCCCCGACATCGTTCCAAGTGACCTGCGGAACTTCCACCATCACTTCCCGCATGGCACTGGGTTCCACTTCCTTCAGCGCGTTCATGAAATCCTCGCGGGTGACCTCCATCTTCTCGATGACCTCTGGTGGGACCGGCTGGTCCAGGTCGAATTCCGGAATATATCTTCGAAGCGCCTTCATGGCCGCCTCACGTGCAAGGGCTGCTAAGTCCGCTCCCACAAACCCGTGGGTGATGGATGCCAGCTCTTCCAGCATGATGGAGCGTTCTTTTTCGTCCCCCGTGATGGGCATCATTCTCGTATGGATCTCCATGACCTCTTTTCTACCTTTCTTACTGGGCACTCCTATTTCGATCTCCCTGTCAAACCTTCCTCCACGGCGCAATGCGGGGTCTATGGAATCCTCGCGGTTGGTGGCCGCTATCACGATAAGATTTCCACGGTCACTGAGTCCGTCCATGAGAGTGAGCAATTGGGCCACCACCCGACGCTCTACTTCTCCCTGGACCTCGTCCCGCTTGGGAGCGATGGAATCTAGTTCATCGATGAATATGACGGAGGGCGCATTTGCCTCGGCCTCCTCGAACTTCTCTCGTAGTTTTTCCTCGCTCTGGCCATAGAATTTGGAGATTATCTCCGGGCCCTGTATGGAATAGAAAGCAGCTCCTGCCTCATTGGCCACTGCTTTAGCAATGAGGGTCTTACCTGTACCTGGAGGTCCATAGAGCAAAACTCCTTTTGGCGGATCTATACCCAGTCTTCTGAACAATTCAGGATGTTTCAATGGGAGTTCGATCATCTCCCTCACCCTCTGCAATTCTTCATCCAGACCTCCCACATCTTCATAAGCCACAGCTCCGAGGCTCATCTCGCTCTCGCTCGCGGCCTCGTCCTTGATGGTCAGATGTGTGTCCACAGTGACTTGGATAATGCCTTTGGGACTGGCCGCTGTAACGACAAAAGGAATATTACCACTCAATCCCACACCGGGTATCAGAATCGTATCGCCTTTGACGATCGGCCTCTGCCCCAGGCTTCTTTTTATAAAGGGCTCGATGCCCTCACTGAATCTTAATTTCATGCCCTTGGAGATCGAAGGTGCTAATGTGACTTTCTGGGCTGGTTGTACTTCCGCCTTGGAGATCTCCACCTTGTCCCCCGGGGATATTCCCGCGCTCAGCCTGAGTAGATTGCACATTCGAATGAGGCCTTTGCCCTCATCCTCCTGAAGCATGCGGTACACTTTGGCAGCCGTGGTGTTCTTACCGGTGATCTCTATCACATCACCGACCTCCACACCTGCAGACATGCGTGTTTGCGTGTCTATCCTGGCCTTGCCTAGACCGACATCCGATTGGCTCTGTGCTTTCTCCACCTTCAAGGTAATGGTTTTATTGGGCATTTTATCACTCTACCGAACATGTATCGCACATATGTGTTTACGTTTTTCGCTTCGTTTAATTGCTAAATGAAGATATTGATCAAATGCGGGTTCCCAAGGCATTCCCATATTACTTTTATATATATTCGACATATGGAGATGATGAGGAGATAATATGGGTGCGATCGAGATAAAACAACTTAAAAAGGATTATAAGGATGTGCAGGCCTTGAAAGGGCTGGATCTGGTGGTGGAAGAAGGCCAGGTCTATGGATTCTGTGGTCCAAATGGCGCAGGAAAATCCACCACATTGAAGATACTGGTGGGTCTTGTCTATGCTACTGGCGGAAAGGCCAGCATAAAAGGTATAGATGTCATAAACAATGGCGTGGAGGCTCGAAAGCATATTGGCTATCTCCCTGAATCATATGGGATGCCAGGTGGAGACACGCCTCGTAAATTCCTCACTTACATGGGTATACTGAGCGGTATGTCCAAGGAGGATGTGGCCAAGGCGATCGAATCCATAGCCTCGGAGATCAATCTCACTGATAACCTGGATAGGAAAATAAAGACCCTGAGCAAGGGCAATAAACAGCGCGTGGGGATAGCCCAGGCCATGATCCACAACCCCGATATCCTTCTCTTTGACGAGCCTACCACGGGCCTCGACCCACTGGGGCGAAATGAAGTCCTGGACGCGATGAAGGCCTTTGCAGAAAGGGGCAAGACCGTGATATTCTCAACTCACATTCTCAGTGACGTGGAGAAGATCTGTGACACTGTTGGTATAATTCACGAGGGTTTGCTCATCGAACAGGGTAGCCCGGAAGAACTGAGAACCAAGCACGAGTGTAAAGACCTGGATGAAGTATTCCTGAAGGTGGCTAGACATGGATAATAAAGTAAATTATCCTGTGATCATATGGAACCGGGCTCTGACCCTGATATTCTCTGTCCGTGGTCTGATAGCTCTTCTCATGTCCATTTACATGGTCATCGCAGGAGCTTATCTGATCGACACGCTGATGGAATCCAGCACGATCTATGGAGAGCTCATCAATCTCTTCAATGACAATCCAGATATGAGATTCCAATGGTTTTTCTTTGACGGCGCTTTGACCAAATTGGTCACCCTGTTCACAGCCCCATTGTTCATATTCGATGCGGTCTGTGGAGACAAGAAGGGAGAGAGGATAGGCATTCTTCTTTCACGCCCCATCACTCGTACCCAGTACATGTTCATCAACCTGGGATCCGCATCATTGGCATTCAGCATCATGTTCTTTGGGACCCTGATACCAGGCTACTTTGTCATTCAACCACAGGTGCCTGCATTAACTGCAGGAGCGTACCTGGCCACTGCCGGCCTCATGTACCTCCTGGGGATATTCACATTATGTGTCGCACTATTTATCTCCACACTGGCCAAGTCAAATCTTATATCATTCCTCATAGGCTTTGGAACCTTCTCTTTCATCATGACCCCAAACGCGATGAAATACAACTCCGATGCATTGCTGGCTCTGGCCAAATTCACCCCACATTACTATGCCACTTACTTCACGACCCATGAAGTGACAGCGGGTCTGTATATTGGATATATGCTGGTAATGATACTATTCTGTGTGCCCTTCATGGCACTGGCCATAATGAAATTCAAGAAAGAGGACCTATGAACTTCGAACCTTTGATCATTGATATCAAGACGATGCTGCTTTCCAAGAGAGCGACATATTCCATTGTATTGATGGGACTCTTCGCCCTCACCTTCGCGGCCATGGTGGAATACTCACCAGAGGGATTGAGGGCCGCCTTGGAATCTGCCACACCAGATGGTTCTGCCGGGGTATTTGAATATCTGTGGTTCGAGGATGTTCTGAAATTACTTCTATTAATGGTGGTCAGTTTCGGGGCCTTCATGGTCAGCGACCCGGTGGACGATGGCACTCTGGAGATCATGCTGGCACGACCTGAATCCCGCCTCCAATACCTGCTCAAAAGAAGCCTCTCATCTGTGATCTCCTTTATCGTGATATTCCTCGCGGGTTCCATGGTCGCAGGTGTCATTGCATGGGCCATAATAGGAGGATTGGACCTCCCACTCTTCCTCATTCACCAGGTGATGATATTACCTCTTTTACTGTTCGTCATGTCCCTGACCTTCTTCTACAGTGTTCCTCTGAGATCCACCACGCCGACTGTACTGGCGGGGTTCGCGACCTCTCTTTTCCTATCCTTCACCTACGCCTTCGGTATGATGGCCAATCCTGGTGAGGAACCATCCATACTCAATCCTTTGGCATATGGGTTCAGGGTGATGGCGGGCCAGCCACTGGCAGGTTCTCTTCTCGTGGTCCTGGTCCTAACCATCGTATTGTACATTGCTGGAGCGGTCTGGTTCATGAAGAAGGATATATAGAACGAATTTGATCGAATATTTTTTAGCTATTTTAGTTATTTTAATTAAAAGAATAATGCAATAAAAGGAAAATAGATTATCTAATAAAAGGAAAAGTGGGCTCGCCTTCAAAGCGAGCCCTTTCATTGTTCCTGGCTTAGGATTCTTTCATCAGATCATCGACCACACTTGGATCTGCCAGTGTGGAGACATCTCCGACCTGATCGTATTCCTTGGATGCGATCTTTCTCAAGACACGCCTCATGATCTTTCCGGACCTGGTCTTTGGAAGTCCTGGAGCCCAGTGAATGACATCGGGTGTTGCTATTGGTCCGATCTCCTTCCTGACATGGGTCCTGAGTTCCTTCCTCAGCTCTTCTGTGTACTCCTGGCCGGTCTTTAGGGTGACATAAGCGTATATGCCCTGTCCCTTGATATCGTGGGGATATCCAACAACAGCTGCTTCTGCAACTGCTGGGTTGGAAACAAGTGCGGATTCCACCTCGGCGGTTCCCATCCTGTGTCCTGAGACATTGATGACGTCGTCGATCCTACCAGTTATCCACCAGTAGCCATCCTCATCACGCCTTGCACCATCGCCAGTGAAGTATGATCCTGGGAACATGGAGAAGTAGACGTCCTTGAACCTCTGGTGATGTCCGTAAACAGTCCTCATGATTCCTGGCCATGCGCCCCTGAGCAGAAGTATTCCGCTTGTCGCGCCTTCCAGTTCTTTTCCTGTGTCGTCAACGAGGAAAGGCTCAACACCGAAGAAAGGCAGTGTTGCAGAACCTGGCTTTGTTGGAATAGCTCCTGGAAGCGGTGTGATCATTATACCACCGGTCTCGGTCTGCCACCAGGTGTCTACAATTGGACACCTGCTGTCACCTACGACCTCATTGTACCAGTTCCAAGCCTCTGGGTTGATAGGTTCTCCTACAGTACCCAGGAGTTTCAGGCTCTTCCTTGAAGTGCTCTGAACTGGTCCATCTCCCTCTTTCATGAGGGCGCGGATGGCTGTTGGGGCTGTGTAGAACTGTGTTACCTGGAACTTGTCCACTATCTGCCAGAACCTGCTGGCATCTGGATAGTTTGGTACTCCCTCGAACATGATGGATGTTGCTCCATTGAGGAGAGGACCGTATACGATGTACGAGTGACCGGTTATCCAGCCTATGTCAGCTGTGCACCAGTATATATCGCCTTCCTGGTAATCGAAGACGTATTTGTGAGTCGTAGCTGCGTAGACCATGTATCCTGCAGTTGTGTGTAGAACACCCTTTGGCTTTCCAGTGGAACCACTGGTGTAGAGAATGAAGAGTGGATCTTCCGCGTCCATCTCCTCCCATGGGCTGTCGCCCTTTACGTCCTCTGCATCCATTTCCTCATGCCACCAGACATCACGACCAGCCTGCATTGGGACATCCAATCCAGTCCTTTTGAAAACAATGTTCTTCTCGATGCTCGGGCACTCCTCAAGAGCTTTGTCAGCATTGGTCTTCATTGGTATATCCTGCTTCTTGCCCCTCAAGGCTGTGTCTTGTGTGATCAGTATCTTGCACTCGGAATCATTGATCCTGTCCTTCAGTGAGTCTGAGGAGAAAGCTCCGAAAACAATGGAGTGAACTGCACCGATCCTGGCACATGCCAGCATCGCGATAGGCAACTCGGGAAGCATCTGCATGTACATACAGACACGGTCACCCTTCTTCACACCCATCTTTCTCAGGACATTGGCGAATTTGCATACTTCTGTGTGCAACTGCCTGTAAGTGAGCTTGGAATCTTCACCGGGCTCATTGCCCTCCCAGATAATGGCTACCTGATCTCCGCGGGTCTCCAACTGCCTGTCCAGACAATTGTAGGACAGGTTGGTCTTTGAACCCTCGAAGAATTTGATGTGGCCTTCTGTGAAGTCATATTGCCTGACAGAGTCCCACTTCTTGAACCATGTGAATTCCTCGGCTATATTTGCCCAAAATCCATCTGGATCTCTGATAGATTCCTCATACATTCTCTTGTACTCTTCCATGCTGTTTATGTGTGCTTTACCACGCATGGCTTCTGGAACTGGATATATTTTGTCGCTCATTTTTCAACCCTCCTGCATCAAGCAGGTTTTTTGTCGAACATCAAAGCGAGGATCTCGCAATGTTGTTGCCCCCATCTTCGATGGGAATAGATGCG
>JAEHCO010000001.1:0-682138 GCA_020697715.1 Methanobacteriota archaeon | reverse complement strand
AGGTATAAAACAATATCTCTTCAATCCATATTGCCTTGCTGATTTTCGTAATATAGGAAGATACATGGCAATAATTTGAGCTTTATTCTATGTTTTCAAAATATTATTGATCAAAAAAAGGAGATTTCAAAGGATTTTCTCAGATTTTTGACGTTTTTGGCAATATTTTCGCCATCTAATACCTTTATGATCATTTTAGCGACAATATGCATGTCATCCTCTTTCATGCCGAGTCGGGTGATCTCATTTGTTCCTAATCTTCCAACCGCGTCCGTGATGATATTATTCTGTTCAAGAGCGACCGCCATGGAATTGAGATCCATGCCCCACTTTTCCTTGATTATCGCCGAATCCAGCAATACCTGATGAGAGGCTGTGTATCCCCTATCACGAAGCAATGGCTGAAGTCCAAGGTCATCCAAAGCCTTTGCCAGAGCTTTGGAGTTCTTGACCACCTGTGTGGCATATCTCACCCCATACTCCTTCATCTCGACAAGGGACTGGGCCGTGGCAGCGATCCTGTTCCAATGAATATTGTCCACAGTGCGCCATGTCATGTTCTTCTTCACCTTGGTGAATATCTCATCATCATTGGTGAGCAATGCGCCGCCCTGGGGGCCGAAAAAGCTCTTGTGAGTGTTGCCGATCATCAGATCCACTCCCTCTGCCAGTGGGTCCTGGAACTCCTTTCCCGCGATAAGCCCGAAGACATGGCATCCGTCATATGCCAGGTATGCGTGCACTTCCTTGCAGGCCTTTGATAATTCTCTTGTCGGATGTGGGAAAGGGAAGAAGCTGGCTCCCAGCATGACCAACTTTGGTTTGGTATCATGGATCTTTTCGATAGCACGTTCTATATCGACATTCCACTGCCCGCTATCAAAGGGCAGTGTTTCTGCCTTCATATCAAGCATATCCGGTAGGTAATCTGCCCCATAGCCATCATATCCTCCATTATCTGAAGAAATGGCCATTACCGTATCACCTTTCTCACATAATGATAGGAGAGCGCCCATTGCGGCTATATGTCCGGACAATGGCGCGAAGGTCACATGTTTGGCTGAAAAGATATCTGAGGCCAGTTCATTAGCATATCTCTCCACCTCGTCAAGGCCTCGAGTTCCCCGATAGGCATTCTCCACAAAGGAACCGTGTATCTCCTGATTTATTGGAAGTGTATAACGACTGGCCATATCCGTCGATAGTGCCTTTCTAACATTTTGACTCAAAATATTCTCCGAAGGTATTAGATTGATACATTTCGAACGCCACTGGTCATGAGCTTGTATGATCTCTGAAACTTCGATCATGGTATCCTAATTGTACATGAGGTAATTGTTCTCTGCACCATCTGGAAGGAACATCTCCGAATCCTCGTCCCCACCCTCGATCTCGATTATGATACTTACGAGTGAGTTCACTATATTCCTCATCTGCTGCATCTCGGCTCTAAGCTGCCGGATCTCCATCAATAATTCATCTGTGCTGACGCTCATGTGTCTCCCTACATCAGAGTATATATTATCAGAGGTTCATATTACTTTCGACTATTCCAGATATCACTCATCATAAGCCAGGCCATAATTATCCGCGATCTTCCTACCTTCTTTGGTATCGCATTTCACACACCATAGCTCCTTGCCCTTCACCTGAAGGACATCTCTACATCTCTTGCAGTATGCTTTGATGGTTCCGAACTCTGGATCGATGGTCGATAATTGAATGGATGGATGATCCTGGGTGACCTTCGCTCTTATGATCTCCATCTCCTTGAACAGAGAGCGAGGTTTGGTCTTACCTCCAGGAGCCATCTTTGATGCATGAAGGTTGGCTCTTTTTTCCACAGCCAGCTGCCTTCCCATTCCTTCTATCGCCAATATGGAGACGATCGCCATCTTTGGATTGATATTGGTAATCACACCATACACGATATCATCTGTTCCCGGTATAGCGGGATTATTTAGAGATATCACACTGGCTGATTTAGAATCTTCATCAAAATATGGTTTCCCTGTAAGGGCGGAGCATATATTGTCCCCATGCACGTAAGTGCCTTCTCCAGGAAGATATTCCTCCGTTGTGGATAGGACATCCCCTGGCATGACCAATTCCTTCGTTTTATCACTCATCAGAATCTCTCCTTATGGTCGAGCTTTCGTCCCTCACCAGCCTGAACATGACCACATCGATAAAAGCCCTTTCCTTCTTGTGGAACTTCTGCGAATGTCTTAGCTCGAATCTGAAATATGTTTTCACATCCACACTGAAACCAAGGCTTTTCGACATCTTGCCTATGAATTCCTCGGTCTCGGCCATATGTATGGTGTACACCACATCTGCCAACTCCAGAGCTTTCTCTATAAAAGCTCTGTCCGCGTGCTTTTTCTGGGAGCCAAATGGAGGATTCTGGAATATCACATCCACCTTCTTATCGAATGACCCAACGTCCATAGCCATCAGATCGATGTCCAATCCAAGGTCAAGAGCATTCTTGCGAGTCACTTCCACGGCCGCTTTATCAATATCTATACCGATGGCCTTTTCAGCTCCCATCAGGCTAGCGCCTATAGCGAATACACCATTGCCACACCCCAGATCAGCTATGCTCCTCCCATCTATGTCTCCGAGGGATTTGGCGATGAAAAGTATGTCCGAGACGATCTTGGCAGGTGTGGGATATTGTTCCAATCTTGCAGATGGAGCATCCAAGCTCCGGAGTGACTGGAGCTTGATCTCCAGCTCCTTTCTTTTCATGGGTGTGGCACTATCTGACATCAGAGCGAGATATAGCTTTAGATTAATGAATTATCCCCCAAGCAAGCCTTGGGCAAATTTAGCGGGCCCATATAATGATCTTCCATTGATCGTTTATGCCACATGGCGTCAATAATATGTTATTTCACCTCGATTTTTACATCACATTTGGTTAACTGGCTACAGAAAGATATTTAAGTACCTTATTACAATAAATTAAAAGTGATGATGACCATCAAGATGTCTAATGATCTCGAATATCAGATAGGTAAGCTTCAGGGGGGAATGGATCTCTGTCAAGATATTCCAAGGTTCCTCATACTCTTCAACCCAAAGGATGAAGATGTGTTTTGAGCTTTGAAATATAGATGAGAGCAGTGCTTTTGCAAGGATACTGAATGTGAATCATATATATCGTTAGCGCTATCTATTAAATATGACACTGGATTATCCTGAAGCGTGTCAAGTAACGATAATGAAGTATCCAGTGATGATCTTATTGCTGAGCCTCAAGCAGGTTCAGAAGGGGATATTACATCCACAATATCGAAGAATGAGAATGTGGAACCAAAAGGAGGGCATACTTCTGGTGTCAAGACATTGCTTGGCGATCCAAAAAAGGCCATTATCAAACTAGCGATCCCGATGATAATCGCCATGTCCATCCAGACCGTGTACAATCTCGTGGATGCCATATGGGTATCATTTCTCGGACCCGAGGCATTGTCCGCCGTGGGTTTCTTCTTCCCTTTCTTTTTCCTACTCATAGCACTGGCCACTGGCCTGGGTGTTGGAGGAGGAGCCGCCGTATCCCGTAGGATAGGCGCGGATGATAAGAAGGGGGCTGACAGTGTCGCGAGCCACACCATGGTCTTCATGGTGATCCTGGCCTTAGTGGTCACGATACCCTTCATGCTCTTCATCAGGTCTATATACGTAGGCATGGGGGCCGAAGGAATTGTGATCGACTGGGCTACGGATTATTCCCAGATCCTATTTGCAGGAGCCATTATCATCTTCTTTGCCAATATCTCCAATGCACTTCTAAGGTCAGAGGGAGATGTGAAAAAGGCCATGCTGGCCATGATATTAGGCGGTGTATTGAATATCGTTCTTGATCCGATCTTCATCTTCGGACCTGGAACTCCAGGTGTCTTCGGGGAATTCGGGTTTGGGCTGGGGGTCACGGGTGCTGCATGGGCTACATTGATCTCAATGGCTTTGACATCCGCCATGCTCTTCTACTGGCTGTTCATAAAAAGGGATACCTATCTGGATATCAGGTTCAAGAACTTCAAGTTCAATAAGGGCATCGTCAAAGACGTATTCAAAGTTGGTTTACCAGCTTCAGTTCAGCAGCTTTCCATGTCCATCAATATGATATTCCTCAATGTGATCATCGTCATGGTGGCTGGAAATGACGGGGTGGCGATATTCACCACTGGCTGGAGGATATCCATGCTTGGAGTACTGCCATTGTTAGGAATAGCGACGGCGGTCATATCCGTATCCGGAGCCATGTACGGTCGAAGGGCATATAAGAACGTGAACACAGCACTGGACTATTCCATCAAGATAGGTTTTATCTTCGAATTCATCGTCATGCTTATTGTTATGATATTTGCCGCCCAGATAGCTGGAGTTTTCACCACGGCCGATGCCTCGGCAAGACTGACTCCCGGTCTGACCGTGTTCTTCCAGATATCCGCACTCTTCTTCCCGGGTGTGGCATGGGGTATGCTATCATCCTCCATGTTCCAGGGAGTGGGCGAGGGCACGAAAGCACTCATACTCACACTTCTTCGCACGGTGATACTCACCCCATTATTGGCAGTGATATTTGTTTTCACACTGGACATGGGCATTGAAGGTGTATGGTGGGGTCTGGTCCTGGCCAATGTCATTGGTTCGATCGTATCTTATGTATGGGCCAAGAGCTATCTTAATAAGTTGATAAAAAAGCAGAGAAGGCAAAGAAGGAAATTAAAAAGCCAGATACCACAATAGAAAGATCACTCAGATAGATGCCTGGCATTCTCCCATATTCCCTCTGATAGTGTGGGGTGAGGATGGATGATATTTGATATCTCTTTGGCAGTGAGACCTTTTTCAATAGCTAGTGTGACCTCGGAAATGAGGTTGGAAGCTTCGGGGCCAATTATCGTGCACCCGATCATCTTTCCCTGAGGATCTATCAGGATCTTGACAAAGCCATCCTTCTCGTTCATGGCCAATGCTTTGCCTAGGGCTGCCAGATAATAGCGCTTTGTCTGATATTCAATACCCTTTTCCTTGGCCTCCCATTCATGTAATCCCGCACTCGCCAGTTCTGGTTCGGTGAAGAGAACGTATGGGATGACTGGTTCATTTTCTATCCCAGTTCCCAGAATGGTGTTCGCCACCCGAATGCCATCCATGGAGGCTTTATGAGCCAGCATAGGATTGCCCCTAATGTCTCCGATTGCGAAGACATTAGGGATACTTGTCCTCAGCATACTGTCGGTCTTGACAAAACCATCTTCATCAAGAAGAATGTCAACATCCTCGAGGCCGATCCCATCTATGTTAGGCCGGCTGCCCACGCCGATGAGTATTTTCTCGAATTCCATGATCTCCGATCCTGATGAGCTCTGGATATCGATTTTGACACTATTTTCATCAGTGCCAATTAATTTGGCCTGGCTTCCAGTGAGCAAAATTATGCCCAGTGTTTTCAAGCCCTTCTTTATGGTCCGGGTGACATCGTCATCCGAGAAGGGAAGGATATCATCCAGTATCTCGATTATCGTGACAGCACAGCCGAGTTTGGCCATTACAGTGGCCAGCTCCAGACCGATGACCCCTCCGCCAATAACTCCCATGGAGGAAGGTATCTCCTTCAGATCAAGAAGGCCAGTGGAGCTCATTATCATCTTCTCATCGATAATGAATCCAGGAACCTCTCTCGGGCTGGCTCCTGTGGCTAGTATGATATTATCAGTAACGATCTCCTCATCTGGTCTTTCATCATCGAACTGCACGACCAGACTCTTATCAGAAACTAGCTTGGCAGTTCCATGAAGGACATCCACTCCCGCTTTCTTACATTGCCCCTCTATGCCTTTGACCATCTTGTCCACAATGCTTTCTTTCCATTCCTGGATGCGAACCATGTCAATGACTGGCTCGCCAATTTGAATGCCGATCTCACTGGACCTCTTGCCCTTGTGAACGATATTGGAAGCATGAACAAATGCCTTTGACGGTATGCAGCCACGAATTAGGCAGGCTCCTCCAACCCTGCCTTTCTCGATAAGGATGACCTTTTTACCAGCCTTCGCAAGCTCGAGGGCGGAGGTGTAACCGCCAGAGCCAGCTCCGATTATCGCGACATCTGCTTGTTTCATATTGTTCCTCTATTCGAATAGGCAAATTATGTTACCATATGTTAATCTTTTGTTGATATTATACCTCAACCGACCTGCCTAGTATTCAAGGCAGGTCGTACACTTGCCGAGCGAGCAGGCTTGGGCGAGTTTCTTTATTTGTGCGTCTTTTTTCTTTTGGAGCCCAAGCCAGCACAGCGAGGTCTAAAAGAAAAAAGTGCGGGGAAAGGGATTCGAACCCTCGAACCACTAAGGACAGGATAACTTATCTTATCCTATCGATGAACTCTTGTAGACTTTAGATCTTAAGTCCTGCGCCGTTGGCCAGGCTTGGCTATCCCCGCATCGGGTTATTCCCATTGGAAAGCTATTGACCGATGCGGGTTAGCCCATTCTGAGACTAACCCACAGGATAGCTAACCCAGTGGGTGTAACCTGTGAAATCCGTTCCCTAATATAATGTTTGTTAAGGATTTCACATTATCAGTAAAAATATGAGATATCACCTGTAAAATCAGTCACTTATTATAATGTTTGTTAGATGGACCCCTTATTTTCCCACTTTCTTTTTCAGCTCCTGGAGCTTGTGCAGGGCTTCCATCGGGGTCATGTGGTCGGGGTCCAGTTCCTTCAATTCCTTAACTGCGGGGTTATCATTCTCCGGCTGGTCGTACAATACCAGCTGGGTGTATTGCCGCCTCTTTCCTCTCTTGGCTCCACCATCTTCCAGTTCCATAACGGCTTCAGCCTCGATCCTTTTCAGGATCTCCTTCGCGCGCTCGACCACCTCGATAGGAAGTCCAGCCAGCTTACCGACCTGGATACCGTAACTGCGATTGGTGCTGCCTGGTATGACCTTTCGAAGGAAGATGATGTCATCTTTATCTTCCTTCACCGCGATATTGTAGTTCACCACACCGCCCAGCAGTTCTTCCAGCTCGGTGAGATGATGATAATGCGTGGCGAATATCGCTTTGGCCGCCACGCGCTTGCTCTCGATATATTCCGCAACCGCCCACGCGATGCTCAGACCGTCGAAAGTGCTCGTTCCACGGCCTATCTCATCGAGGATGATCAGGCTTTTCTTGGTGGCTGAATTCAGAATGTTGGCGACCTCGGTCATCTCCACCATGAAGGTACTCTGGCCATGGGTGAGATCGTCATAAGCTCCCACTCTGGTGAATATCCGATCCACGATGCCGATATTCGCGCTCCTGGCAGGAACGAAG
The DNA here is from genome assembly GCA_020697715.1 of Methanobacteriota archaeon. Taxonomy (GTDB): domain Archaea; phylum Thermoplasmatota; class Thermoplasmata; order SG8-5; family JAGLSY01; genus JAGLSY01. The sequence continues at coordinate 674,790 of JAEHCO010000001.1, read as the reverse complement.
CTACCTATGTGCGCCATGAGAGTGATGAGTGCCACTTGCCTCATATAAGTGGACTTACCCGCCATATTGGGACCAGTTAGTATCATAAGTCGATTTTTCTTATCATCCAGCTTCGTGTCATTGGAAATGAATCTCTCGGGTAACATCCTCTCGACAACTGGATGTCGTCCTTCGATGATAGACAGTGTATTGCCCTTGACCATTTTCGGCCTCGAATATCTGTACAATTCGGAAATATCAGCCAGTGATGAGAAGACATCCAGTTTTCCAAGGGCTCTGGCCGTGCTCTGCAGGCTGGCCGAATTCTCCGCCACCCAATTCCTCACATCGCAAAATGTATCATATTCTAGGGCGACCAGTCTATCGTTGGCCGATAGTATCTGAGCTTCTTTTTCCTTGAGTTCGGGAGTTATAAATCGTTCTGCATTGCTCAGGGTTTGCTTCCTGATATAGTTCTCAGGAACCTTGTCCGCGTACCTTACCGTGACCTCCAGAAAATATCCGAAGACCTTGTTGTACTTGATCTTGAGTGATTTTATACCAGTTCGCTCTCGTTCCTTCGCTTCGAGATCGGCCACCCATTTCTTGCCACTGGATGCCAATTCCTTTAATTCATCCAGATCGGCATTGAAACCGTCCTTGATGATGCCGCCATCCTTGAGCCCGAGCGGGGGCTTGTCCACTATGGCCTTTTCCAGCATATCCGTCAGATCATCCAGTGGATTGATAGTGTCTATCGAATGCTGCATCTGGCTGGGAACTATCACGCCATTGAAAAGAGCCTGTATACGGGGAATGGTCTGAAGCGAGTTCTTGAGGGCGTGCATGTCCCGAGCATTCGCACTTCCATGCACGGCTCTGGCCACTAGTCTTTCCATGTCCCGGATCTCGTCAAAATAGTCACGCAATTCGATCCTGGTGAGTCGATTATCAGTGAGCCATTCGACAGAATCCAGTCTTTCATTTATCTGGCCGATGTTCTGCAATGGTTGCGCCAACCATTGCCGTATCTTCCGACTCCCCATAGGTGTCTTCGTCCTGTCCAGTAATTCTATAAGTGTAAATTTCTCGCTTCTGTCTCGAATATTATTGAATAATTCCAAATTCCTGAGAGTGGTGGCATCCAGCACCATGAAATCCTTATTGCTGTAAGTTCTCAAAGTACCTATCTGCCCCAAGGCGGCCATCTGCATGCCTTCCAGATAGGCGATCACAGCCCCAGCAGCGGAGATAGCGAGTGATTGGCTGGCGCATCCATAGCCAGCCAGTGACTTGACCTTGAATAATTTCAATAATTTATCTTGGGCATTATCCAGGTCGTAAAAGTAAGCATCCACACCTGTCAGGGGGATCGCTATATCATCCCCGACCAGTCTTTGTAGAAGTGTGCCTGTATCTGGATCGGATATTATCTCCGATGGCTGGAATCTTATCAATTCATTCCTCAGGACATCCTCATCCTCTATCTGGGTGGTCAGGAACTCGCCCGTGGATATGTCCACCAGTGCCAGCCCGAAGCTTTCATTATCCTTTCCCTTGCCTTTGCCCTTCACCTTCCCCATGCTCACGGAGGCCAGAAAGTTATTCGAACTACCAGACAGCATGGAATCCTCGACGACCGTACCAGGGGAGACTATACGAACAACCCCGCGTTTGACAATGCCCTTGGCCTTCTTCGGATCCTCCATCTGTTCACATATGGCCACTGTGTAGCCGGCCTTGACCATCTTATGAAGATAAGTGTCCAGCGCGTGATACGGGATGCCAGCTAGTGGGATGTCCGCGCCCTTCTCACGGCCACGAGAAGTAAGTGTTATTCCAAGCACCCTGGCAGTGATGACAGCATCATCGCTGAATGTTTCGTAAAAATCTCCCATCCTGAAAAAGAGGATGGCCTCTGGATGCTCATTCTTGATAGAGAAATACTGCTTCATCATCGGAGTATCACCTTTCGGTGAACTCGGAGTGTCGCCCTTGGGCGAACTCGGAGTGTTGTTCTTTTTATCTCCCATTGAGGATGAGAATGAATAAGGATTATTAAACCTTCATGGTATTAGGTTTTTTTAAGATGCGACTATATCCATTTATCCTACGCATCTTTTTTGTCAAGCTTGCTTGACTCAGCCTCCCATTGTGGAGGTGAAAGGTCTCGGAATATTAAATAATCACGATTGGTCTTCAAGGTCTACCAGCATTTTATTCATCTCATCCGCGTGCTTGTGCCCGATGATCTTCACATCCACCTTTCCCACATCCGCCATGCTTATCAAAGCCACTTTCGCATCATAGGCCATCTTCAGGCCTATGGGACATGCTGGATTGGTCGGTTCAACAGTTATAGAAATATTGTTGTCAAGGTCGATGGCCAGATGGGTTACAAGTCCCATCTGCCACATGCTCCTGCCACGCTCCTTATCGATGATCGTGTTCAGGACATCTACGACCTGTTCCTTGGTTATGCTGGCCATTCACATCACTCGGTCGTGATCGTGGCCTCTTGGTACTGGCCGATGATGATGAGCAGATCGCCCACTGTAACAGTTTGTACTTCTTTGCCGTCGATGGTCGGGACCTTGATGATGTCCACCATATCGGGTTCTATCTTCACTGTATTGCCAGATAGTAATTTGATGTCCAGCTCTCCAGTTTCCAAAGCTCTCGCGCCGTCAACCGGGTCCAGCTTGCTGAGAATATCCACAATGTGCTTCGCATCCTGCTTGAACTTCGGGCCCATGACCGAGTGCTTGGGTTTGATGGCTACCGGTGTCTCGATAAGTTCTCTTTCGCCAAGCATCAGAACGTCCTTGGCTTTCAGGGTGCCAGCGATGTCACCTTCGCAACCGAGGATGTTATTCACATTCTCGCCGATTATCTCCAGAACACCTATTTCCGCATTGAGGGCCATGCCCTTCTCGGACTTCCAGTTCCTGACAGCCGCGATTATATCCTTCAATATCTCGCCTCTCTCAAGCTCATCCTGATCATCGATCGAAGTGCCTGGCCATTCTGAAATAGTTATGCTCTTCTTGCCATCCATTTCTTGATAATAAAGCTCGTAGATCTCATCCGCGATATGCGGGATGATGGGGGCCAGCATCTTCGTGGTTCCCAATCCGATCTCGTACAATGTGAGCGCGAGCGCGTCGTCATCCTCCATGTTCCTGTGCTTGACCATCTCGAGATAATGATCGGCCAACTCATGCCAGACGAACTGCTCCAGTTCCTTGATCGCTCTGTCGAATCTGAATTGCTCATAGTGCTTGGTCACATTCTGGACCAGCCTGGAATATTTGGTCAATATCCACTTGTCCGATGTCTTGAGCTCATCGGGCTGGATGGACATACCTGGCCTGGCGGCCTTGCTTATGAACTTGTGAATGTTCCACAATTTTGCATTGAATCTGGTTCCATGAACGATCTCCTTCACACGTACCGCACTGTCCTCTCCTATCGGGACAGTGGAACTGTAGTATCTCCAGGCATCTGTGCCGTACTCCGCCAGTAGGTCCAGTGGATCGATCACATTGCCATCGGAAGCGTGCATGGGCTTTCCATCCGGCCCTAGTATGAAGCCATCGATCATCATGCTCTTCCAGGGCTTGCCGCCAGCCAAGTAATTACTTCTAAGCATGGTGTAAAAGGCCCATGTTCGTATGATATCATGGGCTTGCGTCCTCAAGCTCATGGGGAATATTTTCTTGAACAATTCCTCGTCCCTTTCCCAGAAGGAGCAATACAATGGAGATATTGATGAATCCATCCAGGTGTCGAAAACCTCCTCACAGCCAGTAAGTCCACTATCGCAATCCGGGCACTTGTCAACTGGAGGAGCGTCCACTGTTGGATCGACATAGCAATCTCCTTCCGCTGGCAAAACCACTTCGCCGCAGGAATTGCATTCCCAAAGTGGGATCGGAGTGGCGAAATATCTCTGCCTGGATATCACCCAGTCCCTGTTGATGGAATTGATCCAATCCAAAAGTCGTATTTTCATGAACTCCGGATTCCAATTGAGTTCATTGGCCATCTTCACCATGTCCTCTCTGGCATCCAGTGTCTTGAGGAACCATTGAGGTGTTTGTATGAACTCGATGGTCGCGTGACATCTCCAGCATCCGCCGGAATTGTGCTCCATGGGCTCCTGCTTGACCAGTAATCCATCTTTCTTCAGATCTTCGATCATAGCCTCCCTGGCCTTCTCGGTCTCCATGCCCTGATACTTACCAGCAAGCTCGGTCATCATTCCATTCTCATCAATTCCCTTCTCGATAGGAAGCTCGTACTTGTATATCCATTCCAGATCTTCCTTATCCCCGATGGAGCAGACCATGACGATGCCAGTACCGAACTCGGGATCGACCTTCGGATCGGCGACGATCTCCACCTCTTTTCCATAGATCGGTGTGATGAGCTTCTTTCCAATAAGATGCTGTTTTTCCTCATCCTTCGGGCTGATGACAATAAGCTGGCACGCGCATATCAGCTCCGGTCTGGTGGTCGCGATAAGAACGTCCTCGTCCATGTCCTTGACACCGAAATGAATGTAATTCAGCTTGGTCTTCTTTTCCTGGTACTCCACTTCCGCGTCTGCGAGAGCGGTTCCACATCTCGGACACCAATTGACCGGAGCCAGTCCCTTGTATATCAGACCGCGTTTGTAAAGCTTGATGAAAGATATCTGCGTGAGCCTTCTATAATACTCCGCATCCGTCCTGTAGAAGATGGAGGGGTCCATGGAGTCTCCCAGCAGTTTGAATTGATCAGTTATGAGATCGATATTATTATCTGCAAATTCCGTGCAGAGCTTGATGAAATCCTGGCGTGGATAGTCACGCATCTTGATGCCATGCTTCTTTTCCACGTTCACTTCGATGGGCATTCCATTGACGTCGATACAGAGCGGGAACATGACATTGTGGCCAGTCTGTCTCCGGAACCTGGCCGCGAAATCAATATGCGTGTAATGTATCGCGTGGCCGACATGAAGCGGGCCGGACGCATATCGGGGGGGATTGTCTATACTGTATACTGGCATGTCCGAGTTCTTATCAAAATGATATAGTTTCCACTCATCCCAAAGGCCCTGCCATTTCTCCTCGATCTTCTTTCTATCATATTCCGTCATAGTATCCCCTACTGGCTTTGAAAGTGATATATAATGTGATATAAAATATTATGTTAGTTAAGAGTGAATCATTACCGATATTATGTCATCGAGAAGCCAGAAACAGCTCCAACTGGCTTATTCCGCTGTCATGAGCGAGGTGGTGGCCGTGATGCCAGGCACATTTCGGATATCATTGATGATCGTCTTGCGTATGGCCTTCAGGTTCTTACCCTCCACACGGCAAATGATATCATACTGGCCAAAGACCTCTCTGATACCCTCGACCTCTTTTATGGCCGACAGGCCATTGTAGACATCGTCCTCCATCTTCGCATTCACGTTTATTAGAACAAAGCATGTTAACATTGTAACTCCCAATAGTGTAAGTGCATGAAATTATTTAAGAGGATTGCCTAATTCATCAGGTTCTTCCTCATGCAGTATCTTCCTCTGTGATTCCAGCAGACTTTCATCAAGGCCAGCATACTCTGCAAAGCTTTGGACTTTGCAGTCGTTCCCTTCCCCGTGCTTGATAACATCCACCATCTTCTCCCGCCACTTGCCATCCCGACACAGATGATGGTCCAGAAGCATGTGTTGGACAGGTGTTTCGTCGATAATTCTCTTTAGATTGTTGATGGATCTTTCCAGCGCCGCCCTACCATATTTGTACATCAAGTAGGTCATTGGTCCATCGCAGGCCAGCACATCCGGCTGTTGCTTCAGGATAAAATCCAGTTGATCATCCAGGCTGGGGCCCTCGACATCCGAAGTGTGCACGAATGTCATATCACCATCAGTCACCGCAAGCTGGATCACATACCCCAACTTGGTATTCGTACCATGCGCCTGGGCCTCGGAGAATTCGATCTTTGTATCTCCGAACTTGAAGGTCTGGCCGTCCGCGTGCTCGATGGACTTGGGCTTTCCATCTATTAGCTTCAGAAAATCCTTGGATCGTTTTGTCTGGCTTTTATTGATATTTTCAAGCGGATGTTTTATCAGCATCCGCTTGCCCTGGTATATATCTGGATGTTCAGGGTCATGATGGTCAAAATGATAATGGGAAATTGTGGTGACATCGGCCTTCCGCACCTCTTCAAACACCCTATTCTGGAGCTCTTCGAACCTTGCCAGCTCCCTAGGATGTGGTGGAAGTCCGAACCTGATCGGGCCAAGCGCGACAGCTGGGTCGATAACTATCCGAATGTCATCCGTCTCCACCAAAAAGCACATCGCCCTGGCACCCATGGAGTCAGATGCCAGTGGTGTGAGTTTCATGTTCAATTCACTCTCATTTATTTATTTTGATAATGATCCAGTAATCTTGAGAATTCCACCGGGGTCTGATCTCCAGTCGCCATGTCCTTGACATTGACCTTTTTCTCGGCTAATTCCTTATCCCCTATCACGATGGCTGTCCTTGCCCCTATGGTGTCCGCGTATCCGAAGGCCTTGCCGACCTTTCTTCCAAGAAGGTCGATATCCGCTGATACCCCGGCCTTCCTGAGCTCGGTGGCTAGCTCCAGACATTTCAGCCTGGCATCATCTGAAATTGGAATGAAATAGATATCCAGCTTGGGAATAATTTCTTCATCTGAAGAGCGCGCCAGTATAAGTCTATCAAATCCAAAGGCAAATCCTGTTGAGAATATCTGCTGGCCTCCGAAGGTCTCAGATAGTGAGTATGCTCCACCACCACATATCTGGCTCTCGGCTCCAAGACCCGCAGCATCTATCTCGAACACCATACCGGTGTAGTAATCCAGACCTCGGGCAACTCCCAAGTCGATGGAATATTGAGAATCCTGGATCCCATAGGAATTCAGCCTTCTGGCCAGGTCTTTAAGGTAAACGATGTCTGCGCAATCTCCGCCCATGAGCTCCTGAGCTTTATCCAGAATATTCCTGTTACCATGAAGATTGACAAGCTCGGTGAGAGTGCCCAGTGTTTCCGGGCTCAATCCTTTTTCTGCAAAGAAAGCATCCAATCCATCAAAATCCTTCTTGTCCAGGTAGCGGCGTATATCCGCCTGCAGGTCATCCCCGATCTGGGCTTTCTCAAAAAGGGCCTTCATAACTCCTAAGTGGCCGATCCTGATATCGGTCACCACGGCTCCGGATCCCACAGCACAATAATAAGCCAGTGCCAGTACCTCGGCATCTGCCTCCAGTGATGGTGCGCCGATGATCTCTGCCCCGAACTGCCAGAATTCTCGATACCTACCTTTCTGGGGACGCTCATATCTGAAGCAATTACCCATGTAGTAGAGCTTGAGAGGTTTAGGCCTGGTGTGGAGCTCCTTCACATAATACCGCATGACCGCGGCCGTCAATTCCGGCCTCAGGGATATCTCTCGATCGCCCTTGTCCTTGAAAGCGTATATCTCATCAATGATACCGGGGCCAGACTTGGCCACGAAAAGTTCCGTATTCTCGAAAGTGGGTGTCATGACCTCTCCGAAATTGAAGGAGCGAGCTACCTTTCTCAAGCCATCTTCCACAATGCGCCTTTGCTCCATCTCCTCTGGTGGAAAGTCCCTCGTGCCTCTTGGCCTCTGGAAATCGGTCATCAGATAGTGATTGGGGACTGCTTATAAAATGTTATTGAATTATCAAATATATTCAGCTTGGGTTGGGTTTCCTCCCTTTCTTCTAGATATGCTGGCTATAGGTCTCTCGTGTGTGACATATATATAAAAACTTACGATAATATTATATATAAGTAAGATTTTAGCTAAATTGAAGAGCAATAAGGAATGGGATGCAAAATAAATTTATTGCATTAGAATGAGATATGAAAAAATATAATGAAAAAATAAAGGTGATTAAAATGATGAAAACAGCAAAGATATTATCACTGGCAATTGTCGTAGCTATGGTCTTTTCAGGACTTTCAGCTTTGATACCATTGGCCGGTGCGGAAGAGATATTTGAGCCACAGGATATGAGAGGGGTGGAGATAACATCCACATCTTTGGATAATAACGACCCCTATTTCCCAGGTATGGAGGATGTTGATTTCTCTGTAACTGTTTGGAATTGGAATGTAGGCGGATTCCCGGATGTAGCTGAGGATGACGGCGACACTATAATTGACTGTGAGATGACCATAGACACAAATATAGAGGATGAAAATGGCAACCCAGTTTCAACTCCTTTCGAGGACTTTTCAAACAATGTGGACACAGATAGTCAGATATTCAACAGTGATTGGGATGACTTCTGGTTCAGCTTCGACATCAGAGGAGATGCAGTACCAGGAACATACAATCTTTCAATTACTTTCGTCTACTGGAATGAGAGTGCTTCTTTCTCAGATGACTTCACAATCGAGGGTAACATACTCTTCGACATCGAGTACAGGGCACAGATCAACGATGTCGGTGGTCTTATTCCTGGCGACAAGAACAAGAATGTCAATGCTCTCTTGAATGCAAATAACAACATGCCAGGTGATGAAGGTATGGTCGATCCAATTTTGGAGATCGATCTCCCAAGTGGGGACTTCACATGGTACGATGACACAGCTACAGAGAGCAGTGCGATGTATATTGGAACTATCGATTCCTGGGAATCTGAGAACTTCTGGTACATGGTATCCGTATCTCCAATAACAGACTCCGGTGCCTATGATGCGGATTACGTATTGACATACACGACCGAGAACGGTGTCGCTTGTATCGAATACGGCGAGATCGATTTCATAGTCGGTCATCTGGCAATGCTGGAAGTGACCGTGGCAGTTGATACACTCGCACAGGGAACTCCTTTAGCTACCTGGGCTCTGACATTTGAGAATGTCGGAACAGTGGATCTATTGGACGTCAAGCTTCAGCTTGACCCAGCCAGTGATGCTTTCACATACATGCCAGCAGACCACTGGGAAGATGGCCACACAGTCAGCTATGCCTGGTTAGAACTTGGCAATATAGCAGTCGGTGGTACACACTCCGAGACCATGAATGTCGGTATCGATCTTTACATTCCAGAGGGAATGCACAAGGTCATGTTCCAGTTCTGGGGAATGTACATAGATCCAGATACAGACACTTACAAGAATACCGCTATTGACTGGACAATGTCAGGCGCAGAATATGCTCCACGTGTGAACATGGACGGTAATTCCTTCACACTCGATTCTGACACAAGCGATGTCAAAGGCCCATTCATCTGGATAGATGTCACAGACACCACGATGGATATCATGCTGACAAGCACAAACACACTATCACTTGGTGGAAGGATCATAGATAATGGACTGGAACTCGATGTTATGAATTTCGGAAACATCGATTTCAGCAATGTGGCTCTCACCATCGAAACAAACAGTGCGACATCACCATTCCTGAATGTTGTTGATCCAGAATCAACCTCCTCAGAGGAAGCTATTCTGCCAGGAACACTTACAGCAGGTAACACACTTACAGCCATTCTTATGGTGAACCTCGCACCAGGAGCAACTTCCGGTGTTCATTCAGTTCCAGTTACTATAACTGGCGTTAACATGGACATGGGCGAGTCAATATCTACAACACTCGATGCAAGAGTGACCATCTCAGGTGTCGGTCCAAAGCTGGAGATCACAACAGTGGCTCCAGGTGAGATCAAGAACGGTGCTGACTTCACATTGACCTTGACCATCGTCAACAACGGTGACGACACAGCTAGGAACATCGCTATCGGAATGCCCAACATAGGCGGCTTCGCCGGAGAGACAAATGAGATAAACGGTGACATCCGAGCTCCAACAGCCGATGCACTTCCAATGTACATACCGGATCTCGCACCAGGTGAGAGCTATGATGTTTCGATCGACATGAAGGCCAACAAGGACATGTCAAGCGGTCATGTCTATGTCATGAGCTTCGCAACTTCCTACACAGATTCCTTCGGAAGCAGCGACACTGTTACCCATGGTGTCTCATTGAAGTCAACTGGCTTTGGAGGATCGACAGTAGGTATGTTCTACTACGCGATGATCATACTGGTCTTGGTAGGATCTATCTTCCTGATCGCCTACACCGTGATAATGGTGAAGAAGTTCAAGAAGGCGAACCCAAAGGGCGGAATAGAAACAGAAACATCTTTCGCACCTGAGGAATCCTTCCAGTCCGATAATGTAGAGGACACACCTCCACCACCAATGGATTAAGTAGGTAATGGACAATAGAAAATTCGGGCGCTTTCGGGCGTCCGACCCTTTCCTTTTATGGTTTTTAATTTTGAGCATCCCTGCCCATCGTTTAGCTCCTGGCAGGGTTTTCGAAAAGTAAGCACTCCGTATTTGTCACTCGAATATTTATCGAATGTAGTACCCTGAATCTCAGCAAAGCTGAGCTTTCAGAATCTCGGCAAGCCGAGCTTCGCCCTGATGAATAATCCAGACGAGGCATGCTTACATTGATCCGCATACAAATTATAGAGAAAATGCTCTGCATAGTTCATGCTCTGTTTGTAAAATATCAAAAGTAAAAAGGGAGCCAGGCGTTTGTTTCCGCCTGGCATTCTTCTGTTCGCTTACTGCTTATCGATCAGAAGGAATATCCTTCTGGAAGATCTGTTGCTGGAGTTCCATCAGCAACCCAGAGCATGTCGGTGATGATGTATTCCGGGTTCTGTGTCTTGAATATCGGAACCACCTTCATACCGATGCTTGGCTCGCCCCTGACCAATGCACCCATTAGGATGGTGCATACCCCATCGAACTCGATGTTCACGAACTTGATGGGTGTCGGCAGGGTGTTGAAAGCCCCGGTCCTCTCGGTGATCATGAACGAGTGCACGATGGAATTGGCCTTCGCCCTGTCGGTTATGTCCACGACAGTGTTCTTGAACAGGCAATCTGGGCAGTGTATCCTGAAAGGCATGTAGATGGAGCCGGTTGTCTCGCAATCGGCATTATCGCACCTGGATGCCATCAGCTTTCCCTTGCCGAGGCTCTCGAAGAAGATGGCCTCGCCGCCATACGAATGCATGTGGACGATGTCACGTGGATTCGTTATACCCAGCAACACACCCTGTTCGTTCCTGATGGGTGTGTTTGGCTGTGGGAAATGGAACTTGCCACTTGGCTTGTATCTTCCATTCACGACCTTCACTGTACCTCTATCTTTCTGGCAGTCGCAATCACTCATCGAACATACCTCCTGGAAGAACATGCTTTGGATCTTGAAGGATGGTACATGTGACATGTGATCCCACACCCGCATGGCTGATGGCCAGACCGCGCTTCGCGCCCTTGACCTGTAGATCTATCCAGTCCTCTGGTTTCTGCCTGTCGAACCTGGCCCATTTCTCCTCATCACCGTGCATCTCTGCCCATCTGTTCCAGATATGATGTCCAACTTCCAGAACCTGCATGATGCCAGTTGCTCCAACAGAGTGCATGTTTCCGATAAGTCCACCGCTCAAGTTAGCCGGTAATTTACCTGGCTGTCCCGTGTTCGGGTTGGTGTGGTAACAGTCTCCTGATTCCACGTATGTCCTTCCCTCACCGTATGGACGAATACCAATATCCTCGTATGTCTGGATATCACTTATCGTGAAAGCATCGTGCAACTCGACCAGGTCCATATCTTCTGTCGGATCCTTTATGCCGGTCATATTGTAAGCATAGTGAGCGGCAACTCTAGCTGCCAGGAATCCTGTGAATCCAGGGTATCTGTCGCTTCCAGGGAATCTCTGAGCCAGGTCCGCGTATTGGTCCTTTGTCTCATTTGGCAGAAGTGGTATCTCCATGTTCCGCCTGTCAGCCACCCTCAAGGTATGGCTACCAGCGCCAATGTCTATCCTCAATGGATTGTCGGTCATCTCATATGCTGTCTTCTCATCAGCCAGTATACCGCATGCGGCACCAACACTCATCAGACAGCAGTCCAATGCCAATAATGGATATGCCACAACTGGCGAGTTGATAACGTCTTCGACTGTTATCTTCATCGGTCCCTGGGCATGTGGGTTCATTCTCGCATAGCCGCGATTCTTTACCGCGATCTCCGCCATGGTCCTTCTGAAAGAATCCTCTTCCTTTCCGAAGACCTGCCAGTACTTCTGAGCCATGACCGCGTAGTAGCCAGTGTATATGTGTCCCATTGGTGTTTCCCAGTCCTTGTCCGCGGCGAAGGAGATGTAATTGTTCCCTTCATCTGTTGGCACTTCATCCATTCTCTCCCAGCCCATAGCCAGTGTGCAGTCCGAGTAGCCAGATGCCACAGTCTTGTAGGCTTCCCACAGGGTCGAGCCGCCTGTGGCTCCACCAGTCTTCACACCTATATTGCCGAGCGGATCAAGTCCAAGACGGTCGTGTATCACAGACTCACCAAGAAGCTGATCGCCAAAATGGTCAGCGAAATGGCCGTAGTAGCAAGTATGGATGTACTTCTTCAGCTGGGCAGGTGTCATGTTTATGAACTCCGCTGCCTCTGTCATTGCATCAATGACCAATTCCTCGGTTCTCTTGTCAGGAAATGCCCTTGCGAACTTGGACATTCCACCAGTGACAAGATACACGGGTCTCTGCATCTTTGGCGTTTTCAGCTGTTTGTCACTAAAAGTTATCATTTTTCTTTTCCTCCGATATATTATAAGTTATCTGGAATACATAAATTCCACTTAACTCCCTTGACATGGACATTCCCTTATTGGATTAATATAGTTTCGTTTATGAATTATTGATAGATCATATACAAAAATGTGAAATTCATTCAGTGTAAAGTTATTAAGCAACCTGTTCATTTCAGGGTTCGGAATTCATTGAGTGATATTCACAATATCGCATAATGAACTCGGAATAGGAGGTCATTATATGGGTCAAACCATGATCGAGAAAATAATGCAACAGCATTCTGATGAAGACGCAGAGCCAGGAAAGATAATATGGATCGGTATCGATGTGAGATCGGCCAGAGATTTTGGAGGAGCGAATGTGGTCAAGAACATGAACACATATTACCCCGGAGAAAAGGTGAATGATCGTTCAAAGACATACTTCACCTTCGATTGCAATGTGCCGGCCAATACCATCGCGTATGCCAATAATCAACACATATGCAGGAAATACGCCAAGGAACAGGATGTGCGTGTGTATGATGTGGATGCGGGTATCGGCTCCCATGTAATGATCGAGGAAGGCTTGCTCGCTCCTGGAGAGACCGGGGTCGGCACAGATTCCCATCTCAATATCCTTGGGGCCATAGGGGCTTTCGGCCAGGGAATGGGCGATCAGGACATTGCCTTTGTTTTCAAGGCTGGCAAGACATGGTTCGAGGTTCCAGAGACCGTGAGGATCGATGTCGAAGGCGACTTGCCTGCAAATTGCACTGCAAGGGATCTGACATTGAAGACCGTCGGAACCCTGGGAACGAAGACCGCTTTGGGCAAGGCCCAGGAATTCTTCGGGCCTTCGATCGACAAGCTCGATCTTTCTGGCAGGATAACACTGGCATCCATGGCGACCGAGATGAGCTCGATAATCGCCCTTCTCCAGCCAAATGACCTTGTGCTGAAGGAATGTGGTGAAGCACGTGGTTCGCCCGTTCAGGGCATCGCCCCAGATGCGGACGCTGTTTATTCTGGCAATGTGACCGTTGATATCGATGGCTTGAAACCACAGATATCAAGACCTGGAAAACCCCACGATGTCGTGGATGTTGAAACAGTCAACGATGTACAAGTTGATTCGGTCTTCATCGGTTCCTGCACCAATGGCAGGTACGAGGATATCAAGGCAGCTGCCGATGTCGTGAAAGGCAAGAGGATCAAGCCAGGGGTATTCGGCTCCGTTGTTCCAGCTACAAGGCGTGGCTATATCAGACTTATGAAGGAAGGCGTGCTTGAAACACTGATGGACGCTGGCTTCCTTATCTCGAATCCCGGATGTGGAGGATGTGCATCCGGTCAGATCGGTATGACCGGTGAAGGACAGGTGCAGGTTTCCACCTCCAATCGAAATTTCACTGGAAAGCAAGGAGCGGGATTCACATATCTGGCTTCTCCAGAGACTGCGGCGGCTTCCGCTCTGCTTGGCCGCATAGCGACTAAGGAAGAGGTGGTTTGATGACTGTATACAAAGGAAGGATCTGGCTCATATTCGAGGATGGACAGCTGATGGACGATATCGATACGGATATGATCTACCATAACAAATATCTGGCAATAACCGACAAGTCCCAGATGGGGCAATACACCTTTGACAATCTGAAGGGATATGAGGATTTCGCGAAGAAAGCTCAACCCCAGGATATCGTCATAGTGGGTGCGAACTTCGGTTCTGGCTCATCAAGACAGCAGGCGGTGGATTGCTTTGATAATTTGGGAGTCACCTGCATACTGGCCAATTCATACGGGGCCATATACAAAAGAAATGCCATCAACTCGGGCTATCCGATACTCACTATCAAAGAACTGGACATCTCCGCGCTTTCTACCGGAGATATTGTAAGCATCGATACAGACTCTGGCACCATGGAAAAGGATGGCCTCGTCATAGGCAGGACCATGCCCCTTTCGACTGTCCAAAAGGATATCCTGGCCGCTGGAAATGTATTCGAATATGCAAAAGGACTCTAAGCATGGTGGACCAAAGGTTCGAGACCATCGATCATACAGCGGACATCGCGATCAAAGCCTTCGGTGATAGTATACCGGAGGCCTTTCAAAATGCGGCTTTCGCCATGTTCTCCCAGATCACCGATGTGGAAAAGGTTGGCGATGATAAGGAGTTCAAGGTGGAGATCGAGGCTCCAGATATGGAGCAGCTTTTGGTCGACTGGCTCTCCGAGCTTTTGTACCTGTTCGAAGTCGAAGATACCATATTCTCCGAGTTCGAGGTGGGCATTCTGGACAATGAGGGTTCCTCAACCAAAAAACTGAATGCCATCATCCGGGGCGAGACTCTGAATATGGACAAGCACTCTTTGAAGACCGAGATCAAGGCCGTGACATACCACATGCTGGAAATCGATATGGTGAAAAACACTGTCCAGGTCTTGTTCGATATTTGAGCTGGATATGATCTAATTATCGATCCTCAGGGTCTTCAGGTGAAGCATCAGCTTTATCTCCTCTCTGGAAAAGCTGGTCCTCTCCTCGATATAATTTATGTCATTACTGGCCAGTGTCTTCATTATGGATGGACTTCCCCTTGTGAAAGCGTAAAGCCTCCTCAATGCATCATCTTCCAGATCATTCACTCCGAGCAGTGCGCGACAGGATGTCATATCCATCCTCTTGACATGGATCTCCTGAACACTGGAATCATGGATGTCCATTATCGTGTAGAAACGATTGTAGGAAGCGGTGTCCTCCCTGGCGGTCACGATCATCTTCAGCCCATTGACCTCCTTCAATTTCTCCACAAGGCCAAAGAAATATTCCACGCTGGCCTCGCCCACATCGAAATATCCATCAAAGACAATTACCATCTTCTTATCTGCCAGATATGAGATGATAGCGTGAGGATCGGATATCATTTCTTTTGTAATACCATCTAGCCCGGATGCGGTAAGATGACTGTACAACTGTTCCAGTGTGTCGTCCAGCTTCTTCTTGATATCCACCCAGATAATGCAATTCCACTGACTCCCGATATCTTTTATGAACTTGGATGCCAGCATGCTGGTCCCATAACCCTGGCTACCGTATATCATAATGAGCTTCGTGACATCTGATGAGAAAAGGTCATTCAATTCCTCAAGTTCTTCCGTCCTATCCACAAAACCATCGGTGTCCGGGATATTTCCATGATATCCCAGTTTCTTTTTCCTAGTGACTGATCTTTCAGAGGATTCTCCCAAAAGCGAGGCGAGAACAGCCATAGCTGGCTCCTTTTCCATTTTCAGGATATCCAGCACCAGCATGCTCTCATCATTGTAAATGGCAGAGGTCTTCCCGATCTCCTTGATCAAGGATCTGCCAAGCTTCAGACCCTTTTGGGTCGGATGGTATACTTTGTATCTCCTGCTCTTACCTTTCACATAGGCCTTGCCTTCTACCACAAGGCCTTCGTCTTTCATTTTCTTTATATTCCGGGGAATATGAGATAGTGTAAGACCAGTGTTCTCCGATATACCAGCCTGCGTGATCTCGAAGGGACATTCCATCTCATCTCTGAAGTTCCAATGATCCTTTAGGTGAATGATTATTCTCTCTTTGGCTGTTATTCCACGCTCCAGAAATTCCTGTCCCATTGTATTATGAAGCGGATAATTGGTATTTATAATTATTGAAATATCACAACAATACAAAGAACAGTATGAAGAGATAGACACCTACTGGCAGACCATAGGAAAGACCGAGCTGCCTGTTCGTCCTGCCCTGCCCCATCCACTGCTTTTCGATTATCTCTGAATAATCATCTGCTTTGACCAGTTTATAGAAGGTGGGAGCATATGAAAGGGTGATGAACATCACGAACAGATAGAAAGGAGATATGCCCACTCCAAATAACTGGTATGTCAAAAGAAGTAAAGCTGTCCCGATGGTCATGGTCAAGTATATGGAGAAAACAAGCCATACTGCCTTTTTCTGTCCCAGATAGATCACGGTATTTGTCTCGGCCTTCTTGTCAATATCATGATCCCTGACCTCCTGAAGTAGCTGAGCGATGGCACTTCGAAGCATTATGATGACAAGAAGAAAGATTATGCCTGGAACATAATATCCAAGGGCGACAAGACTGAAAATGTATGGAAATGAGTTGATAAGTGTCGCATGACTCAATACATCAAGTCCCACCTTGCTCTTGAACCTGAGAGGCTCAGCGGTATAGAAGAAGAAAACAAAGATAGTGAAAGATGTCAATATAAAGGCGTATAAATTGAAGTATAATGAAAGGGCCACTGGTACGATGGCGGTCACGATGAGAAGTCCTTTGACCTGCTTCTCAGTCACCCGTCCCGCACATACTGGATTTCTCTGTCTTTTTCCCTCATCCAGAGCATCGACATGCCTGTCATAATAATCATTACTGGCAAATAGGAATATCTGAGCTGTGAAGACTATGGCCAGGGCGATATACAGACCCGCTGATGTGAAAAGCTCCAATATGATCTCGGATGTGATGGTTCCTTCATTGGTCACATACATATTCGGTAAGAAAACGAATAATGTAAGGCTGATTGAGATGATCGCCCATTCATTGATCCTTGAGAGCTCGATAAGCACGCTCTTTGATTTACTTTTTAGACTGCCATCCATTTGATATCGGCCGAAGCATTAACTCCATATTATTAGTAGTTTTTGCCAGGTCTGGCAGTTATCATAATTGAGAATCCACGACTAATTTGTAAGATAATGTTATCCATTGTACTGGTATCGTTCAATGCTGTTTAGGTTAATGTAGCCCTCATTGATAATTACAATGTTTTTAGTTTTAGCAAATGAATTGTAACTCCCGAGGCTATGATGATCAAAAGGATCTGGACATATAGAATTTTATCAGGCATGATCTCTGAATAACCCAGATACCAAGCACATAACAGTATGGAGGCCCACATGGTGACAATGGCTGTTATCTTGGCCTTTTTCCTTATTCCTCTTTTCTCCTGGTAATCCCTGATATACCTTCCAAATAATTTATGCTCAAGTAACCATGTGTGCATCTTTTCAGAGCCTCGGCAATAACAGGCTGCCGAGAGAAGAAGAAAGGGGGTTGTTGGAAGCAATGGTAATACGATGCCTATTATTCCAAAAGCCAGGGATATCGTTCCGGCGATCACCCAGATGATATTGGTGAGTTTATTTCCTTCTTCACATTGTGTATCTTCATTCATCAGTATACCATCATTTGTTGTATATTTAGGTATCAATATACCATCATTTGTTGTATATTTAGGTATCAATATACCATCATTTGTTGTATATTTGGGTATCAATATACCATCATTTCTCTTTATCTTTGGGTGAACGCCTGCCATCAACTAGATGCATGATGGCCAACCAAGGATGTCGTGATAACATCCTTGGCCCAGAGAACCTCATCACTTCTCGAACCTGGGTCCTCATGGGTTCCGCATAGCAATGGATTAGACAATCGGTGCAAGGAGCCTTCTTTTCCTGAAAGGGGCATTTGTCCAGCTTGTCTTCCGAATATTTCAGAAGGTTCGAGCAATCCGGGCATAGCTCCTTACCATTTCCATGATTCTTATTGCAGAATATCCTGAACATGGCTTTTATGGTTGTTTTTTCTCTTTGGATCCTTTTGCCCGACACTTACTATCACACCACTGGCTTCAATCAATATCTATCCCCATAGCTCGCAGGTCATTTATTAAAACTTCCTTATTGAATACCTTTCCCGGGTTCCATTGCCCATCGAACTCCATGGTGGGAATGACCCAATCAACTCCGCCATTTACTTCAATTATCTTCTGAAGTGTATCATCATCCACTTCATTTATATTATTATATTCAAAAGGTATGTGATTCTCTTTCAAGAATTTCACAGTCAATTTGCAATGTATGCACCATGTGGAGGCATATACTTTCAGTATTTTCGACATAGATTATTCCATACACTAATCATTGATTAGCTTAATGCCTTATTTATCTCATTTCCAGCAATCAGTCTTAAATACAAGAAATTGTTACTACCGAATACTTCAGCCTTATAATAGGCACCATGGCCTGCAATATGGACATGGATGAGTTTTGAGTGCAAGAACCTGGTTCGCGTATTCAGAGCTTCGAAAAATTTGAAGCTTTGAATGCATGAATAAATTCACGTATTCAAAATATCGGAATGAAATGGAGAGATATAAAATGGCAAGGATGCATGCAAGGCGAAAGGGGAAATCTTCCTCCACCCGCCCACTGATATACGAGAACCCAGCATGGGTTCAAATGGATAAGAAAGAGATAGTTGAGACAATAACCAAGATGGCAGGGGAGGGAGACTCCAGTGCCAAGATCGGTACAGTTCTGAGAGATCAATATGGAGTTCCAGATGTCAAATTGGCCACAGGAAAATCCATCACACAGATCATGACCGAGAATGGTATAATAATGAAACTACCCGAGGACATAAGCAACCTTATGACCAAGGCAGTCAATCTTAACAACCATATCCAGGATAATAAAAAGGACACTCACAATAAGAGGAGTTTGCAGCTTATAGAGGCAAAGATAAGGCGCCTAGAAAGATATTATAAATCCACTGGAGTGATCTCCAAGGATTGGAAATACTCTATCAAGACAGCCGAGATCGAATTGAGTAGGTAAGATGGCCGACAAATCCCTTGATCTGGAATTCAGCAAGAATTTCTCAGAGAGGCTCGGCGAGGCATCTGCTCTTATCAGGCAAACAAATGGCCTGATAAGACTTATTTCTCATTATGACCCCGATGGAATGAGCTCTGCCGCTATCCTTGCCAAAGCTTTGACACGAGCCAATAAGGCCTTCCACATAACTCTCACACCGAAAGTGGATGGAAGATTTCTGGATGATATCAAGAATGAGGATTTCGATCTTCTGCTCTTCTCAGATATGGGGAGTGGCTTCATTGAGGAGCTTGAAACCCTGGACAGGAATGTGATAGTGGTTGACCATCACGCACCCCAAAAAGAAGGAGACAAGCCAGTCATACACCTGAACCCACATCTTTTTGGATTCGATGGTGCCAGGGAAGCATGTGGAGCGACCATGAGCTTCTTCCTCGCAGTCGCCCTCGATAAAGAGAACTGGGACCTCGCGCCTCTTGCCCTGGCAGGAGCAGTTGGCGACCGGCAGAACCTGGGTGGTTTCAGAGGTTATAATGATCATTTCGTCAATCGGGCAGTTGCTCGAGAGCTTATCAAAAAGGAGAAGGTGCTAGATCTAAGAGGAGAAACAATATACAGTAGTCTTCTCAATCATCCAGAGCCCTATTTCAAGGGACTCAGTGGCAATAAGAAAGAGGTCATGTCCTTCCTTGAAAGCATGGGATTGGATGAGACATCCACCCTCAAATCACTTGAAGAGGAAAAGATGAGACATCTATCCTCCACCCTGGCACTTCATCTTTTAAAGCAAGGTGCCAGTGTTGAAGCGATAGATCAGCTCGTTACCAATAGATATTGGCTGTATGATTGGGGCATGTATGTGGATGAGCTTGTACCACTGCTCAATGCCTGTGGCAGGAAGAAAAAATATAGCCTGGGATTGAGCCTGGCTTTGGGCTCTAAGGAAGCATTGGAAGAAGCCAGATCAGTTCAGAAGGAACATATTGACTGGATAATGGACAGCATGCTGGCAATTGAAGAAGAGCCTCCGGTTCAGATGGATAATATTCAATATGTGCATGTCCGAGATAGCTCATATTCCGGCGTGATAGCTGGCCTTGGAGCTCTATATATCTTTGACAAGTCCAAACCCATAATCGGATTATTTACAGGTGATGATACATCGCATATCTCTGCCAGAGCGACACGTGAACTTGTGAACATTGGCCTGGATCTAGGAACAGCATGTAAACAGGCATCTGCCGAGGCCGGGGGTAGCGGAGGCGGACATAATATCGCCTCCGGCGCGAAGGTCCCGTCGAAGAAGGAAAATGATTTTCTAACTGCCATTGACAGGATCGTGGGCGAGCAGCTGGCTTCCTGAGATAAAAATCATATTTATCAAAACAAGATATTTGCCACATCTATTCCATCAAACTATATCTGGTAGGCTTATTCCATATCCATCATTTTCTTGACAGAAATGATGTCCTCCTTCGCCCCCAGACCCTGAAAGATAGCTAATGACTTTTCCAAGTATGTATCACGTTCATCTGGAATGACCTCGGCCATACCTCTGTATGCCTCAGCGATCTGCCACCTGAACCCAAGATCCTCAGACAATTGGACACACCTTTCATAAAATCTTCTGGCCTCGGCCATATTTCCCTTGGATTTGTAAGAATCCGCAATATTGCTATAGAGGATCGAGACGAGTTTATGATCCCCGTCTCTCTCAGCCAACTTCATCGCTTCCGCGTACAGCTCAAGAGCCCTGTCATGGTCTTCGGCCTCGCAATGAAGTATTCCAAGATTATTGAGGGCGCGCACAATGCCCTCAAGATCATTCCGATCTCGAGATATGGCCAGGTCTTCCTCATAGGAGGCTCTGGCCAATTCTGGCTTACCCAATCTCCAGTATATCACGCCCATACTATTATCGATCTCGGATCTCAGTTTGGACTGTTCCTTTACCAATTCTATTGCATCGACAAACTGCTCCAAAGCTTCCTCCAGGTCTCCTCTTCGATACAAAATCACGCCTAGTTGATGAAGGGCTCTGGCCTCCATTATGTCATCATCCATCACACTGGCCAGCCCCAATGCCTGAGAGAGTAATCTTTTAGATATTGGCCAATTGCCCATTCGAGTATGTGCCAGACCTGCCAGCATATTCAATTCAAATGCATTCTCAATCTCATTCACATCATCCAGCATATCTGTATTTGATATCATTTCAAAGAGATTGACGATCTCATCCTGATAACCTTGCTTCAGCCAGCTTTTTCCCTCTGTCCTCATCAGGAATATCGCGGTCTCTGCATCATGAGCCTTGATCAAGTGATAGGTCTCTTCGATTCTATCACTTACCAGCCTTTTTGAATTGTAATATTCCGATGCCATCTCATGCAATGACAGCCGGGTTCTCAAAAGCTGGCGATCGTAGAAGAAATTACGAAGAAGACCATGTGTGGACCAGCCATCATTCTTCATTACCAGTGACCGGCCGGCCAGATCTTCCAAGATATCAAAATCATCATTATCTAGGACGATCGCATCTGAATTAACAGGTTCGCGGAAAACAGACAGGCGAGCCAAGATTTCCTTTTCATCATCTTTCAACTGATTAAAAATATCATTAGCCAGTATCTTCTCTATATCATCAATCGCGCCTGGATTTGCATCCTTTATCAGAGATAGGTATAATGGGTGACCACCGGATTTTTCTGCAATGACCTTGGCCTGACCCTCCGTGAATCCTCTCAATTTCAACAGTTCAATACTGGACCCTTCCGAAAGTCCTGCAAGGTCTGATCTGACGGATCGAGGATCATGCAAATGCTTGTTCTCAAGAATTCCTGGGTCACTCCTGCCGAGAAGAAATAATTTCATATTCTTAGATTCCAGACCTGCCGAAACCAGCATTCTCAAGAATAATTGAAATTTCAGACTGGAATTGTGTATATCGTCAAATGCCAGTATCAACGGGACATCCAGATTCACAAGGATATCATATATATCCGCCATATCTGGATTTTCATGGGCCGACATATATCTTTTCAATCTCGAACTACCTTTCCCATCCAGGAAATTCCCAAGGTGCATGGATGTGTTCCTTATACTACTCCATTCACCCACATCGAACCAGAAAACCTCAGATGTGTGTTTGGAATTATTTAAAGTATGAGCTAGCAAGGCTGTCTTTCCAATGCCACCTATGCCAGTCACTACCATGATATTGGACTTGCCTGAGACCACCTTATCTATCTCAGTCAGTTCATCTTCACGACCAATTAACAAAGAAATATTGGGAATTTCTTTGGACATCTTCTGGCTTTCATCTGACTCGGATATCTCTGAAAGGTGTACGGTTCCTTCATAAGTATGGGTGAGTATCCTGGCCAGATTGGATGAATTATCTATTTTTTCAAGAAACTCGCTTATACGACCTTGAAATTCCTCTCCATCCCTCATAATGGCATTTACCTCTTGCTCCAAAAATAATTTCTCGAGCTCTATGGCCTTGGTAGAGCCAATCTCTGTCAAAAAATATGATTTCCTCTTCCTGGGCTCGCCTTTGACTCGGCACTTCTTTTCCTCCACGAAGCCCCTTTTCTTCGCCGAATCCAGAGAGGTGGAGATATGACTTCTCCTGATACTCAGGCTACGAGAAATACCTATCTGGCTAACTGACAAAGGAACATCTTCCTCTTCTCTGTATTTGGAGAAGCCTATCAAATATACCAGGATCGCCTCTTCCACTGTGGCCAATCTCTTCCTCTTCATTGATTCTATATCTACCTTTTATTGCATATATCTATTGGAGAAAGAACATCATCTCCCATTTAGCATATTATATCCACTCCGACCAGACAAAAGGGGGGCCGGGTTTTGTCAGAGGAGGAGTGGGGTGGGGGGAGTATTGATATTGAGGGGGAGGGCGATTCAGAGGCTTGACCTTCCCACCTTTCTTGCAAAATACCACCATAATTTTGACATGTCAAGACTGGTGTTAAATATGCTTGGTCACAAAGTCTTACTTGCAGGAAAAAACTGCAGGAGGACAAAAAATGAAAAGAAAAATAAAAAATATATGGAGGATCCGAAAGGATTCAGATGGAGTGTCTCCAGTTATAGCCACCATTTTGATGGTCGCGATAACTGTGGTATTAGCAGCTGTATTGTACGTCATGGTCATGGAATTTGACAATGATACAAGTATAGCTCCAACAGGAAATTGGGTCGAACTGGAAAAGGACTCTTCAACGACTGCGATAATGAAATTTGGAGCATTCAGCAAAGATATCAAGTGGACGGATATAACAATAAAAATAGCTGGTGTTAATTCTACTAGTTATGAATTATCGTTTGATGCCAATCCACCGACAGCAACTGATGTAGATCAGGATGGCTCTGGACAGGTCATCACTGCAATATCAACTGATCTTGGAGACAACTCTCAAATAAACACTGGTGACTACATAACATTGACCTGGGCCAATGCACAGCCTGGTGAATACACAATAACGATCGTCAATGCAGAAGGAGAACAGATCCAGATGAGTGGTGGCAGCCTGCTTAATATGTGAATATGAAACATATTAAGTCGAATTAATGCGAGTATAAAAACTCGCATTAATTATTTTTTATGGCCAGAATGATGAACAATCATTTTAAACCTGAAAATTCTTATCACCTTGTGACCCATATGGAAGATGAATTTGATTACGAGCATATACTTTTCTTCATAAGAAGTGTGTACATATCAGTCTTATTTATTTCCATCATAGCCATCGTGGCCATTAGTTTTCCCGACATGCTGTATGTGGGGCTTTTCATCGTCCTGTACATTATCTATCTCATAATGTTTGGAATATCGCCGATATTGACCAGGCACGGCATATCTGATGATCGCATGGTGCTTAGACAGGGCTTCCTGTTCAAAATAGAGATCCCCTGGGATGATATTCTGAAGGTGGAAAGGGCAGATGCATTGTCACTGGGGTACGGTGTCACCCCCAGTCTTAGAAAGCCAATTATTTCCATGGCCACATCCAAGAGCAATTCGGTGAAAATAAAACTGAAAGAGGCCAGGCGGTTCAAGTCCGTAATGGGAAAACTGGCTGATGAGATAATGATCGATGTCAATGAGCCAGATAGATTTATAGAAAAAGCGATGGAACACACATCACAATGAGCATTGATGCTATATCATAATTAAAATTGATACCATATGAGTGGATCCATTCAATATTGATACAAAGCTACGCCACACTCACACTCAGAATTGATACAAAGCTACGCTACGCTTACACTCAGAATTGATACAAAGCTACGCTACGCTTACGCTTTGTATTTTATGGTGCCTGTAGATCATGTCCCTAGCTATCTTCAGGTTTCGTCCCGCCTTGCCTATGGCCTTTGCTTTAAGGAGAGGGTTGACGGTGACCGTCGCATGTGTCAGGTCACCGCGCTGCTCTATATCCACTGCATTGGCCTCATAAGGATGAAATACACTTTTTATGAACTGGACAGGATCTTCCGAGTACTCGACTATCTGTATGGTCTTGGATAATTGTTTCCTTAGCTTGGATACATTCTCACCTTTTATTCCAACAGCCTTGCTTATCTGGCCTGCCTTCACGACAAAGATTATCCTGTCATCGGTCTCAACACAGTCCTTTATGGTGGTTCGGGTCATTCTCTCGAATAATGTGATGTGAAGGAGAGTTTGATTGTCGAGTACTATATCAGACATTGGATCTACCTATTTGACAATATCTGGGATTCGCCAGGATCAAGAATCGTCACTACTGATATTGAAAATGGCTTTCCACAGGCTGATCCGAGTTCCATATTGGTTCCCGGAAAATCCATGAATGGTATTTCACTCTGCTCTTTCAATTCCGGATTTGGAGAGTTACTGGCCACTACTATCAATTTGGCTTCCTTTGTTTCGATGGCTTTCATTGCCTGGTCTGCTCCAAATAGTAATTTACCACTCTTGGCTGCAGTTCTTAGGGCTTTGTTAAGATCCATTATTTATTCCTCCTTTTTTTTGGTGAATAGACGAGATTCACGGCTCCAGTACCAACCGTAACCGGCTGACCTACAATAATGTTTTCAGCAACTCCATCCAATGCATCGACCTCTCCTATCAGGCCTGCTTTCAGCAGGTGGGCGGATGTAATTTCAAAAGCAGCTCTAGCCAGAACACTGGATTTCCTACCAGATATACCATGACGTCCAATTGCCTTCACATCTCCATCATTTGTCATGATGTCCGCTACAAGCATGATGTGACGCTTGTCCACAGTAAGACCTTGTTCATCCAGGGTCGCTCCTGCTTCCTTTATGACAGCATTCCTGCCTGCCTCGACACCCAATACAGTGTATATCTCGGTAATACTATTGGTGGTTGTGCGACTTGGATCCACCTCTTCGATCTCAGGCATCTTGGCCAGGTTAGATCCCTCGGTATAGATGATGTAGCCGTCATCACTCATTCTTATGACCGCTCTGTTTATGCCTTCTATACCTTTTATTTTGCAATCTCTGACTATCTCGAAGATCTGTTGGAGCTTCCTGAAGGAAGCCTCTTCTGTTTTTATGACCAACATTTTCTTGCCCTCGACCAGGACATCGGATTTCAATTTTCTCTCCTTTTCCAGGCTGGACTTGATCTCATCGATCTTGATGTTCTTCTCTGCCAGTTTCTTCTGATCCAATTTAACGATGACCTGCATATTCTCGATATCGGTTTCGACTGTGGCCACATCTATAAGCTGGGTTCTTTCGATATTGGAGGCGACCATTTTTACCTTATCGAGATCATGTTTTACATGATCTTTCAGGTAAACGGTCATCATCGGTGTGCTTGGTGTTCTCCTTGCGTCGACCACCTCAATAAGCCTTGGAAGACCCAAGGTAACATTGATCTCCGCCACACCAGCATAATGGAAGGTCCTCATGGTCATCTGAGTTCCGGGTTCACCAATGGATTGGGCTGAAACTATACCAGCGGACTCATTTGAATCTATCAAACGCCTGTTGTAAATGGCCACGATCTCTTCTATGAATATTTTCATCTCTTTTTCATCCAATGGTTTGACCTTGGCCGCGACCTTCTGGACCAGGGCCAATGGAAGTGGTGTTCCCAACTTTATTGCCATTGTGGAGATCTTCTTCTCGAAATCGGTCATCTTTGGAACCTTATCAGGCATCTTGAAGTCCATTCTTGGCTTGATCTCCTTGTCCTTCTTTTTGGTCTCCTTCTTTGGAGCCTTCTTTTTTGAGGCTGCCTTCAACTGTTCCTTATCGATATGGGTCTTCTTGGCTCCGATGAGCTTCAAAAGTTCCTCAGCATCTTCCTCAGAGATGAACTGTGTTATTAGCTCGAAGGGTGCTTTTTTCAGATCCCCGATCTTGAAATTGGCATTTGCCAAAGCTTCCGATACCTTCGCACTCACTCCTCTTCTTATCAAGGCATTGACTGTATCTTTCCTTGCCATATCACTCACCTCCTGCTGCTTTGAGTTCTTTTGCGATATTCTTGAACCTCTTGTCCCCAAATACCTTCAGAAGAGTGTCGTCTATATCCACGGCCTCTCCCTGAACACTTCTTGAAGGATCTATTCCATCCTCTCCGAACTTGAACTGGATTATAGTGTTGGCAGTGTTTCTGACTGTACTGTCATTAACGACCTTCAGATCCTCAAGTGCGTTTATCAACCTTCTCTGCATGTAACCTGATCTGGATGTCCTGACCGCCGTATCCACAAGTCCTTCCCTTCCACCCATTGAGTGGAAGAAATATTCTGTGGGTGCTAATCCCACCTTGTAACTCGACGTTACGAAACCCTTAGCATCTGCACCTAGATCGTATTTGTGGAAATGCGGCAGAGTACGGTGATGATATCCTCTACTGATACGCTCTCCTCTAACAGCCTGCTGTCCGATACAACCAGCCATCTGACTCAAGTTCAGCATGGAACCTCTTGCACCGCTCTTCGCCATTATGACCGCGGAATTTTCCAATCCAAGGTAACGACCAGCTATCTGACCTGCTCCATCTCTGGCTTTACCCAGGATACGCATGGCCTCGACCTCCAGGGTCTCCTCAAGGGATCGACCAGGCATGGCCTCCAGGGTTCCTTCCCTGTAAGCCTCGACATAGCCACCAACCTTCTCTATAGCCTGTCTGAGCTGTTCCAATATCTGGATCTTGGCTTCCTCTGGAATATCTTCATCATCGATACTTGTACTGAATCCAGTTATCATTATGGCAGCCAGAGCCATCTTGGATGAGGTCTCAAGGAAGATTCGGCCTGCATCGGCCCCATAGTCTCTTGATACCTTGTCAAGTATCTTTCCCTTGAAAGCACCGACGCTCTTTTCATCTATCGTACCAGCCAATAACTGACCATCCTTGACCATCACATAGGCATCTATGTCACAATTCATTTCCTTACAATCATCACATTGTTGACATATAGAAGACTTATAGATCAAGTTAAGTCCATCTGGTAAAGCTATACTGAATATGTCCTTGCCAGACCACATCTCCTTACCATCAACGATGGTCGGTTCTGGCCAATCATATATATTGGCCTTTGACAGGATCATGGATGTGTCCGCCTTGTTCAGCAATGGGTTATTATGTGTTAATTTGAAAGCCCCAGTGATATTATCATGGATACCTCCAATGACCGGGCCTCCGAACCTTGGTGACAGGATATTCTCCTGTACCAGCATGAGGATACGGCCTTCTGCGATCGCTTCTGGGCTCTGAAGAACATGAACGTTCATCTCATCTCCGTCGAAATCCGCATTATATGGAGGACAAACACACAGATTGAACCTGAATGTCTTGTGCGGCATCACCCTTACTTTGTGAGCCATCATGGACATTCTGTGTAGAGATGGCTGTCTATTGAATAAAACGATATCACCATCGACCAATTGTCTCTCGATGGTCTGGCCTATCTCTATTCCCTCTGAAACAAGCTCAGCATTCCTATCCGTTATCTTTATCCTTCGGCCATCCACCCTTATGAGGTAGTTCACTCCAGGAAGGTATTCTCCATGTGGTCCAACAGGCGCTATGCCTCTGCTTGTGAGCTCTTTGACAATATCTATGTTGAACTGATTCACCCTAATTGGGATCGTGAGCTCTCTGGAAGCTTTTATTGGTATGCCAACCTCGTTTATTGAAAGGACTGGATCTGGAGAAATAACTGTCCTTGCGGAGAAATTAACTCTCTTACCAGATAGGTTGGATCTGAAACGCCCTTCCTTTCCTTTCAGTCTCTGGACCAATGTTTTCAATGGCCTTCCAGATCTATGCCTGGCTGGTGGGATTCCAGATGTCTGATTATCAAAGTATGTCGTTATATGATACTGTAGCAATTCCCAAAGGTCCTCGACTATCAGTTGAGGCGCTCCTGCATCTCGATTCTCCCTCAATCTCTGATTGATCCTGAGAACGTCCACCAACTTGTGAGTCAGGTCATCCTCCGATCTCTCACCAGATTCCAATGTTATGGATGGTCTGACCGTCACAGGAGGAACTGGCAATGCTGTCAATATCATCCATTCTGGCCTTGACACCTTGTGGTTCAAACCCATTGGCATCAGATCCTCATCGGGGATCCTTTCCAGTCTCTCTCTGACTTCCTTCGGGGTCAGCTTGTGGCCTTCCTCTCTGAAAGTAGTTGGCTTATCAAGGGTTATCTTCAATTGCTCGGCATCACAATGCGGGCACACGGTCCTCACACTGGCATCCTTTGCAGTTCTCTTCATCAGGTGATCGAAATCTGTTGTATCACCGCCCAGCGAACCGAGCATGAATCTGAGTTCCTCTTCTTCTTCCATCTGTTTCTCAGTAAGAAGGATACGACCACATGAACGGCATGTGGATTGAAGAAGACGCTTGATGTCCTTTATGAAACCCACATGGATGACTGGCATTGCCAGGTCAATGTGGCCGAAGTGACCGGGGCAATCTTCCACCCTTGCTCCACAGGTCCTACATCTGAGACCTGGTTCGATAACCCCTAAGTGTGGATCCATCAGACCCATCTCAATAGGGAAACCATCATCATCATAAGTATCGGCCGTGATGACCTTTACCGCGGACATTTTTCTGATCTCTTCAGGGGATATGTGAGCGAATTTGATATACTGAATTCTCTTGCTCACTCCTCTTTTTGGTCTTGATGCCATCATTTCAATTCCTCCAGTTGAAGACGCATGGCGACGCCAAGCGATAGTAATTCATCCATCAGTAGCTTGAAGGCATAACTGGTCTGAACCGGGTGGACACTTGAATTATTTCCACAGACCGGGCATCTCAGAACACCTCTGCGGTCAAGTATAGCTATATGGCCACAGGCTGAATTTCCACAAACATACTGGGTCGTTCCATCGGATTCATCCAATAATCTGTCCTTGATCACCATTGCGGCTCCGTGTCCTATGAGACAGTCACGTTCCATCTCACCGAACCTCAGTCCACCCTGTCTTGACCTTCCTTCTGTTGGCTGTCTGGTCAATATCTGTACTGGACCTCTGGATCGCATATGCAGTTTTCCAGCTACCATGTGATGCAACTTCTGATAATAGATGACGCCGACAAAGATATCGGCATTGATATACTGGCCAGTACGACCATCGTACATGACCTCCCTGCTATTGTGTTTGAAACCATGATTGACAAGTTCCTGCCTGAGAACTTCTTCTTTTTCTCCACTAAAAGAAGTTCCGTCAATGAAGCGTCCTTTCATCGATCCCATCTTTCCGCCCACCATCTCAAGAACGTGAGCGACGGTCATACGTGATGGAATACCGTGTGGATTGATTATAAGATCGGGGGTCTGGCCACTTTCCGTGAAGGGCATGTCCTCCATATCTACAAGAAGTCCAATAACACCTTTCTGACCGTGTCTGGATGCGAACTTGTCACCAAGCTCGGGCATCCTTGGATCCCTGACCTTGACCTTTACAAGGCGGCTTCCATTCTCGGTCTCTGTGAGCATCACACTGTCAACCCAGCCTTTTTCTCCGGGGCGAACTGTGACCGATGTTTCTCTTCTCTTCTGAGGAGTAAGGAAATCCGTGTCCTCTTCAAGGAACCTTGGTGGCGATGTCTTACCTATGAGGACATCTCCGCCTTTGATATTGGTCTCTGGACTTATCAGGCCATCTTCATTCAGACTATTGTAAGAAAGATCGGCCCTTGCACCTCGAACATCCGGGCTAGGTATCTCGAAATGATCCTCCTGGCCACCTGGATATCTCCTCTCTTCAGCCTTGTATGTCCTGAAGAAGGTGGAATGTCCTAAACCTCTCTGGATGGATGACTTGCTCATGACAAGAGCATCCTCCATATTGTAACCATGGTGAGTTGCGACAGCAACCACGAAATTCTGGCCACCAGGTCTCTTTGTGAAGTTCACGAAGTTCATGACCTCTGTCTGTACCATAGGTCTCTGTGGGTAGTGAAGGAGGTGAGCCCTGGTATCTGGCCTTATCCTGTAATTCGAACTGCTGAGTCCAAGGGACTGCTTGGCCATAGCTGAACCCATTGTGATCCTTGGTGATGAATTGTGTTCCGGATACGGAACCAAACCTGCTGCCACACCCAGAATGAGCATGGGGTCGATCTCCATATGTGTGTGATCGTCCCTGAGGAGCTTCTCCACCTTCATGATCTTTTCACAATGCTTACACTTGAGCTTCACTACGTCATCAGGAACTCCAATATTTTCCCAGGTCGTATCTGTACTGGAAAGCAGATGGCCACAGTGATCACACTGGGTTGGTGAATTGAAGGCTCTTACAGCGATGTAAGTATCCTCTTCCTCTTCCGCATCCAGCCATTCGATTATACCTTCACGGACAATATCCTGTATCTTTATCTTCCCCGAGTTCAGGCCATCCATGTGTTTCTTGTTCAATAGAAGCCTTCCATCTTTGGACACGATGAGGGGCCTTCTCAACCTTCCCTCATCACAGTTGATTATAACGTCGTTCATATCCTCGTCATATCGGAGATTGACCTCATTGGAGATCATGCCGCTTCTTCTTCTCTGGCGTACTTCCTCGACAAGGTCCTTTGGTCTGTCATGTGTACCTATCAGGTCACCATTGACATACACCTTGGTGCTCTTGGTCTGCTGACCCTTGACCTCTTTTATGCCAAGATCCTGCAGAAGCATTTTGACAATGTGCTCATGCGATCTCTCGGAAACATCCACAAGTAAAGCGCAGTTCTTGACAAGACCACAATTCTGACCTTCTGGTGTCTCATTTGGACACAATCTGCCCCACTGGGTGGGGTGAAGATCCCTGGCCTCGAAATGCGGCTGGGTCCTGGTCAATGGGGATGTGACCCTTCTCAAATGACTGAGCGCGCTCATATTGGATGTCCTATCGAGAAGCTGGGAAACACCAGCTCGTCCACCGACCCAATTACCAGTAGAAAGTGCATGTAGAAGTCTCTGCGTGAGTAAGTCCGGTCTTATAGCGGAGCTTATCTTCATGCTCTTCTTCTTGGCATATCCTCTCTCAAGTTGGTATTTGAGATCCTTTACGAGATTGGTGAATGACACCCTGAATAGATCCTCCATCAGGTCTCCAGATAGCTTCAGTCTCTTGTTAGCATAATGATCCTTATCATCCTCTCCCCTCATGTCGAGGGAGAGTTCGAGCACGGTCCTGGCTATCCTTCCTAAGAAAATTGCCTTCTTCAACCTATCCTCAGGAGCATCTCCAAGATGAGGCAATAATGATTTGTCCAATATAGATTCGACCTTCTTTATCCTGTATTCCTTTGCCTGACCTGTAGCGAACTTCTTCTCCAACCACAAGATCGCATCTTCTGTGGTGAAAACACCATCTGGAGGGCAGTGCTTTGGGTCCTGGATCTCCTCTATGTTCGCATAAAGGATATTGGCCATTGAAGGATCAGATACAACGGCATTGTAAATATCCTCATCACTTTCCAGACCCAGTGCCTTCATTAGCAAAATAAGTGGTATTTTACCGGAGGCTGCGGCAACTGAGACATACAGAACACTGTCTCTCTTCTTCTCAACCAAAGTAAGAGCACGGTATCCTTCTTTCTGTGAGAACACCTTGGCGACCTCGGTCCTTGTTCCATACCTTTCGCTGTATTCCACAAGAACTCTGTTAGGAGCCAGATCTTCCAGGGATATGAGAACACGTTCTGTTCCGCCAACGATGAAATAACCACCAGAATCACATGGATCCTCGCCAACACCGCTGAGCTTCTCACTTGGAGACATCCTGGCTAATTCCTCATCGGTCTTCAATTTGAACATGAGGTCGATATTATTGTCATGGATGTTACATTTCTTTGATTTGACCATGACTGGTAAATTACCTATATGGACACCCTCGGGTTCCCGCTCGATGCCATTCTCTATAATAGTGACCGTCAGTTCAATAGGGGCCATGTAGGTGAGGTTCCTCAACCTGGCTTCCATCGGAGTCAATGGATTGGTCGCACCATTGGCCTCTTTGACCCTTGGTGAACCTATGTACAATGTGGGTTTGGAATGGGCATCTATTGCACCATTCTTGTCCCTCTTTCTACCTATCCTCACATCAACAATATTGCCATCGGTCTTGTCCGAGTCCAGGCGGATAACTCCCCTCAGGATCTCGTCCTTTGATACCCTAATATTGTCCACGATCTGCTGCATCCTGCTATTGGGATTATCTATTGTTGGCAGGAAATCGTTGTAAGATGCGATATGATGGTTTACAATGCTTCTGTCCTTAAAAAAGGCTTGAACAAGTTCTCTCATTGGAACACCTATCCTCTTATTACTACTCTGTAAGCCACTGACACCCCAGCGATGGGATTCAACCTTACGACTTTGATCACTCTACCCTCAGATATCTCATCACCGATTATATGTTCCAGTGTTTTGATACAAGGGTCATTCTTTCTGATCTTCGGGAGCTGGTCCTTTCCGATCTTATAGCCTTTTAGAACTGCCTTCTCCTCATCTTCCGAAAGAAGATGATGCTCCGGCACCATTTCATGTTCGAGTACATTGAATTCCATATTACCGCCTCCAAACTAAATTGAATAATCAACTCCTCTTTTAGTATCCACACTTTTCTCATATAGGTTTGGCGAGCCCGAAGGGATTCGAACCCTTGACCACCTGGTATCTTTCCAACCAACGAATAGCATCCGTTCGCATACATTGGTCAGATAAAAGCCAGATGCTCTTTCTAGGACTTACGCGGATCTTCATTCGCGAAAGTCAACCTAGCTGAGCTACGGGCCCACACCTGAGTCAAATGTTGGATAGCTCACCTCCGAAAACGTTATTATATATAAACATTCCCATGCGTACGTGTTATTTATTAATAATATAATGCATTATATCGAAAAATAACAACATTATTTTCAAAAAATAGCTAATTTGAGAAAGTATTATATATGACTGTTTTAAAAAATCCACTTTTTCCACTGATACATAAATTCAATCCAGACAAGAGGAAGATGAATTGAGGACATGAAAACCCTTTAATCCTTTACTGTATTGAACCTGTGAATGTATATTGTCATTGCAGGGATGGGGCAAGTTGGTCTCCAGATAACCGAGACGCTATTAGAGGAAGGGCATAATCTCGCAGTCATTGAAAAGAACAAAGAAAGAATGAGTGTCTTTGAAAGCATGGATGTGCTATCCATCAATGGAAATGCTGCAAGTCTATCAACTTTAATAGAAGCTGGCATCAGTTCGGCTGATATTTTTATCGGAGCAACTGGCTCTGATGAAGTGAATATAATAAGTTCCATAATTGCCAAAACAAAAGGATGCCGAACAATGGCCAGGATAAATGATAGAGACTACA
This sequence comes from Methanobacteriota archaeon, assembly GCA_020697715.1. Taxonomy (GTDB): domain Archaea; phylum Thermoplasmatota; class Thermoplasmata; order SG8-5; family JAGLSY01; genus JAGLSY01. Next base: position 640,586 of record JAEHCO010000001.1, on the reverse strand, counting down.
TGCCGGAGAATATGATCTCTGGCAAATTGGATCTTTTCGGAATCGACCTGGCTATATGCCCGGACAGGGTGACGGCGAAGCACATGGCTAAAATGCTTCTGCTTCCTTCTCTGGTAGAAAGCGAGGTCGTGACCAAAGAAGGCGGATTGATTATAAATTTCATATTACCGGAGAACAGCCCTCTGACATCAATAGGCATAGATGGAGTGACCTTGCCCAAAGGCTGCCTGATCTCCGCCATAGCACGATCCGGTATTGTTGTTAATCCTGATCTGGCAGGTAAGTTCAGGCCAGGGGACAAGATATTTGTTACCATCGACTCCAAGAATAAGATACCCGAAGTGGAAACGGCCTTCAGATTGGAGATCAGTGTCAGTACTGTTGTGGGAGAAAAGATGGAAGTGGGCATGGACAAGATAATGATCATGGGAGCCAATGATATCGGGATCAACCTTGCCCAAAGCCTGGAGTTGTCAAGATTGATACTCCTGATGGATGAATGTGAAGAGCAATGTGAAGAAGCAGCTACACAATTGAAAAAAGCTCTGACGATCCACATATCCGGCATTGATGATAAGGCCCTTAAAGAGGAGGGTATCGAGGATGTTGGAGCTTTCGTAGCCACCACCGAAAGCAGTGAGTTCAATATGCTGGCATGCTTGATCGCAATGAGATTGGGAGTTAGGAAGACAATGGCTTTGGTAGAGGATCCGGATCTAATTCCACTATTCGAGCAGATAGGCATCACGGTTGCTTTGAGCCCGAGGATGATAACTGCCAATACCATGTTGAAACATATTGCAAAGCCTGGTCAGAAAAGACCCACAACGAAGCAGATAACAAGCTTGCCATCAAATGAATCACGGGTTCTGGAGGTCTTCGTCTCCGATGATCTGTGGATAGTTGGGAAAGAGTTCGGCAAGGTGAAGCTACCGAACAATAGCTTCATTGGCTCGGTCATAAGAGGTGGCACTGTTCTCAGACCCACACAATTTGATGTTGTGAGACCAGGGGATCGATTGATCATATTTGCTGGCACTGAATCCTTGAAGAAGATCGATAAATTATTCATGCGTTCGAGAAAAGGCTGAGGATCATATGAGAAAGGATGGCATAATTGCGGTGATGGGGTATATCATTCTTCTTTTCAGCTTTGCATTTTTTGTCCCCCTGATAACAGGAGCCATCTACGGAGAATCTGGGATCTTCCTGTTCAAGACATACGTCTTGCCCATGCTGCTATCTGTTGTTTTAGGAACCACCATGTGGTATTACACAAAGGACTGGGGACAAGACCTTAGAGAAAGGGAGGCCTTCGTGGTCGTGGGGATCGGATGGTTGGTCATCGCTGCTTTGGGAGCTCTGCCTTTCCTCATTTCCGGTTCCATCACCAGCCCAATTGATGCTTACTTCGAGTCCATGTCTGGCTTCACAACGACTGGAGCCACAATATTGGACCCTTCCAATGGAGATTATATAGACATTCATTCGCACAGCATACTCATGTGGCGGGCGGTGACCACATGGCTTGGCGGTATGGGTATCATAGTCTTCAGTGTCGTGATACTGGCACGTTTCTTAGAGGGGGGAGTGCATCTCTTCAAGGCCGAGGTGGCAGGTGCGACTGTCACCCGCCTCAAGCCCAAATTACACCAAACAGCGAGGATACTGTGGGGTGTGTATGGTCTATTCACATTACTGTCGATAATTCTATTGTTGATAGCAGGGCTGTCTCCATTTGATTCAGTGGCGACATCCTTTTCCACCTTGTCCACTGGCGGGTTCTCCGTGCACTCGGACAATATCGGATTCTACGATAGTCCTGGTGTGGAACTGATAGTCATGATGTTCATGATCATAGGCAGTACGAACTTCATCCTCCATTACAGAGTTATCACTGGTAAGTACAAGGAAGTGATAATGGATCCCGAACTGAGGGCTTTCCTCATCTGGATCGGGATGCTTGCTTTCATTTCGATATTCGCACTGTATCTTTCTGGTGAATTTGGATTTGGAGAATCTTTCAGAAAAGGAATGTTCCAGATCGTATCTGCGGGAACCACTAGTGGGTTCTCAACAGCCGATGGTATCGCTCAATGGCCACCTATCGTGTATGCGCTCATCATCCTCGCAATGTTGGTAGGAGCGACACTTGGCTCAACAAGTGGAGGATTGAAGATATCCCGAATACTCATTCTTCTGGAAAATATGAAGAATGGTATATTGAAATCCATCCATCCAAGAGCCGTCCTGGCAGTGAAATTCAATAACAGAGTGATCCCGGAAAAAGTGGTGGCACGGGTGCAATTGCTCTTCTTCAGCTACCTACTTGTGCTTGTAGTGGCTGTAGTATTGATCTGTGGCACTGGTGTTGGTATCGAGACATCATTATCCGCAGTCGCCAGCTGCTTGGCCAATTCCGGACTCGGCATCTTCATGCCAGGAGAGGGATTTCATAATTTGAATTCCTTTGCGAAGATAGTACTGACATTCTGCATGTGGATAGGTAGACTTGAGATATTGACAGGGCTAATTGTGCTGTCGCCAAGTACGTACAGGACGTGAGCTAGCATAAAGAAAAAAGGCTAAAGCTTGACGGAATATTGGATCAAGCTTTGTTCGCTCTCTTCTTGCGCTCTTTGGATGTGAAGCCAGTTGCTCTCAGAAGAAAATCATTGTACTGCTTGATAGTGTCTGAAGCCACATCATTATCGACATTCGGGTTCATCACGGTCTCGACATTGAGCTTCTTCTTTCCATCGAATCCGACAATGAGCTTGTCAAGCGCGCCATAAGTGGATACAAAATTGTCGCCATCCTTCTTGGCATTTCCAAATATGTCTTTCATCAAATTTTTAAGTTTATCGCCCTCGATATTTCCAAAATGTCCTCTTTTGATATCGTATTGATTCATTTTTACATCTCCATCCTTTCAATAGGTAGATATTACAATCCCATAATGCTCTTCTCGTTTTAATATTTTACATCTACAAAGCTTTTCAATTTACTGGTTGTCTTGCAATGCAAGGAAGGTACATACTTACTGAGCGAGCAGGCTCACCCGATTTTTCTTTTTTTAAATGCGACTTTACCTATGGAACCTACGCATTTATTTTGATCAAGCCAATTGGCTTGATTCGATTTGTGCGCCTTTTTCTTTTGGAGGGTGAGCCAGCGCAGCGAAGGTAAAAGAAAAAGTGCGGGGGAAGGGATTTGAACCCTCGAAGGACTAACCACTAGGCCCTCAACCTAGCCCCTTTGGCCATGCTCGGGTACCCCCGCATTGTGCGTATATTTACCCCACTACCTTAACAGCGAGACGAGACCAATATATGGTTGGCCTCGGGTTGACAAACAGCCAAGGATATTTAACCCTTTTTCCAAAGGACCATCGTATTGCCCCTGACATCTATGAGCTCTGCTTTGGTGTGGGTGGATAATTCTGTGGCAATTAGTTTAACTTCATTCTTGTCACAGCCAAGTATCTTGATCTTTATGAGTTCTTTATTGGAAAGCTGGCTCTTGATCTCATCGATCAACTGTTCCGTGATCCCGGACTTTCCGACACGAACCGTGGGCTGTATGGATTGCGCCTTGCCCCTCAATTCTCTTTTGGTCTTATTGTCCATTGAGTTCACTTTCCTTTATTGATCTATTTCCATTCACTATGTATGGTCTTCTGTATATGTCACCACATTCCAGGCAATGTGTGGTTATGTGGCCACGCGATATTCGAACCCGGGTGTTTCTTGATGGTACCCGGTATGTGCCACAGTGCTTGCAATATTTATGCTTGAAGGTACCTGGCAAGCGTACATTATATTTTTTTCCGATCTTCCTTGCCAGATATCCATATCGACTAGCCCTATCCAATTTGCCAGATATGGCTTCCTTATCAGCCAATTCCATGAGGATGGATATTCTTTCACTGGCGATCTTCTTTCGCCGGTCCTTCTGCTTAGCGTATCTTCCCTTTTTGCCCATGGCATAGCCTACCTTTGGAAATAGAGCATATAGAAATAATTGAATATCGCTGGTATGCTTTATCAGATAAGACCCATGTCTTCTACATCGGCATTCTGGACACCGGGAACATCACGTATTAACTGTTCCAGCTTGTCCACCACGCCCTCGCCATCCTTCATGATGACCTGAACGATCAATGCTTTCAGTCCAAAAGCCAGTGGTCTTTCCTCTATACTGTTCACTCTACATATCTTGGTCAATTCTTCAGTTAGATTGGTTTTCAATTCTACCAGATCTACTTCCAATCCGTCTGGCATGACCTTGTAAGTTATTGCTACATCTCCCATATATATCACCTACGGACCCTGAAATCCACATTCTGGGCATTCATAGCTAACACTCTGATCCCTGCATCTGATGCATCTACCAATTGTGATTTTGGTACAACTGGGGCATTTGAATACGGAACTACCTGTTTCGATCAAAGGGATCTTACAAGATGTACAGACCACGTCTTCATCCATTTATTTCACCAATGGGGCGGAACACATCATCATCTATATACTTTTTTACATACTTTATCTTAAAAACAAGAATGATTGTTGAGCAATTTGTGCATTAGCTGTATAGTATATATCATAAGACTCTATTACATCTTATAATCATTAATGATATCATAATATATCATATTAGTAAAGATATTAGATAGTCGAGATCGAAGTATGAATTATTTTAAATGAGTGAGTATGGTTGATTCTCCACCTGCCAGCACGACCTTGACATCTTCCATAGTAACTTCTGGGTTGGTATAGTATGCGGATACGACCTTGGCAAGTTGGCGGTTCGTCTTGATACCAATGAGTTTCATGTATTCCAACAGGTCGATACGACGCTTGACCTCTCGCATCATCTCCCTCTGGGTCCAGTTCTTACTATCGGCTATGTTCTCGTAAATGTAGCTGTGTCCACTGTAATTGAATGTGTCATCCGCTGGATTCCATGTATATACGGAGTTCGTGATCAGATCTCCAGAATCTGGATCCATGCCGAAGATCTCCGTGAGAGACTTCACACGTCGTGTCATTCCATCTCCCACCTTCACTTGAGCCTGCATCAGAACAAGATCCAAAGCCGTGAGCAATGCCCTCGGAATTTCGATCGGGGGCTGTTCCATCCTGTTCACCATTGCCTGGACATTCTCCGCGTGGAAAGTGGTGTACGCGCTCTTACCTGTGGCCATTGCCTGGAAGACCACACTGGCCTCTGAACCTCTTACCTCACCGACCATCATGTACTGTGGCCTCTGCCTCAAAGCCGCCATTAGAAGATCGAACATATCGATCTCTCCAGCCGCCTTTCCTGTGGCATCCTTACCGCCAAAGCCAGATCTTGTAAGCAATGGCACCCAGTTCTCATGGGGCAGGTTCAATTCTCTCGTATCCTCAATACTAACGACCTTCATCTGGGCCGGAATGAATATCAGAACCGCATTCAGCGTCGTGGTCTTACCACTCGCAGTACCACCGCAAACGAGAATGGACTTCCCATTCTCAATACACAGCCATATGTAGGCCATCATATCCGGCGACATGGTCTTGAACCTTACTAGATCAAGTGGTGTGAAAGGATCTTCCTTGAATCGCCTGATGGTGAATGAAGAACCTCTTTTTGTAACATGAGTTCCCAGGGTGGCATTCAGCCTGGAGCCATCTGGAATGGTGGCATCGAGCATGGGCTCTGCCACGGATATGTGCTTCTGACACTTCTGGGCCAGCCATACGACGAAGGCATCCAAACTCTCGGCTGTATCGAACTTGATATTTGATTGAATGGAACCATACTGCCTTGTATAAATATAGAAAGGCACACCGACACCATCACAAGAAAGATCCTCCACGCCCCCTTCGATCATTGGAACATCGATAGGGCCATATCTGATGAAATCTCTTAAAATGTAATAGATCACCCTTTCCTTGGATATGGGATTCAATGTAACTCCCATATCTTTGAGCAGGCTGTCCACACCTTCTCTCAGGTATTGCTCTCTGACCTCTTCAGTAGCATCCTCTATATGCGCGAGGGTGTCCACCATTATTTCCTTGAGAACCTCGAGGACATCCTCCTCCTCTTCCTTCAGAGCAGGTTCGATACACTCATAGAAATAATCACTGGATATATTATCATAAAGGATCCTGACATACGAGTATCCTTCGATAACTGGGATTATCTCGATCTCCTGTAAATGTTTCTCCCTTATCTTGGGTATTGTGGTGACATCCTTGATATTGGATCTCTCCTTGGCCCCCTTTGATACTTTGACCTTGATCGCTTTCTTGCCACTTAGCATGGTCATGTATTTTTTCTTCAGGTCATCGAAGGCTGAGAAAGTAGATGCTTGCTTACGCTCTTCTAAAGATTCGAGTTCGGCCTCAGTCTTGGCCTCTTCATCCTTGAGCTCGTTCAATTTCTCTTCGGCCGACTTCTTCTCATCATCTATGGCCTCTAGTTCTTTTTGGTGGTCGCTCATGGATTTCTTCTCTGCTGCATCTGCCAATTCATGTCACCTCATGTAAATGTTAATATCAGTATTCCAAGGAATATCAATATGAAGCTGTGCTTCAATCCATCAGATATCCTGCCATTCTGGAGTACGCCAGCCATCACACCGTCTCCGACAGCGTGGATCATGGATGCCAGGAAGAAAGCTACCTCGATATTGGGTATAGCTGATACATCCAATGACATGCCTCCGACATTCGCACTGCCTAGACCCGCGGCCTCTGCCGATCTTGCTACCGCCATTCCCGCGATCCTTATCTTTGGAAGGAAAGTGGCATTAAGAATTATAATAGTGACCAGGAACACGAAGTAAGCTATGTAAATAACAGCCAGGTAGGTACTCATCGTGATCTCCCTCTCTTGCTGTGATAGCTGTTCTTCTTTGGTATCGTGAGCCACCATTGTAAGAACATCCGCAACACTGCCACCAGCATCACTGGATTTAATGACGATCGCGACAACTCTGTTCACCAATGCGGTATTCATCCTATCTGCGAAGAGCCTCAGTGCCTCAGTGGCTGTGATACCCCATTCGATCTGGGCTGCCATCTTCTTGATCTCGGGCGTGAGTTTACCGTATCTACCAGATGAAGCGACAACGATAGCATCGGCCAGTGTCATACCAAATCGACCTGCTTCAGCCACATCTCTAAGAAAATCAGGTATCCTTCTCTCGATAGCTTCGATGTTCTTCGCTTTGGATGAGGCATAGAAAGCCCAAGGGCCAAAAAGGAAAGCCGCACCTAAAAATAATAGATTTAAGAATCTCATCATAGGCGTTTGCCCTTGATCCGGTACTTCATCACCATCACTATCATATCCGGAGTTCGCATCCCATTTATCTATAATTCCGTCCTCGTTATTATCTATTAGTTCTAATGACTTGAATGATGTGTCGATCTGCTCTGTTAAGTTCAATATGCCGACTAGCAGAAATGCTGAGAATATGATGGCACCCACCACTATAACTGTCCTGGTGTGGTCCTTTTTACTGGCGATCGCCAGTTTCCTCATTTCTTCTTTGGTTGCTGCCATTCTTTCTGCACCTCTACTCTTGACTTATGCTCCAGATTACGAATATGAAACCAAATTGTGATGCTGGTATCATGATCCCTATGACCATGAACAATATATTGGTAGTGGAAGCCGCATTGCCTCCGATGATAGCCATAATGGCAAGTATGACCACTAAGAAAAGTGGAAATGCCACGACCACTGTGACGAAACTCTCGGCCATCATGGCCATGGTTTCCATGGTCTGCTTCATCATTAATTTATTCTCCTTCTCAAACTGCTCGGCCTTCATGATGAAATAAGGCTTCAGCTGACCTCCAGATGTCGTGGTTGTTACAACACCCTGAAGGAAATCCTGGAATTTAATTGATGGTGAACGCAGTGAGCCTCTCCTGATGGCTGTGAGAATATCAATACCAAGAAGCTCCGTGTCTCGTGTTATCCATTCAGCCTCGTTCTGGATCTCACCGTACACATCCTGCTTGGATAGTTCCTTGAAAATGACATCGACCGGAACATTGGCCGAGGCCATGGCGGAAATGAAACTCATAACTCCCGAAATCCTTTTATCGATATCCCTTCCCCGGGATTTCGCTTTCCCACCAGGGGAACTTTTGACACCGAAGAAGCCCATTACTGGAAGCAATACCACGGCCATCACGCCTATCAGAACTCCCACGACCAGCATGTCCAGGAAAGATAGGACGATAGGAATAACTATCAGCATTATGGCGCCAACAATTCCCATAATAAGAGCCATCGTGTAGGCCACTGCCATATGTTCTTCTGGCCTTATCGGCATATGGGCTTTCATCAGATTGCTCTCAAGATCCTCATCAGCCTTGTATTTATTCTTGGCATAATTGCCCATTAATCCCCATGAGAACTCCTGGAAGGGTGTCAGTTTTATGTATGTTGGCACCGAACCTTTCTTTAACCTGATGATATGAGGGCCACGCTCGACCTCCTCATATTTTCTGGTTCTCTTGGTCTTGAGATGGCTGCCCTTTGTATCGAGCTTTGAGAATGCATCAACTGTCTCATGAGCCAAAGATCGATCCCTCCTCTTCATCGCCACCAGTAAAGACGGCCTCCACGACCCATCCCATTTCATCCCTTATCTTCTGGACGGTCTCAAGTGGTTCTTTGTAATATGCAACTACGATATTGGCGATCTCGATGAAATCAGTGATGTCCTTTTCCACCATGTAATTGATGATGTCCACCCTTCTTTTGAATTCCGCATCCATCTCATCATGGGTGAGATTCTTTATCTCCATCATACCATCCAGGATGAAACTGTGACCCTTGTACAGGAAGGAATCACTGCGCTGATCCCAAAGGTATGTGGTGTTGGTGACGATCTCATTGGTATCTGCTTCATAGGCAACCAGCTCTACGATCTCCGTTATCCTACGAACGACACTGTCCCTGACCCTCACATGCTTCTGAATGACTATGAAATTAAGAGCTGTAAGCAATATCCTTGGAGTGTTGATCGGCGGATTTTCCAACCTATTGACCATGGACTTGACCGAATCCGCATGCATTGTGGAATAGGTGGTGTGACCTGTGGCCATTGCCTGGAACATAGTGGATGTTTCTTTACCTCTGACCTCTCCCACTATGATGTAGTTCGGCCTCTGCCTTAATGCGCCCCTAACGAGTTCGTACATATCGATCTCGCCCTCGGCCTTTCCTTCCGCATCCCTTTCACCCTGGCCAGTCCTTGTCGTACCTGGTATCCAGTTCTCGTGAGGCAGGTTCAATTCCCTAGTATCTTCCATGGTAACTATCTTCGCACCTGGCCTGATGAAAAGAGCTGCAGCATTCAATGTAGCTGTCTTTCCACTGGCAGTGCCTCCAACAACCAGCATGGATTTCCCAAGCTCGACGGCCAGCCACATATAGGCAACCATTTCGGGAGATGCTGTATTGAATTTAATAAGGTCAACAGGCGTGAAAGGCTTTTCCTTGAATCGCCTTATGGTGAAAGAAGAACCTCTGGTAGTGACCTCTGTAGAATACGTCGCTTGTACCCTGTGACCCTCGCCAGTTGTTCCATCCAGAATAGGCATGGAAACAGATACCTGCTTTCCACATCTCTGACCCAACTGAACAACAAAACTGTTCAGTTCATCCTCATCCTCGAAGAGTGTGGCAGTCTTGATGGATTCGTATTTCTGATGAAAGACAAAGAGGGGGACTGCGGTCCCATCACAAGAAACATCTTCGATCTTATCATCGTGCATGAGAGAATCTATGGGTCCATAATCTACGAAGTCCCTCAATATGAAATAATCTATCTTTTCTTTGGTCTTTGGATCTATTTTTAGGCCTCTTGAGGTTACGAAACTATTGATCGCGCCTTTCAGATACTCTCTTTTGTCATTTAATCCCATCTTGTCCATTTCATATTCCAGTGCCTTTTCGAAGGTGTCCATTATAAGTTTAATGATCTCCTTCTCTTTGGGGGTGGTGGTGGGTTCAATGACCTCGTAAATGTATTCGCTCTTTTCAGTATCATATTTAATACGAGCATAACTAAAAGGTTCATTTATCGGATATACCTCTCTCTCTTCAAATTTAGAACCAACAAGATCAGGAATGGGTGTGATCTCAGAGCCTCTTCCAGCTCTATATTCTTGCTCTTTAAGCTTCTCGCCTATAGGAACTTTCACTTTAAGTGATTTAGAACCCGCCTTTAGGAATTTTTTCATTAAAGCTTTTTTGAGCACCAATCGGTTTCACCCCTTTCTCACTCTAAGTGACCACTTCGCCCACTGATTAGCCCATCCACTAATGACCTCTTACGAAAAGTCACTTGTTTCCACCACCTTTTATTACACTATCTATATATATAGATGTCGGGTTGTTATAAAGTAGTCGAAATATTTAACATTATATTTGGCAATATGTTTATCATTCAATTTGTAGTCTTGTTTACAGGTAATTTGTAGTCTTGTTTACAGGTCAAGGTGTATTCTTATTTATGGTTCATGGTCGCTCATAGTTCTTTAAAGAAATATATAGCGATCATAATGCCAAAGACAACAATGAGGATGACGATCAACCACCAGTATGTTCCGACCAAACTGGTTTCATCATCATCACCTGAATTTGAATCCAATGATAGGATCTCATCATCCGGGATGCCGTCACCATCATCATCTTCATCCAAAATAAGACCAGTAGTGGAATCTTCAGCCGTATAGCCTTCATTCCAATCATCTGGCTTTCCATCACCATCAGTATCGACAGAGGCTGCTGGATCAGTTGGAAAATCATCATCCGTATTATTCACACCATCTCCATCTATGTCGGAGTTCGGAGGAATATAAATATGTGCATCGACGACATTGATCACAATGGACTGAGTTCCACTTTCGTAATCGTCCTTGGTGGCCAAAACACTTACAGAATATTCCCTATCCTCTTCATCCCATAGCTCCGCAGCCTCAAAGGTAAATACCGCAGTTCCATCTGAGCCTGTGGTGGCAAGTACTGGAGAAATAGAGGGAGATGGGGAATATAAAGAATCTAATTGTATTGTCACTTCAGCTCCAATGATAGGATCATTCGATCGGTCTGTTACTGAGACAACTATATTTGAGATGCCGAGAGCTCCTGTCGCATCTGTATCATCGATGGTCATCGGTTCTGCTTCCATATGGACTGTGAGAAAATCAATGTCGTCTGGATATACGGTCAGCATGGTTATTTTACTAGGGGCGTCATCGTAACCATATAATTCCGCACTCGCGATCTCGATAAGCACACTTGATCCATAGCTATTGAATTCATTGACACGTTGTGCATAGGGGGCTGTGAAAGTGACTCTCAAGACCCCATTTGAACCTGTTGTCCCGCTGTATGCGGAAAGCGACCCATCTGACACCGCCAGCCTGACAAATGCATTATCAACAGGCATTCTTGTGATGGTGCTATCAACTTCTATTCTATTCTTAGTGACAAGCACCTCTACATCGGTGGTCGCATTGGATCCGATAGAAGAAGCTACATTGACAAAATTTGCTTCCAACCACATATTCGATGGCGGTCTCAACTCGAGAATGGATCTCCAGTTATAGATCGAGCCAGATGAGTCCGACACCCAGCCCGTGAACCTGTCCGAGCGATAGGCCTCGATATTCGTCTTGAAGTAGAGAACGTCGTATGGCAGATCGTATGCGATGGCGGCCTGGGCGTCATTGATCAGCTCCAGCCTCAGAGCATCGTCACCGGATGCTCTGGCAGTGTCTATTATCGCATCGAAACTTGAATTGGAATATCCTGGGTAGTTCTGGCCAGCAGCTGCATTGTCCGAATGGAAGAACGCGTACATGAAATTTGGTGGAGCGCTATTGATGTTCCATCCCAGAATGTACATATCGAAGTCCCGATAGTCGATATGATTTACGATGGTCCCGAAGTCCATAGCGATGGACTCCGCATAGATACCGATCTCCTGCATCTGCATGGCGATCATCAAACCAGCCTGTGCTCTTATCGGATCATAATCTGCAGGTGGTGTCAATATCTCTATCTTACCGCCCTCTGAATTTCCGATATTGGAGCCATCTGGATTGAGCCACCAATTACCTTGGCCAGGGTCGATAGTTGGATTTGTCAATTGATAGCCCGCATTCTCCAAGATCGTCTTTGCTTCTTCGGGATCAAAGTCGTACTGTGGGATCGAATCATTGTACCATTCACTGGTCGCGGATATGGGACCGTCTCCTGGTGAGCCAAAGCCCAGAAGTAGCCTTTGAACTATCAAATCTTTGTCAATACAATGAGCGATAGCCTTCCTTAGTGGCTTGCCCACATCCACACCATTATCATCATATCCGAAGGATCTCTTATTGGGTCTCATATTGTAGCCCATGTAGTAAAAGCCACTGCTCATGGACTGTTTGATGCCTATATCTGGCTCATCTATTACCTCTTGAACAAAGGTTGGCGGAAGGGACCAGGCTATGTAATCTATATCATTATTTCTCAAAGCCAAGACCGCTTGCTCCGCGGTCTTGTATATCTTGAAGACAATTGCCTCGATGGTGGGTTGTTTTGCAATTCCGTTTATATCGTAATCTGGATTCCAGTTCTCTCTGTAAAAATGATCCCTGTATGTGATGATCTTTGAGCTAACACCCATATTCCAGGAATCGTACTTCATTGGACCACTGCCAATTGATGTTGGATTATGCCAGGCCAGAGCATCTGAAACATCCCAAGCCATGACATTGTCAACTGAATAACCTGGATCGCACCATATCATCGTATTATCATAAGCTTGTCCAGACACAGTACTTCCCCATACGTGATATGGTAATAGTAAAACAGATAAAGTGCTCCTGAAGAAGCTTTCAAAAGGCGTCTGGATCTCGAACCTTAGAGCCGCCTGAAGCCCATCCGCACTCTCATAAACCTTCTGAATATGTAGATAATTGGTATTTGAATAATTCGTACCGAACTCCCCGCCCAGGTCCATAAGGCAATTGACATCTGATGAGCCAGTGGGCGATAGGGCTTGTACATGGTAAGCGAACTGAATATCCCTGATGGACATCTGCATACCATCATGCCATGTGACATTGGTGAAGTCATAGAATATCGTGGCCTCAGAGACACCAGTCATACCGGGCTCCCAATCAGCCACTGGTGTGTTGCCGAATACACCAGTGTTCAGATCCTCCCAACCCCATACGTCATTCAATCCCTTTCCAGTGCCACTGGCAGAACCCACGGCTATGTAAGGGATGAGCTCGCCAGTGATGGGGTCGGACTTCACTGGCTTGTCGTAAATATATTCGATCACATTCCAGGTCCATGAATCGCTCGTGACAAGGGGATTCAGGGTCTTGATATCATCCTGCATGGCCACTCGCAGGATGTAATCCTGGTCTTGCTGTCTCGTGCCTGTGTTCGTACCCGCATCTGTGCCTGAGATGACAGGTGAGAAAACCCCAATTATCATGAGAAACACAAAGGCCACTGAAAGAATTGCGAATCCCTTGCTTTTTACCGACCTAGAATTTGATTTTATAGATTTTACAATCATAAATCTTCCACCATCAATCAAATATTGGAATAAAGATACTTAAAGAAATTGGTACAGTGTTTTGTGGAAGGTTGTTTTGATTAAGAAAATAATGATCGTCTGAACATCATGTACTGATCTTGATCTTCTGCCTTACAGCGGTCTTCGTTTTGCTCTTGTTCTTCATCCTATCACCCAAAGCAAGGCCAGCAAAACCCGCGAATAGATAATGTGCTGGGATGGCTGTTGCCATCGGTACGCTTGGCGGTGGTGGCGGTGGTGGCGGCGGTGGCGGCGGCAATGCGGGAGTAGGGATCGGCATTCCAGATGGCGCCATTGGGAGTGGTGGTACCAATGGTGCGGGTGGAGCCTGAACTAATCCATTGCCATAGAATATGCAGGCAAGATCGTACATATTCTTGTCCACCATCAACTGATCCTCAGGATCAAAGGAAAAGGTCTCGATCATGCCTTTTCCATATCTGAAATATGAAGCGAATAGTATTTGGCTTCCATTGGCATCCGCGTATACCAGGGGTTTAAGTTCCACAGATCCAGGGGTTACGGCCACAACATTGCTTGTAGTGACATTCATGGTAGTGGGGCCAGCATACTGTGCGGGCGATTCACCCGTATGATTGAACTGTGCGGTGAACTCCATATTCTCATTAAGTGCCATCACACCGAAGCAACCGGGGAATATCGATGGTAGGTCCCTCATTGCTTTTCCTATGAAAACAAAATTCTTTCCATTGTCCGTCGCAGTCTTTATTCCCATCTGGAGATCGCGGTTCATATCTCCATTGGCTCCCGGATTTTCTATGATTATCAGATCATAATTGAACAAGTCCACATCCGGATCCAGATGCCATATTTGCTTGGATTCGTATGGGATCATCATTTCCTGGAGAAGTTGTTTTGAAAAGCTGTGTTGCATATAATCCTCATCTTCTCTGCCAACCACCAGGATATTTGTCGCCCTCTCGATAATGTACACACGATCCGAAATGAACACGGAAGTGACAGTGTGCAAAGTCACGCTGGGGAATTTACCCATCACATCCGCCACCAGCAAGGCATCGTGACCTATGAGAATTATGGGGCCCCCAGAGTAATTGGCACCCGTGGGAAATTCCTCGGTTTGAATTATCGAGTCAGGTGGACCTATAAGCCTATAGCACGGTGTATCATTTCTCAGAAGTGCGTGGACCAGTCCGAAGCTCTTTATGATGTCATTCTGCTTCTCATCCATCGGAATGACAAGGGCTCCGGCAGGAAATGGGATCCTTTCATATTGTTCCCTGGCTATAAACGGGCTCGCGGTCTGGGCTGATGCTGCGGGGATCTGAATGAGCAGGATCATGACAATGAGAATTCCCAAAGTGATCGGCAGGAAATTCGTTAAATTTTTATGTTTTGTCTTACCCAGTGTCATGTATGATGTACCCACATTTGAATCGACCACTCTATTATAAACATTTCTGGACATGATGGCTATTGTATGTCATGTTCTACAACATGCAATATGTTTATCTATCATATTTCATTTAGCCCAACTATGTGGCTACGAAAGGTGACCTGCACTTTCATCATATTGGCGGTTTTGCTATCTGGCTTTCAAATAGGTGTCGGCCAGGAAGACGATCTTGACCAAGACAATGATGCCCCTATTACCTTCCGCTGCGCCATTAATCAAATATATAATACCAATCCTCTCGTGGACGACAAGGTCAGCGGGAAAGTGCTCGGTCTCGTTTACGAGGGAGCCATAAAATACAATCAGGAAACCAACCGCCTTGATCCGTATATAGCAGTGGGCTCTGCTAATGAGTCCCGCAATTCTTCAAGCATAACCTGGGAGGATTGCACTGTGGACAATTTCGGCTACAACAGAAAGATCCTCTGGGAGAATCAGAGCAAGCCGGAGATTATCATATTCTATGATTTTGAGAACGTGTACTGGCATGATGATGTGCAGATGAGCATACGTGATATAATGTTCTCCTTCCATGCCCAGGCAACTTCCCAATACTCGTCTCTTGGACATCCGCTGATAGATGAAAATAACTATTCCGATACTCAATGGCTGTCAATCGACATAGTCTGGGAATCGGAGGACTCATCCAAGGCCGCGTTGAAATTCGTTTTGCAGAAACCGCATTACAGTGTTTTCTTGCATTATCTCTCATTACCTATCCTACCCTATCACATTTGGGGGAGCGAGATATCCAACCAGGAGGAAGATGAGGAAAAGATCTGGTATGATGAAGGTTATGACGGTTCCTTGAATGGCTCTGCCTGGAAACCATCACTTGCTGTATCTTGGAGCAATAATCAGCCCATCGGGAGCGGCCCTTTCAAGTGGATGGGGATGGAGGATGACCGGTTAACTTTAGTCACGTGGAGGGAGCATTTTTACAAACCCGGATACAAGTATGATATCTTCGCATCCCAACCTACTATCGATGAGATATCTTTCAGGTTCTATGATAACCGAGATCAAGCTATAATAGACTTGGAAAATAACAATCTCGATCACATAGGATGGACAATGCCTCAGTCAGATCTCAATCAGTTTTCGAGTAATCCCGATCTGGAGTTCAATTATCTGAAAGGTGCGGTGATGGTCGATGTTATATACAATATGAGAAGGAAGTCATTTGGATACGATCTGATGGAATGGCCAGCATCAGGTATTGATCACGGAAAGCCCCTCAGAAGGGCCATCGCCCATTGTGTGGATGACGAGACAATAGATTCTATCGGGGATCTCGCCTCCGACGGAGAAAGCATCGGCTTGTTCTATGATTGGAAAAATACCTATGCTCCACGATATGCTTTCGACCCCTACGAAGCAGTGAGTATTCTGGAAAAAGCAGGGTATCTGCTGGAAAACCCATCATTACCTCCAGGAAATGGCAATTGGTGGCTCAATCCGGATGGCACCACCATAGGCAGTGGCCCTGGCGGCACGATCCAGTTGCTTATTTCCGAGCAAGAAATCGATCCATTGATGTTCCAGATCGGCACCATGGTGACCCAAGAGATGATTAAAGTCGGGATCAACATAGAGCTTGTTCCAATGGGAATTGGTGGATTATGGGCAAGGATCTTCGCCGAGGAATTCGATATGTGCATTGTGGCACAGGAATATGAAACCCCCTCCCAGATACAGACTGTACCCGTTTATCACCCCTATTTATATAATGACCCGCCCAGAATTATTCTATACTCCACCACCTATGACAGTAGTCCTTTTCCGAAAGACGGGGAGAATCGTGTCGATCCAGATCGAGCACGTTTACGCGTTTTTGTATCGGATCCTGACGGAGACCCTATAACTGTCACATTTTATGATGCTTCGACCAACAATGTAATAGATACTGACATAATCTTTTGGGACACCGATGAGGGTGTTCAAGCTCTTGTCTCGTGGCCGGATCTTAAACCCTCCACTTATTACTCCTGGTATGTCATTGTGAATGATACGTTTTCCCAGAGAGAATCAAAAATCTGGGGTTTCTTTACCAAATCCGGAACCCGGGGTGGTTCTTCCGGTGTCGAAGAGGAGGGATTCCCGAGCATGTACCTGAAAAGACCTGAAAACTTTTTCTTCAGCTCTTTCCATTCTGATAATATAAAGGATGGTCTAAACATCTACGGATATCAGAATGCATCGTATGACCGGTTGATAGAGGAAGCCATGTTCACAATTGACCGGGGTGCGGAAGTTCAGCTTGTCCAGGACGCGGTCACCGCCCTGGCATATGATCTACCGAAGGAGCATCTCTATTATCAGTACAAATACGAGGTTCACAGGTCCGATACCTTCTTGGGCTATGTCGACGATGGCTCCGGTT
Source organism: Methanobacteriota archaeon (assembly GCA_020697715.1). GTDB lineage: Archaea > Thermoplasmatota > Thermoplasmata > SG8-5 > JAGLSY01 > JAGLSY01. Next base: position 623,144 of record JAEHCO010000001.1, on the reverse strand, counting down.
CTCTTCTGAACCCCAGCACCATAGCCAGCATAAGGCCTCCTGATAAGGACTGGCTGAATGCCCGCTTCACCACGATACCTATTCAAACCATATCGAATTCCACGTCCCAGGTGAAAGTGAGGGTGACCAACCAGGACCGCCAATACATCAGCCACGCACTTGTCACCATGGAGTCCTCGTCAGGAAATCTGTCCGCATACACCGGATTTACAGATGGGCAGGGTTACTTCACCACATCCTTCATCGCGCCCGATGTCCCTCCCGGGGAGAACTCGACCAACGGAACATCCGTGACGGTATCCATATTGTCCGTATCAAAAGACGGCTACCAGGATGCCGAGGGTAAGGAATCGGAAATACGGGTATACCCGGAGAATTACGCCGTTCTCTATGTCGAGGCCAATCCAGATACGGATGTGATAGAGGACTGGCTCTCCCCCAGCCAGGCGGGGTACACGGACATCCACATCCAGGTCACCGACCCGCATGGGAGCCTCGTTGCCGGCGCGTTTGTCATGGTCGAGCTCGATGGTGCGCGGATGATCATAGACCCTCCAAACGGAACCACGAATTCCCAGGGCTATCTCAAACTGAGGATAACCGCCACCGAAGTGAATCACACTGAGGAATGTATAGTCTCTATAAATGCCTCCATGGACGGATTCTTGGATGGACAGCATCAGATCTCATTGACAGTATTGCCCGTCGATCTATCTGTTTACCCCACCCCGACAGAGACTGACGACCTGCCTATTACGACGACAGAGACCGACAATCAATTCTTCATCATCATGCTCGTGGGATTGGCCATTGCCATGGTAGTGGCCACATTTGTCTTATTGGGGAGAAAGAAGGGGAAGAAAAAAAATGGACACAGCGGGATTTGAACCCGCGGCCTCTGCCTTGCGAAGGCAGCGATCTTCCGAGCTGATCTATGTGCCCAATCAGTTTAGATAGAACTAGGAATAAAGATATGGATATAAACTTTTACCAATGCAGTACTAGTCTATCACTAGTCTATCCGTTGATGATGTCCGCGACATCATCAACGATCTCCGCTGCCCTTCCGGTGTAATTGGCCGCGTCCAGTATGACGTCCAGTTCTTCCGGTGTCCATAGATCGGATATGATCTCATCCTGCATCGCGCCGGTTCGAATATCATGCCCCTCGTCAATGCATTTCATGGATATTCGGCGAGTTACTTCATGCGCGTCCTGGCGGCCTATTCCTTTCTTCACCAGAGCCATCATCAGGGCTTCAGCCATGATCAAGCCCTTGCTCATCTCGATATTCTTTTTCATTTTCTCGGGGAAGACCGCGAGATTGGCGAAGACCTTGTTCATCTTCACCAGCATGTCATCCACCAGCACACAGCTGTGGCCCAATGTAAAACGCTCGGCAGATGAATTTGATAGATCTCGCTCATGCCAAAGTGGTGAATTTTCCAATGTCGGAATTATGAAAGCTCGCTGGACCCTTGCCAATCCAGTGATGTTCTCGCACATGATCGGGTTCTTCTTATGCGCCATGGTGGAGCTACCGACCTGTTTGGCTTTATCGAAAGCCTCGGCAACCTCGCCTATCTCACTGCGTTGGAGATTTCTGATCTCCACCGAGAATTTTTCTAGAGAGGCCGAGATATTTGCCAATATCGAGATAAATTCCACATACCTGTCCCTGCCCACTAACTGAAGACTGGCCTCTTCATATCCGAGTCCAAGTTCCTCCATGGTTATAGTTTGCAGATCCTTCGCATGCTCGCCCAATGCCGCTCCTGTGCCCACCGCGCCACTCAATTTCCCGACGCAGATCCGGGATCTGGCTTCCTCCAAACGCTGGAGATGCCTATGTGTCTCCAGGGCATAGGCCGCGATCTTCATTCCGAATGTCAGTGGTATGGCGAACTGGCCATGGGTCCTACCGACCATGACCGTGTGCTTGTGTTCTTCCGCTAGGTCGATCATCGTATGCTCCAGTATCATCAGATCGTCGATGATCATCTCTATGGCCTTGTTGAACTGCAGCGCTGTGACCGTATCCACGATGTCATTGGAGGTGGCTCCCAGATGGACATAGTCCCCTGCTGGCCCGCATTGTTCCGTGAGTGCTTTGACCATGGCCATTATGTCGTGGTTGGTGTCCTTCTCGATCTCCCAAACACGCTCTAATTTCACTATCTGGCTATTGGCCTTTTGGGTGATGATGTCCGCGTGCTCTTTGTCGATATTCCCCACCTTCGCGTGGGCCCTGGCAATAGCTGCCTCGACATCCAGCATCAGCTGCAGACGTACTTCTTCATCGAAAATCCTCTTCATCTCTTCTCGGCCATATCTGAATTCAAGCGGGCATACGGGCATATTAACACCGACCCCGTATACCGTCTATGAATTATATGTGGGTTTCGGTAGTTTGGAGAAGAAACCTGCTCATCGTGTTTAGAATTTTAGAGAGATGGACCTCCCCGCCCTTTGGACGGGGTTTCGAATAGAGAACTGTCACCCGCATACTCATTGAATATAGTACCCCGCCCTCCTTGGTTCTATCGGTTCAATCAGACGGGGCATGTTCGCATGATCATCGCTTTGCATGATTATTGAATAAGCTCTTTCCCGCCCATGTACTTGCGCAAGACCTCGGGGATGGTAACTGTACCATCCACGTTCTGGTAGTTCTCCAGAATGGCCACCATGGTTCGGGAGGTGGCCAGTGCGGTGTTGTTCAATGTGTGTGGGATGGATTTCTTATCCTTGCCGCCGACCTTGCCCATTCTAATTCCAAGTCGCCTGGCCTGGTAATCTGTACAATTGGAGCATGATGCGACCTCGCCATATTTGTCTTGTCTCGGGAACCATGCCTCGATATCGTACTTTTTAGCTGCCAGGTTGCCAATATCTCCGGTGCAGACATTGACCACGCGGTATGGGATCCCAAGTAATTGGTACATTTCCTCGGTGTTTGCCAGGAGCTCCTCATGATACTTCCAGGAATCTTCCGGTTTGCAAAATATAAATTGTTCTATCTTGTTGAACTGGTGCATGCGGAATAATCCCTTTGTATCCACGCCATGTGCTCCGATCTCCTTCCTGAAGCATGGCGAGAAACCGACCAGTTTCATGGGCATTTTTTCCTCATCCATTATCTCACCCTGGAACATGGCGGCCATCGGGTGCTCGGAAGTGGCAATGAGATACAGGTCTTCGCCCTCTATCTTGTACATCACATCCTCAAAGTCGCCCATATCGGTCACGCCTTCGTACGGTTTGCGCTTGAGCATGAAAGGCGGTTCAACAAGTGTGTAGCCCTTACCGATCATGAACTCGGCTGCGAAATTTATGATGGCCAGGTCGAGATAGGCCAGGTCGCCCATGAGGTAATTGAAACCCGCGCCGGAAACCCTGCCGGCGCGGTCGAAGTCCGCGATACCGAGATCTTCGGCCAATTCCGCATGTGGTTTCAGGTCGAAATCGAATTCCGGGGGCTGTCCCCACTTCTTGAGCTCGACATTCTTTTGATCATCCTCGCCCACTGGCACGCTCTCATGGAGAATGTTAGGCAAGATCATTTTCTTGCTGTCAACTGAATCTTTCAAATATCTGGTATCCTCATCCAGCTTTTGGATCTCATCATTGATGTCCTTCATTTGGTCAAGTTGTTTAGAGGCATCACCGCCAGCTTTCTTGATGCTGGCGATCTCCTTGGATATTTTATTACGGCTGGCTTTGAGCTCATCAGCCTTGATATTTGATTCTCGCCATTTGGCATCATCCGCCAGAATGTCCTCGAGAACCTGCAATTTATCCTCATCCTTTCGCTTGCGAAGGTCAGCCCTGATGATGTCCGGGTTATCCCTGATCAACTTTATGTCCAGCATGGTTCAGTCTCCTGATCACACACCTGAAGCTCATACTTGCATATGTGCATTCCATATGTGCGCAACTACGGAGAATGTTATCAGATATAAGTTATTTGATTTAGCCCTGCTCTGAAGATCTAGCCCTTCTTCGATATATCCATTTTTCCAATTCCACACCCCAGAACACTACCGTACTCAGAGCCAGACAATAGATCAGGACATCAATGGGTAGAGCGATGGTCTTGAATATCTCCTGCATGAAAGGCATGTATATGACCATCAATTGAAGTACGAAGGTCAATGAAACTGCTGCTATTAGCTTCATGTTAGAGAACACACCTACGGTGAATAATGATTCACGACCGGAACGAATTGCCATTACATGACCCATCTGAGATAGAGTCAGGGTGGTGAATATCATCGTCTGCCACAGAGGATCCGCGGTCTTCCAAGCATAGTAACCAACGCCCAGGGATATACTTCCCATCAATATTCCGACCCAGAGTATATGGTATTTCATTCTCTTGTCTATGATGTCCTCTGTTGGATGATATGGGGATCGGCTCATTGTGTCCCGCTCTGTAGGCTCGAAGGCCAGAGCGAGGCCTGGTAATCCATCTGTCACCAGATTTATCCACAATATCTGTAATGGAAGCAATGCCAGTGGCATGCCTATGAAAGGGCCCATCAACATCACCCATATCTCGCCCGAGTTGGATGTCAAAGTGTATTTTAAGAATTTACGGATATTATCGAAGCATCTTCTCCCCTCTTCCACCGCACCAACTATTGAAGCAAAGTTATCATCGGTCAAGACCATTTCCGCAGCCTCTTTGGAAACATCGGTCCCTGTTATCCCCATCGCGATCCCGACATCTGCCAATTTCAGAGCGGGGGCGTCATTAACACCATCACCGGTCATTGCGACGATCTGGCCATGTTTTTTCCAGGCTTCGATTATCTTCATCTTGTGCTCTGGCGAGACCCTGGCGTACACCGCCACCTTCTCCACAACATCATATAATTGTTCATCGGACATATTGTCAAGTTCGACACCTGTGAGGGAGATAGAATCCTCGGATGCTATACCCATCTGCTTTGCAATGGACATAGCTGTGAGCTTGTGGTCACCGGTTATCATCACTACATGGATACCAGCTTTCTTACATTCCTGGATCGCATGGATAGCTTCTTTCCTTGGAGCATCTATCATGCCAACAAGACCAATGAAGACCAAATTGGATTCGGCATCCTTGGTATCTATCATACACTCAGAATCTTTGTAAGCTAGAGCCAATACACGATAGGCGTTATTTGCCATACTGGCATTCATTTCCTCTATTTGGGTTCTATCGGCATCATCAAGAGGCTGGATCGATCCCCCAACCATCTTTCTGGTACAGCAAGGCAATATACTATCCATCGCTCCCTTGGCGTACACCAGGCAATTGCCAGATCCGTCCTTATGCACGGTTGACATGCGCTTTCTTTCTGAATCAAAAGGATTTTCAGCATATCGGGGCATATGTTCCACAATATCCGGTCCATTTATGCCTGCTTTATTGGCAGCTACAATGAAAGCACCTTCAGTGGAATCTCCATGAACCACCCACTGGCCATCCTCTTGCTCCAGCTTGGAATCATTACACAGAGCTCCTGCCGTTAACAAAGATCTTAATCCTGTGTCTTCTGATGGATCTATTTGAATTCCTTCAGAAGCAAAATCACCCACAGGCTCATATCCCTCCCCAGTTACATCATATGTATTATCTAAAGTTTTGATCAGTCTGATGTTCATAACACCTTTTGTCAAAGTACCAGTCTTGTCCGAGCATATCACCGTAGTGCTACCTAGTGTCTCTACAGCAGGTAATCGTCTTATCAAAGCCCGTTTCTTCAACATCCTTTGAAGGCCTATGGCTAGACTAATGGTAACAACAGCGGGTAATCCTTCAGGGATCGCTGCTACTGCCAGGCTCACAGATACAAGAAGAACATGGAGGACATTATCACTACCAGAGCGGATGATCTCAACAAAGAATACGAGTGCGCATAATGCCAGTATAGCGACACCGATTTGCTTTCCCAATTTTTCTAATTTCAACTGAAGGGGCGTCTGTTCGAACTCCACCTTGCGTATCATATCCGCAATGTGGCCGATCTCGGTCTGCATACCTATCGCGGTGACGATCGCCATGCCACGTCCATACTCCACTGTGGTGGAGCTAAATACCATATTGAGTCGGTCTCCCAAAAAGGTCTTTTTGTCACATATCTTGTTCGCATCCTTGTTAACTGCTTTGGATTCTCCAGTAAGCGAGGATTCGTTCACCTTTAGATTAATAGCCTCTATGAGACGACAATCTGCAGGCACCATGTAACCTGTTTGTAGAAGCACGACATCCCCTACCACCAAGTCTCTTGCAGGGATTATATGCTCTTTGCCATTGCGAATGACGGTGGCATTGGGCGCGGCAAGTGCTTGAAGTGCCATGATTGCTTTTTCCGCTTTGTACTCTTGCGAAAAGCCGATGATGGCATTTAAGATCAGAATGATCAAAATAACAACAGAATCAATATATTCTCCAAGTGCTGCTGATATGATGGTCGCGATGATCAAAATAATGACCATCAGGTCTTTGAACTGATTCAGGAAAATTATCAAAGGCGATGTGCCCTTTTGCATGGTCAGCTCATTGGGACCATACTTTTCCAGTCTTCCAGATACTTCGGTCTCATTAAGACCATCCTTTGAAGAAGCAAGCTTATTGAATGTTTCTTCCACCGATAGAGAGTGCCACTGACTGTCTGTCATATATGCCTGTATCTAATTGTTATACATAAAGGTGTAGATGGGAATACCCTATACCCACCCACAAAGGGTTCGAAATTTAGGATCGATATTGATATAATAATTTGAAAGGAATAGACATCCAGCATTATAGCTGGATGATGATCCCTCGGTAACTACGAGCTGGGCTATAGGAAGCTGCCTACTCAGATTTTTCAGCCGCGTCCTCGGCAGGAGCCTCGCCTTCTGCTCCTTCCTCGCCCTCGGCTGCCTCTGCTGCTGCATCTTCCGCCTTGGCTGCTGCTGCCTCTGCATCGGCTGCCTTGGCTTCTGAAGCTGCTGCGGATGCCGCTGCTGAATCTGCCTGGATCTTTTCCATTTCTTTCTTGCTGACGTACTTGCCCGCGTCCTTGTTGCATCTCTTGCACAACATCAGTATGTTCAACAGCCTTTTTCGGCCACAACCCTTACATGTACTAAGTGCTTTCATGTTAATTCCTCTATTATATTTTCAAATGTGATCTTATCTATTTTGCCACAAATATGTGGTATTTCTGCTCTGCCTCTGAAAGCTCCTGCTCGATACGTTTGGCGATCAGCTTATCCGGGTGATGTACAGATGAGACGCGCTCACCAAGATCTTCAAAGGACGTGAAAGGTTTCTTCTTTCTCTCATCTATGATGGCCCACATGGATTTTTTACCCAATCCAGGGAGCAATTCCAGCATATGGAAACGTGTGGTGATGGCTCTTGCATCATTGTAGAATTTGACAAAGAATTCCTCTCTGTCCTTCACTATCTGCAAAAGCACATATGGCAATTCACTATGGGATGCATTTGTGAGATCTTCATATCTCACCCTGCGCTTGACATGCAATATATCGTGCCTGAGCTCCGCATTCTTGCCGATATACACCCTATCGCCAATTGTCAAAGGAGCATTATCTTTGGGTGTGAGTTCAAACAGTTTGAACTCACTCTCGCCTACAGCATATGCTATTGGTTCACGACGGAAGCCCCTCTTGTCGGCTCTCCCGTGTGGTAAATGATCCAATATAAATGCGTAGTCTTCCACCTCTATACCCCGCCTATTCACTTTTCCTTATTGTCTCCAATATCTGCTCGATAAGGGGCGCATCTAGTACGAACCTTTCTTTCGCAAATATTGTCCTGACCTCATCCGGATACTTGGGCATGATATCTGCCAATTTACAAGCATGAAGCTCGGATAAAGGCTCGATCTTCTGGAGCTCTTCCACCAATTTCCTTGATGATTTCGCATCCAGTTTGGCGAACTTCAGGGCGTGAGTCAGAGCATAGTTCTGCTCCGTGTTGAGCTCTCGACCATTCTGTTCTTTCTCGAGCAACTCCTTTACCTCTGCTAGTGTCAAACACTGTGTATCAGAAATAATATCACCCCTGCTTTTTCAGGTGTTCTGGACCGACAATAAGCTGCTTTTCCTTGTTGCCGTGCTTCAAAGTCACGATAAAGGCATTGCCCTGCTTTCCAGTTATGGTTCCACATAAACCTTGGAACCTAACATGCGGCATTCCACTATGAACACTTGGTTCGATAACTATATTGACCTTCTCGCCATCTTCAAAATTAGCGAATGTCTTGGTCAATGGCGGCATGCCTTTCTGTCTCACGGATTTCCGCAAGATCATTCTTGATCTACTTCTTATTCCTCTGGACCTTTTTACCATTTCAATCAGCCCCTGGATCATCACTGTCTAATATTTCCAGTACATCCAGTTCTTCTACTTTGATCTCCACACCCAACTCACCAGCGACGCTTGGGATGGTTCGGCCATCATCCCCGTGGACCAGTTCCTTGATATAGGTACCGGCTTCCGCGGTAATGGCAAATGCCACCCGATCTCCAGACAGTTCAAGAATGGAAATTGTTTTCACTTTCCTTTTCCTGATCTTATCTGCCCTTCGATGCTTCACTCTAGTGGGGGTCTTTTGATCGATCGTTTTCTCACCAAGAGATGCAACTACTTCTTTAAGCTTTTCCTCGGAGAAGTCACCTTGAATTATGCCTGATATCATGTATTGTTTATCTGATCTGGCACTCTTGATACGAACCACCTCGTCATTATCAGATGGGCGCATTTCCGTGGCCGAGGCTCCCAGATCGGGATCTTGCAGAGCTTCCATTATCTTATCCAATGGAAGGGCTCTTTTCATCGGCTCCTTGATCTCCACCACGAAGGGCCTACCTCTTCCTTTCATGAGAGCGTCAATGTCTTCCCTACCCATGCCATGGAATCTGTGATCCTTTCCTCCGGAATACTTCATGACCTCCTGGGCGACGATCTCCTCCACACTGGTCTGATAAAGCTTGCCGGTATTGTCACATTTACTGCAACCTTTGCCCATGCATTGCCGGCATGGCCATCTTGTCTGCGGTATGCCTCTTTTGGATTTTGTATATCTACCATAAATGTACAGTGGAGATATTTGAAGGTTCACTGATTCGTACATGGTGTCTATCACGGCCACGATGTCTGGCTTGCTGAATTCTGGCTCTTTGCCCATTTCAATATGTACCAGCTTGCCCACTTCTCTGTTGAACTCGGCCTTTATGGGTTCGCTGAACTCTCCGGATATCTCCGACCATATCAATTCCTCTTTCTCCACCATCTCGGCATCGAACTTGGATCCTAAGAGGAATGTGTCATGCTCCCATTCCTTCATCTTTTCGATCGCCATTGAAGCAAATCTTGGATAATCATTGGTTATGCCTTCGCAGAGCCAGCAATCCTCAGGCTCTGTTGGGTCGGGCACATCCTTCATCCTCTTTATTTCCTGTCCTCTTACCTGATTGGACAGTCCTTCTTCATCCCCATCCTGCCCGAGCTTGGCAAATATCCTGCCTAGGCATGTGAAACATATCCTATTGTCCTTAAGAAAAGTAAAATCTATCTGACCCAATAAAGGTTCTACACTATCATGAAAAGTTTTCAAAGTCATTGGAAGCACCAGCCTAGTCAATTATGTTATATATTATTCAAATCCATTGATCTGATCATTCCTTCTTTAAAAGGATCTCGATGGAAGACACATTAGTCTTCCTGCCGTCATCGTTCTCCAGGTTCTCGGTGTATATCTTGATATCATCCACCACGGCCGTTGTAATTACCTTGTTCCTTGTTATCTCGGCCACATCGACCGCCTTGCTTATGCTTCTACCCCTGGCCTTGATGGTCACCTTGCCTGCTTCTCCATTGAGCTGACCTGTCACTGCCAGAACATAGCTCATTGTTTCTTTTTTGCCGATATATATTATATTGTCATCTACCATCAATTCAGCCCCTGGGTTCATTATATACTTATTATAAGATTAACAATAAGTGATGATATAAAAAGATATAGACGGATATATGACTCAAATATTAACAATGATAACTAATATAATGTCAAAATGACCAGCCAGAATTATCCATATTGACACTTTTGACTTATTCAATAACCGATAGGCTTTTATCATTATAGTGAACTATGGGAATCGAATCGGAGGAAGCTCAATGAAGATCAATAGAGTTAAGACCTTTATCAAGGGACTGGACAAGGAAATGAGTGGAGGCGTTCCAGATGGCAGTGTCATACTTATCGCAGGCAAGCCTGGAACAATGAAATCCTCACTGGCTTTCAATATTTTGTATCACAATGCGAATATTGAAGATGTCAGTGGAGTCTATGTCACTTTGGAGCAAAGCAGGGAAAGCCTTTTAACAAATATGGACGGCCTGGGAATGAAGCTGGGCGGTCTGGAAAAAGAGATAAGTGTCCTTGATCTGGGAATGATTAGGAAGAAGCTCACCCAGCTTACCAATCAGACCTGGATGGAAGTCTTCAAGATGTACATCCAGAACCTGAAGAAGAACATGGACATCAAGGTCGTGGTAATTGATTCATTACCTGTTCTGGAGGTTATGGCCAGATTCCAGCATCCGAGAGAAGAACTATTCCATTTCTTCGAATGGCTGAGAGATATGAACGTCACAGCCTTCTTGATTACCGAGATGCAACAGGGATCGGACCAGTTCTGCAAGTACGATGAGGATTTCTTGTCAGATGGTATCATGCACCTTGATCTGAAAAGAGAAGGGAACCAGGTTAACTTATTCCTTGGTGTTGTGAAGATGAGGCAGACCAGCCACAAGAGAGGATACTCACCACTGATATTCGACAAGGATGGATTCGAGATAGTTTCGGATTAAGCAGAATATGAGATATCATAATATTCTAATTACTAGTGATAGCCATAGTGAGCTCCGAGCAGACAAAAGGGGGGGACGGGTTTTGTCAGCGGAGGAGCGCAGGGTGGGGGGTTGAACAATTAAATAGGGCGGGCAATTCAGAGGTTTGCCTATCAACTTCTAATATCGCCCACGATATATGGGTTACCAAAGTATGCATGATCGTAGAAGGATAACATAAATCATATATGTTCGAAAAGCGGTCATCGATGACATAGGAGGGAAAGAATGAGCTTGGAAGGATTTATTGGACGGGAGAAGGAGCTGGCTGAACTTAGAAAAGGACTCGAAAGAGCTTTGGAGGGAAAGGGAAATACCATACTTATATCTGGAGAGGCCGGTCTGGGAAAGACCACACTTATACGAGAGTTCCTAGCTTCTTCATCAAGTGATACATCAGACATCCTTATGGGTACTGCATTGGATGAATCTTCTGAGCCGTTCCAGATATTCTCAAGAGCTCTTGGCGAGAGTGCTGAAAGACCACTTTTTGAAGATCATGAATACAGGTCTTTCACCGAACTCTTTGCAGTGGACAGAGCAGGCATACTTGTAGGGCAGGCAGCACCTGAGGATGAAGGTCTGGATGGAGACATATTTGCGGGTATGCTCTCAGCAGTTCAGGATTTTGTAAGAGATTCTTTCGACAGAAGCACAGAGAACAAGAATACCCTGGGTCGTTTAGAATACGGCAATATGAAGATAATAATCGAACATGGCGACCATCTATTCCTAACAGCGGTATTCACTGGCTCCGAACATGAGAACATGAAATCCATGGTCCGCAACTCTTTGGATCGGATCGAAAGCAAATACGGTCATATACTCGAAAATTGGTCTGGCAGTACGGAGGATATCAAAGGGATCCAGGATGAGATCGTACTTCTGGCACAGTCCAAGTTCCTAGTTCGGAAGAGCCTGGAAGGTATAAGCCTGGAGCAAGAGAGGACAAGGATATCGGAAGAGGTGCTGGAAGCCCTTCATGCTCTTAGTGATGACAAGAGCATGATCTTACTATTGGAGGATCTTCAATGGGCCGATGAATCCTCGATATTTGTCCTGAATTACATATCGAGGAACATTCGAAACCGAAAGATCATGATATTAGGCACCCTTAGACCCAGGGAAGGAAAGCAGGTGCTGGATTCTTTGGAGGATGTCAAAGATGATGGGGGGATCAATATCTTGGACCTTGGCAAATTCAATGAAGATAACATCGAGGATCTGGCATTCGCTCTTTTTCCAAATAATAGATTCCCAAAAGACTTCCTAGCAGATATATCATCGCAGAGTGGTGGCAATCCTTTCTTCGCATCCGAGCTCCTCAGATCCCTTGAGGACACTGGTAGTATTGTGAAGAAAGAAGGGAAATACTATCTCGATGATGATAATATCACAATGCCGGATACCATAGAGGCCGTGGTCCAGCACAGATTGGAAGTGCTTGATACAGGCTCTTTGGCCCTCATGGAATTCGCCTCCTGCGTAGGAAAGGAGTTCGACAGAAAGGTCTTATTGACCTCCAACTCATTGAAGGACCCTGGAAGCTCAATAGAAAAGCTAGGTAAAGCAGGGATATTCGTCAATATCAATGATATCGATCAGTTTTCCCATGCCATGTTCCAGAGTATTGTGTACGATAGCCTTCCAGATAGGTGGAAGATGCTCTATCACAAGGAGATCGGAGAGTGGTATGAGAAGGAATATGCGTCTAAACAAGATGAGGTCATATATGAACTGGCAAGACACTTTTCCAACTCAAGGGAGCATACAAAGAGCTTTGATTACTCCAGATTAGCTGGCGAAAAGGCAGAAAGCTCCTTCTCACCAGATCTGGCCACAGAATTCTATCTAAAGGCAGTGGATGCGATCCCTAAAATGAAATTAGGCCCTCTCGCTCGCGAGCATGAGTTCATGCTTCTGGAAAGGGTGGGGGAGATGAAAGGTCTATTGGGGTCGTTTGAGAGTTCTCTAGAAACTTATTCAAAGGCACTGGATGCGGCGGATGATGATGGTTCAAAAGCCCGTATACACAGACGAAGAGCCTATATCATGACAATGCACGGGCAGTTCGATGATGCTCTTGCGGAGCTCACTGAAGCCGAAGAACTACTGGAGGAAATAAAACATGATGAGATGGGATTCCTTATGATAGCCAGGTCCTTCGTGAATCTCAATAAAGGGCATTTTGATGATACGATAAGCATGGCACAGAATGGTATAGAGATCCTTGAGGATGTGGACAGTATAGATGCGAAGAAGACCGCTGGTCGGGCCTGGAAGATACTGGGTGTCTGCCATCTGCTCATGGGAAATCATGATGAGAGCCTGAGGTGTCACGATATGGGGAAGAAGATGGGAGAGGAATTGAACGACCTCTATGGCCTGAGTGCGGCTTACAACAACATTGGAAATGTGTATCTGGCCAAAGGCTCATTCCTTGAGGCCATGAAGTATTATGAAGAGGCTCTGGAGCTTTTGGAAAAGACCAAGGACCTGCAGGGTAAATCCTACACACTGAACAATATCGGCATCATAAGAAAGAACATGGGGGATTTCGATAAGGCCCTGGAATACTATGAGGAATGCCTAAGGATAATGGAGAAGACCGGGGACCCCAGTGGAATGGCCTCATCACTGAACAATATCGGTAATGTGCTGGCCGAGCAGGAAAGGCATGAAGAGGCCATAGTGGCTTATGATAAAGCATTGAAGATCGCTCGCGATATAGGCGATAAACAGCAGATAGTGAACAATCTAACGGCTGTGATCCCATCGAGGGTTGCCCTTGGCCAGATGGAAAAAGCAGCGGCCGATTGTGAGGCGGGTATAACCCTATCACTGGAGATAGGATCTAAAAGAACAGAGATATGGGGACTCAGGGCACAAGGCATGATCCATGCGGCAAAGGGGCAGAAAAATAAGGCCTGTGATTGCCTGGAATTAGCGGCCAGTACCTTCGGAGAACTGGGGATGGAGGCTGAGGCTGCCAAGACACTTTTCGAGCATGGGATCTTATTATTGAAAGATGAAGGTAATGAAGAAGGCCGTAGGCTGATTGAAGAAGCTAAAGAGATATTTGAGAGATCTGGAATGGTCAAGATGATGAAGGATTGTGATGCATTACTGGATCAAAGTCGATGACCTACATACGGATATAGTGATATCTAAAGTATACGCGGCCCGATGATCTGCCACAGTATTAGAAATAGAATGGAGAATGCCAGGAACATGGTCGTCGAATCTATGGCCTTTGTTCTCTTTTCCTCTTCCATATTGGGTTTCAGCCTCTTTACAAGGCCTTCGAGCCAGTCCTTGAATATGTATCCGCCGTCCAGAGGAACAGCTGGCAATGCATTAGTAAGCCCTACCATAAGGTTCAGCCAGAAGATCCAGTAGATGGAATTGGCTATGACCCAGAAGATAGGTTCGGGGATGGATGAAAGTGGACCTGTTATCTCGTAGAAGACGCTCGTGTCTTCCGATACCGGGCTCATCCTCTGCAATGGCAGAGTGATGTACAAGGCCATTGATTGGATAATGCCGCCCTGCTCATCCGCCCCCTTGAAGGGATGGAAGGCGTCGGTGGATATGTCCTGAGTGGAAACACCCAGATATCCTGTGCCATTATCTTCTTCTTCATCTGTATAATCATATCTATTGGCCATGGTCAAAGTGATCGAATCGGACCCTGTGTCCTTGTGATAGGTATCGATGGTCACGTTCTGTCCCGCGGTGGTATCCTGAACAAGATCCGAGAAATCACCATAAGTTTGAACTGGGGTGCCATTGAAAGACACCATGATAGCACCTGCAGTTAGATTATCATAGGCTGGGGAATCAGCCACTATGCCAGTAATTCCAATACCATCACCATTGTTCGCAGGGCCAACAGCCCCCATGAGCAAGCCGGAAAATATCATCGCACAAACAGCAGCGACTATGAGATTAGATGCAGGGCCAACAGCGAACATCCTTGTCCTGTGCTTGGCATCTATCTTCAGAATCTTCTCCTCATCTGGCTCCATGAAGGCGCCCATTGGGATTATCCAGAAAGTAAGGCCGAGTGATAGGACTTTCACGTCCGCATGACGGGCCATTATACCATGTGAGAACTCGTGGATTATGATAGCGACGACCAGACCGAGAATTCCATACCAAAGAGGTATTATTGGATTTATCCCAGGCAATCCGAGCATCATGTGTGGTTCGATGATCGCTCTATCCGGGATCTTCACGACCAGGGTGGCCACCCAGGCCAAGACAGCCGTCATGGACACCATAGCACCACCTACTATGAGGATAGCGAGATTGCCATAAAACTTGCAGAATTTCTTGTTCTGCGATGCCCTTTCAATAATGTCACGGCCTTTCTTCGTCCTCCACATCAAGAAGGGACCGTAGAAACTGAGATTGTACTTGTCCAGCTTGGCATAGTACTTGCTCTTCCAGATGATATACTCTACTATTATCCAGAGAAAGATCAGCCCGAAGGCGAACAGGTACCATTGTGTTAATGACATAATATCCTCAGTTGAAGGCTGATAATTGGTCGTGCTTATAAATCTAACCCATTAATAATCAACAATGAGCCATCATACTATCAACATGTTCCCTGCAACATGCCCCGTCTGAATTACAGCATTTACGCAACTGGAGGGCGGGGTACTATATTCTGTATCTCTACGAGTGACAGTCACAGAGTGCTACCTATTCGAAAACCCCGTCTGGTTCAATGACACATTGATGATCTAGGGCGGGGATGTTCCATCTCTCTGAGATTCCTAAACACTCAAAAAATCTAATCCATATTCAGCCGGAAACTACATAACCCCTCAACCCAATCCCTGTCGTTCATCGCCATCCAGAGCTATGAAACAGGTATTAAAACATGATACGCACCGTCAAGAAAAAACACAGTAAAAAGCAGGTATTGGGGCTAATGCTGCCCCTTGTCCAGACATGGTTCGAGAGGAGCTTTGAGGATGTCACAGAGCCCCAAGCTTATTCCATCCCCGTCATCCACCAACGCAAGAATGTTCTGATATCATCACCAACTGGCTCTGGGAAGACCCTCACTGCTTTTCTATCCATTATAAATGAGTTGATGCTCAAGCAGGAAAAGGGCGAACTGAAGAACGAGATATACTGTGTTTATGTTTCTCCATTGAAGGCTCTGGCCAATGACATTGATAAAAATTTAAAGCAACCACTTGCCGAATTGGGAGAGCTTGCCAAGGAGCTTGGCATGGAGGTTCCGGAGATACGTGTCGGCGTGCGAACTGGCGACACGACATCCTACGAGCGGCAGAAAATGTCCAGAAAGCCACCGCATATCCTGATCACCACCCCGGAATCACTGGCCATTGTCCTGACCACACCGAAGTTCAGCGAGAATCTGAAGTCGGTGGAATGGTTGATAACCGACGAGATCCATGAAATATGCAATTCAAAAAGGGGGTCGATGCTATCCATCACCCTCGAACGCCTGCAATCGAGGCTGGAAAAAGATGCGGCGAGGATCGGACTGTCTGCCACGCAATCTCCCATTAGAGAGATCGCGAGATTCCTGGGCGGATATGAAAATGGCAAGGAACGGGATGTATCGCTGGTCCAGGCAGAAGGAGGGAAGGATTTCGACATCAAGGTCATCACTCCAGTGGATGATATAACCTCACTGCCCTTTGAGATCGTCAATGCCAGGATGTACGAACGTCTGAAGGAGATGATCGACGACACTCGGACAACTCTGGTCTTCACCAATACCAGGAGCGGGACAGAGCAGGTGATGTTGAAGCTGGGGGAGATGGGACTGGAAGACATCGCGGCCCATCATGGCAGTCTGAGTCGAGAAACTCGACTGGATGTGGAAGATAGATTGAAGAATGGGGAGTTGAAGGCAGCAATTTCATCCACATCCCTGGAGCTGGGCATAGATATTGGAAGCATCGATCTTGTTTGCCAGATAGGTTCTCCAAAGTCCATCGCTAAAGGATTACAGAGAGTGGGCAGAGCCGGCCATGGTGTCGGTCAGCAAAGCAAAGGGCGTTTCATGGTCTTTGATAATGACGATCTGGTGGAATGTGCGGTACTGGCTAAAAGCGCGGTGGATCATGATATTGATAGGGTGAGCATCCCGGAGAACCCGCTGGATGTGCTGGCGCAGACCATTGTAGGGTTGTCATTGGAGAAGAGGTGGGACATTGAAGAGGCTTATTCGCTTATCAGGAATTCTTATGCATATCACAAATTGACAAAAAAGGACTACATGTCGGTCCTCAGATACCTTGGGAGCCGGGACATGCCCAATGTGTATTCCAAGATCTGGCTGGATGAAGAGGAGGGCACATTCGGCTTAAAAAAGGGAAGTCGCCTCATCTACTATCTCAATAGTGGCACCATACCGGAGGAGGCGAACTTCAAGGTCTTCT
The DNA here is from genome assembly GCA_020697715.1 of Methanobacteriota archaeon. Classification (GTDB taxonomy): domain Archaea; phylum Thermoplasmatota; class Thermoplasmata; order SG8-5; family JAGLSY01; genus JAGLSY01. The sequence goes on along the minus strand of JAEHCO010000001.1, from coordinate 605,798 downwards.
CTGACAAAGGCGGTAGATTGGGAGAATTATCCGAGGGATTCGTGGAAAAGCTTGGCCCTGGTGATGTCTTCGTGCTGGGTGGTAAGAGCTACAGATTTGAAAGAGCCAGGGGCATGAGCCTCTATGTCAAGGACGCGACTGGTAAGAGGCCGACAGTCCCTTCTTGGACCGGGGAGATGCTTCCCAGAAGCTTCGATCTTTCGGTCAATATAGGGAAGTTCAGAGAGCTGGTGACAGACCGAATAAGAGAACTTGATCCTGAAAAATTATCGAAGAAAGAAGTGGACAAAAAGACCAAAGAATTGAGGGAATGGCTCATCGAGAATTACCATCTGGACGGCCAAGGGGCGAATAGCATAATCTCGTATTTCAGGGAGCAACTGGCCTTTAGTGAGAATGTCCCATCCGATCGCGACCTGCTGGTGGAAGAGTATGTGGACAAGAAAGGCAATACCAATCTGATATTCCACTTTTGTTTTGGCAGAAGGGTGAATGACGCGCTTTCCAGAGCCTATGCCATGATATTATCCGACAAATATGACACGAACATCAGTGTTTCGATAACTGATGATAATTTCATGCTCACCTTGCCGAAGGAAATACCCCTGGAGAACTTTGATGGATTGATAAATGAAAAAGAACTGGTAGGGCTTTTGGAAAGAGCGGTTGGCGAGACCGAGCTTTTCAAGCACAGGTTCAGGCACTGTAGTACGAGGGGCCTGATGGTCCTTCGTAACTATCAGGGAAGATCAGTACCTGTTGGCAGGCAGCAGCAGAGGGCGCAGAAGGTTCTGAGGGCCATCAGTGATGCGGATGATTTCCCCCTGGTGAAGGAAACCTACAGGGAGATCATGACCACGGTCATGGATCTGGAGAATGCGCGAGACATCATAAGATCTATCGAGGCAGGCAAGAGGGTGGTGCATTACTCCAGGAATAATGAGATACCATCGCCCTTTTCACATAGTGTAGTCCTATCTGGCATGTCGGATATCGTGCTGATGCATGATCGAAGTGCATTGCTCAAAGAAATGCATAGAAAGGTTCTTGATAGGATCGGGGGAGCTGGATCGATAAAGCCCGAGTTCAAAACATCTGTTGTTAAGGAGCATTTTGCTGGCAAATTACTGGATATGCATGTGAGGAAAAAAGATGATATAATTCCACTTATGCGAATGACTGGCCCCATGGAATTGTTCCAGAGAAAGGACAGGAGCATCTATGATTTCTCCGATGTCGAGGCCGATATCTTGGCAGAATGGTGCAAGGAACTGGTCAATGATGGAGAAGTTCATTCGATATGGGCTGGGAGAAGCCTCTGGATACCGTCAGATATAGCAGCCAGCTATGCTTCGATTTACAGATCGGATGATGAAATAACACAGGATGGTCAGAAGGTGATGGACATAATGGCTGATGCGAAAAAGCCCATCTCCACAAGGATCATATCCAATAAACTAGAAGCCATGGACGGGATCGAATGGGACAATGCGAGTACGAGAAAGGTATTGAACTCTCTCGAAAGGAGATATCTCACGGCCAAGACCCAGATGGATGGAAAAGGCTTCGGACTCTGGGGGGAATTGGTGGTAGAACCTGCTCCAGAAGGCGAGAAGTATCTGAAAGATCGCGTGATGAACCATCTGGATCTTTTCGCACCCTTGTCAATTGAGGAACTGTCCTTCGAAATGCGCCTCCCGGAAGAGGTGCTGGAAGGTGTATTGGAAAGTATGCAATCCGAAGTGGAAGTTATGGCGAAGTCCTTCACAGAACCCTATGTCCAGTACATGCTGGCACAGGATTATTCAGATCTTAAGAGCACGGGCGAGGAGATCACCATCTCACCATCGGAATTGAGCAATTACCGCACCTGGAAGCATTTCAATGGATTCAAGAACATTGATGATTTCTTTGAAAGGTATGGAAGTGTCGGGATGCTCAATGATGTCGTTACCAGGATGGGGCTGGAGGGCATCGAGGATTGGGGTGAGAAAAGAAGAAGCGGAGATGTCCTTCAAGGAAGGTTCTGGGATGGAAGTGTTTGCTTTGTCAGAAAACAGGATGCGCCGAAGTTCATCAATGCCTTCAGAAAGGAGGAATTGGGCAAGGTGGACAAGCAGATACTGAAGATCATATCCGATAATCCAGGGGCGGACATAATCAAGATACATGAGATCTCGGAGATCCCGAAGGACGCGCTCAAGCCCATTGTGGAAAAACTGGATCGGAACATGCATATAGCGAGGAAACCAGCAGATAGGACCGGTTTCAACCCCAATTACGAATCATGGGCGACCAGGAATAAATATTACAAGCTGGGCAGCAAGCGATCTTCTGTCGATGGCAAGGCATGGCTATTGAAAAAGTTGATATCCGCTTACGGACCAGTATCCATGTACGACCTTGCCAGATCCGCCGGTATGAGACGGGATGAGATAAGGAATTATTTGCTGGAACTAAGAAAAACAGGAAAGCTGGCCGAGGTCTCCGTCATAGGTAGCGAGGGGCAGAAGCTCTATATCTGGGAAAAGGAAGTGAAGAGCCTTCGTAGTGGAGGAGGAAAAGGCTATAAGCAGGTGAAGGAAGCCGTCCGTATCTTGACCATATTCGACCCATCCACCTTCCATCACAAGAATGAGATAAGGATGAAGTATGGGGATGCCTGGTATTACACCATCTTCCGCGGCTCGAAGCTCATAGGTATGATGGAGATGTGGGAGATGAGCGGGTGTCTCGAGATCCGGGAACTCGATCTCGACGATCCAGACGACCTGCCAGATGTCCTGAAGGCCATTGATGATTTTTCAGAATTCTACAAGCGTAATTATCATGAAGTCATCAGGATCACGGGAGCCTTTAGAGAGAGTGTAGTTGAAATGGACAAGAAATATATCAAGGTATTCGAAAAGGCCGGGTACTTCAGATCACGCAACTGGCTATTGAAAGGTGACGTGGTCGATCTCACACTCACCGATGAAAATGTTGTTTCATACCTTCTATGGAAACAACATATATTGCCTGAAAGACACTTCGAGGATATGGAGACTGGCCTTATTAAATTGGGAGGGTTCAAATCCGATCACGAGGCCGCGCTAAGAGTGGATGATGCCATGGATCTAAAACAGATGCTGAAGGACGACATGGTGGAGAGAGGTCAGGTCATTCCCGAGTACCTGACCTTCGTTCTCCCTGATGAATTGGCCATGTACAAGGCAGCCAAGGGTGTGGAGGTCGATCGGGAAATGAGCTATATCGTCGGTATACTGGATAGGGAGCATAAAATGAAACGGAACCAGCTCATCGAAGCAGTCCCACTTAGCTATGAAAATGGGGTGGAAGCTCTCAACCGTCTTATCAAAGGTCTTCATGTTCTTAGAGGGAAAAGAAATTTACATTATCTATCTCCGATGACAAATTACAGCCAGGAAAAAGGCAGAGAGGAAGTACTCTGGCTTATCATCGATTCCTTCGGAATATTCAGTGCCGAGAACCTCTCCTTGTACACCAAGAGCGAGTATAAAATGGGAGAGATAAGGAGGGCTCTGAGCAAATTCGAAAAGCAGGGGAAATTAGTGAAAGGTTACATATCGGAGGATGATAATTTACTATACTGGCTGGTCAAAGAAGATGTACCCAAATTGCCCATGGAACCGCATGATGTGAATATCATTCTCGCACCATCTGCCTATGATAGATTATCCACCTACCTCATGCCCTTCACTAGGAAGAAATTCGGATTCGGGTCGTGCTTCATCGTGATATCTGGAGGGGCCATTGTCGGGGTCTTCAGAGCGAATATGAGAAGGACCGAGCTCCTGGTCGGAGAATACAGAGGCCAGGAAGAGGGATGGGACATGATCCGTGATTACGCCATCGATATAGGGCGGCGGATGACCATCAAAGAGAAGGAGGGTGCCATAAGTGAAGATGAGATCATGGACTGGTATGATAAGACATCTGGCCGTGAATTTAATTAATCTATTCTTTGATCTTCAAACTCTAAATATTTTGAGGAAACTTTGTATTGAGCCTGATATTTTCCAGGGAAAAATTATTTCAACTGGCTTTCATTCACCGACCCAATAGGTGATACTAGTGGATGATATTCTAAAAGCTGTTGAGAACCTTGAAGGTGAAATGGTCGCTGCCCTTTCTAACATGTGCAGGATACCGGCCATCGCTCCAGATAGTGATGGTGACGGGGAGGCTAAAAGAGCTTCTTTCCTTGTCGACCTCCTGAAAGAGAACGGGATCACGGATATCGAGGTCTATAAAGCTGAAGACAGGAGAGTGTCTGCTGGCTATCGTCCAAATATCGTGGCCACCATAGAAGGCTCGGAACCGGATCTTCCTCCGCTCTGGATGATCTCCCACATGGATGTTGTTCCGACCGGGGATCTGGGAAAATGGGATACCGAACCCTTCAATCCGATACAAAAAGATGGAAAGCTCTTCGGAAGAGGTGTGGAGGATAATGGCCAGGCTTTGATCGCTTCTCTATACGCGGTGAAGGCGATACTGGATAAAGGCATGAAGCCAAAAAGAACTGTCAAATTAGCTTTCGTGGCCGATGAAGAGGTCGGAAGCAAATACGGTATCCAGTACCTTGTGAAACAGAAATTGTTCACACCAGATGACCTGCTTCTTGTTCCTGATTATGGACTTCCAGATGGGAGTGTTATCGAGGTCGTGGAGAAGTCCCATCTTCAATTGAAGGTCATAACAAAGGGAAAGCAAGTGCATGCCAGTCGCCCGAACAAGGGGATCAATGCCTTCAGAGTGGCTTCCACCTTCATAGATCGAGTTTCCAATGAGCTTTACGAGCATTACGCTAATGAGGATCCGATGTTCGGACCACCCATATCGACTTTCGAGGCCACGAAAAGAGAGGCGAATGTTCCCAATATCAATACAATTCCTGGAGACGATGTCTTCTACATGGATTGCAGAATACTCCCAAGAGAGGATCTGAATGAGATATTGGAATTCATGAAGAATGTGGCAACGAGGATAGAGATCGAGACCGGAGCCAGTATCGATATTATCGAGATTAGCTCATCTATCGCCCCTCCGGCCACGCCAATTGATTCGAGTATAGTTGTCAATCTTCAGAGTGCGATCAAGACGGTCATGGGAGTGGATGCGAAGCCAGTTGGTATCGGTGGCGGTACTTGTGCCGCGATCTTCAGAGAGGCTGGTTATCCAGCCGCGGTCTGGTCCACGAATGAAGAGATGGCGCATGAGCCAAATGAGTATATCAAGATAGAGAATCTCATAAGTGATGCGAAGGTTTTCGCCTTACTCTGTTTAATGTGAGAACTATCAATTCATTTGGGTTCTGGATATTAGCAACCATAGACCATGGGCTATTATCGAAGCTCATGTCAATAATGATCGACCGGTCTGTGCTTATTTTCCTTTTCCAATGCATCTGTACTCGAAGCCCGCTTCCTTTGCTTTTGCCTCCGAGAGGAAATTACGGCCATCGATCATGACATTACCTTGCATTTTGGTCTTCAGGTCCTGAAGATCAATATTCGCATATTCCCTATGGCTGGTCACAAGCACCAGGGCCTTCGCATCTTTCAAAACTGCATCCAGATCATCGGAGAATGGCCTATCGAACTCACGCACAAGTGGGTCATGGAGCATTGGCTCAGCTCCTCGTTCTACGAGCTCGTCATATATTGTGAGAGAAGGAGTGTTTCGAGTATCATCGGAATTCTCAAGGAAAGCCACACCCAGTACCGCGATCTTCGAGCCTTTTAACTCGATATTGGACTTGGTCATTGCTGATTCAAGCACGTCCACAGTGTGGATGGGCATGCGGTCGTTCAATAATCTGCTATTGACTATTATCTCGGGATTGACAGCCTTTGTGCCGTATTCATCCAGGCCATATTTCAGAAGCCATGGATCCTTTGGCAGGCAATGCCCTCCCACTCCAGCTCCTGGGAAATGCATGTTCCTTACCGGATTGGCAGCAGGATTACTGGGATCATTGGGCAATGTGTTGACCAGCTTCCTTACCTCGAAGCAATCGGCGCCCAGTGATTCGCAAATTAAGGCTACTTCATTGGCGAACGCGATGTTCACATCACGGTAGGTGTTCTCCACCACCTTGGATATCTCCGCTGTGAGGGAATCTGTAGGATGTAGCTCGGCCTTGACGATATTGGAATAAAGATCGACAGCCAGTTCAGTGCTTTTATCATCAATTCCTCCACAAATACGGGGAAGGTTCACGATATTATGGATAAGCCTGCCGACCATCACCCTTTCATATGAAAAGGCCAGATAGAAATCCTCGCCTGCCTTCATACCAGAGGCTTTTTCGAGAATTGGCTGGGCTATGTTGACGGTCGTACCAGGGGCGACAGTGGATTCTATGACCACCAGCACACCTTTTTTCATGTGCTCACCCACATTGTGGCAGACCTCTCTCAATGATTCATACCTTGGGACACGGTCCGCGTCTGTCGGCGTCTGGACATCAAGAAGTATGGCATCAGCATCATTGCATGTGGATATGTCATCGGTCACACTGAAAGTGCCTTTTTCCTTAACCACCCTGTTGACAAGGTCATCAAGGCCTGGCTCATCTCCCCCAATAGGGTTCTTACCCTCATTGAGCATATCGATCTTCCATCCAGAACGCTTTGATCTTCGCTGGACTCCAACAACATCGAATCCTTCTGCATCGGCAAAGAGAGCGGCGGCTGGTATACCTACATATCCCATTCCTACAACTACGACTTTCGGCATGATATCACTTCAACATAGCAAGCGGATATTGTATATTTTGATTTTGGCATATTTGGTCTGCAAATGGGATATATATGATGAGGCGAAGGAATTAAGTAGGTAATGTTGATATTTTACATGGTATAGTTAAGGTAATATCATGATTGAAAAGATCCATTTAGGAAAAAGTACATTGGCCTTAAGCCTTGCATTATTTCTTCTTACTGCTATTATTGTATTTCCAAATGAGGTTGAGGCAGAGAGTTGGATCGATAATTTTGATGGTGGTGGATCCCTATGGGATGCTAGATGGACAAAAGGAGGCTATGGAGCATTGGTCGTGGACGATGACTCTTATTTAACGGCCGTGTCCTTCACAGCGGATCCAGAGTATGCTAATGGCTGGCATGGCCCATACCTGAGGACGAACCTATCACTTACTGGGAATTTCAATATAACCGCAGTCATCAAGTGCATTGCAGAAACATCTCCAGACAATCTAGCTCGAGTTGAGGTCAGATTATTTGATTCAATGGACAATCAAATTTATTCATTTGGTTGGATAGACTCATCGGTAGCGGACAATAAGGCCTGGATATACCTGAACGGAGATAGTGATGGTGACCTGATATTCTCAACCGGGGCCAGCTCCACCTATTCTGTTTTCATAGACAAGCCATTGAGCCTGGTGAGGACCTCAACAGACCTGGAATTCTATATAGATGGGAAATTAAAACACACTGCAACACCTAAAGATAATGGATTGAATTATTTGGAGATAGGATTCTTGACTTATGAGAGCTTTCCATATTGTACTTACCCCACTTATTTTCAATCGGTCAGTGTGATCACAGAAGAACTTGTGTACGATCCTCCAGATGCGCCTACCAACCTTACTTGTGAAGCTGGAGATGAACATATCAACCTCACATGGAAGGAGCCAATTGAAGATGGTGGAAAGGAGATCACCAATTACAAGATAATGAGGGGGACAGCATCTGGAGCCCTATCCTATCTGACCACTGTTGGCGATGTTCTCACTTTCAAGGACGTGGGTGTCGAGAATGGTCAAAGCTATTTCTATACCGTGACAGCCATCAATGCTGTTGGAGAAGGGCCATCCTCTTCAGAAGTGGAGGCAGTACCTATGTCAACTCCTAAGCCACCAACTAATATCGAGGCCATAGCGGGGTATGACTCTGTGACGTTATATTGGGAGAATCCGCTTGACGACGGTGGCGCTGCTATTACTGGCTACAATATATATCGAAGCCAGGACATTAACGCTCCCGCATTTCTAAAAGCACTTGGGGTAGCCAATAGCTACAACGACACAACTGTCCAGAACCAAACCACTTACTATTATTGGATATCTTCAGTGAACGTTATGGGGGAAAGTTCATTGTCCAATGAGGTGATAGCAGAAACTGGAGCCATACCAACCCCTCCATCAAAACCAGAGAACCTTGAAGGAAAGGCAGGCGATGCTTATATTGCCTTGTCGTGGTCATCTCCAAAGACCAATGGCAATTCCCAATTACTTCATTATTCAATATACCGGGGCTTTGAAGTCGACAATCGAAGCCTTGTGGCAAATGTGAGTGGTAACATTACTGAGTTCATGGATACAGGTCTTGTCAACAGCCAGACCTATCATTACTCAGTGACTGCTGTCAATACCATTGGAGAGAGCTACCACTCAAGCATATTTGAGGCAATGCCAAACAACTTCACCGCGCCCATGGCCCCAATAAATTTCACTGTCGAGACTGGAAACGGCCTTGTCTATTTGGATTGGCTGCCCCCATCATATAATGGTGGCCTTAAGATATCTGGCTATTACATATACAAGGGCGATTCTATGGACAATCTCACAAAATTCTCATTACCCATAGTACTTACGTATGTAGACCTGGGCCTTACCAACGATTTGACCTATTATTATGCAGTTAGCGCAATGAATGCAATCGGAGAAGGAGATATTTCAGATGTACTGACCGCTATTCCATATCAGATCGTACGTAATGATACCGACGATTCTGATAACACCACTTCAGACGACACCAACAGCACATCGGATGATAGCTCTGACACAAATTCCACAGCCGACAGCTTCACTCCAGGAGAGGCGGGTATAGACGATGATGAAATTGCCTGGACCTCTACATTTATCACTTTCATAATTTTCATTATTGCAGGTGGTGTGGGTGTTCTATATATGGTAAAGCCGCGCTCAAACACCAGCAAGCCAGAAGAGGAGATCGGTAAGCGGAAAGAAGACGCCGAGCTCGTTGAACAGCAAGCTGATACCAAGATTGATGAGCGGTAAGTAAGTATGATCCATACCTGTACATCATCATAGCTACGTCATACTCATTATAATTACAATGTATTAGGCCGTCTTCACTGAAGATACAATGATGAATAGCTTATCTACTGGCTTTTCATATTTCATATCTTCATCATCAACCAACCATCCAAATGATACCATTGATCGTCAGCCCGATCGCTATAGAGCCTACGAAGAAAGCGGCGAACAACAGCACTGTCACTTTCTTACCAAAGGTGGCATTCAATACCGGGGCTGCGGTTATGCAGATCGCATTACCTGCGATCGCGAAGGCCACTGCGTGACCCAATGGAAGTCCCAGGGCCAAAAGAGGAGCCAGTATGAGCACTTCCTCGCCAGAGCAAATGAATATCGGGATAGCTATGCAGACTATCAGAACAAGCCCTGGTATGCTGCCATAGAAATCAGTCTGGCTTCCAAATAGATCTGCCAAATGGCTTGGTTCTGCGAAGGTCGCGATGGCCGCACCTATGATTATACCAAATAATATGTATTTCAACAGGTACATGAAATGGTCCCATGATGCCAAAAGAGCGGATTCATTTCCTTTGCCCATTTCTACTGATTTGCATCCATCACAGGAATAGCAGCCAGATCGCTGATCACCAGCTTCTTTTTTACCTGCAAAGCGCTCGACGAACATACCTGTAAGGATAGCCAATACGAAAACTGCGATTATCTCCACAATGAGATAGACATACATCTGCTCCCCAATAGCAAGTATGTAGACCACTGGGCTCAGTACCGGTACGACTATCAAAAAGGTGATAATGGCTCGAACTCTCATCTGCTTGCCCAACATCATACCATGTGCCATTGGTACTGCGGCACAGGAGCATATTGGTAATATGGATGCGAACAAACCGGCACCCATCATCGTGCTTGGGAGTCTTAGTCTTCCGAGCTTGAGGTATTTCATAACCACACCAGCAAGGATACAACCCCAGACGAACCATGGCAATATTCCAAGAAGATCACGGAAGATAAAATCAAGATAGAGGGCGTCGTCGCCTCCATCATTCTCCGTTATCTTGCATATCCAGCAATAAAGATAAAGGAATATGTTGGCTATCGCGAATAAGGCCATGAACCACCATTTTATCTTGTCTGGCACGAGTTTTGATGGTGATATATTGTTCAGTTTTTCATCAAGGGATTTGGATTTCTTCCTGGCAAAATCAAAAATGAAAGCTAATATCACATAAACTATTACTAAAAGACCGATTACACCATGAATTGTTATGCCAGCCATTTGAATCTCCTCTTGTGGATTTGAAATCCGTCATGTATATTGATTATTTAATTGCTTGCCCATTTATATTAACTATTCTTAAGCAATTGAATTAATATCCGCATCGCCATTAACAATAATTAATATAATAAATTTTCCACAGGTATTTGGTCAAAGGCATGAGTAGCCATTATGATCGAACAAACATGATGGGGTATACTAGAGATAGACAATATGACATCTTTAACTGGCTAAATATATTTATATAGTCATGTGCGTCTTTGCTCCAAAACTCGTGGTGATTCATGATGAATAGAAAAATATTGTCTGTACTTATGGTATTGGCTTTCCTGGCCAATGTGTTGACCATGCTTCCAGCTAACAGTGCTTATGAGGTAGATACTGCAGATAATTATATTTCATCTACCCTTCCAGACGGCATATTGACAGTATCGCCGCCTCTGTGGATAAGTGGAGATGGTGATTTTATCCCAGCCAACGGAGTATCTGGTGGTAATGGAACAGCAGGCAATCCGTACATAATTGAGAATTTGGAAATTGATGGCTCAGGCGCGGAAGCATGCATATATATTCAGAATACTATCAAGTATTTCACCATCAGGAACTGCACACTTGAAAATGCAGATGGTAGTGGTGTATCGATATATGGTGACACAAACGCGAATGTGACAAACTGCACAATAATGAACAATGGTGCTGGTGGGATCGGCATGATTGGTGTACCTGAAACTTCCATCATAAGAGCGGAGATCCATGACAATATCATTTCCGAAAATGTGGGGCTGGCTCCCATCAGACTTGGCAGCAAATTGATCCTAGCACAGGATGATCTGCCAGTGAATTCAATATACACGAATATAACTAACAATGACATAATAAATCCAAGTGGAAATCTAGATGGGATAGTCATGATATATGCCACGGAATACATCCAGGCAAATATCGTGGATAATAATTTCAATACACCTCAGACACAGAATGGAGTGCATATTGGTAAAATGTCGAACGAATACTCCAAAAACCCAGGGGTCAAAGCCGTGGATGTGAATTTCATAAACAATGAACTGACGAATATCGCGGCTGGTGCTCTTATAATATGCTCCACCGAGACAATGTATGCCAATGTGTCGGATAATCACATATACCACACGACTGGAATAACATGCGGAGCCGTGACAATTGGATGGTTCAAGGCTGGCGTGGATTCATCCACACCAAAGAACGCGACAGTGATATTGAAGAACAATGTACTTGATAAAGTGGCTGACACAATTGGCTTTGGTGTGAAGGCGATATACGATCTTAATGTGACCATTGAGAACAATATAGTCAGTAGTGTCAATGCGCCCGGTATCAGAGTGGGGTGGCTCGGAGACGGGGATGCTTCAAATGCCCCAGAACCGTGGGCCTATCCTACAAGGAATGTTCATGGGTCAATTAGCAATAATACATTGACAGGGGGACGCTATCAGGGTATCTGGCTATACTCACTAAACGATTCCGTAGTTATGGACAATCACATATCTGGAAGGGAAGGCACATTGACCAATGGAGATGGGATCCGGATACAGGGAGCCAGTGGCAATAATATAGTATCAGGCAACACCATATCTGGTTCCGAATCTGTTGGGATCAGACTTTATGGATCGAGAGATGTCATCGTGAAGGATAATACCCTCAATAGCAATTTTTATGGGTTGGGTGTGGACCAATACTCGAAACAGAATAAGTTCTACAGCAACACCATATTGAAAAGTGATTATCAATATGGTTATTATATTGGCATAAATTCCCTTGATCATTCATACCCTGCCAACAATACTGTCAATGGCGAATGGCTCCGATATTTCTATGGAGATGTGGGAGCCGTTGGTGCTCTTATTCCGATCCAAAACCAGGTAGTGCATGAACCATTTATGTCTAACCAGGGACAGGTCATCGTGGCCAATGCTTCCTATGTGGAGGTCAAGGACAATGTCGCCAATAATGGATCCTATGGATTGTCATTGATAAACACACAGAATTCAGTGGTGTTCGATAATCACTGCGAGGATAATAATGTGATCGGCCTGGCAATTCGAGAGATCTCTGGTGATAATTCAGTATTTCAAAATACATTGAAGAACAATGTGTATGGAGCGGGGGTCGCGGGGATAACTTCCGGAAATATCCTTTGGAATAATCTGATAACAAAGGAGATCACCCAAACTGGCATATACATCGGCACGACAGGATATTCATGGGAAAACACCATCTTTGAGAATAATACGGTCAATGGGGAGATTGTGAGATATTATTTTGGAGAAACTGGACACTCTACCACTGGAGAGCAGATACAGGTCTCTTATTTGACGAACATAGGGCAAATAGTGTATGTGAACTCAAGTGATATTCAGATAAATGATATGGACATTCAAAGTGGTGTTAATGGCATCTACATCATCAACAGCATCAAGGCGGATGTTCAAAATAGTGTTTTGTTGAACAATAACAACGGGGTTGTCGCTTCCACTATCGATGATCTAGAGTTGACGAATGTGACCATCACATCCAATAACTACAATGCTTATCTTGTGAATGTGGGCATATCGAACATTGAGAACTGTCATTTGATAGATGGAGATCGTTCCATTTACCTATATGGAACGGACGCATTATTATCTAACACCACTATCGAGAACCCGGCCTCGGCGTCCATGTTCCTGAATTATGATTCAGATCCAAATTTGATAAACACGACCTTTGATAAGGACATGATCCACATAGAAGACATATTTTCAAGTTTGAATGTAAGCTGGTATCTGAGGATGCATGTTAGTTGTAATGATCATAATGTCTCAGGAGCCGATATTCAGATCTTTGATGTCAATGGCACAAATGTATTTGATGATATAACAAATGAAGATGGATGGATAGAACAGTTGATGATAACCGAGTATACGATATTGGAAGGAAATATCACTGAGAACAGATCACCTTATAATATAACGGTCATGAAGGAAGGGTTCGAGGATCTCAACACAACCGCCAATATGGATCAGACCACTGTATTGTTCATTGATATGGTGGACAAAAAGGCGCCTTTGATCAAGAATATCAGTCTATCTCCATCAAATATAACTGGTATGTCCAGTGACTGGGTTTGGCTGAATGCCACAGTTGATGATGAGGCAAACGGGTGGTCCAATATAACCCAGGCAGAATGGTATCACAGCACCCATTATCCGACCATCGACAATGGAACTGGCAATCCGTGCAATGTCTCAAATTCTTCATTAGATAGTTATCTGAAGAATGTGACGGCCATATTGGAAATTCCAGACTATCCAAAGGGGGTCAATACCTTTTGGATCCACGCTTCTGATGAGGGAGGGAACTGGGGCGAGTGGGAGAGCATCAACCTGACCATCTTTGATGATTGGGGGCCTGTTGTTGTATCTGCACCCGCTATACAGCCATATCCATTCGCTTCTTCCCAGGACGAGATCACCATCACCACAACATTCGATGATGAGACAAGAGGAAGATCGGTCATAATAGGGATAGATTGGAGATTCATAGGAGAATGGCCAGCAGGTGTGAACCTCACAGAAGCGTCATCCATAAGTTCTTTGGATCTGGCATTTGATGAATGGAAGGAAAGTATCGAGCTCTGGTTCAATACCACATCATGGGAAAGAGGGACCTATGTGCTTGAGATAAGAGGGATCGACATTCATGATAACAGGGGTGAGTGGACCAATATCACCATAGAGGTCCTGGATGATGAGGCTCCAGATGCTCCATCCGGCCTTGTGGCGAGCAATATGGCGAATGGGGATATCAAGCTCAGCTGGGACAGCAGTACTGAGACTGACCTGGTAGGATACATAGTATATCGATCAGAGAGCTCTGGCAGACGATACTCTATAGTGGCTTCCATACTGGCTACCTCCAATACGAGTTTCGTGGATGTCACTTCCGTACATGGCACAACATATTACTACATCATCACTGCTTTTGACGATCAAAGTCCGCCAAATGAATCACCATATTCGAACGAGGTGAGTGGGACCTTCACTATACCTGCGGATGATGCGGATACGGACGGAGACGGCACACTGGATATTGATGACGCGTTCCCTGATGATCCGTATGAGGACACCGATACCGACGGAGATGGTATCGGGGACAATGCGGATCCTGATGACGATGATGATGGAATAATGGACGAGGATGACGCATTCCCATTGGATCCAAACGAGGGCTCGGATGCAGACGGAGATGGGATTGGAGATTCCCATGACGCATTCCCCAATGACCCGGATGAGCACGCCGATGCCGACGGCGATGGTATCGGGGACAATGCAGACCCTGACGACGATAATGATGGAACACTGGACGAGGATGACGCATTCCCATATGATCCGAATGAGGATACTGATTCGGATGGAGATGGCATAGGGGATAATGCGGATACGGATGATACCACAACTGATGATGGTACTGTTGATGAAGGCTCGGACAATGATTACATTTACATCATCATTCTCGTGGTGGTCTTGATCGTCATATCAGTGGTTTTGATGTTGATGAAAGGAAGGGGATCAAAAGGTATTGAGGAGAAGCCAGAAGCCCCTGAAAAGGTTGAAGAGATAACTGAAGAAACATCTGTACCAGAGGATGATGAATAAACAGATGTTGAAGAGTAATAATAGACCATGTATTCGATCTATCAGCGTCTCTTAATTATGATGAAATATGCCGCTATGACCATTATGATAACGATCATCAGGATCGCCACTAGCCAGTAACTGCTACTGGGTGTGGTATCAGACCCTGTGGTCGAATTGTCGTCGTCATTGTCATCACCATCGGTAATGTTCCCATCTGCTGGATCGTCAGCATCAGGATCTACAATGGTAGGATCTTCATCATCTGGATGATCGTCATCAGGATGATCATCAACAAGATCATCCTCGCCAGGATCCTCCGTGATATTTATTGGATATACGATAGGCCCCATCAATTCAGATGTCCGTATAGCCTCCAGACCTCCTGCGTCGGTGGCCGTGAAATAATATGAATAATTGCCTTCATCAAGACCTATGACATATTCATAGATCGAACCAGTGGATGTGTTCCCACCAACATTCACCATACTGAAAGGGTACCCAGGTACCCTCCTGTTGTTTCTGAACAAGTGCAGCATGGGCCACCCTGTTTCGGGCAAATGCCCATCATCATCAATATACAGTATCTTGAAGGTGAAATTAGTGCCTGCCTCTCCCTCTTCAGGATCAAGGCCATTGAGGTATTCCACATCCTGCAGGAATCGAAGTTCTGGAGGTGTGTTTATCACAATAGTCAATGAATGGGGATCATCAATGACTGGGGCTGGAAGTGCGGGATCGTCCGCAGCATGGAAGGACAATACATGCTCACCATATGACCAGCCAGTAGTATCTATGATGAAATGAAGATCTTCGATGGAGGAGTCCAATGCTCCATCGGATGGAACGCCTTCCATCGAATACGACCAATTATTCGGCCCATAGGTCATGTTCACTCCTTTGATGAGGGAATTGCCTCTGGTTGAGTCATCCAGTGTCATTGATATCCGGACCTCATCGCCCTCATTGATGATCATGGGGTCTGTATTGTCAGAAGGATCGAGCTCCACGGTGACATTGGATATCATGGGAAGGACGTCATCCAGTATTCTCAATTCTGCAAATGCGTCGGCATTCGTGGAATTGGAATTATTAGAAGAATCAATGGCATGTGCGTAGTATTTGAATGAGCCTGATACCATTGGCAGGCTCAGATTGGCGTGGAATACCTCATCTGGACTGGATGGGGGATGGAGCAATGAAAGAGGAAGAGAGGTGGACCAATCATCCAAGCCACTGGTTACATTAGCGCTCTGGATATCTGAATTGCCAGTATCGGTGTCATTGACATGGACCTGGACCTCGAGGGATTGTGGGATTTCACTGAACAGGTATTCCACAGTTTGTGATCCATCGATGGTCACATTGACCAGCTCGGGAGGGGTTTGATCCTCCAATATGATAAGAGTGGCATTGACATCTGGCTCGCTGTCGAAATTACCAATACTGTCCTCACCATAGACGAATATCGAATATGTACCTGGAAGGAACCCGGTTGTATCAATGACCACCGCCGCATCCTCTTCTGCGGAATCATAGCTGCCATCAATTGGAGGTATGGTCTGGCTATTGCTCCAATTCTGATACCCTATAGTGTAATTCGCTGTCTTTATCTCGGAATTCCCCGATGCCGCATCGCTCAAGGTCGCTGATAGCTCGACAGATGTTCCCTGGTACACTGAGAACGTGGGACCACCATTCAGTAAGATGTTGGAAGTAGATGGCGGCACATCGTCCACTATCTGCAATGTGGCCAGCATATCCGTGTTCGTATCATTGAAATTGGAATGCTCATCCCAACCATAGACATAGAGATCGTAAGTTCCAGCCTCTGATGGTGCTGGAACCGTAGCAATGAAAGCCTCTGTCGGGCCAGCTGGGGGATTCTGCATGGCCATTATCTTGGAAGATGGCCAGTTCATTAGGCCTGTTGTGTAGTTCGCCCCCGTCACATTGAAATTGCCAGTGTTTGAATCATCCAGCACTGCTGTAAGTGATAGACCGGGTATCGATGAGAAATTGTATATCTGGTTTGACTGGCCATTTATCAGGACATTGGATATCTCAGGAGGGATGATCTCTGGTATGAACTCGGGGACCACCCATGAACCCTGCCCCCAAGTATCATTGGCATTCCCATCATGGTCGTCATCCACGCATGTTCCTGATAGCCAGAAGCCTATGTCTCCTGTGCGGACAGCGGGGGCATGCCAATCCACGGTCCATGTTCGATGGTCCGGATTCCAATGGGTTGCCTGTCTATCACCATCTCCAACTATCCTCACATTGGTGGGGTCAGAGGTCGTGAAAAAACCTGAGGAAGCCTCTACATTGAACCCTCCCATTCCTGTTGGAGGATCACCAGATATGGACAATATCAGGGTGTATGTCCTGTCATGGATATATGCAGGGGGAAGACCGGAGATATTGACCACTGTCGCGGGATTGAGAATTCCATGGCATTTGCTTCCACCACATCCGGAAATGGCCCTATCCACATCACTGTAGGCAAAGCCAGACAATAGTGGGATGATAAGTATGGCGGCCAACAACATAGTTGCATTGATCCTTCGTTCATTCAAGGTTAGCATATTACCTGTCCTTTTCTCGTTCTTATTCATTCAATGGTCTGTTTGGATTTAACTATATCCCCTCAATTTAATGTAATATGGAATTAACAATCGTTTAGATTGATTATATATACCACTGTTATTATTGTATTGTTAACTATACTTAACAAAGTTAAAAAGGTGAGGAAGAAAAGAAATATAGAAAAGACGAGGGTATTACATGAATAAAAGAATATCAGCAATATTGATCAGCTTTGCAATGATATCCATGATATTCCTGAACACGAGCTTGGTTATGGCTAGTTCTCCCGTATTGGAGACTAACGATTTCTATGTTCCGGGAGATTGGGTGATCGCAGGAGCTGAAAGCTATGTGAACGAGACAATATACGTGGAAGGAAATATAACCATTCCAGTAGGAGCGTCATTGACATTGACCAATGTCACAATTATGATGAACTGCTCAGTAGCCAACAGGACGCATATCGATGTTCAGGGGACGCTGAACATGTATGATGGTGGCGATGGATACGACCCATCAGACGCAATGGATGCAGATGCGAGTGTTATAGATGCTAATGTATCCAGATACAACTTCTGGACTGGGCCTAATGCTGTGCTGAACATACAGAACAGTGAGATATTGAATGTTGGTAACAATACCAATATGCCTCCAGATCAATGGAGCGGTGTCTTCATCAGAACAAGTATGGCAAATATTGATAACAGCCGTATTGCGGACGGAGAACATGGTTTGATCTTTGACAGCTGCTGGCCAGCATCCTTGCAGAACAACCTGGTCGAGGACAATGATGGTATCGGAATTGGAGCTGGAGATATATCAGACCCATTCTACAATATCAGCGGTGTCCTTTCCAACAACGTTGTCCTGAACAATGGAGGGCCAGGTGTTTACCTGTCTGGAGTGAATGTGAATATCGAGATATTCGGCATGAACGTGTCCTTCAATGAAAATGGGATAGTTGTGATGGGAAACGGAACATTGAACGCCGATGTTCACGGCAATGAGATCTGGCGCAATGATGGGTCTGGATATTCCGCTCTTTACATTTTGACCAACGGAGTCCTGAATGCAAATATTGTAGGTAATGACATCATTGAGAACGGCTGCAACGGTGTATTCGTTGGATTCGACCACGATAACGGTGGTGTAGATGGCCCTTCATATGCGAAAGTTGTGGTCAACAATAACAATATCTACGGAAATAATGGCGGATGCCGATATACAGCCTTGGGCGACCTAGACATAACAATTAACGACAATTACATGGGTGGTTCGGATTATCACAGTGAAGGAGGAATGCAGCAGATCGGTTACTATCAAGAGAATACCCGTTGTGGGAACCTTACCGTGACCATGGTCGGCAATGAATTCTATTATGGTCTTCCAACGGATGGATGGGATGTCCCACATGCCATCAAGATGGGAGCTTGGGACCACATGGACGTCACTTTCACAGATAACCGCATCTTACATGGTGGTATCTATGAGAGCAGGACCATGCTGAACATTGGACATTACTTCTACAGTGAGTGGGTCTTCCCACAGACTTTGGATGCCTTTGTTTCCCGTAACGAATTCATAGTTCTTGATGACGACAGCACAGATTCCTATCATAGGACATCTATCCAATTCAATGCTGAGAAGGAAATGGACATTGAATATACCGACAATTATTTCTTCTCATCTGCCAAACATGATTACATGGTTGCTGTTGATGAGAAAGGGCATGCTTTCCATATGGGTAATGCAGATTATTGTAATGCCACGGTCAGTGGAAATACGTTTGTATTGAAGCCAGTGGATGATCAAACCTACTCTTCAGGCCAGCTCGGAGCACTGTTCTATGCATGGGCGAATGAAGAGCTCAACCTGGATTTTGTTGATAATTATGTTGAGAACAATGATGCACCATTCCTAACATGGGACACAATTCCGATGATGATGATAGGTGGAGATGACCAATATACAGATTATCTCACCCCTAATGTCACATGTAATTTCATCGATAATACTGTAATTCAGAACATATATGGTGGCGGAGAAGTTGGTGTTAAGGCGATCGTCATTACTTCTGATGATCAATTGGTATGTAACATAACTGGTAATGACATAACACAATCACGTATTGATGATGGGTCTGGTAGCTGGGCAGACTTTGAGGGCGCCTTTAAGATCGGAAGTAGCTATGGTTGGGCCTATTGCGAGGATCTATACCTTGTCTTCAATGATAACACGATCCAAGGTAATTTCCACCATGATGCAGATTCAGGCGGTGCTGTGCGGGCTGTAGCCAACAACAATATCACCGCAGACATCAACAACAACTACATCGAAGCCGTATGGGAAGATGGAACAGCCGATTATGACTACGGCATGAGGATCGGTTACAATTGTAATTCCTATGGTATTCAGAATGAGAATGCAGTTGTGACATCCAGCAACAATTACTTCAAGAATGCTGGAATCGGAAGCAACTACGTGGTCGGAGCCAACAACAACCTGACCTTCACCTCAGATGGGGACACTATGGTCGGCGCTTATTACGGAGATTGTGGTGGAACTGGAAGTTTCACATCCTATACTACATATGGAAATGGTTTGACCCTAATGGCCGAGAATTCCCTTGATGCAACCATAATGAATGGAGAGTTCTATGATAATGAAGGCGCAGGTATCTGTATCGAGACCGTTGGAGAAGCTGATGTGACCATCGAGAACTGCTTCATACATGATAATTACTGGCACGGTGTCTATTTGTATGATACTGATGGTAACGGCGACGGTAATTTCGAGATCGCAGATTCAGCCATCATAGGCAATGGTGCAGATTGGGACGGAAATTGTGGTGCAGGAAGTGGGATCTACGCAGAGGATGTCATCCTATTGTTGGAGAACAGCACACTGAACAATGACATGAACGGTGATTATGAATTAGATCTCCGAGGATTCACCAATGCCACTGCACTGAACTCCTTCTTCGACAGAGGGGACACAGATATCGAAAGTCTCACCTGGGGAAGCCTCATTGGAACCCAATGGGTCGAGACAAACCTCACCTTGTGGAACACCACAACCGACGGTTCCTTCATGATAGACATTGATGGTGACGTCAAGAACATTGACGGAATAGACTTCACTGGTTGTCTAGACATGTTCAATGTCGCTGGCACAATAACAATGGCATTGCAAGCTGCTTCCGCCAGTCCCACTGACGGATTTTTCTCTGCCTCATGTACCTGGAACACGGACCACTTCGAAATAGAATCTAGTAATGGTGGAGTGCTCACATATGTATCACCATTGATGCAATCGACTGGAACCATGGGAACCGATATATCTGGTATCAATGCAAGCGCCGGTGGTTTCTGGATGTCCTGTGCCAATGGCACTCCGATGCAAGGAACTGGAAGCTGGTTATTGAACCAATGGTTCATGAACGTGAAGGTCCAGCAGCAGGGAACTGGAATGGCAATACCAGGTGCGAGCATCACAGTATCGGATGCTGACAGCAATGTGGTCTACTCAGGAATGTCATCCTGGGATGGTTACAGAAGATGGATAATTGCTGACCAGTCACTACAGACCAACTCTTACAGCCAATTGTTCACACCACATACAGTAGAAGCGGTCAAGGGCGTGACAACAGGTTCTGTGAACGCGAATATGTTCAGTTCCAAGGATGTCATCGTTTCATTGGACTATACCGATCTGGCACCTAATGCAGATGCTGGAACATCAATATCCATAAATGAAGATACCAGCACACTCCTTGATGGAAGTGGGTCCTCGGATGATATACAGATAGTTTCCTGGAGCTGGGTAGATGGATCAGGAACCATCACACTCTCTGGTGAGACCGTGAATTACATGTTCGCCAATCCTGGTGTGTATGACTTCACCCTGACAGTGACCGACAATGTAGGTGCCACTGACACCGACATGGTGACGATAACCGTATTGGATGTGACAAATCCAGTAGCAGATGCAGGAATGGATCTGAGCGCTAATGAAGACACTACGGTTTCCTTCGATAGCTCAGCCAGTTACGACAATGTAGGTATTACGAACTACACATGGACCTTTATGGATAATGGAACTAGCCAGACAATATGGGGAAGCAGCCCTGACTACGTCTTTGCTGAACCAGGGGTATATGATGTTACCCTGACAGTGACAGATGGAGCTGGATTGACAGACTCCAATGATGTGAGCATAACCATAATCGACATGACACCACCAGTAGCGATAGATGGTGATGGTCAGACAGTTCCACAGGGAACGGAGGTGACTTTGGATGGTACGGCCAGTACTGATAATGTTGGCATCACGGCCTTCGAATGGACCTTCAATGATGGGGCTAATGATGTCGTGCAGAATGGACCTGTAATGAACCACACTTTCATGAACCTCGGTAACTTCACCGTGACGCTGGAAGTATGGGATGCGGCTGGAAACAGCGACACATTGACCGTATGGGTGAATGTCATTGATGTGACAGCACCCGAGGTCTTGGTCATAGCACCTGGTGAAGATTCAGAAGATGTCCCACTGGACTGGAACCTCATAATCGTCTTCACCGAGGCAATGGACACAGCATCTGTAGAAGCGGCCTTCAACATATCGGGAGTAAATGTCACTGACTTTGATTGGGATATGACAGACAGGTATGTGACGATATCATTCGAAGAACTGGGATATGACACAGAATATAACTTCACTGTGGGACCAGAGGCAATGGATCTGGCTGGCAATGAAATGGGAACCGCACACGCAGACAGTTTCCTGACAGCTATCGATCACACGCCACCACCACCTGTAGAGCCAACTGTTGATGATACAGACGGCGATGGTGTGGATGATGTGGATGATGCCTTCCCGAACGATCCAGCAGCATCTATCGACACAGATGCTGATGGAATGCCGGATGTGTACAACCCAGGCTATGATCAGTACGACACGAACCTGACCGAGGACTTGGATGATGATGGCGACGGGATAATCGATGATATTGACGACGACACACCGATCGTTGATGACGACGACGATGATGATGACGATGATGTTGTTGACGACGATGACGACGACGATACACCCGTGGATGACGACGATGACGCAGAAGACACAGGAGGAAATGACTTCATGTGGATCATCATAATCATCATAATGGCTGTCATAATCGTGCTTCAGGCAATGAAGAATGGAAATAAACCTGATGCAGCACCACCTGTCGAGGAAGCACCAGAACCAGCCCCTGAGCCAGAAGCGGCACCAGAGGCTCCTGCTGATGATCCAGTGTCTGAGTGATCGATAAAGGCCTAGAGAAAATGGGGAAGACGAGCCAGTCTTCCCCCCTTTTACTTTTTATTTTGATTTTTTATTTCCTATTTCGATATCTGTATCCAAGATATGTGCCAAAAAGCACGGTATTATCTATTGTTAAGGATATTTATATATAACATTGTTAAATTCCTTTATATTAACCATACGTAATAAGTATAAACACATTTAAGTAGAGAATTGAGAGAGGAATGACTATGAAAAATAAACTTAGTGCTTTGATAATGAGCATAGTAATGGTGAGCGTGGTATTTGCGAATACTTCATTAGTGCTTGCAGGTACACCAGCTCCACCGAGCGACGTCCCGGACGGTATTCAATATATCGACGGCGATTGGACGGTCGCAGGATCCGAAACATACACAGATGAGATAATTGTGTTGACGGGAAACCTGTCTGTACCGCCAGGGGCAACCCTTACACTTGTTAACACGACGATCCAAATGAACTGCACCATGATAGGACAGTACATGATCTACGTAGGTGGAAACATGTACCTTCAGGATGGAGGAGATGGACTTACACCTTTGGAAGCTGGCGATGCAGATGCGTCTGTCATAACTTCAAGCAACCCTGCCTTCGAAACATACATGTATGTGGATGCAGGAGCAGTATTGGATGTCCAGAACAGTGAGATACTCAATGTGGGACGCACAGATATCAACGGATACCTGGTCGGCGGCCCAAATGTGGAGAATGTCGTTGCTAACTGGGCTCCCATCACAGATGGAGAATTAAGCGTGACCATTGATGGGGTACCAGCAGACATATGGGGTCTTGACTTCACTGGAGTTGTCGTCATGGCACAGGTGACCGCAATAATCCAGAATGCCATACAGGCAATTGGTACCGGCGGATTCATTGGAGCGACCGTTATATGGAATACAGACCACTTCGAGATAATATCTGGAACCACAATAGACCTAGACACACAGGTCGGAGTCGATTCAACCGTCGCTGTTGGAATGAACAGTACTGCAAATGGTACGGACATATCAGGGGGCAACTGGCTGGATTGTACGGTCAATGCCACATCTTACGGTGCGGACAAAATGATGATCGGAACCTATATCGAATCCAACAGTGTGAGCATCACCAACAGCTTGATCGGCGATGGCGGACATGGTTTGATATTCGACAGTTGCTATCCAGCTGCCTTTACCGGCAATCTCATAGATGGTAATGCAGGAATAGGACTCGGCATCACTAACTGGAGCGATCCAGGATTCAATATCAATTACATTGTTTCGGATTATGAGATAATCAATAATGGCCAACACGCGGTCTACCTTATGGCAGATACCATCAATGTCGAGGTATTCAACATGAACATTTCGGCGAATGGATGGGGTGTCAATACCTACGGTGGCAGCAGTGTGACGATGAACGTGCACGACTGTGACTTCTGGAGACAGGATGGACTCAGTGAGATGGACGCGTCAGTCATATTCGCTATGGCTGATGAAGAAGGCACGATAGACATGACCGTCGAGAGAAATCTCTTATACCACAATGAAGGCGGAATGATCTGGGGCGGTATCGGCTGGCTCGATGATTTCAGAGCAGCCAACCACACAACGGTCCTGATAGCCAACAATACGATGATCGCCAATGACGGTCACAACAACTTCAATGCGAAGAACGATGTCAATGCAAAGGTAGTTGACAATTACATGACCGGTCTAGATGGAGACACGAACTTTGATTCATTCAGATTCGGATTTGCTACCAGTAGTAACATAGGTTCATCAGATAAAGATGAGTTCCCAGAATACACAACGGTCGAATTCTCTAGGAACACTGCAGATATGGGAATGTATGGCGATGGCTGGAATATTGGCGGATGGCTACGTACCGCGGCCAAGAAGGTCACTAATGCGGTCGTGATCGATAATGATGTTGAAGGCGGTTACTACATTGGTGGAGTGTTCAAGATAGGACATCCATCATACAGCAATATGGACCCAATGGATGCTAGATACCCGAATTGCGAGGTAGTGAATGCTTACTTTGAAGGGAACAGCATCAAGATGTATTATGATTACACAGTTAGTGATTCTCCAGATATAGGCGGTTTCTACCAGACCATGGCCCTCTTCGACCTGAACATGACCATGATCAACAATTACGCATACACTGAATGTGGGAACACTGGCACGATCGTAGAGGCAGGTTGGGACGGCCATAATGATTACTACACGCTCAACACCACTGTGTGGATGATCGGGAACGTTATAGAAGTGGACATGAAGACCACTTCCGAGAACCTGGGCGGCGTAATACAGATCTTGGCAGAGCCAGACCTCGGAGAGGTAAAAGCATATCTGTACGATAATGACATTAACATCAAGAGCAACTATTACGATGGCGGCGTCATCAAGATCGGAGGATATGTATCTGACAATCCAGCCAAGAACGTTACTGCCAGATTGATCGGTAATTCCCTTATTGGATATTACACACAATATTCTGCAGTATACCTTCATATAATGGGTACGGACACCACGAAGATAGACATGATCGATAATCTGTTCTATTTGGAAAATGTCGCAGCCTATGAACTTAACATCCAGTTCTTCAAAATGGGAGGGCATAATAGCTGGGGAGATGCATCGGATTATTTGTTCGCGAACATAACGGACAATATGATCATACTCAATACCCCGGGTGCATGTAATCATGCTGGCGGACTATGGAGGATAATCGCTACTGAATATCAGAATGTCAACATAGAGAGGAACTTCATCGAGGTCTTGAATGAATATACGGACGACCATCCATCATTTGGTGTGGTGTTCAGTTTCGGATACACATTAGACGATGATCTATATGCTGAGAAAATGGACTTCAGAATGATAGACAATGATTTCAGACTCATATCATCTGGTGAAGTGGATTTCGGCAATATATTCATCATCTACGCTGAAGAGCTTGATGCGAATATCAGTGGTAATACATTTGAATTCAAAACAGCATATTACAGCAGCCAGGCCTACGTAGGTGGGTTCATGTGGATCGGATATGAGAAGAGCTCGGATAATATCGCGACAAACACCACATTGAACATGTACGATAATATGTTCGATCTCGATATGGGACATGACACTGACTTAAATGGATTCGTGATGGTCGAGTGTGATGATCAGCTTGTGGCCAATATATGTGGAAATGAGATATTCGCCGATTATAAGCCCGGAGTATCAGGAGGCGGGTTCTTCGAGATCGGATACTATTACAGAAATGCACAATCCATCAACACGACCGCGAAGATCATGAATAACAATATCCACGTTGAATTGTCAGATGGTGTTAGCCTTGGAACATTGTTCAAAATACTCGCTATAGAGAATGTGTTCATAGACATGATAGGAAATGACATCACGGTCGATCTATTAGGAGGAGATAATAGCGACATAGATCTGGGTGGTGTCCTCAGAATAGGTAGGACCGGAAGCAGTGATGATGAGACAGCGGAGGTCGTTAAGGGAACGATCAGCGGTAATAACATAGTTGTGAACACAAATGAATATAACTATGGTGGACAGATATTGAGAATGTCCGCGACCGACCTTGTTGACGTGGTCATGAACGACAATGTAATGCAGGCATTCATCATGACTGGAAATGAAGATGATATCTACGACCTTGGAGTAAGGATAGGGTACGAGTGTGAGAGCAATGGCATCCTCACCGATGACGTCATACTCCACATGAGCAACAACATATTTGGTCCAGGAGCAGTAGGATCCGCCCTGGCTGTTGGTGCTAACAACAACCTGACCTTTGATTTCATCGGAGGAACACTGCAAAATGCGTTCTACTGCGATTCCTACACTACAGAACCCGCATATGGAAATGGATTATCATTGCAGGCAGGAAATACCCTCAATGCATTGATCCAGGATGCTACTATCATCGATAACCGCGGAGCCGGAATATATGCAAGTGCTTACAATGATTCATATGTCGATATAATCAACTGTGACATCATAGGCAACTACTACAACGGTATCTACCTGAACTCCGATATGGGAACTGTGACCAGCAACATAATGGAATGTAACATAATCGACAATGCCAATGACTACAATGGAGATGTTGGTTCTTCAAATGGAATAGAGGCATTCAATGCCGTCATCTACATGGAGAACTGTACCTTCGACAACCCAGATGCGGATTATGAACTGGATCTTGATGGTATCACTGATGTCACAGCTCTGAACACGTACTTCAACAAAGATAGTGTGTATCTCAATGATATGTCCGCATACCTGACAGGAGGCTCGAACCCTGAGACAAATGTCAGTGCCTGGGCCCTTATCACCAATGCTACATTCAACATAACCATTGATGGTACATCAGTAGATGTCGGACCTTTCAGCTTCGCTGGTGCTGTCTTGATGAATGATGTAGCTCTTGATATTAGAAATGCCATAATCGGCGCAGGTATTGCAGGCGTCACGGTAACATGGACTGGAACAGAGTTCGTGATCTACTCTCCAACACAGGGATTTGAATCATCCATAACCATCCTCTCCGCTCACAGTGGTGGAGCCGGAACAGATATTTCCGGTACCACGATGAGTGCTGCTGGATGGTGGATGGACTGTGCTGGCAATGCGACGGTCACAGCAGGCATAAGCTCAACATTGCTTCTGAAATGGTACATGCACGTCAAGGCAGAGCAGCAGGGAACTGGATTCGGGCTGCCTAGCACTTTGATAGATGTCTGGGATGCATTTGGCACACAGATACTCGCAAGCGGAGTGACAGGCAATGACGGATATCTTAGATGGATCGTTTCTGATGAGTACTACCAGACATCCACAACACAGACAAACTACACAGCACATGATGTCACTGCAACAAAAGCACCAGCAAGTGGTACCGCACAGCCGATCATGGACACGACAAAAGATGTTGTCATCATATTGGACTATGTCACCACACCACCAGTGGCAGATGCAGGCCCACCACAGACAGTGGATGAAGATGCCACCTTTACCCTGGATGGCTCTGGAACAACAGATGATTTCTACATAGTTTCATGGGACTGGAGCAATGCCGGATTGGGACTTGCGCTGAGCGGTGAGACAGTGAACTACATGATCGCAGAGCCTGGTGTATACGACATCACTCTGACAGTCACCGATGCAGAAGGTTACACAGATACGGATATAGTTGTCATAACTGTCTTGGACATCACACCTCCAACAGCAGATGCAGGTATGGACATGACGGTCAATGAGGACACGAACATGACCTTCAATGGAACAGGAGCTGACAATGTCGGTGTCGTGAGCTATACATGGACCTTCAATGATGGAACTGCCCAGACCTTGAACGGAGCAGATGTTGTGTATAACTTCACCGAGCCAGGAACATATGATGTGACATTGACCGTGGAAGATGCAGTAGGTCTCACAGGTACCAGCATGATCACCGTGACCGTGCTCGATATAACGCCACCAACAGCAATAGATGGTGATGGACAGACGGTCGCACCTGGAACCGAAGTTACCTTGGACGGATCCGCAAGTACTGACAATGTCGGTATTGTGGGCTATGAGTGGACCTTCAATGATGGAGCCAATGTTGTCACAATAACCAATGACATCATGAACCACACATTCAGCGTACTCGGCAACCACACACTGGTTCTGAAAGTATGGGATGCGGCTGGAAATGAGGACACACTCACCACATGGGTGAATGTCGTTGATATGACAGCACCTGAAGTTCTGGTAATAGCACCTGGAGATGGATTGGAGGATGTCCCACTTGACTGGGATCTGATAGTCGTCTTCACCGAGGCAATGGACACGGCATCTGTTGAATCTGTATTCACAGTTGCGGGAACCAATGTCACTGGCTTCACATGGGACACAACAGGCAGGTACGTCACTGTATCATTTGACGAGTTGGGATACGATACAGAATATACCTTTGTCGTAGGAGCAGGAGCGATGGATCTGGCAGGCAATGATATGGGAACCGCACACACAGACAGTTTCCTGACGGCTCTGAACACCACTGTGCCTATTGATGACACGGACGACACTGATGACACCAATGGCACGGACGACGATGATGATGTTGTTGTTGACGATGACGACGATGATGTTGTTGTTGACGATGACGACGACGATGATGTTGTTGTTGACGATGACGACGACGATACACCAGTGGATGGCGATGATGATGCAGAAGATGGAGATGGTGGAAACGACTTCATGTGGATCATTATCATCATAATATTGGTCGTCATAATCGTGCTTCAGGCAATGATGAAGGGAAAGAAGCCTGAAGGTGAAGCACCACCTGTCGAGGAAGCACCAGAACCAGCCCCAGAACCCGAGGAAACACCAGAGCCGGAAGCAGAAGGACCAGCTGATGACGTATCTTCGGACGATCTGGTCACAGAGTGATCTGGTAAAAACCAAAATAAAATGGGGAAGGCGATCCAGCCTTCCCCCCTTTTACTATTTTTCTTTAATTTTTAATTGTGAACAAAGCGGGCTATAGATCAGGGTTTGGCTTATTTCTGCTTCCTCAATCTCTGTATAGTACGACTAGACCGACTAATTGTCCCAGCCAGTGTGTGGAATTCCCACTTGGTCAGCTCCGCCCGGGTAATGATCCGACGGAACATC
The DNA here is from genome assembly GCA_020697715.1 of Methanobacteriota archaeon. Classification (GTDB taxonomy): domain Archaea; phylum Thermoplasmatota; class Thermoplasmata; order SG8-5; family JAGLSY01; genus JAGLSY01. The sequence continues at coordinate 576,215 of JAEHCO010000001.1, read as the reverse complement.
ACCTTGGTCTTTGGCATCTTGTGCTTTGGATAATTGGTCTCCTCCAACATCTCATCAAATAGAGCGTGAAGGGTCTCCTTATCCGAGGATCTAGCCATTTGCTTAGAAGAGGTCGTTTGTCCCATAGTTCCGACCTCGTACATTATGACCGTGGCGGCCTGGGAAATGTTCATTATTGGATATTCAGAAGATGTCGGTATATTGACCAGGAGATCGCATTTGGATATTTCATCATTGTACAATCCTTGATCCTCTCTTCCAAACACTAGTCCTATATTTCCATCCTTGTCATGGATGTGTTCGGCAAACTCCTTAGGGTTCATTGTGTGACGATTGAACTTCCTCTCATTGTCAGAGAGGACACCGGAAGTGCCTACTACCATGTCCACCATATCTATTGCGGCGGAGAAGTCATCCACTATCTTGGCATTTTCAACGATGTATCTGGCATGTTTGGCAAAACGATAAGCATCATCACCAAGCTCACAGGGATCGACCAATATCATATCCTTAATTCCGAAATTGGCCATAGAGCGGGCTATGGACCCGATATTGCCTGCGAACTTCGGCTGTACCAATATGACGGAGAACTCGGTCATGATCTGAGGGAAGGCAATCTGATTTATAAAGACAACCGCATTTAGCCTTCGCATGAGGTACGCATTGAAATTCGCCTATGATGGGACTGCCTTTGATGGTTATGCCAGACAGCCAGATCATACCACTATCGAGGGGGCTATAATCCACACGATGAAAAAGGAAGGCATCGTGAAGGATATTGAAGGTAACTTCTACCCAGCAAGCAGGACGGACAAAGGCGTCAGTGCTCTCGGGAATGTGTTGGTGATAGAGACCGATGTGGATGAGCGAGGGATCATCCCCGCACTGAATTCAGACCTGAAGGATATCGTGTTCTATGGTATGGCCAAAGTAGATGAGGACTTCAAACCTCGATATGCGTATCAGCGATGGTACAGGTATTTCATGCTTAACAAAGGTGGATATGATGCTGATATGCTCAGTCGCATATCAGACACATTCCTGGGAGAGCATGAGTTCAAACATTTCTCAAAAACAGATAAAAAGATGGATAAAACAAAGCTGGCCATTGATGAGATCTCAATTCATGAAGAGAATGGATTCATAATATTCGATCTCAAGGCCAGACGTTTTCTGTGGCAGATGATACGCCGACTTGTATCTACCATTTTAAGTGTATACGATGGCAAGCTGGAACTTGAAAAGATCGTAAGTGCCCTTGAAGGAAATGATGAGAAGCTGGCTATATATCCAGTCCCACCAGAAGGATTGATCTTAATGGACATAGACCATAGATTGGAATATGATTATACCAAATATCCGATTGACCTATTTGATAAAGGAATAGAGAAAGCCTTGACAAAGGCCATGGTCCTGAGTGAGCTTAATAATGGCAGTGAGGGGTGATATATATGGTAGAAATTGCTGAAGAGATAGGATGTCCAGATTGTGGCGCGCCGCTCAAGATCAAAGCAGGTGAGGCGATAATCACCTGCGAATATTGCGGTTCGGATGTGAATCTGGCAGTAGGAAAGAAATATTTCCTCAAGCATTCTATAATCTCTGCGAAATTCGATAATTCAGCAATAGCTAAGGAAGTGGAATCATGGATGAAAAAGGGATTCCTGAAACCATCGGACCTTGCCCGAAGATCGAAGATACTGAATGCGGACCTGAAGTTCCTTCCATTTTTCATAATCAATATTTCAGCAAAGACGTCCTATGAAGGCGTGATGACAAGAACTGGCCAGAATATTGAAAAGAAGGGAGATTTCACGAAGATATATTATTGGAAGGTCGTGGGAAGAAGAGGGACATTCTTTCCTACAACGTCATACCAGATACCTGCATCAGGGAAGGCGGATTTTAACCTTTCATTGCTAAGCAAGGATGGAAAGTTCCTGAACTCGGAATTGGATGAGAAAGAGGCTGGAGAAATAGCTAGCCAGGAAGTGAAAGAACATCACAAGTTCCTTCTATCATCCGAGGTCGATCATATTACCAGTATGGACACCCAGATCGACATAAAGAATACGGAATTCCTTCATGCGCCTATATGGTTTATAAACTACGAATACGGTGGCAAGACCTACGAGCTCATAATGGATGGAGCCACAGGAGAAGAGATCAAGGCCCAGATACCCACGATAGAGAAAAAGGGTATCTTTGGTAAATTGTTCGGCGCATGATGAATTTGAAACAATTATAATATATAGTGAAGCATATTGACATAAGGAACGGGTTAACATATGGCAGAGAGACTATTACAGCATAAACATTGCAGGAACTGCGGCAAGGCCATACCGGCCGATGATACTTTTTGCAGTGATGAATGCAATGTGAATCATAGAGAGATGATGAAGAAGAAGAAGAACCAGCTCATGATCATGATGTTCATAGCGATGGCCATAATGGTATTCACCATGTTCTCGGGTGTATGAGGACTCCAAATGAAAAAAGTGGCAGTGGCAGGAACCTTCAATGTTTTCCACAAAGGCCATAGAGAACTACTTGCAAAGGCCTTTGAGATTGGAGATTATATTCATATAGGTCTAACTTCGGATGAGATGGCTGGCAGATACAGAAATGTGGCTGTCGAGCCTTTTGAGATCAGGGAAAAAAGATTGATGGAAGAAGCAATGAAGCTCTCTGGAGATAAGAGCTTCACAATCACAGAGATCAATGATCCCTTCGGGCCAGCAGCCACATACAATTACGATGCTATCGTGGTATCCAAGAACACCAGGGAGATGGCCGATGCCATGAACTGGGCAAGGGAGCAGAATGGTCTGGAACCCCTGGATATAGTGGAGATCGATATCGTACTGGCGGATGATGGAAAGGCCATAGCCTCGACAAGGGTGATCACTGGAGAGATCAGTCTCGATGGTGAAGTGAAATAGATCATTCGGGTGTGGTGAAATCCAGTATCTTATGTGATCCAGTCATCAAATTCACGCAAACTACTTTGGCCGGATCAGGGTGAAAATTATGAATGGATTGAAATGGGGTTTGTGATTGCCAGGCAGATGCACTTATCAGCTTCACACCCCGATATGTATCGACACCCGAGCCGTGAACATGGCCTGTCACGAATATGTCAGGAACCGGGTTGATTATCATATAGTCCTTGTCCTCAGGAGCTATGGGAGTCTTGCCGCCATAGGTGATGGCCATATGCCTTCTCTTGAGCATTTCCTTCATCGCGAGTATCGGGGTTTGATATGTAAGCTGGGGAACATCCCCGATAAGATCATCCACACTTCTTCCATGATATGAAAGGACATTCACTCCCTCCAATGTCATGTAACAGGGATTGCCGACAAATCGAATATTTAGATCGGCATTGAATCTACTTTTTATGTCATCATCAAAAGCAGGCTGAGGCTCGGCTGGCCTAACAGCATCATGATTACCTGGTTGGATTATCATCTCAATATGCTCTGGCACTTTTTCAAGCAATCGACCAAGCTCAGTATATTGCTCCATCAGGTTCGGGATGGTGAGCTCTTCTTTTTGATTTGGATATACACCAATTCCATCGACCACATCCCCTGCAATGATCATATATTTTATCTTCGATACATTGTCGTCATCAGCCAGCCAGTCCATGAAACGATCCCATTCCTTATCCAAAAAATGCTTACTACCAACATGCACATCGGAGATGAATAGAGCCTCGATATCCTCAGAGGCTCTTCTTGGAGAACGATTCACCGGAATATCTGGCTTGACTATCTCATCAGGAAATAGCATCATATCATTGTCCTTGAAGCCTCCTTTGCTTTTCTTTGTCTGGCCAATGATCCCGATGACCTCATCCTGTACCAATGATATCGAAGAGCATGGACTACTTTTCAATATCAGGGCATCCATCTTACCAGAGGCATCCTCGATCGTGATAATGGTATGGTCGTTCTTTGTCTTATTGATATCACTTATCATGCCGATGACTTTGACCTCTTCCTCTTTTTTAAGTGCTTTATTGATGGGAACGGCCGATCGCATCCTCTGCCACTGGCGGACTATCCTGCTCAGGCTGACATATCTGTCCTTGAAATATCGCGCAAAATTATCTATCTTGCCTTCACATGTGCTATTGCCAGTAATATCTGTGAGTATGATCGCGCCACTCTTTTTTGTCATGATCGGAGTGGCAGCTGCCTTGGATGTGAGCAGGGTCTGTTCTTCCACAATATCTGGTGACCCATGATCATTTTCTGGTTTTGGAGACTCTTCTGAAATATCTTCCAGTGGCTCATTTTCTGATATCTCATCATCCCCTATCTCTTCCACTTTCGATCCTTCCGGGGCATATGAGAGAACGGATTCCGTGGTCCTGAAATCCTTCAAACTGAGAACAAGAGGCAGTGCCTCTCTTTTATTGAGAAAATCCTTGATGAAAGCTTTTGGATCCTTCTGTAAAAGTATAAAATCTACAGCATCTGGCTCTATGAGTGTGCCGTGATCAGTAAGTATCTCTAAAACTTCCTCTTTCATGGATTAAAAGGGTATGTTACCGAGGGTTATAAACCTAATTATAAGGATTAATTTTAATATAAAAATGGGGCCGAGGGGGAACGAGCAAGAAGGAGGCCAGCAATTAGATGTCTTCTTGCGAGCAAGACCAAAAGCGTTACTGATATCTGTGATGACTTTTGGTCGCAGGCTATCGGCCTGACTATCAACAATTAAAAATTAAAAGGCCGAGGGGGAGATTTGAACTCCCGTTTGAGGCTCTGCAGGCCCCCACATAGCCGCTATGTTACCTCGGCGTGTTGGCTTTCAGCCAAATCGCCGAGGTATCGACGTAAAGATCAGAGATCTATACATCGATAACCTCACTTTGCAATTTGGCCAAATTAGTATTTGATCAGACATCGATGAAATGAGATTTGGTATATATAATTAGGGCAAGATAAGATGATTTCCCCTTTTAAGTGCGAAATTATCTTATCTTGATCTCCTCATCGGTCAAATAGCAAGCTGGATCGGATCCCCAAACATCTCCCACAGCTTCAGACCTGACCCTTGATCCACCCCTGCATATCTCGAAGAACCGACAGTTATCCTTTGCACAACGGCCAGTGATCTTATCGTCCTTGTTCTTCAGCCCATTCATGACCGGGTCTGAGATGTCATCCCAGATCTCACCGAACTTTCTTTCCTTTACATTTCCAAAGCTGTAGTGCTGCCAGAACTGGTTCGCATGCACCCTGCCAAGGTGGTCGACATCCGCTATTGTCTGCCCTGTACCATCGCCACCGTTCCTTTTTAGCAGACTGTAAGCCCATTCCGCTCTCTCTGGGTCCTCATCCTTCAGTGTGAGATAAAGGTAGCCAGCATCCGCGTAATTGCCAACAAGCAGAGTCTCTATCAGATACCCATCATCATGGTGCTTTTTTGTAAGATCGAAATAAGTGCTCATCGCTTTTCTGGTCTCTTCGTGGCTCAGGTCCAGTTCCTGTATCTCCTTGCCCCTTCCAGTATAATCCAGATGGTACACGCAGCATCTGCTTACCCCGATCTCCTTGAGCTTGAGGAGCACCCCCTCCAGGTCGTCCTTATTATGCTGGGTTATCGTGAATCTGAGTCCGGTCTTCTGTCCCACCTTGAGGCAATTCTTCATTCCTTCGACAGCCCTGTCGAAGGCCCCATCCACTCCTCGGAATTTGTCATTCACATCTTTCAGTCCATCCAGTGAAACCCCAATGTACATGATGCCGGCCTCTTTGGCCTGCCTCGCCTTATCTTCGGTGATCAGTGTTCCATTAGTAGAAATCACAGGTCGGAGACCCAGTGATTTCGCATATCTGGCCAATTCGAATAAGTCATCCCTCATGAAAGGCTCGCCACCCGAGAAGAGAAGCACTGGCGCATTGTATTCAGCCACATCTTTGATGAATCTCTTTGCCTCTTCCGTGCTGAGCTCGCCCTCGGCTGTTTGAGTGGTTGCCTCGGCATAACAATGAACACATTTCAGATTGCATCGATTCGTCATGTTCCAGACCACAATGGGTTTGTTCGATTTCACCGCTCCGTGGTGATGTTTGATCTGCTCTGGTCCGCCTTCCTTGGCATCCCCATATCTGAGCCCGTCCGACTCGCTCTCCGCTCCTAACAATAGTTTTGATACGCCGATCATGGAAATCCACTCCATATATAATTCATATACGTATTCACCATGCCCTGTATGGTGTGCTCTCTGGCCGTGATGTGGGGCATGGTCAAATACTTTGAGGTCTCGGGACCGATGGATATGATGGTCTTGCCATCATAAGCCTTGGGAGACACTTCACTGATACTTTTGGCGCATGATGCTGATACTACAAAGACCGCATCGGATGAGAGAATCTGGCTCTTATCAGCTGGCAATCTTTCTATATCATACACAGGCACCTCACTATAATCATGATCCTTTGATAATCTGGAAGGCAGGTGGTCCGTGGCAGCGGATGAGCGAAGGGCTAGTATTTTCGAGCCCTTCGGCATTTCGGCCATTATGTGCTCCCCTAGACCTTCAGAATTGTATGCTTCTCCACTTGTGGCTCTCAATCCCCACTCCTTCTCGATGTGGGAGCGGGTCTTCGGGCCTATGCTGAACATCCTGCCAGCATAATTTGATAGATCTATTTTCTCACCCACCTTCTTCACGCCTTCCAATGAGGTGAAGACCAGGGCGTCGTATTCGGATACTTCGGGCACCTGGAAGTCCCTGGTAACTATCTCGATAAGTGGCATGGGTATTGCTTCCATGCCATAACTTTCGAAGAGCTCCAAGCTCTCCTTCATGTGGCTTTTGGCTCTTGTCAATACCACTTTCTTTCCTCTGAGATTGGCCAGTTTCTTCTCGAACCAGCTGAGTTGATTGTGAAGTTCAGCCACCGGACCTATAACGAATATAACCGGAGGCTGCAGGTCTATGCCTTCCTCGGCCAGCTTGCCCAAAGTGGACATCACGGTCTTTTGCTTGGGTGTTGTTCCGCTGTATATGGCGGCCACCGGTGTATCTGCTGGCCGTCCATGGCCCATGAGCCTTTTGGCTGTCATGGATATCCTGGATACTCCCATCAGTACGACAATATTATCCGGAAGATTTTTCCATTCTATGGACGAACCTTCCTTGTCAGATTCATGACCTGTTACGAAAGCAACGGATGAATTGAAATCGCGATGAGTTACTGGAACTCCAGCATAAGCTGGCACGGATACAGCGGATGAGATACCTGGAACCAATTCAAAGGGAATTCCAGCCTCTAAGCAGATCTGGGCTTCCTCGCCACCGCGGCCGAATATGAGTGGATCGCCACCTTTCAAACGAACCACGAACTTATCACGGCCATGTTCGACTATGGCGTCATTGATCTGCTGCTGGATGGTCTGAGAATGAGCGGAATCCTTTTCCCTTTTACCCATGTATATCATCTCGCAATCAACTGGAGCCCAATCCAATATCTGGGGATTGGCCAGTTTGTCGTATATTATTACTTGCGCTCGCTGAACCAATTCCTTCGCCTTGAGTGTGACGAGTCCGATATCTCCAGGGCCCGCGCCCACGATGTAAACCACCATTCAATTCCCTCCTTTTCTGAGTTCTTCCAGCAGAACGTCGCCCCCGGACCTCAAGAGATTGTCCGCGAGACCAGTCGCTAATTCTATGCCGTCCGAGAGCTTTCCGATCCTTGTCTCGGAAAGGAATCGTTTTCCATCAGCGGATGAAATGAATCCCTTTATCTCGACCAATTTTCCATCCGCATCTATTTCCGTATAAATGCCAGCTGGTACCTGGCAGCCACCGTCCAACGCTGTCAGGAAACTTCGCTCGATATCGCATGCCATTCTTGTTGAGGCATGCTCGAGCTTTTTCAATAATTCTAAAACTTCGGTATCATCCGCTCTGGCCGTGATCCCCAGAGCGCCTTGCCCCGGAGCTGGTATGAAGGTGTCGCCATCCAGTGGCTTGTATTCTTCAGATGGATAGCCCATTCTTCTCAAGCCGGCTTCGGCCACGATTATGGCGTCGTACTGGCCTTCAGCCTGCTTGCGCATACGGGTGTCGATATTGCCCCTGAGATCGAGCATTTTTAGATCGGGTCTCAAGTGCCTGGCCAGAGCCTGCCTGCGTAAGCTTGATGTCCCTATATTGGCATTGAGTGGAAGATCCTCAATGCTCTTGGCACCCACTATGGCGTCATTGGAGGGCTCACGAATTGGTACCGCGGCAATGGTAATGCCATCTGGCAGGTCCGTTGGAATGTCCTTGTAAGAATGTACTGCCAGGTCTATCTCACCAGCTAAGAGGGCGTCGTCGATCTCCTTTGTGAAGAAAGCCTTACCTTCCAGCTTGGCCAGTGCCACGTCCTGGATATTATCACCACGGGTCTTGATGACCTTGATGGGTATATCCAGACCCAAGTCTCTGATAATGCCCTCGGTCTGGGTCAGTGCGAGTTTCGACCCGCGGCTTCCGGCAATTAATTGTCTCATTTGATTCTCCCATTCATGTGTTATCATACATACACGATCACACATGAGTGTGTTTCAAGGCTGTTTCGAAAGCCTCCAGAGAGGTGTCGATAACCTGCTGGTCATGCGCGATCGATGTAAAGCAGCACTCGAACTGTGATGGTGGCAGGAAGACTCCCAACTCTCTCAATTTAGCACAGTAGTCCAGGAATTTCTTATCATCCGATAATTTCGCCTCGTCCAGATTGGTGACTGGCTTGTCATTGAAGAAGACCTGGAACATAGGACCGATGCCCTGCACCTGGTAATCGAGGCCGATATCGGACAAAATGTCTTTAAGACCATTTTGCACCTTGTTGCCAGCATCCGCTATCTTGCTGAGAGCATCCGTGTTCTTGATGGTCTTAAGTGTCGCGATGCCAGCGGCTATCGATACCGGGTGGCCATTGAAGGTTCCGGCATTGTAGACTTGACCAGATGGAGTGATATTGTCCATTATCTCATGCCTGGCTCCCATCATACCCATGTGGAAGCCCCCACTGATTATCTTGCCCATTGTGACGATATCCGCATCCACGCCGAAGTATTCCTGAGCTCCGCCCTGTCCCAGCCTGAAGCCGGTTATGACCTCGTCCAGTATCAGAAGTGAATCGTGCTCCGCAAGTATCTTCTTAGCATCTGCCAGGTAATTATCCTTTGGAAGTATACAGCCAGCATTTCCGATAGCTGGCTCGGTGATCATGGCCGCTATTTCGCCTTCATTCTCCTTGAGGGCGGTCTCGATGGCATCCAGATCATTGTATGGAATTAGAATTGTATTCTTTGTCACATCCGCTGGTATGCCTTTTGAATTGGGCACACTGTGCGTCAGTGCTCCTGAGCCAGCCTTGACAAGCACCGCGTCGTGTGCTCCGTGAAAAGCGCCTTCTATCTTGATTATCTTGTCGCGTCCAGTGAATCCCCTGGCAAGGCGAATGGCCGTCATCGTGGCCTCGGTACCTGTGTTCATACATCTTATTTTATCCACATTGGGAACTGTGGATGTTATCAACTTGGCATATTCCAGTTCTGCCTCGGTCGGTGTACCAAAACACCAACCGTTGGCCAGTCTTTCCTCCACTGCCTTTCTGATAATAGGGTTATTATGGCCCAGTATCATCGGCCCGAAGGCCAGGCAGTAGTCGATATACGACTGTCCTTCTGCATCATACAGTCTAGCTCCCTCGCTCCTCTCCACGAAGAAAGGATACGGGGATATGGCTCTGACCGGGCTGTTCACGCCGCCGACCAGCACTTCTTTTGAAGCTTCGAACAATTCCTGATTTTTCATATTATCACCTTTTTACCACTCTGCGGTCGATCACCTTTGCGGCTTCTTTTGCAAAGTAAGTCAATATCATAGTTGCCCCGGCTCGCCTTATTGCCAGCAGGGATTCCATCATGGCCGATTCTTTGTCCAGCCAGCCATTTTCCGAGGCCGCGATTATCATGGAATATTCTCCAGATACTTGATAAGCAGCCAGTGGTGAATCAAAGGTATCGCTGATCCCTTTGATTATATCGAGATATGGTAAAGCTGGCTTGACCATCACTATGTCCGCGCCTTCCAGAATGTCAAGTTCAACTTCTCTGAAGGCTTGGCTCAAATTAGCTGGATCCATCTGGTGAGCTTTTCTATCCTTTGGTCCTTCTGCAAAGCCAGACTCTGCCGCTTCCCTGAATGGCCCGTAGAATGAAGAGGCATATTTCACCGCATATGCCATTATTATCGTGTCCTTATGACCGTCATGATCCAGTGCCTGGCGGATATGCGCAACTCGTCCATCCATCATATCGGACGGAGCAATGATATCAGCTCCGGCTCTCACATATTCCAACGCGGCCTTTGAATAAAGGTCCAGTGCCTCGTCATTGAGGATCCTATCACCCTCAATGGGGGCGCAATGGCCATGATCCGTGTACTCGCAAAGACATACATCGCAAGCCACGAGAAGACTATCACCCAGCTCTTTCTTGATGGCCCTGACCGCTCTAGGTATTATTCCCTCGGGATTGTAAGCTTCCGAACCATGATGGTCCTTTTTGCTTGGAATGCCAAAAAGTATTATCGCGGGTATACCGAGGTCGCGAACTTCCCTGGCCTCTTTCACCAGGGAGCTTATCGAATGCTGGAAAACACCCGGCATGGCACTTATGGGATTCTTCTCACCTTCTGCCAGATCTTCTTTTACGAACATTGGTAGGATAAGATTGGATGGTTTTAATTCAAATTCAGCTACCATATTCCGCATTAGATGGTGGTTCCTCAGTCTTCTCATTCTCACATTGGGAAACATCATTCATCCTCCTGTTTTTTATCATCATTGCTATGGCCAGTTGGTTTCTTCATCGCATATGGGTGACCACCAGCATGCGGATGCTCCTGAGCAGGAGGGTGACCGCCTGGGTGGCCATTGCCATTGCCAGTGAACAACTGGGTGAAGTTCTCCATCTGATTCTGGCTTTGAGGATTATCCTTGATATGTAATAATAGATTGTGCATCAGTTTTTTCATCAGGCTTCGTGAAAGATCATCCATGATCTTCTGGGTCTTAGGATCAAGATCATCTATTCTTCTTAGAGACTTTTCCAGCTCCCTGGCGCGTATCTCTTCCGTGTATCGGTTCAAACTGGAAAGGAAGGTCTCGATATGCAGATTCTCCAACTTCATCTTGAACCTGGACAGCTCCTCCTCGATTATTGTCTCACTTCTCACAACCTCTTCTTGTCTGGCCAGTTTGTTCTTCTCGGATATCTCCCTTAGGTCTTGAATTGAAAAATATTGGGTATTATCCAATTCCCTCACTCTAGGGTCTATGTCCGATGGCATAGCTATGTCTATCAGTGTGAGCGGCTTTGTCCTATCCTTCACTGCAGATTCCACCAGTTCTTTCGTGATGAGCACATGGGGACAGGAGGTGGCTGTGAAGATGACATCTGCCTTTTCCATGCCCAGCTTGACATCTGAAAATGGCATATGCGTGGATTTATATTTATCGCAGAATCTCTGGATATTCTCTGGGGTGCGACCCACGGTGACAATACTGTTCAGCTGGAACTGGCAGATATAATCCGCTAGCAGGGAGGCCATATTTCCCGTACCGATTATCATCACATTCTTTCCAGAAAGAGGATTGTGCTTATTGGCCAGATCTACCGCGGCCGATGAGATAGATACCTTTCCTCTGGAAATATCGGTCTCAGACCTCACGCGCTTGCCAACATACAAAGCCCTTTGGAAGATGGGTTCCAGTACTCGACCTGTATGATTATTTTTGGAAGCATATTCAAGTGCTTCCTTCATCTGGGCCAGTATCTGATTCTCACCCACCATAAGACTGTCGATGGAGGACACGACCCTGAAGAGATGATCGAGAGTTTCCAGATAGCGTTCGGAAATAATATATTCGGACATGCTGGCTCCATATCTTTCCATCATGAATTTCCTCATCTGGGCCTTTCCCGTGTCCTCATCATCTCCTGAATAATAAATTTCAAAGCGATTGCAAGTCTGGACTACCACGGCCTCCGATATTCCATCTGTTGAAAGAAGTTCCTTGTAGAAATCTTCCAGCTTGGATTCGGGAATATGAAGTGTGTCCAGTATTTTCTGATCAGTGGTCTCGAAGGTGACCTTAATGCTGGCAATGTACATCGAACACCTCCTTCGCTCTTTTCCTGGCCTCTTCGATCTCACCCTGTTCGACCATTTCCCCAAGCCGAGCATCTGCAAATATTTCTTCAAAAATGCGATTCTTTTCATCAATTCCATCTATATGGCATCTGAGTGGGTGAAGAACCTCTAGCCAGATATCCTTGCCGACCACCCAATCATCCAACTCTTCCCTCATCTTGCGAGCCATGAAAGGCGATACACCACCAGTGGAGATGGATATCGTGACATCTCCAGCTTTGGAAATGCCGGTGAAAAATATATTGGAAAGCTCCTGATCGTCAACAACATTGATCAGGATGCCTTGTTCGAGGCAGTAATCCGCTATCTGGCGATTAAGCGCCCTGTCGGAAAAGGCAGATATGACCAATGCCGTATTGCCGGGGATCTGGTCTTTGAAATTATCACCAGTTATTTCCATATTTACAATAGTGACATGATCTGGCATTGGAAGCGCATCCTTGGATATCAGAGTTATATCATCGGTGAACATGGAGGCGTATTCCACCTTGCGCTGACCCACATTGCCGCCTCCGAAGATGATGACTGGCCCTTCCATGTTCAGTACAACGGGCATTTTCATAAGCCGGCCTCCTCGCTGTCAATAAGATCTTCCTTCCTCAGCCTGAAGGAGGTCTTTTTTAGCTCCGTGTGTGAAAAGAATATATCATAGTTTTGTAGTTCATGCCTTTTGGCTATCTCCGAGACCTTGGATACCGCTTCTTCCCGGGTCTGGCCATGGACCATGAAGAATAAATTATGATCCCAACCATCTCGAGAATAGCAATGGGTCACTCCATCTTCCTGTGCGACAGCCATTCCTACCTCGTCCATCCTGTCATCCAGTACACTGGCTGCTGTCATCGCATTGGCCGAGAAACCCACCTTCCTGTGGGCGATGGAAGGTGCTATCCTTCGAATTATGCCTTTTTCAAGTAGTCCAGCACATATATCCAGGATCTTTTCTTCCGACATACCGAGCTTATCAGATATTATCCTGAAAGGGTCGGTAACCAGGGGCATGTCCTGGACCTCGAACAATACTTTTTTCTCCACATCAGATATCAAATTTAACACCTATTTTGTAGGTCTTTCTGGCTGGTAGTTTTATGACCTCTAATCCTGTTCTATCATTGATCTGGCTCAAATTATTATCAAGGGCTGCGTCATTCTTCTCGATCATGGTGAACCATAGATTCGGTTCACCATCGCGAAGGTAATTATGTGTGACCCCGTGGAATGAATTGACCATCTGGCCAACTTCTTCGATCTTTGCTTCTGGAACCTCCATCGCGGCCAGCGTGGAAACATAGCCTAATTTCTTGGGGGCTATGATGGCTCCATATTTTCTGACAAGTCCTCTTTGCATCAGGTCATCCAGTATCTTGATTATGTCATTCTCGGTGCAATTGAGTTTTTCGGCTATCGTCCTATATGGATGCGTCACTGGCTCTATTCCTTTCTGAAGTTCCTTCAGTACCTTTTGCTCCAATATGGACATCTCATTCATTCTTTACCAAACCCCTTCCATAAGCGCACCATGGCTCGTGAGCCATGTAATCATCGTAATAGATGTGGGCCCTGGCTCTGCACCCGCCGCATATGTCTTTATACTTACAGATCCCACATGAGCCAGTATAATCTAGGGATCTCATATCATTGAAAACTTTGCTAGTTTTCCAGATCTCGGAGAATGGCGTATCTCTAACATTCCCGACCTTTATTGGCAAATAAGGGCATGGCCAGACATCGCCATTGGGAACTATGGAACAATAGCTCATACCTGCAAGACATCCTCTTGTGTATCGGCCCATATCCTGATCCTTTTGAGCCGCGATCCTCATGAACTGGGGAGCGCAGGTGGGCTTTATATCGAAATTCAATTCCTCTCTTTTCTCCAATAGCTTGCGGATCAAGATCTCGTAATTTTTCTCACGGAGGGATTCTTCTTCTATATCCTCGCCTCGGCCAGTAGGTACAAGGAACAGCACGTGATGGGATTTCGCGCCCATCTCTTTGGCAAGCTCACAGAGCTTCTCTATCTCGTCTATATTGCGGGTGAATGCTGTCGTGTTGACCTGGAAATCAAAGCCTTCTTCCTTGCAGTTCTTCATGGCCTGGATGGATTTCTCATAGGTTCCTGGCATACCGCAGAACTCGTCCAATTTATCCTTATCCACCATGTGAAGTGAAATAGCAACTGAGCTTCCACCAGCTGCCTTGATCTTTCTGATCATCTCCTTGGTAAGCAATGTGCCATTCGATCCATAAACTGGCCGAAGGCCGACAGAGACCGCATGTTCGGTAAGCTCGAGTATGTCCTTCCTCATAAAAGGCTCACCACCCGAGAAGACCATTAGCTTGAAGCCAGCCTTGGCAATCTCACTTAGAAGATCCTTTCCCTCTTGAGTGCTAAGCTCATTGGAATATTCATTTCCAGCATCTCTATAACAGTGTTCGCAACGAAGATTGCATTCATTTGTGACATTCCATGAAGCCAGCATATTTACCTCTCCCTTTCTGGGTTTGACCCAATACCTATTATATTATATAAATATTAAATACAACTTCTGACGAATTAATAATTCGTAACAAAACTACACAAAACTACAATGAATATAGTTGGATCTCAGTCTCATTTAATACTTCAAATTAGGTCATAATTATTTATAGTGTGTCAAAATAATACACAACTATATATACGATTGTTAAACACTGTTAAATGGAGGATAATGAATGATAGAGCCAGATAATAAATTTGATAGTCTTGGTATCATAATCGCAAGAACGTCGATCATGACCGGAAGCGCACGCCAGGCCGTGGATTTCGGTATGGGAGCTGTGAAGAAAGGGAAAAGTGTTGGAATATTTCTCATATCCGATGGAATTTGGAATGCGCTGAATGATTCTGGAAATGTATCTGAGATCATTGGCCAGCTTGTCAATGATGGAGCCAAATTATACATCAGTGATGAACACGCCAGAGCAGCTGGGTTCCCCAAAGACAGGGTGATCCAAGGGGCGGAGTTCATAGAGGACACTTACAAGGCTCTGGTCAACAGCGTGATGGAAGAATGGGACAAGGTGATAATATGTTGAACTCGGGCAGTGATGGAAGTTTACCAACTTCCATCAGACCAAAGAAAAAGAAGAAGGACATGGGCAAGACATTGACGATATTACTTTTGCGCGGACCGTATATCTCGGAATATGCGGACCTGGCAGCCAATATGGCTCTGAAAGCCAGGAAGATGGGGTACAAGGTCAATATGTTCCTTTATCTGGACGGAGCCTGGCTCCCGCATGTGAAGACCGAGAAGGAATACTCCAATGCTGGAGAATGGCTCAGATGGGCGATCAAGAAAGGTGTCACGGTCAAGGCTTGCCACAGATGCTCGGAAGCCCGCGACCTTACGGAAGACGATATCATCCCAGGTGTGGAGATATCAGGATTGTATGGATTCCTGGATATGCTGGCAGAGTCTGACAAAGTAATAACATTCACGGGGTGAGAAAAGCATGGCATCTTTAAACAAAAAAGTATTGATATCACTCGTACACGGAACATATGGACATCAGGATGATGGGTTCGGAGCGGTCCAGCTGGCAAACGCAATACTTGCCAGAGGCGGAGAATGTACACTTTTCCTGAGATCGGATGGTGTCTACATCCTTGTGAAGGGACAGGACCCGAACGATCTGGGCCTGCCAAGCAATCTGGATGAACTGGCTGATTTCATCGAGCTGGGAGGAGTTATCAAAGCAGATAGAGCTGCAGTGAAAGAACGCGGTCTGTTAGAATCAGACCTAATAGAGGACCATGAATTGATCGAATGGGATGATGTTCTGGGATTGCTGGAAGAACATGATTTCTGTTTGACATTCTAATAGTAATTTAAAAGTAATTTAAAATTTAAAAAAAAGGAGAGAAAAACTATGGCAGAAGTAAAAATATCCACAGTCGGGCTCAATTGCCCAAAACCATTGATAGAGACAAGGAAAGCAATGAGAAAACTTGCAGCAGGAGATATCCTCATCATAGAGGGTGACCATGCAGTTTCCAAGGACGAGATACAGCAAGCGGTGAAAGATACTGGCGATGCAGTATTGGGTGTTGAGGAAACAGGCGGTAAGTGGATCATAAAGGTACAGAAGAGTTGATATCATGGCTGCAAAATCAATGACCATCGTGATGCATGCCAATGACCTGGATAAGACAATGGCTGCTTTCATCCTTGCAACGGGAGCCGCCGCCAAGGGAATGGACGTGACGATATTCTTCACTTTCTGGGGTTTAATGGCCATGAAAAAAGGCGCGGCTGACAAATCCAAGCTCTCTAAATTCAGTATGTTCACTGGAATGATGAAGAAGGTAATGAAGAAGCAGAATGTTGCGACATTGGACGAACTCATAAAGGACAGTGCGGACCTTGGTGTCAGGATGGTCGCTTGCGAGATGACCATGGCACTTATGAACACACCAAAGGAAAGCCTGAGGCCGGAAGTAACAGAGATCGGCGGTGTGGGAACCTATCTGGATGCAGCCAGTGAATCGAACATAACATTGTTCATCTAAACAAGGAATGGGGTACAATGATGGAAAAAATGGGAAAGCTTTCAAGGATGGATCCAAATTCATTATCATGTATGGATGTCGTTAAATGCATACATGCTCTGACTGATACCGATATTAAGGCTCTTGAAAGTCTTCCAAGTAATGATG
Organism: Methanobacteriota archaeon; assembly: GCA_020697715.1. Taxonomy (GTDB): domain Archaea; phylum Thermoplasmatota; class Thermoplasmata; order SG8-5; family JAGLSY01; genus JAGLSY01. The sequence goes on along the minus strand of JAEHCO010000001.1, from coordinate 559,275 downwards.
GCATCACCGCTCACGATGTTGGAGAGGCAATAGGCAAAGACAGGTCCACCGCACACAGAAGTCTTGAAAAGCTGGTTGCAGCCGGGATCTGCTACAAGGAAAAAAGATCTGGCACACCCAGAGGGTATTCTAATTATTATCAGCGAGTGCCAAAAAAAGAACTATACCGGATGGCAAAAAAAGGCCTGGATGAATGCTATACCAAGGTCAAAATAGCCTTGGATAATATGAATGATACAGAGTGAGTGGGGATCCGCTCACTCTGTAATTTAATTTTTATTCAAGGCATTTGCATTCGAACATGCCCCGCCTGAAGAAATTCGCCCTATATTCGATGATGGCATCCAGAATTTCGAAGGTTGCGAAGTCATTCTATATCTCAGTGCCAGACGGAGCAATCCCGAAAAATACAGGGGCGGGGTACTAAAATCAATGGCCTAGCGAGTGACAAATACAGAGTGCTCCCTAATCGAAAACCTCGTCTGGTGTAATGAAATATCAATGATAGAGGACGAGGATGTTCAAAACATAAAAGCGCCGAGAGGGAGATTCAGAACGGAAGCCTTTTCTTTTATTCCTCGCTGTGCTGGCCGGACTCAAAAAGAACAAGTATTCCATTACAAAAGAAAAATCGTCCGGCACTGCTCGCTCGGGAGTTATATTAGAAGAAAAGCGCCGAGAGGGAGATTCGAACTCCCGAGTGGTAACCCACACAAGATTTCCAGTCTTGCGCCCTACCAGGCTGAGCTATCTCGGCTTGGACTCGGGGATTAAAGCGGAGATATTTAGACTTGTCGATGTTGTCACATATCCTACGATACACCATGCCAGTGTACGCCCTAGCACACCTATAAATATTCGACAAGTTTTCATTCAGATGGTTTTATATCGTTATAACAGGATACAGGGTCAGGTATTCATGAACAGAATCAAAGTAATAAATGAACCAGCCGAGCTTGTTTCGGTCTTCAGAGCTGTGGACACAGACCTTAAACGTGAGATATTCAAGGAGATCTCAGTAGACTGGAAAACTGTCAACTTTATCGAAGAGAAGTTCGGAAAGGACGGAAGAAAGGCTTTGAGGATCTTTGAGAAAATGAAGCTCGTCGAGACCAGATGGCAGCAACCCAATGATAACACTTCAACAAAGCCCGTGAAAGCCTATCACACATATTATTCATCTTTCCATATCAATACATCCGCATCTGTGTTCGAGATCAGTGACATCATAGCTGCTGCAGGCATTCCAGATAAGGAATACAAAAAGATCGAGGATGAGATCATCATAATGGTTGAAAAAGAGGATGATGGAGCCTTCTCAGGAGACGTGGCTGAGAAGCTCGAGGTCTCTGCCATTATGCTGAAAGCACTCATAAAACGATCTGCAAAGCTCGAGTACAGGGGCCATCGGATCGAGATATATGTGGAATAAGAGCATATTTTATAGGAAATATTATCTATCAAAATGATATCTATTAGACATCGATATCTCGGGTATTGATATACCAGATATTCATATATGACTGTATAATATCAGATACCAAAGAGGATGTAGAATGATAACCATCTTGAGGATAGGCCATAGACCTGAAAGGGATAAGCGGATCACCACCCATGTATGTCTTGTTGCAAGGGCTTTTGGAGCAGACAGGATATTGGTGGACCTTGCAGATAGAGAATTGGAATCCACATTCAATAGTGTGAATGAGAGATTTGGCGAGGGGGCCAGTATAGAGACCGGGGTCAAATGGAGGAGGATCATTGGCGAGTGGAAGGGTATCATCGCCCACCTCACCATGTACGGTATGGAGCTTGATGAGGCAGTGGCTGCCATCAAGGATAAGGATGGAGACGACAATAACAATGTTCTCGTTATAGTTGGCGCGGAGAAGGTGCCTGGGGAGGTTTACAAGGCCGCGGATTTCAATATCTCGGTGGGGAACCAGCCACACTCGGAGGTCGCGGCACTGGCCATGTTCCTGGATAGGTATCATGATGGTAATGCCATGAAGGAACTTAAAGGCAAGATGAAGATCATACCGAGCAATAAGGGAAAGGTCGTGGTCGAGGAATGACCGAACTTCCGACAAGGGCAGAATGCCTTACTGTTTTGAAAGAAGAAGGATGCGAGCCAAATGTCATCGAGCACTGCCTGGCCGTTGAATCATTGGCTATGAAGGTCGGAGAGAAATGCAGAGCTGGGGTCGATCTGAAATTAATTTCTGCTGGAGCCCTGTTGCACGACGTGGGTCGAAGTGTGACCCATGATATCCAGCATGGTGTACGAGGTGTGGAGATACTCGAAAGAAGAGGCATGGATACTCGAATTGTCGATATCGTTCGTAAGCACATAGGCGCAGGCCTGACACCTGAAGAGGCACGCTCTCTTGGTTTTCCTGATGGCGATTATATTCCTGTCACCCTGGAAGAGAAGATAGTCGCATACTCTGACAATCTTATTGGAAACCCTGGATCACCAGATGCGAAGATTACGTCAGCAATGTTCGTGCAGGAATGTATAGATAAAGGGCTGGATGTTGCTGCTGATAGAGCCAGAGCTCTGCATGACGAGCTCTGTAAATTATGTGAGGTGGATCTGAATGGCATCTAATGAAAGAGCGGGACGAGTGCTGATTGCTTATACCACAAAGGGCGGAGTGACTGAAGAATATTCCAGCATCGTGGCGGGCATATTGATCGCAAATGGATTCCAGGTGGAACAGGTGGATCTGAAACGGGGCAAAAAGCCAGATATCACGAAATATGATCATGTGATCCTGGGAACTGGGGTGAGAATGTTCAGGGTCTATGGCCGTGGGAAGAGATTTTTAAAGCAAAAGGCTTTGAAGAACAAGACGCTGGTCATATTCTTATCCAGCGGCATCGCTATCGAGGATCCGGAACAGGCAAGAGAGAGATTTCTTCGGCCCCTTGTCGAGAAATATGGACTTGAACCTCTGGAATATCGAGCATTTCCAGGAAGGATGCCCGAGCCAGGCGGAAATAAAGATGAGAAAAAGGATACTGCGGATCCGGAGATGGTGAGGAAGTGGGCGGTAGAGCTCTCTGGGAAGCTGGAATAGAATTTGGCTTTCAAGAATTCCAATGAATTCCATTCACAATGTTTATGACGTGGAATGCTATTCGAGGTTGGGTCGTCCCCCTATGATCCATCATCTGGGTCGAGTGGAGAGGCCACGAAAGGAGATGTTAAGTTGGTCGAAGATTCCAAAAGAGCTCTTATCAGTGTTTCGGACAAAACAGATGTATTGCAATTCGCCAGTCAATTGGCAGAAATGGATTGGGAGATAATTTCCACTGGCGGTACCTTCAAGACACTTCATGAAGGCGGTATCGATGTCAAAAGAATATCGGATATCATCTCATTCCCCGAGATACTGGATGGCAGAGTTAAGACCCTCCATCCGGCCATACACGCGGGCATACTGGCGAAAAAGGATGATCCAGATCATATCGAACAGATGAAGAAGCACAAATTAGCCATGATCGATCTGGTTGCCGTGAACTTGTATCCTTTCGAAGAGACCATGAAAAAAGCGGCCGTGACAGTGGAGGACGCTATAGAGAACATCGACATCGGCGGACCGACGATGGTGAGAGCGGCTGCCAAGAACCATGAAAATACCATCATCGTGATCGAGCCAGCACAATATCAGGCTGTGGTGGAAGAGATAAAGAAAAATGGGGATGTCAGCCTTGACACCAGAAGAAAACTGGCTGTCGAGGCATTCTCCCGAACTGCGGAATACGATGCGATCATATCTCAGAAGCTCGGAAGTATGCTGGGCGGTGATGAATTTCCACAAAGATACATATTACCATTCAAGAAAGTTCAAGATCTGCGATATGGAGAAAATCCCTATCAGACAGCGGCCTTCTATCGAGATATCGAATTGAAGGAACCTTGCATCGCGAATTCTAAGAAATTGAAAGGTAAAGGATTGTCATTCAACAATATACTGGACATAGACGCGGCCATCGAGCTTGTGAAGGATTTTGAAGAGCCGACAGTGGCGGTGGTCAAGCACATGAATCCCAGCGGAGTTGCCAGTGCGGGCAATATCGCGGATGCTTTCAAACAAGCCCTGGGAGCGGACCCCTTATCGGCCTATGGCGGGATCGTCAGCCTGAACAGGGAGCTGGATGTGGACACGGCTACCGCCATGAGGAAAATATTTTTAGATTGCATAATAGCTCCTTCCTTCCACCCGGATTCATTACCTATTCTGGAAAAGAAAAAGGTCATGCTTCTTGAGACTGGCGAGCTTGGAGACAAGATGCCGAACACGGATATCAAAAGAGTTACAGGTGGCCTACTGGTTCAATCAAGAGACCTGGAAGTTCTTGATCCATCTACTTTGAAAACCGTGACAAACCGCGAGCCAACGGCCAAGGAAATGGAGGACATGATATTCGGTTGGAAAGTGGTCAAGCACGTTAACTCCAATGGAATAGCTCTAGCCAAAGACAAAGTTATGATCGGTGTCGGGCCTGGCCAAGTAAGTCGGGTGGGTGCTGTGGATATCGCGATAAAGAAAGCGGGCGATAGTGCCAAAGGAGCGATCATGGCCAGCGACGCGTTCTTTCCCTTCAAGGACAGTGTGGAGGCCGCTGCCAAGGCTGGGATCACTGCCATAATTCATCCTGGTGGGTCGATCCGAGACCAGGAAGTCATTGACTGCGCGAATGAGAATGATATCGCGATGGTGTTCACCGGTATGCGGTGTTTGAAGCATTAGATCTAAACATAATGGGGCGGGATTTTAATATGATGTTATCAAATCCAGTACCGCTACCATGAACTATGATGAACATCTCGAATGGCTATACGATCTCCAGTGGCACGGTATGAAACTGGGGCTGGCCAATACAGAGGCTTTACTGGCCGAGCTGGGAAGTCCACATGAAAAACTGAAGATAATCCATGTGGCTGGAACCAATGGAAAAGGCTCGGTCTGTGCTATTCTGACCAGCATACTGGTAAAAGCTGGCTACAAGGTGGGAACCTACACTTCCCCGCATCTGAGTGATTTCGCAGAGAGGATCGCGGTAAATGGGTTTCCTGTAAGCGAGGGGGATATCGCCAACTCGATCAAGCGAATTAAGCCGAAGATCGAGAAGCTGGCCAGTCGTGATGATGAGATAAAATGCACCTTCTTCGAGGCCACGACCTCGATGGCTTTCGACATATTTTCTCGGAAAAAAGTGGACATCGCCATCATGGAAGTCGGCATGGGAGGGCGTCTGGACTCGACCAATGTTACGGATCCAATTATTTCTGTAATTACGAACATCGGTCTTGATCATGTCCAGCACTTGGGTGACAGCATCCGGGACATTGCTTTTGAGAAGGCCGGGATCATCAAAAAGAACCGGCCTGTTATTTGTGGGGCCAGACAGGCGGATGCCATTGACATTATACAGAAAAAGGCCAAAAAAATGAAGGCAGGATTGATACTGGTACATGACGATTACCAGGCCCTGAGGATCGAGTCCGATATTTATGGATCAGATGTCGATATCAAAACCCCGAATGGGATCATGAAGAACATTCGGGTTCCACTTGCTGGCAAGCACCAGATCGGCAATGCGATGATCAGCATTGCCGCGATTGATAAACTGGTCGAACTGGGATACGAGATCGACCAGGATGATCTTCACAAAGGCATAGAAACCACAAGATGGAGGGGGAGGCTACAAGTGGCCAGAACCTCGCCACTTGTAATACTGGACGGAACCCACAATCCACCCGGAGCCGAGGCATTGAAGGACTTTGTTTTGGAAGAGCTGGCCGATAAAAAGATCATTGGCATTATCGGGATGCTGGAAGATAAGGATACAAAGGGGTTCATGGAGAAGGTCGAACTCCTATTTGATGAGATCATCATAACTGCTCCAGATTATCATCGCGCCATGCTGGCGGAGGAATTGGCCAGGCATATCTCGAAGGGCATCGAGGTAAGCACTGAAAAGAAGGTTAAAGATGCTATAGATAAAGCTCTAAAAACAGCAGGTGATGATGACAGATCCGCGATACTTATCACAGGCTCGATATTCACTGCCTCGGATGCTCTGGCTCACCTGAACCAACTGAGGATCGATATCATATTTCACGAGCTCAAGAAAGCGTATCCCATCGGTGCATTTCCTGGGTTGGAAGTGGGAGGAAATGAGACCTATAAGCCAGGACGGGAAATTGATGATGAAACAGGTCACGAAACAACACTGGGTAAGAGGTCCGGAGATGCATACAATGTTCTGATATCCACGATATTGTCCCAACGAACACGCGATCAGAACACGCACATCGCTTCTGAAAATCTGTTCGCCGTGTACGATACTCCAGAAAAGCTGGCCGATGCCGATCCTGAAGAGGTGGAGAGACTTATCAAACCAGCTGGATTCTATGTTCAGAAGACAAAAAAGATAATGGAGACCGCGAGGATCCTTGTCGAGAAGCATGGCTCCCAGGTGCCGGAGGATATGGATGATCTTCTTGATCTTCCTGGTGTGGGCAGGAAGACTGCGAATTGCGTACTGGTCTATGGTTTTGAAAGGCCAGCGATCGCCGTCGATACACATGTGCATAGGATATCCAATCTGATGGGATTGGTAAGATCTCAGGTTCCCGATGATACCGAGATCGCTCTCGAAAAGATATTACCAAAAGAATACTGGATCGATATCAACCGCCTTTTAGTAAGGCATGGGCAGGAGATCTGCAAGCCAATTAATCCTCAATGCGGTAAGTGCTTCCTAAGTCATATTTGCGACACTGGTATATACCGACTTAGTGCTCTCATGTCTGGCTAATTATTTAAATAGTCCTTCATTGTATATGATGTCCGTATGCATGTTGAAGAAATGACGAACAGGTTGATCAGCTTGGGTTTGGATGTGGGAACCAAGGATGCTGTTCGCTCGGCATTGAAATTCATAGGCTATGACACGCGGGCTTTGGACAGTATCTACGTTGAAGTAAGAAATAGATTGAACCTGAGGACATTTTCCAAGATACCCTACAGCCAGAGGGCGCTTTTCATTTCCCATTGTATGAAATCATCCAAGACCTGCAAGGCGGAGATCACCAGCACGGGATTACAGTGTCTGGACTGCGGGGATTGCGACATAACCAAAATAAAGAGTCATGCACTGGGCTTGGGTTACCAAGTCTATATCGTCCCAGGTGGAAGTCTGGTCTTCAAGATCATCAAACAGCATACGCCAGCAGCCTGCGTCGGCATTGCCTGCCTGTTCGAGCTTGAAGAAGCATTCGAGAAGCTGACCATGGCCAATATCCCATACCAGGGTGTGCAACTCAGCAAAGATGGGTGCGTGGACACCTGTGTTGACGTTCACAAGGCCATACAAATATTGAACATTCATGATTGAATTGGATCCGTCAACACCTGTGTTGACGTTCACAAGGCCATACAAATATTGAACATTCATGATTGATCAAAATTGTTATTCATGGATGATCATCATCTATCAATTTTCATCATGGTTTTACCATCGTGATCTATCATCCATAAAGCGTTAAGTATTTAGATACAAATCCACATACCTCGGTGGTAGGAGCGTCTTGAATTGAATATGATCAAATACGGTATTATCGTGGGTTCTATAGGAATGGCCAGGCCTTTCTCAAAACCAAATGTCTCAAAGGTAATAGCCAAGGGTAATGATCATTATAGGAAAGGCGAGCTAGGACCCGCTATGCAGTCCTACAATGCCGCGATAAAGACCGATCCAGATAATCCCATTGCTTGGAATAATAAAGGCTTGGTTCTTGCCATAGTTGGCAAGTACCAAGAAGCTCTAAAATGCCACCTTAAAGCTCTGGAGCTGGACGGGGTGTATATCGATGCCATCTCCAATATCGGAATGATATATGCCAAGATGAAGAATTATAGCGAGGCCATGGAATATTACGATGCCGCGCTGGAGCTCAGACCAGATCATGAAGCCGCCTGGAACAATAAAGGAAACCTACTGGCCAAGATGGACAAGCATGATGAGTCCATAGCGTGTTACAAAAAGGCCTTGGAGATAGATCCTGGATATGTGGCAGCTATGAACAATCTAGCTGTGTCATTGACACATACCAAGGATTATTCTGGAGCCATTGAACTTATTGATGGTGTTCTGAAAGAGAGACCGACCTTTGCAGAGGGCTGGTATATCAAAGGAAAGGCATTGATAGGTCAGAAGAAATTCGGTAAGGCGATCATATGCCTGGAAAGGGCTCATAGGCTCAATCCTGATTTCACCAAGGCTGAGAAGGCACTCAATATCTTGAAGAAAAGCTTGGCAGAGGAAGAAATGCCAGCAAAGACAAGGACAAAGAAGAAAAAATCAAAGCCAAAGGATGTTCAGGAAAAGATGGAGGCCGATCTGCAGGAATTGAGCTCGGAAATGGAGATCATCGAGAGTGAATATGATCATATCTCGGATCATCTCAATGAGAGCCAGCAGAAACTTTTCGAGAGCATAGGGGATGATCCCATCTCCAGATCTGATATCAAGAAGAGTGTCAAGGACGATATGTCAGAATCCACCTTCCAGAGAGGATTGAAAGACCTGGAAGAGAGGGGGATGGTGAACAAGGAGAAAAAAGGACGATATGTTTACTATTACAGGAGTGAGACCCTGGGGGCCATGGACGATGAGATCATCGAACTGGATGAATCCGATAAAGGAAAGAAGAAAAAGAAGAAATTGACCGAGCCAAAGGATTTTAGTGGGCTTGTGAACAGGGCGAAGTCACTGGCCAAAAAGGGCAGACATGAAGAAGCTATATCATACTACAAAAAAGCCTTGAAGATCAATCCATATGATGAGATGGCCCTCTGCATGAGAGCCCAATCACATTATGAACTGGGTGAGGGAAACAAGGCCATGAGCTCTGTATCAGAAGTTCTTCGATCAAGACCAGATTCGCTACCTGCGTGGTTCACATTGGCCAATGGTTCATTTCAATTGAAAAATTGGCAGGATGCCGCTGATTGTTATGGCAAGATATTGGAAATATCACCGGGCAATGCGGATGCGGAGAAGAACCTGGATATCTGTTTGAAAGAACTTGAATGAGCTTCCAAGCACCAGATCGGGAATATCGATATCTACAAATTATCAGCAAGCCAGGACATTATCCATATTCTACATTACTTATTTCTATACCTAGTCTTATATTGTGGTGGGGTAGGTAAATGGACATTGGAATTATAGGAAAACCGAATGTGGGTAAATCAACCATGTTCTCAGCACTGACACTGGCGAATGCGGAGATCGCTAATTATCCATTTACAACTGTAGAGCCAAATGTGGGTGTGGCCTATGTTCGTGGAAAATGCCCGTGCCAGGAATTCGAGGTGACTTGTACACCTCGAAATTCCGAATGTGAGGGAGGTACCAGGCTGATACCCATCAAGGCCATTGATGTTGCTGGCCTTGTTCCAGGCGCCTGGGAGGGCAAGGGAATGGGAAACCAGTTCCTGGATGACCTGAGGCAGGCGAGTGTTCTTATCCATATCATCGATGCCAGTGGTGGGACTCTGATAGATGGCACGCCATGCAGGATAGGGGAGCATGATCCAGAAGAGGATATTGAATTCCTGGAGAAGGAGGTCGTATACTGGATACGCAATATAATCATGAAGGATTGGAAAAGGATCAGCAGACAGAGCGTGCTGGTCGGTATCAAGATAGAAAAAGCACTTCATGATAGGCTCGCCGGTCTGGCTATATCCGAGATCCAGATAACCAGAGCATTACGTGCCGCTGGCCTGGAAGGAAATCCAGATAAATGGAGTGATGACGAGATCCTCAAGCTCGCCACAGAGGTCCAGAGATCGGGAAAACCAATAATCATCGCCGCCAATAAATGCGATATCGCTCCCGAGGAGAATATTAAAAAACTTGAGGAGATGGAAGATAGGACCATCATCATGATATCGGCGGAATACGAACTGGCCCTGAGAAGAGCAGGTGGGGCTGGCCTTATAGATTATGTGCCAGGGGACTCGCATTTCAAGATAGTGGATGAAACAAAATTATCTGCTGGACAGATCGCTGGCCTTAAGAAGATAGCGGAATTCATGACAAAATTCGATGGAACAGGAGTGCAGCCATGTTTGGAAAGGGCGATATTCGACATACTGGACCTCATATATGTCTATCCTGTTGAAGATGAGGGAAAGCTAACAGATAAAGAAGGTCGGGTCCTCCCAGATACTCATTTGATGCCAAAGGGCAGTAATGCGAAGGATCTGGCATACAAGGTCCACACAGATCTTGGTGATAAGTTCATCAGGGCGATAGATGCCAGGACAAAAAGAGTGATAGGGCAAGATCATGAATTGGACAATTGTGACGTGATCACAATTGTCAGTGGGAGGTAGGGGCTTATATGTCCCCATCTTACTCTAATAGAATTGAATTGATGGGAAGAGAGGATGAAATTAGTATCCTCGATAAATGCCTTTCAGATGCCCGAGATATGAAGGGATCTTCGATCTTTCTAACAGGGATAACTGGAATTGGAAAATCCGTTCTCATGGATCATTTTCTGGAAAGCCAGGATACGGATGACATAAAGATAATAAAAGCCTATTCCGACATAAGCGAATACAAACCATTCAATGTATTTTCCACTGCCTTTGAAAAATATCTATCTGAGCCTTTATTCCGTCCAAAGGACCATGTATCATTTTCCAAGGTCTTCGTAATAGATCGCTCAGGTCTATTACTGGCTGAATCCTCCGTCATGATGGCAGGCGACATGGATGCCGATATTTTTGCTGGCATGCTCTCCGCTGTGCAGGATTTTGTCAGAAATTCACTGGATACATCTTTGGAAAAGAAGAGCGGTATAAAGAAGATGGAATATGGAGATATGAGCATATTGATAGAGAATGGGGAAAGAATATTCCTGACCTCGATATACAAAGGTACTGGACATCCAGATATGGAAAGGGTCATGAAGAATATGATCAGGGATATCGAATCACAACATGGCCATATCATCAGATCTTGGAGCGGCAAACTCCAAGATATGGAGGTCATCCAGGATTATGTCGATAGGCTTTCATCAATTAAATTCAAGGTCAGGCAGGACATAGAAGGATCTGATCTGGAAATGGAGAGAGTGAGGGTGTCGGATCATCTGCTTAACAAACTCATTGAATTATCAAGAGAAAGAACAGTTGTACTGGCTATCGATGATATCCATCTGGCAGATGAGTCATCACAATTCGTAATAGATTATATTGCGAGAAATATCAGGGACAAGAACATATTGATGCTTTGCTCGGTGAAGCCAGATGCTGATGGTGGGCTTCAGGAGCTCATAAAAGGAACCGTGGATGGATCTCGCATATTGATGCCAGTACTCGAGCTGGAGAGAAAGTATATTATTGAAATAATAAATAACATGTATCCAAACAATGAGTTTCCAGATAAGTTCATCGATCGTATCTGCTCGGAAACAGAGGGGCATCCCCTTTTCCTTATCGAAACCCTGGAATCCATGATCAGAGATAATTGCATAATTGATGATGGTGGGGGAGCCAAGCTCGTGAATGAGGATTATAGTCCGCCTGATTCTCTGGAAGCTATAGTCTTCAATAGACTGGATCATCTGGATTCCAATGCATTGAGCATGGCGGAATTCTTATCATGCATTGGCCAGAGGTTCGATATCACCACCACCCTATCACTTGATTTCATACAGGGGCATGACAAGATCATGGGTGAACTGACCGTATCTGGTCTTATCATGGCTGATGATAGATTCGGGGAATTTGCAAGAACCATGTTCAAGGAAGTGATATACAATGGCATTGACCAGAGATGGAAAATAAAATATCATAAGATCCTGGGTGAACATTTTGAAGGTATCTATTGGAATGAACTTGATGATACTGTGTATGAGGTGGCTCATCATTATTTGAAAACTTTGGAATATTCAAAAGCTTTTGAATATTCCATCCGTGGTGGAGAACTGGCCGAAAGCTCTTTCTCACCAAAACTGGCCATAAATCTCTATGAAAGTGCATTGAATTCCCTGAACCATATCAGAGCGGAGGATGTGCTTGAAAATAGAGTTATGCTGAATGAGAGACTCGGTGACAATCATACCATAATTGGCAATTTTGATGATGCTTTTGCTTTTTATTCAGATATATTAAAAATATCTATGAGTGATAAACAAAAGGCCAATGCCCACTATAAGATCGCGATCGTGCATGAGAAAATGGGAGAATATGAAGAAAGCAGGAAGGCCTGCCAGAAAGGTCTCGATATCATGAATGATGGTATGAATATAGAAACTGCGAGATTGAAAAGAATGTTGGGTATCACCTATATCCGAACTGGAGATTATGATGGCTCCCAACCGATCATAAAAGATGTTATCGATCTGGCTGTCAAACTTGACAGTCGGATCGATATAGCTCAAGCCACCCACGACATGGGATTGATATCCTGGTTCAGGGGAGATTATGACGAAGCTTTGGCCTCATTTAACGAGGCCATCTCTGTAAGAGAAGAGATCGGAGATATTGGAGGAAGAGGAAGTTCACTGAACAATATCGCTGTTATCTACATGGAAAGAGGAGAGAACGATAAGGCATTGGATATCTTCAAGGAATGTCTGGCCATTGATGAAAAAAGAGAGGACATACATAGCCGTGCGGGAACTCTTGACAATATAGGAAGCATATATCACACGCTGGGAGACCTGGATCTATCAAGGCAGTATCATGAGGAAAGCCTTGAGATATTGAAGAGGATCGGTGATAAGAGTGGATATTCCTGGTCCCTTGGCAGTATGGCGTACATATTCCAGAGCCTGGAGGAATATGATGTGGCATTTGAATATCATGAAAAAAGCATTGAATTATGTAATGAGATTGGAGATAAGCAACTACTGATACACAACTATTATGGAATGGCCGATACCTTCATAGATATAGGAGAATGTGAAAAAGCATTGGAATATGCTGGCCTGGCTCTTGACCTTTCAATTGAATTGGGAGCCAAAAGAGATGAGGGAGTGTGTTACATGATCCAGGGAATGGCATACAGAGACATTGGTGACATTGAGAAGGCCGAGATATTGATGGAAAAAGCCAATGTATTGATCAATGAAGTGGGTGATGCCACCCTACTGGGTATGTTGATCTTCGAGATGGGAATATTACAGAAGATCAAGGGAAATATTGATGAGGCTAGATCCGAACTCATGAAGGCCGCGGAGATCTTCAGTAAGGCAAATATGAACATATGGACTGAAAAGACTAAAAAGGCCTTGATGGATATGGGAGAGGGTACATGACATCATGGAAAGTTCGATTGTTAGCGGCCTCATATTCAAGAAGGGACGATGTCACTCTTGAATTATTTGGCAAAACGGATACAGGCAAGTCCATCACTGTTAGGTATAATGGCTTCAAACCTTATTTTTACCTGGTGGAACCCACTGCCGGAGTGCTATCTGGCCTGAAGTCAGACGATATTGTCTTGGATGTGGAAGACAATATCGAATTATTTTACAATGGCGGACCGCGTAGATGTGCCAAGGTCACGATAAAATATCCCTGGATGGTTCCAGATTACAGAAAAAAATATTTCCCGCCAACTGTGCTGGCAGCGGATATTCCTTTTCATCACAGGTTCATATATGACATGGATCTGGGAAGCTGTTTCGAAGTGGAAGGCAGTGAAGTGGATACGAGCATGTACACCACGGATATAGTGGTGGATGCGAAAGACTTCAAGACAACTGATCCATTCAAGCCAGCCCTTAAAATTTTCAGCTTCGACATAGAGAATAGTATCGCGACAAAGGAGATATACACTATCTGTTATTCCATCTCCGCAACCGGAAGCTCAGATATAGTTAGTTACAGTATTGATGGCAATGAGAAAAGCATACTCCAGGACTTTGTCAATGTAATAAAAAGAGAGGATCCGGACATCATAACCGGATACAATATTGATGGTTATGATATTCCGATGGTATTGGAAAGAGCGGAATTGCACAAGGTGAAGATAGACATCGGCAGGAACTTCAGCGATCCAAGGGCCGTGGGAGGGCGATTCTGGCGTCTTAATGGGCGGATCATAGCCGATGCTTGGTGGAATGCCAAACAAGAGCTTAGGCCGAAGAAAGAGACCCTTAACGCGGTCGCGATGGAGTATCTGGGAGAGAAGAAGCACGATGTCAACCCTATCAATATAGATCAGGAATGGGCGGATGATAAGGATAAAGTGATAAAATACTGCAAGAAGGATGCGGAATTGGCCTTGAAGATCCTTCAATACATTGCTGTTTTGGAAAAGGGAATGGACCTTGCCACGGTGGCCAAACTTCCATTGGATGACGTTGTCAATGGAAGGACTTCCACACTTATTGATTCCATATTGATCCGAGAGGCTGATAAACACAAGATCGGAGTGCCAGTGACATCCGGACACAAGAAGACCTCCAAGATTGAAGGAGGATATGTCCACACTATCGATCCCGGATTGTATGAATGGGTGTGTGTGTTGGATTTTAAATCCATGTACCCCAGTTTGATAATTGCCAAGAATATCTGTTTCACCACTCTCAGCCCTGAAGGCACGATAAAAAGCCCGGAGCCAGGGGTCAGCTACCTTGACAAGGGAACATATGAAGGATTATTGCCCCGAGTTCTTGAAAAATTGATGGCAGAAAGGGATGATACAAAGATCAAATTGAAGAATGCCAGCACTGAGGAAGAGAAACGATATTACGATGGGGTGCAATTTGCCATCAAAATTCTGATGAACGCCTTCTATGGTGTATTTGCCTCCGCTTTCTACAGGTTCACTAATCCGAAGATCGGAGCCAGTATAACGGGCTTCGCTCGCGAGAATACTAAATCCATAATATCACAACTTGAAAGCGAGAATTTGAAGGTCGTATACGGTGACACGGATTCCGTGTTCTTCCAGTCGCCTGGCTATACTATGGACGAGGCCGTGGAGATAGGTAAATCAGTTGCCGAGAGATATTCGAAAGAAGGCGCGGTGCTGGAATTCGAAGGCATATACCATCCTCTTTTCTCACACGGAGCGAAGAAAAGGTATGTGGGGAAGGTTATCTGGCCCGAGGAAAAAGTGGTCATTCGTGGGTATGAGACCCGGAGAACGGATTCCTTCACACTTCAAAGTGAAGGCCTGACCAAGGTCTTTGATCTCATACTGGCACAGGAAACTGATGAGGCAGTGCGCTTGGCAAGGGACATTGTCACGGACACTCTCAATGAAAAGACGCCTGTTCAGGATCTTGTGATATCAAGAAGTTGCAAGGAATTCAGAGCTTACAAGGATCCAGATTCTCAAACAACAGTGCAAACTGCCAAAAAAATGATGGCCATGGGCTTCGAGTTCGTTCCAGGAATGAAAGTTTCCTGGGTCGTGACAGATGGAAAAAGGTCACCCATAGAGGCAGAGCCCTACATCGATGGCAAGGAATTCACCCACAAACCAGATTATGATTATTATGCAAGAAGGATGGCGATGACATTTTCTCGTATCACCGAGGTATTCGGATGGGACATGAAGAGCCTGATGACCGGGAGCCAGCAGAAGACACTTTTCGGAGAGGGGGGCTTTGGAGATGGTGGTGGTGACGCACCAGCCAGGAAAGAAAAGGTCGAGGTCAAGAAGACGGATAAGAAGCTGACACTGGACGACTTCTTATAAGATGCTGAGATATTCGTCACTGGACGATCATAACTTTACGGCACTTCTCCGCCCATAATCTCATGCCCATTTCTTCGAACATAGATAGGGCTTGCTCCACATACTCGCGAGCTATATCTAGCTCATCTTTTATCTTGTACAGTAAGGCGTATTCATAGATGAGCTTGGCCAGCTCCCTTCTGTATCCTATCTCGTCCATAATGTTCTTAGCTTTTTCAAATTCCTCTTCCGCTTTACTGTAATTCCCCAGATCCCTATGAGCCATACCAAGGATGCGGCGGCTCTTGCCCTCTTCACGTTGTGACATGGTCTCTATGGAGTTCTCAACAGCTTTCTCTGCATTTTCAAGAGAGTGTTGAGCCTTGCCGAGATCTATGTACACCTCGGCAAGACCACAGTATGGATAGATAGATTCTATCTTATCACCAATTTCCAAAAATATCTTCAAACTACGTTCATAGAATTCAAGAGCTTTGGCCAGATCGCCCATTGAATGATGAACATTACCTAATCTGATCAGCACTCGGGCGATGCCGTGTTTGTCCCCTATGCTTTCCCTTATTTCCAGACTTTGCTCATAAAGCTCCAGAGACTTGGACAGATCGCCCATTGAATGATACACATTGCCGACATTGTTCAGGGACAGCGCGATACCCCATTTATCACCTATTGATTCCATAATACCAAGGCCATTCCCATAAAATTCCAGTGCCTTTTGCAAATTGCCTGTGAAATTATGCACATTGCCAATATTGCTCAATGAGAGTGCGGTTCCCTGCTTATCCCCTATCTTTTCTTTTATATCCAGGCTGCGCTCGTAGAACTCCAGAGACTTGGTCTGCTCCCCCATCTCGTAATACACTAAGCCCATATTGTTCAAGGCGGCGGCAATGCCCTGTTTGCCCCCGATCTTTTCCATTATCTCAAGGCAGCTCCCAAAATACTCCAATGCCTTGGACATATTGCTCATAGCATGGTGCACGTTACCAATATTATTCAATGTGGATCCGATGCCATACTTGTCCCCTATATTTTCCATTATCTCAAGGCTCTTATTGTAAAATTTGAGAGAATTGTCATAATCTCCTTTGTACCAATGAATGTTCCCAATGGCTCTTAATGCATTGCCAATATCCTTCTGACTCACACCAGTTTTCTCCGAGACCTCTATGGCCTCTGAAAGTTGTGGGAGAGCCTTGTCAAAATCACCCTTTCTTAAATGAGGATTGGCCTCATTGATTAATATCCGGCCATATTCTGCTGTTCCTTCTTCCACCACTTCTTTAGCCATTGACAGTATTTTCAAGGCCTCATCAAATTCCCCTTTGTTTACATGAACATCTCCGATCTTCCTCAATATCCTGGCCTTATTCTGATCGTCATCCACGATCTCCAAAGCGGTGTTGAAAATACTTAATGATCCATCATAATCCCCAGATATCGCACTGATGCCACCCATTCTTTCCAGAAGATCCAATCTTTTTCCTTCATGGTCATCGATAGATCTGATCTTCAAGAGTGAGTTGAGCGAATCTTTGTAAAAGCTGATGGCTTGCTCCAAAGCAAAGATATTCTCCGCCTTCTCACCAGCTTTATAACAATAATCAAATCCTTTTTCATATTCATTAGATCTGGAGAAATGTTTGGCGAGATCATATAAAACCTCTTCCGTCCTATTCACATATCCTTCTTCATAATATTCTCCAAGATGTTTGTGATAGGAAGATTTCCATCTATTCCCAATGCCTTTGTATATCACATCTTGAAAGATCGCGTGGCAAAATTCGGATGTTCCATTATTTATGATGATGATCCCGCTATCCTGCAATCTCTGAAGTGCCTGGACCGGATCACGAGCTATCTTTATGGACATTGCAGCCTTGGACTCGAACATCCTTCCAATGCACGAGGTGTACTCTGCAAGGGCCATGGATTCGGGGTCAAGGTTCTCCAAGCGTCTTTGGATCATCTCATCTACCGAACCAGGTATGGAATAATCCTGACTAATGAGTATGGTGCTACCTTCATTAGTGGAGATATTTCCATCTAATTTCATCTGCCTGAGCAATTCGATAACGAAGAAAGGGTTGCCATCACAGGCACTGGATAGATGTTTGATGAATTTCTCTGGAAATTCATTGGCTGGATACATAGCCTCTACGAGAGATGATACATACGTATTTCCAAGTTGAATAAGAGGCAGGAGTAGGAAATTCTCTTCTTGGCTCATCTTCTCCAGAGTGGTTTGAAGACTGATGGTCTTCTCGGGGCGAAGAGTTCCCACGATCATGATATTTTCTGCCTTGATATTCCGGGAAAGATAATTCAATACAAATAATGAGGATTCATCTGCCCAATGGAGATCCTCCAGCAGGAGGATTAAGGGCCTTTTGCCAGATATCGATTTTAAGAGTTCTAATACTTCATCAGCTATTCTGATCCTCTCATTTTCTAACTTCACGCCTTCCAGATCTCTCCGTATGAGGAATTTGACATCAGCCAGTGATGATATTTTTTCCTGGATCCAAGGCACTTTGTCTGTATTTCCAGACCATGATTCAAGGATCTCTTCGTTTCCTTCTTCTATAGAATTTACAGCAGCTTTGAGCAATGTCTTCATGTCCGGGTGTTCATTGCCCTTGAACACGGCAGTGAGATGTAAATGAGAGCCGTGTTCAATCATTATCTTCATATCGCCATATTCCAATCGTCCCAATCCAGATCTTTGCTTACTGGCGATACCGAATGAATCCTTGATAAAATCTTGAACTGCTGAAAGCATATCTGCAAATATATCCGCATCGAGGTCATTGGCAGTGGACGATGCCTGGGCAATGATAATACCAGATGTGTCTATGGCAAAAATAGCGGCAAATGAATTGTATTCCTGATCTTGAAGCAAGGGATCGTCAATTTCCTTTTCAAGGGCTTTGGAAAATGTTAGAAAGGGATGTATCGTGTCGGAAGAGCTGGATCCCGCCAGTATCTTCATATCTTCGGCCACAGCATGAAGAAGGAATTCATCAACAAGTCTGGTTTTGCCAATACCAGCCTCACCAGATATGAGGATCGTTGACCCTTTTCCACCAATTACATCTTCAAGATTTCCTTTCAATAGATCCAGTTCATCGTCTCTACCGATCAATTGTATTTGTTTTGGATGGGGGTCTTCCATTGCGCATGTGATATGATTGAAGAAGTAAAAGGGTTTCTAAAAAAGAAATGATGATAGCATTTCTTCCTGATAAAGACCTATAACCATATTCCTTCACAATTTCCAGGCTTCGGCGAATTTCTCAAATGACCTATCATATGTTCTTTCCACATCATCCGGAAAGCAGCAGGCTGGCAACTGTCTCATCTTCAGATGATAAGCCAAGCACTCGCAACATCTGCCTTTTCGGCTGCAGCCAGGATATGAGCAATTGCAATTTTCTAAATTGATTTCTTTTTTGCATTCCATGATATGATGATCGATAACTGGCTATATTAACTTACGCCTGGTACATTAGTTCATAGTGGCCATAGCCCGGATGTTCAAACTTATATATATCGAAACCAATACCATACTTGATGTACAGGATACCCAAGAGCGATCAGGTGATAATCGCCATAAGGGATGTGATGGCCAGGTACAAGGTGGTCAACTCACAGAAAAAGCTGAAGGAACTGGTTGAGAGGGAGCTGAACCAGAACAATGAGAACTTCAAGGTCGGCGGAACTCGAATGAGATTACTGGCCATCAATACAGGCATTGCTCAGGTGGAGGTACATTGTAAGGAAACGGAGCAGGAAAAAGAGCCCCTGTCCAATTGCCCCGTGTGTGGTTCCAAATTAAAAAAATCCAAGAATCAAACTGTGTTTGGCGGGACTGTGACATTGGGCCATACCTGTCCAACCTGCACTTATTGGACAGGAATGAAGAGGCGTGTGCCAACGCGTTATGTTTTTAATATAAAAAGAAGATAGGGATTTGAATGTGTTAACTCAGTTCGCACATTCAAAAGCTCGTAATGAAAATGGAGAGGTTAAACATGCATGGGAAAGTGGAGGACAAATTCATCGCACTGAAGCTGGACGATGGAGAAGGATTATTCGAATGCTTGGAGAAAGCCATTGTGGAATATGACATAAGATCGGGAATAATAGTATCGGGGATCGGTATGCTGGCGGACTTCGAGATCGGTTTCTTCAAGGATGGGGAATATGACTGGGTGATACATGAGCAACCACATGAACTGGTAAGTATGCATGGCAGTATTTCGACCAAGGATGAGACCATGATCCACATTCATGTTGGACTTGCAGGATCAGATCACAAATTATTGGGCGGGCATCTGAAAAGAGCGAAAGTGTGTGTTCTCAATGAGATCCTGATACTGAAATTCGAAGATGTGGAATTCAGCAGAGTGCTGAATTCCGAATCGGGGCTTAAGGAGATGAAAATCACCTAATTAACAATAGATAATATACAAAAATACTAAAAGTATATTTTATTAACCATTGTTTATAACTATTGTTTATAACTATTTATTTATATATCTATATTATCCTATGTATTATAGAGAATATTAGATTAAACAGGAGAGTTTGACTATGATGAGGAAGGTATACGCAATAATATTATCGCTAGCAATGATGAGTGTAGTGTTCATGAACATGGTGGTTTCAGGAGCCACAGCACCTCCACCGCCAGATGACATAACAAATGGGGATCAGTTCATTGAGGGTGATTGGGTTGTAACCACACCTGATGACTATTTTGAGAATGAGACCATATATTTGACAGGTAACCTGACAATACCAGCAGGTGAGACCCTGACACTCGTCAATACGACGATATTGATGAACTGCTCATTCCCTGGCCAGTTTCACATTGAAGTGGAAGATGGTGGAACACTCATAATGCAGGATGGGGGCGACGGTTTTATGCCCACGGAGATCTTTGATACCGATGCTTCTGTAATCACAACCAATGACACGAATGACGAGGCAAATTTATGGATCAGACCGAACGCGGTCGTGGATATCCAGAACAGTAAGATCGAGAATATGGGTTACCTCAGTACAACGAACGGAAGATTGTGGGGTGACACTGATGCCGAGCCTGACTATCTAATATGGGAGGCTATCACGAATGGTACCTTCGGAGTCACAATAGATGGTGTTTACTCGGACATTGGACCCATAGACTTCACAGGAGTGGGCAGCATGAACGATGTTAGGGGCAGGATCCAGACTGCGATACGAGTCATTGGAACCGGAGGGTTCGCAGCGGCTCAAGTAGCATGGACTGGAAATTCTTTTACTATAACATCTGGAAGCGATATTTCACTCAACTATATGGAATCTTCAGTCAGTGCTCTGGTCACACATAGTGGTGCAGTTGGAACTGATATCTCAGGTATGATTCCATCCACCTTCGCTGCAGTCTTGACAGGAGGAGTGGGTGCCGAAAGTAACATTGCCAATTGGCAGACCATCACCGATGGGAACTTCACAATAGGGTTCGAAGGTTTCACACAGACCATTGGCCCAATAAATTTCACGCTAGCTGCCGATATGCCTGCAGTGGCAGCCCTCATTCAAGCAGCAATACAGACCATTGTTGCCCCAGGGTTCACAGGTGCGACCTGCATTTGGACAGGGACCAACTTCATCATCACATCTGGAATGATCAGCGCGGCTCCGACAATGAC
Source organism: Methanobacteriota archaeon (assembly GCA_020697715.1). GTDB lineage: Archaea > Thermoplasmatota > Thermoplasmata > SG8-5 > JAGLSY01 > JAGLSY01. The sequence continues at coordinate 537,820 of JAEHCO010000001.1, read as the reverse complement.
CTACGTGACACCCGGGCCAGGGACTGATATAAGCTTCGATATGGATTGTGACAATCTCTTTGGTTTGATAACAACACCTCCAGTCCATTGGTGGATGGATGGAGCGGCCAATGTGGTTGAAGATCCAGTTTACATGAGCAACACTGGAATTTATATTCAATCCAACAGTGTGGCCATACAGAACTCCATGATATTCGACAACTACAACGGTCTGATATTCGACAGCTGCTTCCCCGCAACTTTGGCCAACAATATGATAGCTGGAAACGCTGGGTTCGGCCTTGGTGTGGGAAACATGACCAATCCCAACTATGTCGTGAACGGCATGATAGCGGATAATATGTTCTTCAGTAATACTGGCTCTGGCATTGTGATCGCGGTTCAGGATGTCGTGATCGATCTGCACGATATAAATGCTGATGATAACGGTGAGCACGGTGTTGAGATCATTACAGCAAACACCATTGATGCAACCATCTATGATTCGACCTTAACTAACTCATACTACTCTGGTGTATTCTTAAGAGCAACAGATCAAATAGTATGTGACCTGGATAATGTCAACACTTCATTTGGTGGGCATGGGATGTTCATTCACGCACCGAACTTGGTTTATGCCACCATCTCAGACTGTGAGATATGGGGCAACGATGCAGACCTATGTGACTGGCCTTTCCAACCCAGACCTGGTAATATGCCTGCGGCGGCTTTATACATTGACACGAACGATGGAGAGCTTATGGTCACCATGGAGAGGAACACCATAGTGGAGAACTGGGGTGTTTACGATGGTGGTGTGATTTCCATTGGAATGTATGGGCCGTGGGATTCACCAACCTCAGCCAACACCACACTGACCTTCACTGACAATGTCATTATCGGGAATGGAGATAAATCTACTGGAACGATGATCGAGAATTTCGGAGCCCGGAACCTATTGGACATCGATATGACGGGCAATTATTTCAGTGGTTCAGATGGCTTTGGCTGGGCCGAGAACCTGTATATGCGTTCCAATGGCAATATTGAATTGAATTTTGTTGATAATGTCATGGATTGCAATGGGGATAAAAGCTGGATGGTCCTATGGTATCTCATTTACATGTATGCAGATGATTTTATGAATGTGACCATGACCGATAACTCCTTTGATATAAATCATGAGGAAATATCCTCTGGTTCGGTCTTCGAAATAGAAGCTGGAGAAACATTGAACTTTGACTTCTTAAACAACATTGTTAATGACGAGTCAGATACTTCCGGCAACAATGATGGAATATTCTCATTTGAGTCTGATAATGCTGATGTTAACCTCAATTTCCAGGAGAATGAGATATACTGTGATATCGATGGTAGCTATATGGACGCAATAGTTCTTGGTAGTGCTGGTGGAGACATGAATGCATTGTTCATTGATTGTACAATTGGTGGGGAATTTGATTCATTATATCATATATTCTGGTTCAGTGGGAATGAAAATGCAAGCATAACCTTTGAGAATACCATGGTGGACGTTTATTGCAACGAAGTTCATGAGGGATTGTATATAACTGCGAATGATGTCTTGGATGTCACTATAGCTGATTGCTTCATCTACATATACAGCGATCATCTTAAAGAGGCTTTCTTCTTTGAAGATGCAGACACCATCAATGCCAACTTCATAAGGAATGCCATATCATTTACAAACGATCCCGATATGTGGGATTCATTCTGTATCAGGAATTGTGAGGATATCAATGTGATCATCATGGACAATTATATCGAGTTCGATGTAGGTTCATTCCCATACTCATATGAGGGATCTGCTTTCAACTTCGAATGCTCCAACAATCTTAATGCCATTATTAAAAACAATTATCTACCGATAATTGTAGACGAATACCACAGGAGAACATTTGAGTTATACTCTGATGGAAATATCACCGCCACTATAGAGAACAATGACATAATCATCGGAAGTGACGATTATTGTAGGGATAATGACAGGTGGGTGTTCTATGTAACGGCCAATGAGAATATTACCTTGGATCTGATCAATAATAATATCACGATCACCGATGCCTGGGTATATACTTCATTATTCTACATTGAGTCATTCGATCAGAACATGGACCTTGGATTTGAGGGGAATGATATCTACATCAATGGAGATCTGATAGATGATTATCATGTGGATGATTATACACAGGATTGGAAACCCGTCTTCGAGATCTATGCCGATAACGGAGATATGGATTTCACCTTCATAGACAATGATGTTGACATTGCCTTACACGGAGCGCATTTGTTCGATGTGGAATCTGATAATATGACCTTGGCATTTGAGAACAATGATATCAATATCCAAAGGTATATGTTCGATGGATTTGAATTCTATGCCGATAACAATATGGCCGCATCCTTTAGTCAAAACACAATAGTGATGACAGATACTGTGACCACCACGTACATGTACGAAAATAAAAATGATTTCATAGAATTTGATGCAGATGCTGGTAACATGACCTTAGATCTCTCTGGAAACAATATCATAACATACGGGGTCGGTTACTGTATTGACCGTATATTCAATATTGATGCGAGTATAGACATAAATATCACGATCATGGATAATCACATTCTATCAAAAGTGAACGAGCTCAGAGAAGTGTTTGATGTAGATGCAGATAATGGTGACCTTACCGCGATCATAACTGGGAATGATATTGAGATTGTATCTCTGGGTACCGACTTCCCAGAATTATATTCTGTATTTATTCTTGAAAGTAATGACAATGCCGATGTGTTCTTCTCAATGAACAAGTATTATGGAAATGGACGGATCGGCTCAGAGGGATTACTTGGTGTCAATGCCGATACTGGAGATGTTATTGTAACAGACAATGAGTTCATTGTGGAAAATATAATGGATGAGGACGGGTGCTCCTTTGTGAACCTGGATATCTATGATTTCCTCAATACCACAATATCCAACAATTATTTCGAGTACACGGAGATGGTAGCATCTTTGGACATTGATACTGGAACCTTGATATCCATTGGTAATGATTGGGGCACGCCAGGAAATGTCAGTGCTGACCTTCTGGACAATACAATATTGATCAATATCCTGGGCGGAGGCGGGCCAACTGGTGGCGGCATCATCAGCATAATTGGAAATGGTGACATATATACTGATATCATTGGCAATGACATAAGATACAATCACATTGCCATCTTCTCAAATGATGCATCGCTTGAAGGAGCCATCACCATCGGTGCTTCTGGTGGGTCTGCTTATGCTGATAACATATTTGCCAGGATATCAGATAATACAATAATCGCGGATTTCCAGAAAGATGCAGATGCTGGAGGCGGTATCAAGATAGCATCTCAGAATAATATAACTCTTGAGATGAACAACAATATCGTCCAGGGAATATGGGATGAGATTTACGATGAAGATGAGATATACGATTTCGGTGTCAGGATCGGGGAATGGTGCAGTGGTGCCTCCCTGACCCAGAATGTATTCGCGACCATGAATGATAATGTCTTTGGACCTGGTGGAAAGGCGAGTGCCTTGAAGATCAATGCCCAGAACATTCTTGAACTTGATATGACCGGCGGCACAGTGGCAGGAGCCCTATACGGTAACTGGTGCGGTGGCGGGGATGAGATGAACGGAAACGGGATCACTCTTCTGGCCAATACCATGGATATTGACATCTCGGGTGTCGATGTCTATGACAACCGCGGAGCCGGAATTTATATCGAGGCTGTGATGGACGGGGATGTTGATATCTCGGATTGTAACATCTATAGCAATAACTGGCACGGCATATACCTGGTCAGCCTGAACGGGGTACTGGATGCCACTGGCTCAATAGAGAATGTACAGGTTTACGACAATGGCGGTAACTGGAACGGAGACCTTCCAAGTGTTGGTAGTGGATTGTTCACTATGAATACTATCGTTGACCTGGAGAGCAGCTTCTTCGACAATCCAGATGCGGAGTTCGAACTGAATTTGATCGCTTGCTCCAATGTAACGGCCTTGGACACGGTATTTAACAAGAACAAGGTGAGTGTTGAGGGAAGCCCAGCAAGCCTGATCGGAGACATGGCCGAAGGATTCCAACCTGCCTGGCAGGGTGTATCCAATGGTTCATTCAGGATAGGAATTGATGGTGTCTTCGCAGATATAGATGGACTTGATTTCTCCGGAATAGTGACAATGAATGACGTGGCCGATGTCATTGAGAATGGATTGCAGGCCGTAGGAAGCGGCGGATTCACCAATGCCACCTGTATTTGGGATGGAATGGGCTTTGTCATAACATCTGGAACCGTAGGAAGACCATCCGCTATCACAGCAGCAACTTCACACAGTGGAGCCAATGGAACAGATATATCTGGTAATGTGGAATCATCATACTCGGCAACACTGACCGGTGGAACTGCGGCTGACGGGGATGTACTCAACTGGAACTCCACGAATGATGGAAGCTTTACCATCTCGATGGACGGTTCACTTTGGAACCTCGCAGGTATTGATTTCACCACGGCCACCACGATGGACGATGTGGCAGCAATAATCCAAACCGCATTGCAGGCAGTGCCATTGACCGGTTTCTTAGCAGCAACATGTACATGGAACGGAACTGCCTTTACCATCATGTCCGGAACCCAGCGCCCGACCACGAGCATAACCAATGTGACTGCCGGCACTTCAGGAACTGATGTATCTGGATTGATGGATTGCGGTGACAACGGCACTATCACTATCACTCCAGTCATTTACTGGATGGCATGTGCTAATGGTGTTACCATAGTGCCCGGAAATTCCTCAGCTCTAACTGTGCAGTGGTATATGCATGTCAAGGCCGAGCAGCAGGGAACAGGGCGTGGATTACCAAATTCAATGGTCGAGGTTCGTGATATCAATGGAGTGCTTGTAGCATCTGGAGTCACAGGAATGGACGGATATGTGCATTGGATAATCGGACAGGAATATTTCCAGCTGAACAATTCCATAACCATGTACACACCACACACCATTAGCGCATCAAAGGGAGCATCCAGTGGCAATGTGGTGTCTACCATAGATATGTCCAAAGACATCATCATTATACTGGATTATGTAACTGGACCCCCAACAGCAGATGCAGGATCTGACCAAACAGTGGATGAAGATACGGTCGTGACCTTTGACGGATCTGGTTCCACTGATGACGTGTTCTGGATAATAAACTGGACATGGGACTTCATATTTGATAATCAGACCATGGAGTTGTATGGGGTCAACCCGACCTATATATTCACAGAGCCTGGTACATACAATGTGACATTGACAGTGACCGATTATGAGGGATTCACGGACACAGCCATGGTCAGCATAGTCGTTCTTGATGTGACGCCACCGATCGCCGTTGCAGGTCCGGATCAAATTGTGGATGAGGATACTGTAGTATCATTCAATGGAGCTGGCTGCACTGACAATGTGGGTATTGTGAACTATACCTGGACATTCATGAATGATACCGTGCAAACATTATACGGAGAAGCGCCATCATATGTCTTTACCGAACCGGGTGTTTATGTCGTCACTCTCACAATATTGGATGAGGCAGGAAACAGTGCGACTGGTACATTTACCGTAACCGTTAATGATGTGACACCGCCGACAATTATTGGAGGTGGACTGACAATGGCACAAGGTTCATTAGTGACCCTGGATGCTTCTGCAAGTATCGACAATGTGGGTATCATTGGCTATGAATGGTCATTCAATGACGGGGCAAATGATGTCATGTTAACAGGTGAAATTGTGAACTACACGTTTACGAACATTGGCAACTTTACCTTGACCATTACAGCATGGGATGCGGCCGGGAACATTGGAAAATTGGTCACATGGATCGATATTGTTGATATGACACCACCAGATGTGCTTGTGGTCGCCCCAGGAGAGGCAATGGAGGACGTTCCACTCGGTTGGGATCTCATCATCGTATTCACAGAAGAGATGGACAGGATGTCTGTTCAGGAAGCTTTTGACATTGATGGGGCGAATGTGAGTGGTTTTGTTTGGGATCTATCAGACAGATATGTCACTATCTCATTCGTAGAGTTGGAGCATGATAGTATATACAACTTCACAGTGGGTGCGAGTGCGATGGATATAGCAGGCAATTTAATGGGAACAACATACACAGATAGTTTCCAAACAGCTATAGACACAACACCAGTACCGGTTCCAACAGAAGATGATACAGATGGTGATGGTGTTGATGACATAGATGATGCCTTCCCAAATGATCCAGCAGCATCTGTGGACACAGATGGTGACGGACAGCCAGATACTTGGAACCCGGGTTACACAGCAGAAGACTCGACGACCAACCTTACTGAGGACTTGGATGATGATGGTGACGGGGTCTTGGATGTGGATGATGATACACCAGCAGGAGATCCAGTAGATGATGCAGAAGATGGTGATGGTGGAAATGATTTCATGTGGATCATTATCATCATAATACTGGTCGTCATAATCGTACTTCAGGCGATGATGAAGGGAAAGAAGCCTGAGGACGAGGTTCCAGCACCGGAAGAACCACCAGTCGAAGAGACCCCTGCTCCAGAACCAGCTGTTGAAGAAGCACCAGCTCCTGAAGCTGAAGCAGCCCCGGAGCCCGAGGCCGATGTTTCATCGGAAGAACCAGGCGATGTCTCAGTAGAAGACCTCACATCTGAGTGAAGTAATAAGAAAATGGGGAAGGCGATCCAGCCTTCCCCCCTTTTACATTTTTAAGAAAATTATCTTTTTTATTATTGTTCATTGATCATCTTATGAGACGATGGGGGTTGATCTGGTTTTAGTTCCAGATCTCTTGCCATTCCTGACAAGTACCAGAAATATTATCAAAGCTACCAATGAAGCCGCCGCCGCAAGATACATGGTCGCATGGTATCCAAGCAAACCAGCCACCACACCACCTATGAGCGCGCCACCTATCGATGATATGTTCATGACCGAGTTCAGAAGGCCAGTCGCGGTCGCCCTTTCCTTATTTCTGGACATTATGAACTTTATCGAACCAACATAAAGGAAGGCCCATGCCGTTCCCAACAATACCTGGGTGGGTAATAATTGCCAGATATTCTGACATAATGTGAAAGATGCAAAAGTTATCATCGATAGGATAAGACCCCAAACTATCAGGGTCTTACTTTTGGCCTTGAGCTTTCTCATGACCAGGAACTGGGTGAGGGAATTGATCGCGTATATCACACCGATCCAGAAGAAAGAGCCCCCGAGCTCCATCACGTATATCGGGAATATCACCCATATGGTGCAGGCTCCCATGTGCCTTATCAGGACAGTCAGGTAGATCGGCAAATTCTTTTTTATAACTTTTTTAGGGAATAGAGGAACCTTGATCTTATGATCCTGAACCTTCGGCATCTTCATAGATATGAGGAAGGAGAAGAAGAGAAGTATCGCACTGAGCAGGAAAGGAGCCATGTAAGGATTTTTTATTACCACTATTGTCGCTAGGATGCCGGCGACAATAGTGCCCAATCCCCAGCCAAGAGAGCCGTAGGCCATGAACTTGCCCATCTTCCACTTGGATTCATAAGCATAGGCCATCAAAGCCGCGGGGAACATGCCAGCCGAGAAACCCATCAAAGACCTTGTCAAGAGAAGGGTTATGGGATCATGAGATAGCATCTGCAGCAGGGCGGCAAAGGCTGAGAATATAAGACCGAACCTCAGGAAAAGCCGGCGACCATGTATATCTGCTAGTCTTCCAAATATATAGGAAGACATCAGAGAAGCAGTGCCGTAAGCAGCGACAATGAGGCCTATCTGAACCTCACTAGCCCCCAGATCCTGTGCGAATAGTGGGATCAGGAATAGGGATGAGAACCAGGCGGCATTTGACATCATGTTGATCATCGCGGCTTTCATGAAAACCGGAAGAGTGGATGTATACTTAAATCCAATACCTTAAGAATATGGAAAATGACCAGGGAAAAAAGAGTGAGGCAGGGAGGTCAGATATATGGGAGGAGATGAGTGGGCGAACACTATGGAATTTTTTTATCCGCATTGTCCCTGCATTATGAAATAATCATTATCCTGATTAATAAGGAGATTGGTACGGTTTTTTGTGTAATATTTAAGTAGTCCGGTACAGACTTTTGTAAGCAATATGGCCTTCGAGCAGTGAAATACAGCCTCCATTTACGGGCTCTTTTTAGCCAATTAAAAAACACTATAAAAGGACTTTCGGCACAAGGTTTATATCATAAAATCGCAGTGCCTTCTGTCTTGGGAACGGGATGCAGAAGCCTAGTGTTTTCAGTATTTTCTCAGGGGTGGTTGAGTGAGTATCAGCAAGAACGCATTAACAGTACTGGAGCGCCGTTATCTGGCAAAGGACGATAATGGGAAATTGATCGAAGGACCAGAGGATATGTTCAGGAGAGTTGCCAAGAACATTGCCTCGGCAGAAGCGAGTTATGGAAAAAGCAAAAAAGATATCAAAAAGATAGAAAACGAATTCTACAATTTGATGGCAGATCTAGATTTTCTGCCAAACTCACCAACCCTGATGAATGCTGGCAGAGATATTCAGCAATTATCCGCATGTTTTGTTCTTCCAGTGGGCGATTCCATGGAGAGCATATTCGATGCGCTCAAGAACGCAGCCCTTATCCACAAAAGTGGAGGGGGAACTGGTTTTTCATTCACTCGATTGAGGCCGAAGAATGACCCTGTCATGTCCACCAGTGGCGTTAGCAGTGGACCTATCTCCTTCATGAAGGTCTTCAATGCGGCCACTGAGGCCATCAAGCAAGGTGGTACTCGCAGAGGCGCGAATATGGGAATTTTGCGCGTCGATCACCCCGATATTCAAGAGTTTATAAAATGCAAGGAGGATCTGAGTGTTCTCACGAATTTCAATATCTCCGTGGCCATAACGGACAAGTTCATGAAAGCCCTGAAAAAGGGTGAGGAATATGATCTTATCAATCCCAAAGATGGTAAGAAATGTGGCAAGGCCAGTGCCAAAGAGATTTATGATGACATATCCAGCATGGCCTGGAAAACAGGTGACCCTGGCATGGTCTTCATAGACCGCATTAACAAGTTCAACCCCACACCGCATGTTGGAGAGGTGGAAAGCACCAATCCATGTGGTGAACAACCTCTTCTTCCATACGAATCATGTAATTTAGGTTCCATCAATCTCAGCCACATGATCAAGGATGATGAAGTGGACTGGGACAAGCTCAGAAAAGTGATACACACCTCGGTCAGATTCCTTGATGATGTCATAGACATGAACAAATATCCTTTACCAGAAATAGACGAAATGACCAAGAACAATAGGAAGATCGGATTGGGGATAATGGGTTGGGCCGATATGCTTATCCAGATGGATATTCCATATGAATCCACCCAGGCATATAAATTCGCAAAGAAATTGATGAAATTCGTGCAGGATGAGGGATGGTCAGCCTCTGAAAAACTGGCCGAAGAAAGAGGAACATTCCCCAGTTTCAAAGGCAGTATATTTGAAAATGATAGGAAGGTGAGGAATGCCACTATCACGACGATCGCTCCTACTGGCACCATATCCATGATCGCAGATTGTTCCAGTGGGATAGAGCCCATTTATTCCATCGCGTATGTGAAAACTGTGATGGACGACGATGCACTTCACTATGTGCATCCTTTCTTCAAGCAGAAATGTGAGGAACGTGGCATATACACGGATGAGTTGGAAGAGGCCATTGTCAAGTTGGGAACTACCGCCAGTTTACCTGGATTCCCGAGTGATCTAAAATCGCTTTTCAAGACCGCTCATGAGATATCTGCAGAAGGGCATGTGCAGATGCAGGCGGCCTTCCAGAAACACACGGATAATGCTGTTTCCAAGACAGTTAATCTTAATACCAGTGCTACTAAGGATGATATCGCCAATGTTTACAACCTGGCTTTCGAAACAGGTTGTAAGGGCATTACAGTTTATAGGGATGGTTGCAGGGGGACACAGGTCCTTGAATCCGGTAGTAGTGCCAGTAAGAGCAAGACAGATACAGCGATCCACCAGACGACATTGGCTGATATCGGTATTGATAGTAATGGCAAGCTGAGGCCGAGGCCGAGGCCGCTTATGATACACGGAGCCACACACAGGATGAAGACCGGGTGTGGTTATCTTTATGTCACGGTGAATGAGGACAATAATAAGTTATTCGAGCTCTTTGCCAGAATGGGAAAGACAGGCGGATGTGCCGCTAGCCAGACCGAGGCCATTGGTAGATTGATATCCCTGGCACTGAGGGCGGGCATTGATTCTAGCAATATCATAGAGCAATTGAAGGGTATCAGATGTCCAGAGCGGGCACTGGGTAAGGATAAGATATATTCGTGCCCTGATGCTATCGGAAAGGCCATTGAAGGGCATCTCAAGAACAAAGGGCAGATCATTCAGGAAATGACGAAGCTGGATAGTGGTGTGAGACCCGAATGCCCTGAATGCGGTGGGCCTATCGCATTCATCGAGGGTTGCTTGATCTGCCAGAACTGTGGCTTCTCAAAATGTTAAACAAAGATAGTGTATAAAATAGGGAAATGTCCAGCCTATGTCTGGCTGGACATTATTTTTAATTTAAATTACCTTCTGGGTTCCAGAACGTATTTCCACACTACAGCTGCTATGACCGCACCTATTATCGGAGCCAGCCAGAACATCCAAAGTTGTTCCAGAGCCAGTGTGTTCTCCATCGCCATGACCAATGCAGGTCCAAGACTTCTTGCAGGGTTGACGGATGTTCCAGTTATTGGAATTCCAACAATGTGCACGAAGGTCAAAGTAAGACCAATGGCCACTCCTGCGAAGGAGTTCTCCGCTTTCTTGCTTGTTGCACCCAGCACGACAAGCAGGAAGATGAAAGTAAGGACGACCTCGGCAATGAATGCGGACATCAATGGGAAGTCCGCTGGAGATGCTGTGTCATATCCATTCTGGCCCAATCCATTGGTTGCCAGGTCATAATCCACATGACCATTCATTATGGAGAATAGTATAAGAGCACCTATTATCGCTCCCACGCTCTGATAGATTATGTACATGATGGCATCATTTTTCTTTATCTTTTTAGACACCAGCATAGCGATTGTTATGGCTGGATTGATATGACATCCAGATATTGGCCCGATGGCATATACCAAGGCCAGGACTGTCAATCCAAAGGCGAACGAGATCCCTAAGAATCCTACATATCCACCTGCGATCACTGCACTTCCACATCCTATGAATACAAGGATCATGGTTCCCAAAAGCTCAGCTAGATATCTTCTATCTAGTACATTGATTTCTTCCGACATTGCTTCACATCCCACGCATGATTTAAATTCCAAGTGGTAAATAGATATAATAGTATAAAAATGTTTTATATATATAACTATTTTGAAAATCATCCAAATATTCGAAGAGCTGGCTGATCATATTTGTTGATTTTTAAATTATTGTGATTTTGTATAGCCAGTGCTTGAAATCTATGAACAAGCACTGTTTTGGCAGAACAAAACACTATTTAACCCGAAATTTATGTCGGATGCATTGATGAGAGGGTCATGAACCATGATTTCTCCCATATATTACGTCAATGGAGGCACCCAGATGTCGGATCCAAAAATTGAGGAGATCAAGAAAGCGAAGAAGGAATGGGAGAAGGTCACATATGCCAATGCGGTCAGCAAACACGGTGAGCGCAGGGATGACTTCGTCACAACATCCAGTGTACCGGTAAGACCATTACACACACCGGATGACATCAATGATTCAGATTACATGGAGAAATTGAACTTTCCTGGTCAATTCCCTTTCACAAGAGGTGTTCAGCCGACCATGCACCGTGGCCGGCTTTGGACCATGCGCCAGTTTGCGGGATTCGGGACAGCGGAAGAAACAAATCAAAGGTACAAGTATCTCCTGGCTCACGGAGAGACTGGCCTCAGCGTGGCATTTGATTTCCCTACCCTTTACGGTAGGGACAGTGACGACCCACTTGCCGAGGGAGAATTTGGCAAGTGTGGTGTTGGCATATCCTCATTGAAAGACATGGAAACTCTCTTCGACGGTATACCGATGAAGGACGTCAGTACCTCGATGACCATCAATGGGCCAGCACCAGTTGTCTGGGCCTTCTATATCGCGGCTGCCGAGAATCAGGGAGCTTCCAGAGGACAGATCACTGGAACCATTCAAAATGACATTTTGAAAGAATACATCGCGCAGAAATCATGGATATTCCCTCCAGAACCATCGATGAGGCTCATTGTCGATACTTTTGAATTTGGAACCAAGGAAGTTCCAAGATGGAACACGATAAGCATAAGTGGATACCATATCAGGGAAGCTGGATCCACCGCGCTTCAAGAACTGGCCTTCACATTGGCAGATGGATTAGCATATGTCGATGCCGCTATGGAGCGTGGTTTGGACCTGGACCAGTTCGCTCCAAGATTATCATTTTTCTTCAATGCACATAATGACCTATTCGAAGAAATAGGTAAATACAGGGCCGCGAGGCGCATTTGGGCAAATGAGATGAAAAAACGAGGAGCCAAGAAGGACAGGACCATGTGGCTGAGGTTCCATACCCAGACTGCTGGTTGTTCGCTAACTGCACAACAACCAGAAAATAATATCGTTAGGACCACGATCCAAGGATTAGCTTCTGTACTTGGTGGTACACAATCACTCCACACGAACTCGATGGACGAAGCTCTGGCACTACCCAGCGAGAAGGCTGTGAAGATCGCTCTCAGAACCCAACAGATAATAGCCGAGGAGAGCGGGGTGGTCAATACCATAGATCCTCTGGCAGGCTCCTATTATGTTGAATATATGACCGACTGGATGGAAGAAGGGACTTACAAATATTTTGACAAGATCGAGGCTTTGGGTGGAGTCCTCAAAGCCATTGATAAAGGATTCTTCCAGCAGGAGATAGCCAATGCCGCTTTCCAGTATCAGAAGGATATCGATAGTGGAGAAAGGACCATTGTCGGTGTCAATGAATATGTGGATGAGAACGAGAACATAGATATTCCGATACTGAAGATAGATCCAGAAGGCGAGAAGATCCAATTTGATAGACTTAGAAAGATAAGATCTAACAGAGATCAGGTAAAGACCGATGCCGCATTGGAGGCTTTGAGAAAAGCCGCGGAAGGAGATGAGAACCTGATGCCCTACATACTGGATGCTGTCAAGAAGCAGGCGACCTTGGGAGAGACCTGTAGCGCCCTCAGGGACATATTTGGTGAATATGAGGAACCTGCGGTATTCTGAGAACATTCAGACTCTAAAGAATCTGAATGTTCTCATTCCAGGCGTGGAAGATAGGCAAGTTTTAAGTAATCAAATTTCAAGATCTGTTCAGGTTCGCTTCTTGCTTTTTGCCAATAGCTTCTCTTTGTATTCCAATACAATATGGATCGCTTCTTTGATGTAATTGGCCTGAATGACCACGAGATCGCCCTCATTAGCCATTTCAAGAGCAGTTTGTATGGCCTCACCCTCATCCAGGACGATCTGAATATTCTTTTTAGGAAAATCTGATGATAGCACACCTTCACGTGCCAACTCAGCAGTTTCACCAGGTTTCCGATCTCTGGGATCTGAATCGCATAGGATTATTTCATCATACATTTTTCCCATGTTCCTACCAAAATTCAGTATGTCCTCATCTCTTCGATTCCCTGTACCGCTTCCAACATTGATCTTTCTTCCATTGGTAAGATGAGGTATCAGACCTGCAAGTGATTCAATTGCAGAGGGATTGTGCCCGTAATCTATCAAGACCTTGAATGAGCCGACATCTATTAGATTCGCCCTGCCTGGCAATTGCCCTGTGGACGAGTTGAATGTAACTAGGCTGGTTTGTATGGTCTTAATATCTATGCCAACCGCATATGTCGCTCCAACAGCTGCCAGGGTATTGGCTATATTGAACAATGCTTTTCCGCCGAAAGTGATCGGGACATTACTGATCCTTGCTATTTTCATATCAATAGCACCCTTTCTTAAGATGATATTCCCATCTTTAACTGTAACAGCAATTCCATCATTTGAGATGTGGGTTAAAAGGACTGGATTGGTGTTATCGAGAGAGAATAATATGATATTCGCCTTGATCTTGTCTATTGATTTCATGACCAATTCGTCATCGGCATTAAGGACTGCGAACCCTTTGGGTTTAATATTGTCCACGACCACACTTTTCAGGTCAGCCAGATCCTCCAGGGTATTTAGTCCATCCAAGCCAAGATGGTCGGCGGAGATGTTTAGAAAGACCCCGATATCGCTTTCATCATATCCAAGTCCTCTCCTCAGGATGCCACCACGGGCAACCTCTAAAACAGCATGGTCAACCAATGGTTCTGTCAAAATATGCCTGGCTCCCGAAGGTCCACTGTAGTCTCCCTCCAAAACCACCTGGTTTCCGATCTCGATACCGTCTGTGCAACACATTCCCACGCTTTTTCCAGCATATTTGAGGATGTGTGCTATGAGGCGGACCGTGGTTGTTTTCCCATTCGTGCCAGTTACTGCAATGATGGGGATCGTGCTCTTTGCCTCTGGAGGAAACAACATATCGACCAGAGGTTTAGCCACATTCCTCCTAGCACCTGAATATGGCTCTAAATGCATCCTGAATCCTGGAGCTGCGTTCACCTCAATTATTCCCCCTCCAGTTTCTTTCAAGGGTCTTCGAAGATGTGGAGCTACCACATCTATTCCCATCACATTGATATTGATTATCTCGGATATCCGCTCTGCCATCCTTTTGATATGAGGATGCACTTCATCAGTCACGTCTATCGAACAACCACCAGTGCTGAGGTTGGCAGTGGATTTGAGATAGAGCATACTTCCATCTGGAAGTATGTCCGTAAGTTTCAAGTTCTGGTGTTTGAGCAGCCTCTTTGTCATATAATCTATTTTTATCTCCGTGAGAACCTTCTCATGCCCGATGCCCCGTCTTGGATCTTCATTGACCACATCGATGAGTTCACGGATCGTTGATCTTCCATCGCCCTCAACACTGGCAGTCTCTCTTCTAGCAGCTGCAACAAGTTCTCCATTGATCACCAACAATCTATGATCGAAACCTTCCAAATGCTTTTCCACAACAATAAGTTCATGGAATTTTTTCGCACTGTTGAAGGCTATTTTAAGTTCCCCATCATTTTTCACATTGGCCGTGATGCCCTTACCATGATGCCCCACCAAAGGTTTCACGGTGACTGGATAATTTATATCTTTGGCGACCAGGAAAGCCCCTTCTAGACTATCTACGGATCTTCCCATAGGAACTGGAATTCCAGCCTCATCCAGGATCTCCTTGGTTTGTTCTTTATCATCTGCTATCTCCACACCAATGGCAGAGGTATTGTCCACCATGGTGGCCTGAATTCTGCGTTGATTTATACCATGTCCCAACTGAACATAACTTTGTTTATTGAGACGAATATGTGGTATCCCACGACTCTCCGCTTCTTTGATTATTGAATAAGTTGAAGGTCCAAATATGTTCTCTTCCCGAATTACCTTCAAGCGAGCGATGATCGGTTCGATCTTGATGGGCTTGTTCTTGAACAATGCATCCACTATCTTTACCGCTGCTTTCCCGGCTTCAACACCAACCTCTTGATCCCTGTATCTGAATACAACCTTGTAAACTCCCTTAGCATCTGTTCCTATTGTCTTACCGAATCCAACTTCCATGTTTGCGAGACATTGAAGCTCTATTGCCACATGCTCTACAATATGACCGGCCCATGTCCCTCTTTCAATCCTTTCTAAAAAGCCACCTATATGACCTGGGGAGCATCTATGTTCCATTATACTCGGCATCAATTTGAGCAATCTGTCTTTCATGTCTGGGACCATATCAGAGGGTTTCTCCTCTAATTTCCCTATATCCAAAAGCATGTAAATAACTGGATAACGACTGTAATAGTTCGGACCCCAAAGAGCTCTTATTTCCTCAATTTTCATGCATTTGACCTCAGGGACTTTTTAAGTCCAGATGGTTTCAGATATTCTCTTGTCAAGGTATCGAATCCATGGCCCTTTCCAAGTGTGTGGACAAGAACACCCTCAACCGCAATTGCTTCCCCATCTTTTAAAGAAGAGATATTTGTATATTTTATTCCATAGCCATCAAATATCACTACTAAACCGGTGCCGATAGCTTCCAATATGTGTCCATCCCGAATTATAACTCCTGTATCTTCCCCCAGGCCCAGGCCGATATACCCTGGGTTTGAAGAGACTATCTCCATCAACCTGCTGAACCTGCCTCTTTTTATGAAATGACTATCAATTATCATATGTTTTATCAGGCCCACACCACCAGTCATCTGGACCACACCCTTGCATAGGGCTTCATGGCTCTCACCGCCATATATCATGGTATCCGACATTGCGGACGCCCCTGCGCTTGTTCCGGCGATCACACATTTTTCATTGAAGTATTTTCTTTTGATCTCTTCAAGAATAGGAGAGCCTCCAAGTATGCTGGTGATCTTGAGCTGGTCGCCGCCTGTAAAAAATATTATGTCGGCCTTCTGGATCCTCTCAAGATATTCAATGCTATTTGCTTGGTCTCTCACCCTAATATGAAGAAGGTTGGTATTGGTTATGCCTATCTTCTTAAAAGCATTGAGGTACGCGTCTCCAGTTTTATTCGGTGTGCTTGTGGCTGTGGTGATTATCTCAATAATTGGATCTTTTTTAGTTGTAAGTTTGGTTATTTTTCTAAGAACATCTAAATCGTTTTCCTTATCCTCGTTTCCCCCCACTGCGACCAAGATACCTTTAGGAGTTTCATATATGTTTCCTAACTTGTCGGTTCTTGTTTTTCTCATCAACCCCCATTACTGTATATCTATATTTAAGTATGATTGCTGTGAATTTAAAAAATGACATATTATTTAGTACTGGTTCCGATCGAATTTTAACTCTAAATGGAAAGAATCAAGAATTCTCGATCTATTGATAATTCATCAAATTATTTTATATCCAAACATACATATCACCATCCATGGAAGACCCTCCGGCAGGACACATCCAACAAGACGATGAAGAGAAGGATGAGAATTTCATAAGAGCGAATATTCTGTCCGAATATGGAAACTACCAGAAGGCGATAGAATATTACGAAAAGGCCTCGGAAACACTAAAAAATAATGATGTGCTCTTCAACAATTACGGGGTGGCACTGGATGCCCTTGGGAGACATGAAGAGGCCATAGACATGTACGACAATGCCCTGGCCATCACACCAGAATATTCCATCGCGATGTACAATAAGGCCAATTCCCTTACCTATCTGGGAGAACTGGATGAAGCACTTGAAGTCTATGACCAGGTCATTTTGATCGATCCCGAATACATGCATGCTTATTATGATAAAGGATTGACATTATCGTCCCTTGGGAGACTGGATGAGGCATTGGAGCTTTATGATGAGATAATAGAACGAGATCCAGATATTCCCGGGCCCTGGATGAGAAAGGGTCTATTACTGGATGCGCAGAGGGATTTTGAGGCCGCATTGGAGCATTATGATGTGGCTTTGGAGCTGGATCCAGATAATGAAGAGGCGTGGAATGGTAGGGGTAATACCCTTTACAATCTCGAAAGGTTCGAGGAGGCCATTGAATCATATGATGAGGCCATTGACATCAATCCTCAAAGTGAGGAAGCTTGGAATAATAAAGGATTTACATTTTTCATGCTGGGGCTTCATAATGAAGCATTGAAAAGCTATGATATGGCTATTGACATTAATCCCCGATACAAACAGGCCTGGTACAATAAAGGGTACACGTATCATGGCATTGGAAGGCTGGAAGAGGCTGTCGAATGTTATGAAGAGGCTCTGAAGATGGATCAGAGAGATGAGGTCCTCTGGAACAATATTGGAAATGCATTGTACAACCTTGATAGATGGGAGGAATCTATCCCCTATTTTGAAAAAGGAATAGAAGTATCGCCTGGCTATGAGATCGCTTGGAACAATATTGGAAATGCATTGGATAAAATGGCGAGATATGCAGAGGCTCAGCCATATCATGATAAGGCTCTGGAATTCAAGCCTGATTTTGATTACGCTCTTTACGCAAAAGGATTCGGTCTTGCTAAATTGGGCGATATGGATTATGGATTGGAACTTATGAACCAATCCCTGGAGCTGAATCCCAATTATGACCATTCATGGCATGCGAAAGGAGAGGTCATGCACTGGATAGGGAAGAATGAGGAGGCCATTGATGCCATCAACAATTCCATAATCCTCAATCCGATGTTCATCGAGGCATGGGTCGATAGAGGCAAGATATTCAAGGAGATGGGAAATTATGAAGAGGCTGAGATAAGTTTCAAAGAAGCTCTCAATATAGTGGACAATCTTCTGATGTACGATCATATGGATATCACCAATCTTGAGAATAAAGCAGGCCTCTTGAGCACTCTCAAAAGATACGAGAGGGCGATGATATGCTATGACCAGGCCTTATCGGCCAATGATGAAAAGAAATTGATCATCAAGAAAGCGGAATTATTGATATCCTTCGAGGAATATGATGAATTACTGGAATGGATCGATGAAATGCCAGGTGAAGGTATTGGCAGTAAGATATTGTACTTCAAGGCAAGAGCCCTTCATGGCCTTGGAGAAAATGAAAAGGCATTGATCTCACTCACCAATAGCCTCGAAAAAAGTGAAGATGGCGAAGAAATGGAGGAAGTCCACATAATGAAGGCCAGACTTCTTGCAGATATGGGAAGATATGAGGAGGCCATGGTGTGCTTCGCCAGAAAAGGACTCGGACCCTCTGCCTTGACAACGAAGGCGGAGGTGGAGATGAAAATGGGGAGCAATACAGGTGCCTTGGCATCTCTGGAAAAAGCACTTGAGCGGGAAGGTGATTGGCTACCCGCCTGGAAGCTTATGGCTGAAATAGATCTCATGAATGGAGATCATAAGAAAGCATTGGACACCTATGATCATATCTTGGGCATAGATGAGGATTATATTTGGGGCTGGCTTGGTAAAGCAAGAGTGTATTTCGAAATGGGTAAGATGAAGAAAGCGATCAGCTTTCTCAATATAGTTCTGGAAATGGATCCGAATATGGCTGAAGCTAATGAATTAAAAATGAAATTTTAAGGGTTCTAAATTCGAACCCTTAAAATCAAATGTACTTAGTCTCTGGTCCTAAGTATTATTTCGATATTCACGCCATCTGGCACCTGGATCCTCATAAGAGCGCGTAGAGCTCTCTCATCCGCATCCAAATCTATAAGGCGCTTGTGCACACGCATTTCCCAGCGTTCCCATGTTTCGGAACCCTCACCATCTGGTGATTTCCTACATGGAACTATGAGGCGTTTTGTTGGTAATGGTATTGGTCCACTCATGGCAACGCCTGTTCTCTCAGATATGTTTTTTATCTGGATACAGACACTGTCCACCTTCTCAGGGTCAGTGCCACTAAGTGAGATCCTTGCTTTTTGAGACAAACATACACCCCGTCAAACAAAAAAAGAAAAGGGAAGGAGACCCTACATCTCCTTCTTTTCTACATCTATGCACATTCCAGCTGCAACGGTCTGACCCATGTCTCTGATGGCGAATCTTCCCAACTGTGGGAATTCCTTTGCCTTCTCAATGACGAATGGTCTTGACGGCTGCAACTTGACTATTGCTGCATCTCCGGTCTTGAGGAACTGCGGGTTCTCTTCGCTCACTTCACCAGTTCTTGGATCGAGCTTCTTCTGAAGTTCGATAAAGGTACATGCGACCTGAGCTGTGTGGCAGTGGAACACTGGTGTGTAACCGACTGTCAGAACCGACGGATGGTTAAGAACCATGATCTGTGCAGTGAAGGTCTTTGCCACAGACGGTGGGCTATCCACTGGTCCAGCGACATCCCCTCTGCGGATATCGTTCTTTCCTATTCCTCTAACATTGAATCCAACATTGTCACCTGGTTCTGCCTTTGGCAAAATTTCGTGGTGCATCTCGATCGACTTTACTTCGCCGACCTTATTAGATGGCATGAAGACGAGCTTCATATCTGGCTTCAATGTACCTGTCTCCACCCTGCCGACCGGAACTGTTCCGATACCTGTGATGGTATATACATCTTGAACTGGAACCCTAAGTGCGAGATTTGTGGATTTTGGTGGCTCTTTCAGATCATTGAGCTGTCCCAGAAGAGTGTTGCCCTTCCACCAGCCCATTTCGCCAGGATCCTTTGCTGCATTGTCGCCCTTGATAGCACTGACTGGAACAAAGTTCACCTGGTCATCCTTGTAACCAACTGACTTGACCAGCTTTGTGACTTCCTCAACGACCGCCTTGTATTTGGCCTCATCATAGCCAATTGCGTCCATCTTGTTGATGGCGACAATAAGCTGTGCGACACCCAATGTCCTTGCAAGGAAAACGTGCTCTTTTGTCTGAGCCATGACACCTTCAGGTCCGGCAACGACCAGCACTGCGGCATCTGCCTGGCTGGTACCGGTTATCATGTTCTTGACGAAATCCCTGTGACCAGGTGCGTCAATGATTGTGAAATAGTACTTTTCGCTCATGAACTTCTTGTGAGCCACATCTATGGTCACACCTCTTTCCCTTTCTTCCTTGAGGCCGTCCATGACCCAGGCAAATTCGAAACTTGCCTTGCCTTTCTCTTCGGCTTCCTTTCTGTATTTGTCGATTATATGCTGCTCGATAGTACCTGTGTCCAGGAGCATACGACCTACAAGGGTCGACTTTCCGTGGTCCACGTGTCCTATGAAGACTATGTTTAAATGCGGTTTTTCTGCCATTTTATTTCCTCCAATGGTTTTCTGTCCCTATATCTATTTAATATATATTCTTTTCTTAGCTATTATGCTGATGAATAGTAGTGCTCATCATAGGGCTCAGGTTTGAGCCCCTTTCGCGTTCTTATCTTGGATACAACGTCCTGCTGCAATTCTCTGGGTATCCTTTCGAACCCACAGTTCTCAGTAGACCAGGATGCTCTTCCACCTGTTACACTTCTCATATCATTGGAGAAGCCGAACATCTCGGCGACTGGAGCTTTGGACTTGATCACTGTCAGATCTCCATCCTGTTCCATGTCCTCTATCACTGCACGTCTTTGCTGCATCTCACTGGTTGCGCCTCCCATGACATCCTGTGGTACACTCACGTATACCATCTGTTTTGGTTCCTGAAGGGTTCTACCTGCAACACACATTGCACCATAGATCGCCTGTCTTACAGCTGGAATTACCTGGGCCGGACCTCTGTGAATGGTATCCTCGTGAAGTTTCGCATCCATAAGCTTGACCTTCACTCCCATGACCTTTTCCTCGGCCAGTGGGCCACGGTTCATGGCCTCTTTGAAGGCCTCTTTACACAATTCCATGGTCTCGTGGAGGTACTGAACACCCTTTGATCCATCTATCAGTACATTGGATCCTTCAAAGACAACGAGCTTTTTGGCCTCTTCCTTCGTCATGCCCATTTCTTGGAGCTGAGCACCCAATACTTTACTGTCCTTGATCTTGCCTTCGACCTGTATGGTACCTTCTCGGATCGCCTTTACGACCTCTTCTTCGAGAGGTGATACTGTCATGAAGAACCTATTGTGCTTGTTCGGTGATTTACCTTCGAATGGTCCTGCTTCTCTATCGATACATTCTCTGTAAACAACAATAGGTGGTGAAGACTGGATCTCCACATCGTATTCATTCTTTATCCTGTATTCTGTGATCTCAAGATGAAGTTCTCCCATACCGGACATCAAGTGTTCTCCAGTTTCTTGGTTGATCTCAACTTGAATAGATGGATCTGCTTTTGCAACGGATCTGAGCACATCGACCAGTTTTGGAAGATCTCTCATATGCTTTGCCTCGATAGCGACTGTGACCACAGGTTCTGAGTAGTGCACGATCTTCTCGAAAGCATCCATTTCTGGATCGTCCGAAACTGTTGAACCAGCAATGGCATCCTTCAATCCGTTGACAGCGACGATATTACCTGCGTCAATGCCATCGACCGCTATCCTGTCAGATCCTACACAGAGTGATACTTGCTGCACTCTGTTTGGATTTGGCATACCGAGAACATGTAATGTCTGTCCTCTCTTGATACTTCCACTGTACATTCTCCCAATGGCTATCTCTCCCGCGTGGGGATCTATAACTATCTTGGTCACCATGAGAGCGACAGGTCCTTTACCGTCACATTTCATCATGCTCTGGCCTACCTTGGACTCTATGTCTCCGTGCCAGATATTTGGTATCCTGCGATTCTGCGCAACGATCGGGTCTGGGCAATGCTCGATAACCATATCCAGAAGGATCTGATGTATGGGCGCCTTCTTTGAAAGCGCTCTCTGCTCGTCCTTGGCACAGTAATCGTAAATGTCCTTGAAACTGATGCCAGATGACTTCATGAAAGGTACGGATATCGCCCAGTTATGATAAGCAGAACCAAAGGCAACACTGCCATCATCCACCTTGAGGCCCCAGTCCTTCTTGAACTCTGGAGGGACCATCTTCATTATGAGGTCATTAACGTTCTTGATGATCTTAATGAAACGCTCCTGCATTTGTTCTGGGGTGACCTCCAACTCATTGATGAGCCTGTCAACCTTATTGATGAAAAGAAGTGGCCTGACCCTTTCTTTCAGTGACTGCCTGATAACTGTCTCTGTTTGGGGCATGATACCCTCAACAGCGCAAACCACAACGATGGAACCGTCAACAGCCCTCATTGCCCTTGTGACGTCCCCGCCGAAATCCACGTGGCCAGGTGTATCGATAAGGTTGATAAGGAACTCCTTGTCACCATATGCGTGAACCATGGAAGCATTGGCAGCATTGATAGTGATTCCTCTTGCCTGCTCCTGCTCATCAAAGTCCAGTAAAAGCTGTTTTCCAGCTAGTTCTTCTGACATCATGCCAGCCCCGGCGATGAGATTGTCACTCAATGTGGTTTTACCGTGGTCTATGTGAGCGGCTATTCCGATATTCCTGATCTGCTCGTGTTGAGTCATCAGTGCCTGGGCTTTTTTTATGTTATCTTCTTTACGTCCCATAATTATACCTTCTTTTTTCTATATAGTATATTATTGAATCATTACCTTGCGGAAGCTGCAACACGTTCGAGCTCTTCCTTCTTGGATACAGCAAAGCTGTTCATGTCCTTCTTTGAGGCCAGAATGATCTCATTTGCGAGGCACACCTCTATTGGTTTTGAATTTTTATAGGATGTTTTCACAGCGCCTTTGCAGATATTCCTGAAAGCGATATCCAATCTCCTTGATGAGCTGGTATCCACTGCCTTTGGAACGGATATTCCACCATATCTCAGTCTTGTGACCTCTTCTCTTGGAGCGGAGCTTTCCAATGCATCGACAAGTACCTGGACCGGATGTGATTTGGTCCTTTTCTCGATTATATCAAATGCATCCCTGACAACCTTGTATCCTTTTGTTTTCTTGCCTGTGAACTCTTCTGTCCTCATGAGATTGTTAAGCAATCTCTCGATGATGTGAAGCTTGGTCTTACCAAACCATTTATTCGCATGCTTAGCACCAGTATGTGGTACTATGATAGGATCTATATTGAGATACTTTTCAAGACCTGGATCATGTACGACCACTTCTGATAAATTGTATTTACCGAACAGAAGCACTTTTTCTGGTGGCAGACCAACGACTTTCTTCGGGCCTTTTACTTTTGGTACCTCTTCGGGCTTTGGCTCTCCCTCGGCAGCCGGCTCAGTAACCTTAGGTTCTTCTTTGGTCTTGGGCTCTGCCTTAGGCTTAGCTTTTGGCTTCTTTGCCTCGGGCTTCTCCTTTGGTTCTTCCTTGACCTTTGGAGTTGGTTTCAACTCAGGAGCTGGTTCATCAGCCTTGGGCTCTGCCTTCTTCTTAGCAGCTGGCTTTGGGGCAGGTTCCGGCTTAGGAGCATCTTCCTTTACTTCGACTTTAGGTTCTTCCTTGGACTCAGGAGTTGGTTTCAACTCAGGAGCTGGTTTGGCAACAGGCTTTGCTTTTGGCGCCTCTTCTACCTTTGGCTTTGCCTCAACAGCCTCTTCTTTTTTCTCTTCTGTCTTAATATCATCGGCCATATAAATCACCTAACTGGCTTCTCCTTTCTACCGCGTACCATCTCATCAAGAGACACGCTGTTAACCTGGATAACTTTGAATCTAACTCCTGGAATATCACCGTAAGAACGACCCATCCTACCGCCGATTCCTTCCACGAGTACTTCATCATGTTCATCAATAAAATTAATAGCACCATCACCTACAGCGAAAGCAGTGATCTGCCTACCATTTTTAATAAGCTGGACCTTGACACATTTTCTGATAGCGGAGTTAGGCTGTTTGGCCTCTATACCCACTTTCTCCAGAACTATGCCTCTAGCCTGAGCTGAGCCTTCCAGGGGATCAGCCTTCTCTTTGAGACGCTCTACCCTGGTCCTGTATTTTCTGTCGCTCCAGCGGAACTTCTGTCGGTCGTTCTTCAGTTTCCTTGCAGTATTCAATCCTCTTGCCATTTACTAACACCTTTTGCCTTGGAAAGTAGGAGGACAAAGAGCTTTTTATATATATTACTAACTGAGTGTAATAATACATTATTTTTTATATCTGGCCATGGTTTTTACGCCAAAAAAGAGGAAAACTAGGCCAAAGATTGAAATATCATCCTTGAATTACAGTGTTTGGTGAAAAAAATATGGGTTGTCAATTAGGATTAGAACCAGCACAACATGGTAGATGTGACAGATGGGTTGGCACGCACGGAATGTCATCTCAACCCACCCTTGGGAACATTTGCGAGTATTGTACATATAATCAATAGATGTCGGCGAGTGACCATATGCTGGGACTTGAAATATCTGAGCTTAAGCACGAGGAGATAGATGAGCTGAGGCATATGCAGGCATTGGTCTGGCAAGATCATTTTTTGAAAGAAAGAGGGCAGGAAGTTCCACTATTGTACAGGAGTCGGAAGAATATCGAATCCTATATGACGAAGAAGGGGGGCTTCTGCTTTGTGGCCAGGATAGATCGTAGAATTATTGGATCTATTATCTGTCACACCTGGGGCAGTGTCGGATGGTTCGGCCCCTTTGAGGTGCTTCCAGAGTATCAGAATAGGGGGATCGGTAAGGAATTGGTGAATTATGCCATGAACTTTTTGAATGAAAGCCGATGCTCCACAACGGGTCTGGAAACAATGGCTGGGAGCTCTAAGAATATCGCATTTTACACAAAATATGGCTTCAAGCCAAAAAAGCTATCTTATGTCCTTTTCAAAGATCTGGAAACACGAAATGGCCATTCAGATAGCTCATTGGTAGCGAGAAAGATAGGGCAGGAAGATATTCCAAGGCTCAGGCCAGCATGGGGAAAGATAGAACGTGGCCTGGACTATTCGGCTGAGATACTGGCCACGGAGGATCATGAATTGGGCGAGATGTGGGAATTCGATGATGGGACAGGCTTCCCGAACCATCTCATACTACACACGTACGAGCTCATAGATGGTAGTATGAACACGATCTTGAAATTACTGGTGGCTGAGAAGGAAGAGACTGCACTGGCCATGCTCACCTGGTGTGAGGTAAGGACACAGGATTTGGGGAAGAAAGGAATGTTCCTCAGATATTATCAGGGAACTGGATTGGATCTGAAAGATCTGCTAAACCAGGGTTATGTATTGAATGGGGCGCTTGTCAGGATGCAGATGTTGGGTGAAGGCGAGGATACGGAACTTGCTCACATATCTTGCTGGTCTGGATAGGGGGATATAAAATCTGAGTGTAAAATAAGCGACTATTTCAAATATAACAAAATATATCGCCTTCGGATGAGTGATTCAGATATCGGGTTCAAAGAAATATCCGAGGTCCACCGGAGCGAGAAGAGGAGCAAGACATTGACGAAATTGCCCCATTTGT
The DNA here is from genome assembly GCA_020697715.1 of Methanobacteriota archaeon. GTDB lineage: Archaea > Thermoplasmatota > Thermoplasmata > SG8-5 > JAGLSY01 > JAGLSY01. Next base: position 511,760 of record JAEHCO010000001.1, on the reverse strand, counting down.
TTTACGAGCTGGCGGAGGAGCATTTGGAGCTCCTCAAGGATCAATACAAAGAGAAGTCAAGGAACCCATCCAGTACCGACGCATTGATACATCAAGATAATATAAAGAAGATTAACAAGAGATTGTGTCAAATATATGATCTTAGAGAGAGGAAGATCGCCATCGCCGCACTCAATGGTGTCGTGGGCAGCCAGCCACCCCAAAATATGAACTCGAATGAAGTGAAGATGTACAATGAATTGATCTCCACTTTGAAAAGGTTCAGGGATTGCCCGATCGATGAGCCAGTGGAAGTGCAGACATCGATCATCAGTGAGCCTACTCCGGCGGAGCCAGTACCGGAGCCGGTGGCTGCCAAGGGCGGCTTCCCTGAAGATGAGGAAGTGAAAAAGGAATCCATCACCTGCCTGGTCAGAGTATTGGAAGAGATACCTCCATTTGTGGATGTGGACCAGACCTACGACCTGAAAAAAGAAGACGTGGTCACCCTTCCTGAAAAGTTCGCCAGAATACTCTCTCTTAAGGGAGCGGTCAAGATACTGGATGTTTGATCAGCCAGCATCATAATTTTTTTTATTTTTATATTATTTATCTATCTTTCCAGCTGGTGAAAGATATACTGTGAACTCATCCTCGCCATCCACACCGATTATCCCATCCATCAGTTTTTGATCATAGGCCGCGATCCCACATGCACCCGCACCTATGGCCTCACAAGCCAGATAGAGATTTTGACATACATGACCCGCCTCGATAGCGATGTCCTTGTGAGCCACGATGCTGTATCTCCATTCGGCTCGATAAGGTACCGCGGCCCAGATGAAAGTGGCCGCGCATTTTCCTACAAAGGTCTGACCATAGGACGCTTCCTTCACCTTCTGCTGCTGGTCAGGTATTTCATCCTTGACCTTCAGAAGCTTATGTTCAATAGGGATGTATCTGTAAATTCCAGGCTCGAGATCATCCACCCAGTTGACAGCCAAATATGTTTCAAAGGGTTGGCGCGCACCTCCCGAAGGGACCGTTCTTTTTGTCCAAACCTTGCTACCATCCACTTCCCGCACACCCTGTGTGGCCCAGAGAAGGAAAGATAATTCTTCCAATGTGAGAGGTGTGTTTGTGAAAGAGCGACGACTTCTCCTGTCGTCGATCACTTTAGCGATAGGCGTCTGGGCAATGCTCTTGAACGGAGGATGTACCAGATCTATCAACTCTGTATTATCCGGATAGGGCTTCTGAAGAGGTGGAGGAGCGATGCCTTTCCCCTGATCTGATTCGAAATCAGCATCATCGCCATCCAGTAGTTCCCAGTCCAAGGCCTTGAGGGCCTCTCTATTCTTCCTGATTATCTCTTCTTTCTTGTTCAATCTTATCACCTTGTTTTACTAATGACTCGGTATGGCCCCGAGCCATTATCAATTTTTCCTTTCATCTTCTATGTTTTCTCTCATCCTTCAGTTTCCTCACGAGGGCCATGACGATGTCCTTATCATGGCTTGTTGGCTCCATCTTGTCATTGTGCGGGCATTCGTCATCCAGCACCGCGCCGGTATCATCGTCGTACAGAAGGGGATAGCTTCGACACCCTTCTGGCCGAACCTCGTATATGGTGCAAAGCCGGCCATCATGGAAAACGCATCTACCATCGATGTTCCTCAATTGCAGCCAGCCATCTATTTCGATTACAAAATCATCATACGCATTGCCCATTGCCATGATGCGTTTTATGTCCATTTCGGAGAGGGGCATCTCGGTATCCAGGCAACACTGGATACAGCCATGTTCTATACAGGGGGATCTCATATTGATGTTTCCTATCTATTCAGGAGGTTTCCAGTCATCCGGCCTCGCTGTCTCGGCGATCTCAGGAACATCATCCATCGGAGGAGCTACTGGCTCCTTCGGAACAGTCTCCAATAGATCCTTCTCCTCCGTCCTGTTAACGATCTCCGTCTCCTTCGCAGCTGCCTTGGCCTTTAATTTTTTCGGGATGTATATCGCGGAAATTATCGCTATGATGATAAGTATCACAATCAGCAGACCGTACAACATGTATGGTGGATCATGATCATGTGGGTCCAATGGATCTTTACCATTTGCAATTTCATCTCCATCAGAGTAGCCATCACCATCAGTATCTGCATTAGCTGGATCGGTTCCTAGGTCAAACTCCTGGATATTGGTCAGGCCATCGCTATCTGGATCTGAAGATGCGTCAGCCGCATTGTATGGATCCAGACCATTATCGGTTTCCCAGACATTTGACAAACCGTCACCGTCAATGTCATCATCTTCGGTGTCTGCTATTGAATCTTCATCCGTGTCCATCAGGATAGTTATATTGAATGAGCGCTTAGCATAGTTTTCTGATCCATCCATCACCCACAATGTCACATTATAGATGCCTGGAACATCCATGATCGCAGTGATATTCATATCTGTTAGATTTCCGATCACATCAATTTCCCAGATATATGTCAGCAGAGTTGAGACATTATCATAGCATTGGTATGCGGAAAGATTGGCTGTCTCCCAATTGAACAATTCGATATCTGCTATTCCGACTATCACTGGAGATACGGAATCCACGATAGATACGGACGTTGTGGCCTGAACTCCAGAGACCGGATCCGTACATATGACATATCCTGTGCTGACTATATTTGAAGGTACAAAGACACCGGTGCTTGACACTATCGAACCTATATCATCGGTTGAAACAGACCACTGGGGTGTGAATGACACAATATTATTGTAGAGGTCATAACCCGCGGCCGAGTAGATCTCAGCCGGGCCACTTGCCTCGTACATCACAAAGACCGCTGGTGTTATGACGAGGGTTGCCAGACCTGCTGGAGCAATATCGAAGGTGGCCATATCTGTGTATGTGCCACTTAGAACGGTTAGGTCCGCACTACCTGCTGTGTATAGGGTCACTGAGAAACTTGCGGTTCCATTATCGGTCGAGTTAAAGATGTAGTCTGTCGGAAGATCCGCGAGTGTGTCCGTGCTAGTGAAGGCCAAGGTGCCATTGTAATCGAGGACCACATTGTCAAACTCATCAAATGCCGTTACATTGACAATAAATGATGTGCCAGCTATCACGGATGATGTCGCGGCCCCCATCACGATATATGCACATTCTCCAGAGGATATGAAAAAAGTGTGATTATCACTTATATTTCCATTACCTGAGGCATCTTCCGCATATATAGAATAAGCATATGTGCCAGCAAGTGTGTAGTTGGTATCTGGGTGGTGGTAATATCCGGGAGTGTCTCCCATTGTCATTGTCTGATTCACATATGTTCCATCTGGATAAGTGATATTGATCCAGGCTCCACCAACTGCATGTATATCAGTTACATTCACAGACACATTGATGCTATTGCCCGCGACCTGTAGTTCAGGGATGGACATTACATCTTCAAATTCAGGTGGTGTGGTATCTTGAATCACGAAGGTATGTCCAGTACTCAGGCCAAGATTGCAGAAATGATCCGTAGATCCGATGGTGTAATCATATGTTCCAGGAACAATATAATTGGAAGTGTAGGAAAAGGCCGGGGATGTTCCAGCAGACATTGTCCTATTGATAGATGATGAATCAGGATATGTTATATTGATCCAGACATCGCCCATCTCATAGTTGTCAGTAACATCTGCCTGGATACTCACACTGCCTCCAGATTCTTGAGGATCTGGCATGGCTTGAACATTGATTATCTGAGGTGCAGCTCCCTCTCCGAAAGCGTATAGATCGCCATTTGATGATCCGACATATATGGTTCCATCATCTCCAATAGCTGGAGAGGTGACATCACTGCCGATATTGTATCTCCATTTTTCGGTGCCATTGGGGTTCAGAGCGTAGATATGATCGTCATTTGAACCAATGTATATCGTTCCATCACTACCAATAGCTGGTGATGAATATACCCAATTTCCAGTCATGAAATTCCAATTGAATGTCCCATTAGGATAGAGGCAGGTGAGATTGTTATCACGTGATCCGAAGTAGATATCACCATCAGGGCCAATAGCAGGAGATTTGTCTATCTGGGCCCCTGCAGTATAACTCCAATGAAGTGTTCCATTCGGATTCAGGCAATATAAATTGTTATTCCATGAGCCAAATAGTATCCTACCATCTTCATCAATTGTGGGTGAACCACTGACCGTATTACCTGCCGAATAAGCCCAATTCAATGCGCCATCTGGATCAAGTGAGGTGAGTGTGGTACCAGCTCCAAAGTAGATATTACCATCTTCGTCAATGGTTGGCGAACTGCGTATGGTTCCACTGGCTGGGTAGGTCCATTTCTCAACACCATCTGGAAGAAGAGCGATCAAGTCACTGGAATCCGTTCCAAAATAAAGAGTGCCATCCTTCCCCAGAGCTGGAGATGTCCATATAGTACCACCAGCAGGGTAATTCCATTTCTCAACTCCATCCGATAATACACCGTAGAATGTATCACCAGCACCAAAATACAGGGAGCCCTCTACGCCAATAACTGGGGTCGAATGTACATCAAATCCAGTATCGAAATCCCATTTCATTGTGCCATCTGGATCCAATGCATATATCTTGTCATCATAAGATCCGAAATAGATAGTGCCATCAACAGCAATAGAAGGTGAAGAATAAACATCGCCTCCTGTGCTGTAGCTCCACAGCACGGTACCGTCAATGTGACTGGTATTTACCGGGCTAAGACCAGTGTGCTCCACATCGTGCTGGAACATTGGCCAGGATGATTCCATCATGCCTACAAAGGAATCATATCGTGTTCCTACCTCGGAGCATGTCAAAGCCTTATTGAGAATTCTGGCTTCATCTATCGTGCCACTGAAGTAGCTATCCATGCCTGAAGCGCCCGGTAGATGACCTATAGAGGTCTCGAGAATGTCTGTATTGAGATCTCCAGAATGGGGAATGGAATTCTCGAGAATTCCATTCACATAGATGCTCAATTTACTTCCATCATAGGTTCCGATGATGTGATACCAGGTATTGATGTCCAATAGTGTCGTGGATCTGACAATGGACTCGCCAACGGTCGTATTGACACCGAGTGCCGCTGTGCCATTCAAAGATAGACTCCATGCCTTACTGTTTGTGGATACATCCTCTTTGCAGATGATCATCTGATCTGGAAGGGATACATTATTCACAGCTGGGTTCACCCAGGCTTCCAATGTTATCTCGTATGGTGGTGATATGGTGTTTGGTACATTCACCAGATCGTTCACGCCATCGAATTTCAAGGCAGTGCCTGATATTCCTATAAGCCATACGGGATCGTCAGAAGCAACTGCATCATCAGCACCCAGTGTTCCATCATTGCCGCTCACACTGCTATCAGGCACATCCTGACCGCCAACCTGATTTAATTTCCAATTGGCCATCTCTGACCATCCATTCATATTAGCAAAGGGATATTTATCCTCTATCAGCTTGGATATACTATTATCCGATGTTAGACTGATAGTATCCCATTCCTTACCATTAGGGAAATTGGAGGATCCATATCGCTGGAACTTGATGTAAACATCACCGTCTGGTGAAAAACCAGGGATAGCTCCAAGGAATGCTGTTTTTGAATCATAAAATCCGGCTGTTGTAGGTGACCATGCTTTGTACCAATTGACACCATCATTACTAACTGCGATACCATCACTATTGGAATGGTCCGTGAAGCTATCTGGCATGGGATAAGGAACTTCTCCAACATAGCACGTGAATTCAACTTGTAATGATCCAAAAGATTCAACATCGACATGTAATATCAATTCATTAAGGTTCATAGTACCGCTCGATGAGCTCTGGGACCATGCGGGACCATCATTAGCCATAATAGGGGCAGGGTTGATCTCATTGACACCGTCTGTCGTCGAACTGTAGACTGACCATTCTGGACCGATAGCATCACTGAAGTATTCGTAATATACTGATCCGATAGGTATACTGCCAACATCATATGGCATATCCACGAACCCATTCATGTCCATATCTGGTGTGTTCCAATCACTCCAGTAATTCCCACCATCAGGGTATGGTAAGTTCCAGATATTATTTCCCGTATCATCCGCTGCCTGAATATTGTTGTTCATTATATTATTGTGATAGATCTGATTGTAATTAGATGAAATCATATTCACACCTACGTGACCATTCTTGGCAACTGTGTTACCCACAATGGTGTTATGATCTGATCCTGTTTCTACCACTATTCCATCTTTATTATTAGATCTGGCAGAGTTATTGGTAATCAGATTATAATTGCTGTATGTGTATAAGTATACGCCATGATGGGCAGTGGTATGGTCAAAGGTATTGTACGAGATCGTATTATGGTCGCAGTTATTATACAGGAATATGCCCTCCATTTCATTATGATCGGCCGTATTACCTGTTATGGTATTGTAATTACAGTATGAACTTAGCCAAATACCTCGGCCTACTTCGAAAGGATTATCATAGCCATTGTGGTTCAATGTATTGTCAATTATATTGCAATATTCATTGTGGTCGTACATGTAGATACCATCTATACCATTGTAGCTGGCCGAATTACCTGCGATGGTTATATTATCACATGTTTCCAGATATATGCCATTCTCACCATTATCATCAACTGTGTTGTTGGTTATGTAGCAATTACTGTTATCTATTGACCTTATGCCGTCACCATTGTTAGAAGAGATATTGTTTCCATCTATTATGCAGCCCTGATTATCTGATACCGCTAGACCTGCCGCAATCCAATTGGAATTAAAGAGGAGCTCGGCTTCATCCAGAACACGATTATATATCCTGACCTCGTCAATTCTGCCGTCAAAGTACCTGGGGGTGGAAAGATAGTCCGCGCCTATACTCACATCGTTGTCATTCGCTTGCAGGTCACCTGCCGGGCCAGAGCTGTCCTTTATTCCATTGATGTAAATTGATGATACACCATTCTCCACCACACCAGTAACATAATACCATGTATCAGTGGAAAGGGTGACGGATCCCTCAAACCCGCAGAAACTTATAGTATTGTAGGGAGCGGTAGGACTCAGACGGAAAGTGAAACCATCCGCACCAGAGTTTTGGTATTTGCCAACTATACCTCCCAACCAGGTGAATGTGTCCACATTGATCCACGCTGACACCGTGAAATTGTCAATAAGGTCCAGGATGGATGAATCAGGAGCAATCAAATAATCGCCGAAGCCATCAAAATTTCCCGCTCCATTGTATATCCCTATTGTTGTATCAACATCTACATTAATTGCGTGATTCCCATAGCCAGATGAGTCTTTAATCGTATCGGGATTATAGTTCACGATGTTGGAAAAATCTTCATCCATCTTATAATGTGCAACCAGTCCGTCATCTATTGGGAGCTCACCAGAGTCTAAATTGATATTTTCAGTTATTGTGTTGTTCTTGATTAGGAGACCATCGCACCCTCTTGATATGATGCCGGAACCGATGTTTGAGCTGATAATATTGTTGTCTATTATTGTATTATCATCCTCAGATATCAAAAGGCCAGCTTGAGAGCCACTGATGCCATAATTTAACTTGGCCTCGGACTGACCAAGTGCTCGGTTGTATATTCGAACCTCGTCAATGCTGCCATTGAGCATATTAAGACTGGGGGGATTCCTTCTACCAATGTAAATATCCCTGTCCGCAGTTGGTTCAGGATCACTTAGTTGTAATTTTTCATTATCAAAATGCCCATCTATATAAATTCGGGATAGTTTATTACTTTGAGTGGCCACAACATGATACCACCTATCAACTTCCAGTGTTGTTATAGATGTGAGCTTGCAATCAGATCCTGTGCCATATTCATAGAATAGCTGTACATTATTACCCGGAGTAATAGTGAGCCAATAATTTGAACATTCTGGATCGCCATCTGCAGATCTGGAAATTATTTCCTGATTTATACCTATTTTATCAAGTTTGATCCATGCTTCCAAGGTAAACTCTGTCACATTGAAAGCCGGGTCATAAGGTACGAATATGGAATTATTCACACCATCGAACTCTCCAGCACGGCCATATTTGCCTAGAGAAGTAGTATTGGTACCATTTAATGATGTGCCGTCATGTCCATTTCCAGAGGAGTCTATAACCTCTCCAGTAGTGCCATTCCAGAAGATTTCGTCCATCCTCCACTCGGCCACCAATCCATCCTGTACTGGCTCCGACCACATATCGACATCCTCGATCTGATTTCCAGTTATGATATTATTAGAACAATCATGAGAGTAAATTCCGGTCAAGACATTGTCCAGTACTTGATTGGCAATGACCGTGCAATTCTCAGAATATTCCAGAAGAATGCCGTTCTTCATATTTTTACTAATTATGTTGTACCCAATTGTGCTGTAATTGCTGTATGATATTGCAATTCCATTCACTGCATTGAACACACTGGTCACATTCCGAACACTGCACAGGTCTGCATTTATCAAAATGCCGGCATCCTCATCTGTTGCCGAGCCAGCATTCTGGACAGTGAGCTGTGATACATCCACTCCATCTGCTGTGAGTTTCAAGACAGAGCCAGCACCATAGCCGTCGACAATTGTGGTATCCCTGTCCTCTCCTATGATATTCACACCCTTGTGAACATCCACATTCTCATGATGCGTCCAATTCGGATATTGCTCGACAGACCAGTTGGTGACAAGGATCGTGTGTCCGGTTAATGTGTCATCATCATCAACCGCTTCCTGGATGTACAGGAATTCTTCTCCAGTTTCTGTATTCCTAACACGGGTTGTGGCTGGTGTGACCAGTGAGTGTTGATCCCCATACGCTCCATTGGTAGCGCCGAGTGGATGTGATGTTTCTCCGACAGCATCACCATTCATATCTGTCCCTGCATATGAATCCCAGAAATTGCCCTCAAAGCCGTCTGACCAAGTAGTGTCACTATTGAAGGCATTGAGCACATCATTTGTATTGTCAAAGAAATTATTGTGGTGGAAAGAAGTAGAAGATACCTGAAATACACCAGATTGTAGATCAAGTCCAGTTGTGCTATTTGATATTTGATTGAGTTGGAACAAGGTGTCGGTAAGATCTGCCAGAATGATCCCATCGGGATTATTATCTATAATATTGTAGTTGACCACAGTGTGGCTGGCGAGACTCAAGTATATTCCCTCACCATTATCTGATATATCATTCCTACTAATAGCGAGGTAATCTGATTCTAGACAATATAGACCATAATCACAGTCTGATATTGTATTGTTCTCAATTGTGACCCATGAGGATTGATATGGGTATATTCCACTATTCGTATTGTTTATTATACAATTTTCTATGGTGACATTTTCAGCCTGGAAGATAGATATACCTCCATTACCTCCATGAGTACCATAATGGCATATTCTAAGTCCGGAGATATTCACATTATTTATGCCTGCCTGAATAGTGATCACAGCGTCAGAGCCATCACCAGCAACCGTCGTGTTCAATGGATTCTCACCGATGATCGTGACGCTCTTGTCCACTGTCAAGATCTCATCATAGGGGGTGTCACCATTGCTCTTCACAAAGATAATATCTCCATTATTGGCCACATCTATCGCCGCTTGGATAGTATCGTAATCAAACCCAGTACTGGGATCCACCACCAATGTAATGGCGCTCACATTATTGGATACGAGTGGCAAAAGTCCTGCAAAAGTAGACATCACTAATAAAAAAACCAGAATTATCGATATACCCTTCTTTGCATTGCTTGGCATAATTGTTTCACTTCCACTTCCCATGATATGTCACGTCCTCTTAACATATGTACTCCCTGGCATATGATGTGAATATGGCCAGAAAATAACATGATTTTTTCTTGTATCTCTTTCTATAATATATATATTTCTTACACGCATTATGTATTGTTATATCAAACGACTCAACCCCATCGTTATCTTTAAATCCTTGACCACTTAATCCTGCCCGATACCATGAATATCTGCATAATAGGCTTCGGTTCGATCGGGAGAACACTGGCCAAGGCTCTCCATGAAATGGATGATATCAATAATATATTCATTATTGAGAAGAAACCAGAGAAGGTTCAGGATCTGGATGAAGATCTCACCAAGATCCGATATAGTGAGAATTATGATGACGTGCTGGAAGATTGCCGATTGGTGGTGGAAACAGCAGCCCAAGATGCGGTTACCAAATTCATCCCACACGCTCTGGAGAAAGGCGTGAGCTCCCTTGTCATGAGTGTCGGAGCCTTTTCGGATGACAATCTGTGGGATAAATGCAAGATACTGGCCAAGCAGAATAATTGCAAAATATACATACCCTCCGGAGCTATATGCGGGATAGATGGTCTTGGTGGTCTTGGCGGATTGGATGTGGGCGAGATAGAGGAAGTCATCCTCATGTCCTACAAATCACCAAAAGCCCTCAAGGGTCAGAAATATTTCAAGCAGAACAATATCGATATAACCAACCTGAGCAGGCCGAAGGTCGTGTATGATGGCTGGGCGAGGGACGCGGTCAAGCATTTTCCAAAGAATGTGAATGTGGCAGCCACAGTGAGCTTAGCTGGCCTGGGATTCGATCGCACAAGAGTGAAGTTGATCGTCGATCCCAAAGCACAGAGGAACACTCATCGGCTTATAGTCAAGGCTCGGTCTGGCGAGATCGAGTGCTGGACCAGGAATTTACCATTCCCCGAGAATCCAAGGACGAGCTACCTGGCCGCATTGTCATTGATATCGGCTGTGAAAAGGATAATCGGTAGTGCTTGGGTTGGAATTTGATCCTGGATTATCGCCCTCGTTCATTTCCCCATATCGAAGTAAATATGGCTCAACGATCTTGTTAGTTACTGAATTACCGTCCTCGCTCGTTGCCCCATATTAACTTATGTAATTGTGGCAAAACCCGGACATCCAGCTTGTCCCCAAGAACCCAATCAGATAATGATCTCATGCATGTGCCAAAGACCGGGGTCATGATGATATTGCATACTGGCTCATTGTCCTTCATGACAGAAAGTGCATGTTTGTAATCTTTCTTATCAGCTATCACGAACTTCAGCTGATCTGTAGGCCCCAGTAATTCGATATTGGAGTCCAGCATTTTCTCCTCCATCCCCGAAGAAGGGCATTTCATGTCCATGCTTATCATGAAATTATCCGAGCATGGCAATGTCTCCAGATTCTGAGAGCCATTGGTCTCCAGCACGATGAAGAAACCCTGTTCGATCATCTTCTCGATAAGATCGATGGTATCTTTCTGGATGAGAGGTTCACCACCAGTGACACACACCTGTTGAGTTCCCATGTCCTCAACAGTTTCGATTATCTCCTGGATAGTCATCTCTTCCCCCTCATCATAGGCGAAAAGGGTGTCGCACCAATCGCATCTAAGATTGCAGCCAGTCAGTCTCACGAAGGCAGTCGGTATGCCCATTGTCAATCCCTCGCCCTGCAGACTGTAGAATATCTCGTTTATCTTCACGCTTTTTCCTCCTGAATGTCAAATTTTATCATAAGTCTGGCTGGTATATATTCGAATCCCACCTTGCTCCAAAAGCCAGTGCTATCATTTTCCTCTTCATCCGGCCGGGTTCCATCCGCCGCAAGGACGCCGACCGTCGGTGCCCCCATGCCTTTCAATTCCTCCACCGCTCCGTTCACGAGCATTGTCCCAATACCCTGTTTTTGAATACCGGGTCTCACGGAAAGCTTTGTCAACATGGCCCTTGCGCCATCCCACGCTCCGATAATGAATCCTAATATATCCCCCTCTGGATCCTCGGCCACCAATAAGATATTGGAATCTCTTTCCATAAGTCTGGACAGTCCCTGGACCCCATCTACCGCCGGAGTCCAGAAATGATTATTTTCCTTGGTTATCTGGACAATGGCATCTATATCTTCTGGCCCTGCCTTTCTTATCGAGCTATTCATATTCGATCGGATCATCAAAACCCGCCTCCTTAAACCCCTTCAATCTCAATAAACATGAGTCACATTTCCCGCATGCCAGTTCACCGCCAGCATAACAGCTCCATGTCAATTCATAAGGAAAATCAAGCGACTTACCCTGCTTGATTATCTCCGCTTTCGTCATGCTGATAAGAGGAGCCAGTATCTTGATCGGGTTGCCTTCGACGCCTCTTTTTGTCCCGAGGCGGCCTGTCTCTTCAAAGGCCTTGATGAATTCCGGGCGGCAATCGGGATATCCTGAATAATCCACGGCATTGGCTCCGATGTAGATGACATCCGCCCCGCGAGCCTCGGCCAGTGCCAGTGCGATCGAAAGAAAAACAGTGTTGCGGGCAGGCACATAGGTATTCGGGATCTCTTCTCCATCACCCAGCTTCATGGATTCATCAACAAGCGATGAACCTCCAAATTTGCCGAGAGCCAGTGGCATGATGATATGCTCCTGAATTCCAAGATGTTGGACAATGCGTCTCGCATTGTCAATTTCCTTGCTGTGCCGGCTTCCATAGTCGAAAGAAAGCGCTATTATATCATGATCCGCGGCCTTCGCGATAGCCGCACAAGTGCCCGAATCCAGGCCACCAGACAGTAAAATTATAGCTTTTCCCATATCCAGGCTCCCTGCCCTTTGCCCTCATCCACGCCAATTCCTATCGCGTGGATGTTGTCAGGTAGATCGATGATCGTCTTCATCCTCTGCAATATGAAGTATGCCAGATTCTCCGCAGAGATAGCATCCAGATCCAGAATGACCACGTCCTCCAGTGGGAAGGAATAATGCTTCGCCCCACTGTCAGCAGTTACCTGGTCACCCTCAATAACGACCTTCGTAACAGGTGAATTGCCAGGAAGCATCACCTTATGATCGAGGTCGTCGATGATCTCATTCAAAGCCCTTTTGAGAACGACGAAATCCATGACCAGCCCGGTCTTATCAACGTCTCCCTCCAGGGTCAGATGGACACCGTAATTGTGGCCGTGAAGCCTGGAGCATTTATTATGTTCTGCAAGGAAGTGGCATGATGAGAATACGATATTCAGATCCCAACCATTGAGTTTTAATTTCATATTTGTCGGATATATCCAAGGCTAATTAAATTTATCGTTTAATTGAACAAGGCTTGTGCCAACTCCTCCGCCAGCTTACCCTTCTCCGCATTCAACTTCAAACTTTTGACCAGATTCGGAGAGTTGTGCATCGCTCTTTTGTATGCCTTGACAGCCTTATCCAGATGTCCAAGCTCGTGATATCGTTCCCCAAGGTCCGTCCACAGATCGCAATATCTGCAATTGTCATCCGCTTCCGTATCCAGGAAGCTCCACACCTTTTCCAGGATGGCCAGCTTCTCCTCCTTGGAAGCAATGGACACGCCTTCGTAATTGCCATGAGCTGACACAAGCAGGGCTCGTGCTTCCAGTATCCGACCCATCTCCCGCACAGGCTCTGGATGGTCCTGGAATTTTATATCGCATACATTGTCAGAGCCATCGAATCCGCCTCCTTTCCTCAATACAACAAGTCTCGCGCTTTGCTTACCCCTGGCATCTCCTCCAGCATCGTCCCCCGCACGTAGAGCCGCGTAAAGGCGACTCATCAACTGGCCTTCAGTATTCTCAAAGGCCAGCTTCATATCGTCCACCACTTCCGGGCCTACAAGGGTGTTGCCTTGAATTGAATGATCTGGCCCGGTCACATGTCCGGCCCATTCGTCGCAATCAGAGCCGGTGACAGCCAATGCCTCGCCGGCCATTGTGATCATCCCCACCTGCCGGGTGTCGAAAGAATCATCATTGTTCTTGAAATGCTGCAAGGTCTCTTCCAGGCTCCTATCATGCTCGATCTTATCGAAGAACATGTTCAGAAAGGCAAGATTACCACTGGCCTGGGACGCGATAGCACCCTGATCCGTTCTCGCCCCACACACCATGCCCGCATTCCAGCAGCATGATGCGATGGCGAAACCCACTTCTTTCTTTTCCTTGTCAATAGCGACTATCGAGAATGTCATTCTTCCTCACTCCTTCAGTGTACCCGGAGAATATGTTAATGAGAGTAAATAAACCTATTCAAATGTTCAATATTTTTTGAATATGAAAATAGATGAAAATATTTTAACCAGAATGGAATGCAGGTATGGATAATATGGGTAAAGGTGGATTATCGGGAAGCCATAAAGTGACCAGTCCCCTGGTGCGGTGGTTCAAGGATTCGTATCAGGCCAAGCTGAGTATAGGTATTTTCATAGCTCTCGTCATAGCGTCGTTCGTGCTTAGCCAGGCAGAAGAAATTCCTGTCTACGAGGCTCTTCTGATATCTTTCATGATGTTATTGGGAGATTCCACAGATGCCACCACATCCCTTGGAAAGGGCGCGATCATAGTTGTCATGACCACCAGCATAATCTTCTTCGCAATGGTGGTGGGAGAGGTATCCAGTTACATTTTGGAAAAGATCATCAACCGTGGAAAGGTCAAGGTTCTGAAGACCTACAGTGGCCAGGGTCATGTGGTCATTTGTGGTATGACGAGTAAGATAGAAGGTATACTGACGGAATTACGCTCGGAGGATCTGATCAATATCTATCCAGTTGTCATAATCAGTCCAAATGCTGCTGATATCACTTTCAATGATGACAGGCTGCGTCGAAATACATACGCGATAATCGGAGACCCACTGGATCTCGAAGTACTGGACAAGGCCAATGTGGAGGCCGCTAGAAGTATCCTCGTACTGTCAACTGATGAGACCGTGAAGGGTCATAAGATCTACAGGGATGCCTACGTTTCACTAGTTTACAAGGCCATATACAATCATCTTTGTGATGAGGATGTGGCCCAGAGGATAAAGACAGATATCAATGTGGTGCTGGAATTCCTTGATGAGGAGACCAATCTTCTGCCTTGCGCGATGGGAGATTCTAATGAGCCAGAGGTGTATACCACTCTCATTCCAGGCACTTCCAGCAAGCTCACGGTGGAGCCAATTTATCTGGAGAACATGCCCCGGTATCTTTTCATCCAGTCCATCATCCAGGGAGAGGTGAATGAGATCACCCACGACCTTCTTAGCACCAAGGAGGTGGACACATGCGAATTTTATTATTATCAGACAACCAAGGCCATGGTGGGCAAGTCTTTCAATTCTGTTGAAAAACTCTTCCTGGACACTGGCGTCACCCCGGTTGGAGTTCTTCGACATGTGCCTGCGGGCAATGACGGCTCAGTGGCCGGGTATGAGAAAGCGGACAAGGTCACGCTCCTTCTGAATCCTCAGAAGGAGATAAAGTTCAAGAATGGAGACCAATTGGTCCTCATTTCCTATGATGAGAAGGACACCCTCAAGGCATGCGAGATACTGGAAAAACCCTTGCCCGAGTTCCAATCCAAGACAATGCCAGATACCAAGGACGATTATGAGGACGAACTGCCCTTTGATAGGATTGTCATCCTCAACTGGAACCCGTACCATGTGAGGGACTTGATCAATGAACTGGCCAAGATATGCGCCAATGTGGAAAAGACCAAAGGCAGTGTGAAGAAGCTCGAGGTCGCCCTGCTCACCAGGTACGAGCCTTCCAAGCTGGAACCCCGCCTCAAGAAGATAAATGACAGGGTGACCAATATGTTAGGAAGACCCATGGAGGATTATATCTCCCTCAGGGTGGAGAATATCGGAGAGCCGGTCAGTCTCCAAAAATTGAAAATTGCTGGTGTGACGAGGGAAGATGCGGACAAGACCAGGGTGGTCATAGTGTCCGAGGTGAACGAAGGAGAAGAGTCCGACCTCAGAGGTTTACACCAGCTCCAGATAATTGAGAATCGAATATCCGAGAACATGTTCACAGCCGTTGAGTTGATGGAATCGAAGAATTTCCAGTTCTTCCGCAATACGAAGGCCAATGTCGTGGTATCGATCGAGGCCTTCGCCGAGCAGTTGATGGCACAGGCAATTCTAAAGCCCTATGTCACCCTGATATTCCGCAATTTACTTACTTTCTCCGAGAACACCAATGAGTTCTATATCAGGGAAGTGCCAGCCTCTTTCATTGGCAAGTCCATCAAGGAATTCCAAGGCGCCCTGGTGGGATATCCGGTCATCTTCATCGGTCATATTCGACCACTGGCCAAGAAGGGGACAGGCTCCCTCAGTGGTTCTTCGGTCATAACCATCAATCCCAAGATCGAGGGTGAATATGAGGATGTGGCCGGGGCGAAAAGGGTACTCAAGACAGACAAGTTCAAAAAGGGCGACAAAGTGGTTGTGATAACCAGAGAGCCAGAGCTTGTGGATAGAGTGATGAACCTGGTAAAATAATAGTTCAGATATCTAATTTCTTATATTCTTCTATAATTAGATCGGCCAGTCCTTCCGCCCCTCTGGGAAGTGTGCAGTTGAACACAGGCAATTCCGGATGTTCCAGTGTTTCATTCGAGATGATTCCAGACAAAGCGATCACACCATCCTCGATCCCACGAACTTCAAAGGTCTCGTTCAGGGTCTCCAGCGCCTTGGCAATAACTACTTTGATCACATTCGGCCTGCTGTCCATCAAGCCCTCGCATATCAGGATATCAGTGTGATCGGGAACCAAAGCCAGTACGTCATCCAAGCTCGGCCGCTCGGGTCTGTTCTGCACAAAAGCCATCTCATCCTTGGACATGGAAATCACGAAATCCGCCCCCGCACGCTTCTGTCGCCATGTGTCCTTCCCCTCTGTGTCGATAGTGAAGTTCGAGTGCACCATCCACTTCACTCCACCCACTTTCATGCCACGTGATTTGAACTCCGATATGAGAGCTTCGGCCGTGGTGGTCTTACCACACTTTTTCAATCCAATAAGGGAAACGATTATCATTCTACATCCTCAAAAACTATGGAAAACACCCAAGCTGGCACTTGATTATCCTGATATCCATATCGGTCAATATCTGTGCGAATCCATTGACCGAAACTCCCAGTTCCTCACCCACGACCATGCACTCGGCACATGTGATCTCGCCGTCATGGCTTGCCTCAGCCAGTTTTTCTTTTATCAATTCGACATTCATTTTCAACCCTCTTGTTCTCTATTCAACCACCACTTATCAGATGTATCATCTGGATACTGGCTCCATCCGGGAAGGTGGTAGAATCAAAATCAGTTTTTTTCACCAATACCCCATCTATCTTGACCACGATAAGTGGAAATACAAAATTCATGCGCTTCAGGAGCTGGGCGATGGTCTCACCCTCCACGAAATCCACTATATTGCTATTCACCTCGATGGTCATATTAACAGATTATATGGATTCGGAACTTAAACCTTTGCCGATATTCTCAGGAAATTCTATTTACTCCTCAGCCAATACACGTTCATGGCCGTCCCCCGTGATCGCATGTATCTGAAATTCCGCCTTTATGGATTTTTGAAAAATCTGCGTTTTTTCGACCCCTTCATTCTTCTATTCTTCATGGATGCTGGCCTCTCCTTTTTGTCGATAGGTTTACTGTATTCTATCCGAGAAATATTCATCAATGTGTTCGAGATACCAACGGGTTTCCTGGCAGACACTTTCGGTAGGCGCAAATCAATGATCCTTTCATTCTCTTTCTGCCTGGGTGCGTTTCTGATATTCTATCTATTTCCTGGCTTCTGGTCCTTCGCACTGGCCATGATATTCCTCGCTGCTGGAGAGGCCTTCAGGAGCGGCACACACAAGGCCATGATACTCGATTATCTGAAAATTAAGAAGATCACACACAAGAAAGTGGAATATTATGGACGAACTAGATCCGCATCTCAGCTCGGATCCGCGCTTTCCGCTCTCATCGCGATCGCCCTGGTCATCTACACTGGCGACTACAAGATCGTGTTCCTGGCATCCACCATCCCCTATATCTTGGAATTATTTCTCATGGCCTCGTATCCCGCCTATCTGGACGGGGATATCGCAATGGGTAGGGAGAAGACCAGGGACGGGGTCAAAAGATCATTCTCAGAGACATGGAATTCCTTCATTGGCATTTTTAAAAACAAAAATGCCATGCGCGGCATAATGAATTCTTCGGTATTTGGAGGTGTGTTCAGATCCTCCAAGGAATATCTTCAGCCGATCCTGGAGGCGCAGGCTGTCGCTCTGCCAGTGTTCCTCTACCTGGTCGATCAAGAGAGAGTGGCCGTGCTCGTCGGTCTGACATATTTCTTCCTCTATCTCATGACATCCGTTACTTCAAGAAGCGCGGGGCGGATCGCGTCCAAATTATCAGATATATCCAGAGGGATAAACATCACATACGTGATCGGAGGAGCGCTCATCGTCATTTCGGGAATTTCCGCCTACATGAAATGGTATCCTATCGCGGTGGCTGGCTTCATCGGTATCTTCATCACCCACAATGTACGCAGGCCGATGAACGTTGGTTATATCAGCGACACCATTCCCAGCAAAGTTATGGCCACTGGCCTCAGTGTGGAATCCCAGGTGAAGACCATGATAACCGCGGTATTCGCCCCGCTTATCGGTTGGCTGGCCGATGTGTATGGGGTTGGCCAGGCACTTGCAGTTGTGGGGTTGATTTACCTCGCATTATTGCCATTGGTGGCCGTTAGGAAAACAAATTCCAGTTGATCTTATCATTCACAGCAGCCCGATCAGTGTGAATGGCTCTTCTCTCCAGCCTCTATCCTGACATCGAGCCAGTTCTCCGGTGGCACCAATGGGCAAGCGTAATTATGATTGTACGCACACCAGGGATTGTAAGCATTATTGAGATCCAGATCCCATTTCCCATCTGAAAGGTCAGTTTCCTCCTGTAGGTCGAGATATCTGCCAGCTCCATAAGATTCCTTGCCCGATGTCCCATCCTTGAAAGGAATGAACAGCCTTTTCTCTCCCGCATCTGTTTTGTAAGCCTGGAGCTTGTGATCCACACCATGAATATTGAAAACAAATTCCCCCCAGGCGATGAAATTCCTATCATTGCCTTTCGAGTCCTTGACCACGAGCTTTTTCTTTTCCACATGCTCCTTAAGCTCCAGCTTGAAAGCGAATTCAGGGTCTGGTGTGAAATATTCCAGACCCTTGAACTTCTTCCTTTTCATGAGAGGTATTGGGGACTGGCCATCTTTTGAAAGCCACACGTCCTTCTCGGCTCTTCCCTCTTCTATCTTCGCCATCCAGGCATCTTGATCGGTCATATTATCACTAACACGGTATAATTCGGAGAATAAATATTAATTCCCTCTCCACCTGTTTTTTTAACAAATAATTAGAACCTACAAATGAGAATGAACTATTGAGATTTGGATTGGCCAGTCATCTCATTTCGGATGACTGGCTCGTCTCAATCGCTACTTATAAAAACCCTTAGTGCCATCCCCCTTGCCTCACAGAAATTAGTCTTTTTCAAGTGGGATGGGATATATGGAAATAATTGCCAGCGAAGAGATGAAAAAATATTTCGATGCCTTGATGTCCGAGGCCGATAGATGTTACGAGGTCGCTGGTGAAGCAAGGTCCAAAGGTTTCGATCCCTCTCTGGAAGTGGAAATTCCACAAGCGGATGATCTGGCATCCAGGGTGGAAAATCAATTGAAGGAGCTACCATTGGAAAATGTGGCTGAGATGATCAGGGAGATCGCGGAGAATAACAATAGAGAGATCACGTCCCTGCTGGTGGCGAAGAAGGTGGCAAGAGAGTTCAAAGGAACGAAGGACATTGCCCTGGATACGGCCGTCAGGGTTGGACTGGCTGTTCTGACCGAAGGAATCCTGGTAGCGCCTCTCGATGGTATTTCCGGTGTGGAGATCAATGAAACCGGTGGTAAGGATTATGTGTCCATCTATTATGCAGGTCCGATACGCTCGGCTGGAGGTACTGGCCAGGCGATGAGCATTCTCATCGCCGATGTCGTTCGGCGAGAATTGGGCATCGGAGTTTATAAGGCCACGGAGCAAGAGGTGGAGAGGTGGAAGGAAGAGATACCACTCTACCGCCAGAAACAACATCTCCAGTACACACCCACTGATAAAGAGATCGAGATAATACTGAACAATTGTCCAATTTGTGTCGATGGAGATGGGACCGAGAAGGCGGAAATATCTGGACATCGTGATCTGCCACGTATCAAGACAAATCGTGTCAGGGGCGGGCCGTGCCTGGTCATTGCCGAAGGACTTTGCCAGAAGGGCTCGAAGATACAGAAGCATGTGAGGAACATGAAGATCGATGGGTGGGAGTTCATTGATAAGATAGTGAAGAAGAAAGAAGACACTGGGCCGATCAAATCAGTAGAACCAAATTACAAGTTCATAAAGGACATGGTTGGTGGAAGGCCAGTGTATGGCCATCCAATGGCAAAGGGATCCTTCAGGCTCAGGTACGGCAGATCAAGAACTGCCGGGCTGGCATCCATCAGTATCCATCCATCCACCATGTATATTGTGGAACAAACTGCTGCCGTGGGCACGCAGATAAAGATCGAAAGGCCGGGAAAAGCAGGTATCTCCATGCCCTGTGACACCATCGAGGGACCGCTGGTCATCCTCAAAAATGGAGATTTCTTAAGATTGAACGATCCTATGGAAGCAAAGGCTCTGACATATGACATAAAAGAGATAGTCGATCTGGGAGAGATATTGATACCAGTGGGCGAATTCCTGGAGAACAATCACCCATTGGTGCCAGGTGTCTTCGACATCGGGTGGTACAAGGCGATATTGAGAGGTAAAGGATTGGAATATGAGGAAAAGTTACTGGATCCGAATATCGACCAGGCCTTTGAGAATTCGAAGAAACATGATATTCCTCTTCATCCCAATTACACTTATTTCTGGAATGACCTGACAATAGATGAGATCGATCAATTACGGATCCTCCTGGTCAAGCTGGGGGAGATGATATCTGACGACCTGGTCATACAGGATGATGAAAGGATCAAAGGTATCTTGGTCCAACTGGGTGTGCCTTACAAAAAGAATTCCGATGGCCTTTATGACGTGGAGAACGGCCAGGCTATCATCCGATGCCTGGATCTTGAGACTGGCAGTGATGGACGATCCATAAAAATTGTGATCAAAGGAGATGTGGAAGTCGATGGAACGACCCTGGAATATGTTTCTTCACTTGCTGGAATTCGTATCGAGGACAAATGCGGCACCAGGATCGGAGCCAGGATGGCCAGACCGGAGAAGGGGGATATGAGGAAGATGAATCCCCCTGTTCACAGCCTTTTCGGAATAGGAACTGCTGGAGGAGCTGGAAGGCTTCTGAACAAAGCCGCCAAGGTCTCCAAAAGCCAGATCAACATCGATGTCGAGGTGCGACAATGCACGAAGTGTGGAGGCCAGGGGAGTCTGCCCAAGTGCGATTGTGGAGAACATCGAGCCCCTACTGAAACACATGAGGAACAGGAGATCGATGTCAATGGGATGGTGAGGGGCGCGATGGCAAATTTGAAGATCCCCTTTGACAAAATGCCGAAGGTCAAAGGTGTGAAGGGCATGATATCGAGGAACAAGAGCGTGGAGATGCCAGAAAAGGGCATTCTAAGGGCCATGAACGGCGTCTTCGTGTTCAAGGATGGCACATGCCGGTATGATGCGACGGATGCTCCTATAACGCACTTCAAGCCCTTTGAGATCAATGCAACGGTAGAAGTATTGAGGAAATTGGGCTATGAAAAGGATATACATGGCAAGAAGCTGACAAATGACGATCAGATGCTGGAGCTCAAGGTCCAGGATGTGATAATGCCTCTGGATGGGGGAGATTACATGGTCCAGGTGTCGAAATACATCGATGATGAGCTCACCCTGATCTATGGCATGGAGCCTTTCTATAAAGCCAATAAGAGGGACGATCTCATCGGATCTTCCATGATGGGACTTTCTCCACATACGTCCGGAGGGGTTCTTTCAAGATTGATAGGTTTTACAAAAGCCAGTGTGGGATTCGCTCATCCATATTTCCATGCCGCCAAGAGGCGTAATTGCGATGGTGATGAGGATTGCTTCATGTTGCTTATGGATGGATTGCTCAATTTCTCCTGGTCCTATCTACCTGAAAGGCGCGGTGGCAGAATGGACGCGCCATTGCTATTGTCTACAATTCTCAATCCTAATGAGATAGACAAGGAAGCGCATAATGTGGACCTCATGTTCGAATATCCTATAGAGATGTATGAAGCTGGCAAGGAATTCAAGGACACGCAGTCCATCGAGCATCTTCTGGATACCGCGGGCAGCAGGATAGGCACCGTTCTCCAATACGAGAGATTTGGATTCACCAATGACACACATAATGTCTCTGATGGGCCCACTGTGTCATCATACAAGACCCTGGAATCGATGGCGGAAAAGACCCGTGTGCAACTCGAACTGGCAAGGAAGATAAGGGCAGTGGATCATAAGGATGTGGCCGAGCGCTTGATATCCGGACATTTCATGCCCGATATGATCGGCAATCTCAAATCCTTCTCCACCCAGACCGTCAGGTGTACGAAATGCGGTAAGAAATATCGACGAATACCGGTCATCGGTCATTGTTACTGCGGTAATAAGCTCATACTGACCGTGCACCCCGCCAGTGTGAGGAAATACCTGGTCATGTCAAAGGATATCGCAAGAGATTTCGATATCTCCATATACACGATCCAGAGAATTGAGAACATGGAAAAGTCCATATGCTCGCTTTTCCAGAATGAGAAGGTGAAGGACTGCACGTTGTTTGACTTTTAACTGGCTAATCACTTGCTTTGATCATCCAATACCCGAGCCTCAATACCTCTTCGAACCCCAGGTTTTTCGCCAGCCTGGCACTTCCGATATTATTGCCACGGCATGACCATACAGGTTCGTAATCATTTTCCAGGCAATACTCGATGAGGCCTGCACAGGCCTGCTGCGCCAACCCCCTTCCATAAAATTGTGGAAGAGTCTCGATCCCTATCTCCAGGTATTTTTTGTCAATGTCCTTATCCTCCACTATGAAGGCCGCGAAAGCAGTGGATGCCAGCTCGCCATTCACAAGGGCGGAGAATCCTACAGAATTCTCAACAAAATCATCCGCATCCTCCCAGAATTCCTGAGGGATCACGGTCCCTTCCATTTTATTGAACAATTCCCCATCTGTCTGAACCACCTGGCATTCCGAATTTTTGGGAATATCTTTCAGATCGCGGAAGATGAAATTAATGCGCTCGTCCGCCACTATCTTCTTTCTATCATGGTCTTCGCCATCGCTCAGACCATGATAGGATGGGCCAGCTATCTTTTTGACAAATCCTCCCCATGCCTCTGGATACACCTGCAGGTATTCGTTCTTCGTCCTCTTGCCTTCGGGATCCATTATGTAGGTTTTGAGCCAGTCATTGAATTTCGGATTGTCCATAACTCCAAAAAGTAGTGACATTCCATAAGGATGGAGTATGTAAAATGACCTTGGCTCCGAAGTATTATCGACGAAGATTTTTCCATCAATATGGCCATTGACCACCTGCCTGGCAAAAAGTGTATTGAAAGGAATGGCCCGTAACTGATTGGCGATTTTTCCGTAGGCTTCTCTATCCAGTGGTATCATTCAATGACTCCTTCCATGCTACTGCCAGAGTGAGTGTCAATCATGCACGATGGCGAACCCGGTCTTATCAACGATGAGCGGGTTATAATCCCTTCCATGATTGGTCTCCCTCATCTTCACCACGCCCAGGAATAGATTCGTGCCTTTGCCAGACTTCTCGGTCTTAAGATGGATGATGGAATCTGCCAGGAACTCTTCAACTCCATAGGTTCCGAATATCTCCTTTTCAGGATCATACATCTCGGCGATTATGAAGACCGTGATGCCCAGGTCCCTCAGCTTCTCGAAGAAGAAGAACAATTCACTTCTCGGATTCTTGAAAGTCGTAAGTGAGTAAAGAGCTGATAGTGAATCCAACACTATCACTTCGCAGCCGAACGCCTTCTTGTAATTCTGGATCTGGGTGATTATGGAATTAAGCCAGTCGATACCATCTAACTCGGTGGTATCGGTCTCCTTTCTCAGATGAGCGATGTCGATGACGACCATGTCATCCATATCATTCACAATGAGATTGGACGCGCCCTCTGAATCGAAGCCCAGTTTCTTCATATGCCTCTGGAGACTGGCCCTACTCTGCTCGAGAGTGAGATAAACTCCTTTGACATTCTCTTTCTTTGATAGGTTATGAAGTATGCTGTAACAGAAAGATGATTTCATGGATCCCGCCCTGCCGCAAACAAGGACTATATGTCTGGCCGGTATACCGCCGTCCAGGGTTTCATCCAGACCTTCAACATAGGTCTTGATCCTCTCATTTTCCATCAGTCTTTCCATGGCCTGCTCATTGTTCTCGTTTATCTCCAGAGCTTTCTTGTAGCAAGTGATGGCCTCGGCCGATCTGTCCTGTGCCATGAGCGCGTCCCCGTATTTCACCCAGGGCTCGTCATTTTTCGGATTTATCTCGATAAGTATCTCATAGGATTCCATGGCTTTTTCGAATTTGCCACGCTCGCAGAAGATATCTCCCGTGATCAGGTGGGCTTGTTCATTGGTGGGGTTCACCCTCAGAGCTTCTTTCAGACTTTGTAAAGCCTGGCCCCATTTGCCTTTCTTATAAAGGTCAAGACCGCGTTCCATGAGTTCCTCATCCTCGGTCTTCTCCTTTGAGTCTGGCTCCTCTTCAATTTCGGGCTCTGCCTTCGTCTCTTCTTCATCAATATCAATGTCAATAACAACGCCTTCTTCTTCATCATCATCACCATCGGGATGAAAATGCTCATGGATACCATTTGCCAAATTCTTATTGATGCCTTTCAGTTTGGTCAATTCCTCAACACTGGCCTTTTCCAGAGCCTTGATGGAATCGAAACCACCCTGGTACAGTATCTTGGCTTTCGACATGCCGACACCCGGCAGTTCAGTGAATTCTTTCAAAATGTCATCTTTTTTCGTCATCGGTATCATTCCTGTGATGTGAATATGGTCTTGTGAATATCAGGCAACTTCCTTATCCAGGATATCTTTCAAGCCCTCGTATATCTTATTGGCTATAGCGTCCCCTGCCATCGTCCTGCACATTGTCCTGATGGAGTCTATCAGCACGACATAATCATCATAGCTGAGATCCTTCTCATCAATGCCCAGTTTCTTCTTCTGCAGTTCCACGGTCTTGTCGGCCATTTCACCAAATAAAGGTTGCATGAACTTGACCATTTCGGAATCCATATCCATTTTAATCAGCTCGCGATCGAATTGCCCACTATCACTCACTGCAATAAGGTTCTTACTTAAAAATGTTTTTTCTAAGGTCTTCTATTATCTTGATAGAATTTGAAAGCAGATAGAAGGATCAATATTGACACAATTGCCAGTACTATAATTCCAGATATGAATTTCATGGCAGTAGACGATTGTGATAGACTGCTTTCTCCATCATTAACAAGTTCATCGGGATCTTCAAATTCGGGGTCTTCGTCAAGATCTGGGTCAGATACATCCAGGGTCGAAGCAATATTGTCTATGATCATAAGTTGAGAGGACTGGGTGCCATTCTTGTACCCGTTTTTGAAAGCTATTGTGCTGACCGTGTATTCACGATCCTCTTGAAGATCTACTGATTTCACCTGGAAAATCATGATGCCAGATTCGTCTGTTAGACCTGTAATTGGTGTCACAGGGGGGCCCTGAGGATCGATCTGTATGGCGACAGTGGCTCCTGCTACAGGGAAATTATCTTGATCTGTGACAATCACGATAATACTGGCCAAACCTAGATTTCCAGCAGTATCATTATCAGTTATGACATCGGGCTCTGCTTCCATCCTTATGGTGAGGAATCGCACTTTTTCAGGGTACGCGGTCAACAGGGTCAGTTCATTCGGAGCTGGCTCGTATCCATCCATTTCCACACTTTTGATTTCAATGAGGATATTGTGGCCATCTTTCACAAATTCGGTAATTGATGGAACAAAGGGGGCGGTGTATCTTGTTCTGAATATCCCGCCAGCATCCGTGGTTCCATTATATTCTGAAAGAGTGCCATCTGTCACAGCCATCTCGACAAATGCCCCAATCGCAGGTGTCCGGACCAATGTCCCGTCTTCCTGCTTGACAATGCTGGTGACCTTGACTGAAACATCCACGGTGGAATTGGAGCTCACGGCCGAGGGAGTGTTCACCAGGGTGGCACTGAGCCAGTGGGTGATCGAAGAAATCGGCCTCAGGTCGATGATCGAACCCCAATTGTATATGGATCCAGCTGGCCCATTCACCCAGCCATCAAATCGATCTGCACGATAGGCCTCGATATTGGTTCTGAAATTGAGCACATCATATGGCAGATCATATGCAAGCGAGGCCTGGGCATCCTTGATCAGTTGAAGTTTCTCATCCTCATCCCATGTTGCCCTTGCCCCATCCATTATGGCATCGAAACTGGCATTTGAATATCCTGGATGATTATGACCATCCAGATTATTGGAATGGAAGAAATCATACAAGAACTCCGTGGGATCACTGGCAATGGTCCAATCATGCATGTACATGTCGAAATCCCTTTGGTGCACATGATTTTTGATCGTGCCATAGTCCATGGCGATGGATTCCGCATTTAGGCCGATATCTTGCATCTGCTTGGCAATCATCAAGCCGGGCTGGGCCTGTATGGGGTCATAATCTGCAGGTGGCGTGAGTATCTCGATCTTTCCATAATCGCCATTTCCGATATGGGAGCCATCGGGGTTCAGCCACCAATTACCAACACCTGGCTCGGCTCCTGGATCGGTCAATAGATAACCTGCATCTCTCAGGATGACTATGGCCCCTTCAGGATCAAAGGAATAATGTGGGATGCTATCATTGTACCATGTACTTATAGAAGACACTGGCCCATCACCTGTAATTGCAAAATTCTGTAATAATCTTGATGATATGGCCATCTTATCAATACAGTGGGCGATTGCATGTCTGAGTGGTTTACCAATATCTACTCCATTCTCATCATAGCCGAATGATCTTCTATCAGATCTCATATTATATCCAAGGTAACTAAATCCTTTTTCAGCAGATTGTTTGACCTCAAGATCTGGATCATTCATTATTTCCTGAACGAAGGTTGGAGGGATTGTCCATAAAAGCATATCGATATCGTTGTTTTTTAGTGATAAGACAGATGTTTCCGCTGTCTTGTATATTTTGAAAACAATAGCATTGATCATCGGCTGCCTGGCATTGTCTGGGTCATGCTTGAATCCTTCCTTGTAAAAATGATCTCGGTAGGTGAGTATCTTCGAGCTTATCCCGGGATGCCAGGAATCGAACATGAAAGGCCCGCTACCAATCGATTCTGTATTATCCCATGCGTATGCCTTTTCAAAGCTCCATGAATCCAGACTGGATGGGGCATAGCCAACATCCAGCCAGATCTTCGCATTGTCGATATTTTGCTTGGCAGTTGTATTTCCCCAGATATGATATGGCAGAATCCTTGGAGCCAGTGTGATCCTGAAGAAATTGTAATATGGATTCTGGAGTGTGAATTTGAGAGTCGCTTGCATATGATCCTCACTCTCCCATGTCTTTTCGATGTGGAGCCAGTTGTCATCGGTGTAATTCCCATTTGTGAAGCTGCCATTGTCCACCAGGCATTCGACATCCCCGCGCCAAACCCGGTGCCGGGCTGCCGCGTGGTATGAGAATAAAATATCGCGGATATCCATCTGATGGCCGTCATGGAATTTCACATTCTCGAAGTCATAATAAATTGTAGCTTCTGGCTTTGCTGGATCGGCCCAGTTCTCCGCTGGGTCATATCCAAAAAGAACCGAGGAATTGCCGGATTTGTAAGCGATGTAAGGAACCAATTCGCCTGTTTCCATATCCTCATACACTGGCTTGTCGTATATCCACTGGATCACGTGCCATGTCCAGATATCGGCAGCCACCAGTGGATTCAGGGTCTTGAGATCATCCTGCATGGCTAGTCGGAGTGTGTAGGCGAGATCATCAACCTCTCCAGCCTCTCCAACCTCCTGGGATGAGGTCATCATGGCCAATGATGGTAAGACCATGATGGCCACGATAATAATTGAAACTACTCTTCCACTCTTCACGAACTATACTAATCGTATTTGCTTATAAAGGATTGTTGGTACAAGATTTTGTGTAATATATAAAGAAAGTGGTACGGGGCTTTGTAAATGCAGTCTCTCAATATATTGCCGAGCGAGCAGCGCCTGGCGAGTTTTTCTTGTTACCCTTCTTCTTCTTTTTGGAGCCAGGCCAGCACAGCGAGGTTAAAAAGAAGAAATTGGGGTGGGGGCGGAGCCGGGAGGGCGAAAAATGATGTGCCAGCAGAGCAGGTTCCCAACAATGTGAATACGTAACAATACAAACATGCCCCGTCCCGAGTGACGCAGGGTCGGGGTAATATATTCGATGAGAATTCGAGTGACAGTTGCGATGTTCCAGTAAGAAGATAAACTCCTCACATTGAGAGAGCGAGGAGTCAAATCAAACCCCGCCCCGATCAAAGCAGGGGCGGAGTCCTTATCCACACCCATCTTAACAAACTAATATCTCAGTAAGAATAAATGAGTTAAAAACCAATCTTCTTCCCCGATCTGTCCCTCTTGCTCTTACCGAAATCCTCAAGCCCTGCAAGTGTCTGGCCATCGAAAACAGGGCCATCCTTGCACACTTGCAGCCCATCGATATCGCAGGAACCGCAGATGCCCATTCCGCATTTCATGTAGCGCTCGAGGGAGCATTGGATCGGAATTTTATTCAGATTCGCCAGTTCCAAAAGTTTGGCCATCATGATCTCCGGGCCACAGGTCAGTATTTGATCATAATTTCCACCTGCCAGTAATTCTTCCACAAGGGTTGTGACAAAACCCTTGTGTCCTTCAGAGCCATCATCCGTTGCTATTCTGATATCGATGCCCATGCTGGTCAGTTTATCACGGAAAGCGATCGCATCACCACTGGCCGCGCCAATGGCCAGTGTTATTTCCTTCCCCTGTTCCTGGGCAGTTACTATAGCGGGCATGAGAGGAGCTATTCCCACCCCGCCAGCGATGAAAAGTAAATTCTGGCCAGTTGGTTCAAAACCTTTGCCGAAGGGACCTTTTATTCCGATCTTGTCGCCTGGTTTCATTCGGCCGAGAGTCTCGGATGCCTCACCCACCTTCTGGATGGTCAATGTTGAAGTTGTATTGGCCGATGAAAGACTCATTGGTATCTCGTCCACACCTGGTATCCAGATCATTACAAACTGCCCACCGAGGAGTTTGTCCCGAGGTATCCAGTCGATCTCCAATGTGAAGATATTAGCGGCCTCGGGGCGATTGGCCAGTATGGTAACCGCGTGCATCTTGGCATTTTGATGATGATGGCCCATTACTTCACCCCCGCAATGCCTATCATCTCATCAAGCTGGCTGTAATTATTTTTCTGCATGAAGTCTTGAATTTCCTGGCTGACCTTTTTGAAGATATCGATACCGCGATAATGCACGCCGCTTCCGATCTGCACCGCGTTGGCTCCAGCCATGATATACTCGATCGCATCCCTGCCAGTGTTTATCCCACCTACTCCGATTATGGGGATCTTGACCTTTTGTGCTATTTCGTAAACCGCTCTCACACCCACGGGCTTGATAGCTGGCCCACTCAAACCGCCTATTTTGTTACTAAGGACTGGCATGCCCATTTCGGGCTCGATGCTCATGCCCCTCATGGTGTTTATCGCGACTACCCCGTGGCCCCCGCCTTTCTCCACTGCCAGGGCGATCGACGCTATATCTGGCACCATGGGGCTGAGCTTGGCGAATACCGGAATTTGGATCGCTTCCACGACTGTTTTCACAATAGATTCTACAATAATTGGATCACTGCCCATCTCCACCCCATAACCCTGTGCGTGAGGGCAGCTTAGATTGAGCTCGATAGCATCCGCACCGTGACCGGCCATTCTGCTAGCCAGATTAGCGAAATCATCGGGAGAAGAGGCGAAAATACTGCCGATAATTGGAACATTCGATCGCCTGGCGATCTGCACTTCTTCCTCAAAATCATCAATGCCGGGGTTTGGAAGTCCCATCGCATTGAGCAGCCCGGTATCCAATTCCAGAATACCAGGATTCCCATGGCCTGTTCTTGCTTCCAGGCCGATCGACTTCGTTACAAGAGCACCTGCACCGCCTTCCTTGGCGACGCGCAAAAGAGATCGGCCAGTCTGGCCCAGAATTCCGGATGCCAGCATGGTTGGATTTTCCATTTTCAAGCCAGCGATGGATGTCTCGATGTTCATATTATCGAGGGTTATCAATCCCCCGATGCCTTTTAAATCTTTCTGAGATAAGTATTATATTTGACTTTAACATAGTAAGTCTGATGTTGGAAGATGAAAGAGGATTGGGCCTGGTCCAGGTCATCACGGGTGACGGTAAGGGCAAGACCACGTCCGCTATGGGTCTTGCTTTCAGAGCCGTTGGCCACGGCTACAAGGTCATCATGGTGCAGTTCATGAAAGGCCAGATAAATTATGGCGAATTGGAGACCGCGAAAAAGCTGGATGGTTTCGACATCGTGCAATTTGGAAGACCGGATTTTGTTGATAAGAAAGACCCGGCAGAGGTCGATATCAAGCTGGCACGGGAAGGATTGGAATATGCCAGGAAACTGGTGGAGGAGGATGCTTGTGACATTCTCATTCTGGATGAGATCAATGTGGCTGTCGATTGGAAGCTCATCGAATTGGACGATGTGCTTGACCTTATTTCTTCAAAGCCAGATAGCATGGAACTGGTGCTCACCGGAAGATACGCTCACGAAAAATTTATCGAGATCGCGGACCATGTTTCCGAGGTCAAGGAGATCAAACATCCATTTCAGAAGGGCATGATGGCAAGGAAGGGGATAGAGTTTTGAAGCCATTTGCACAAAGGCCCAGGGCTGATTCGAAAGCTGGGATCTTTGTGATCGTACTATTAATTCTCATGTTGATAGGGCCTTCATTTACTCATGCCAGTGGAGGCACCAGAGCCGACGATATAGCTGGATGGACCGTGATGGTGTACATGTCCGGAGACAATTCATTGAGTGATAATGTCGCCGCCGATCTGGAAGAGATGATGGATATCGGGTCTGGCGACGGTCTGGAAATAATAGTCCTGGCAGATAGATCCGGAGTTGGGGATTCCAATGTATTTCATATTGTCGAAAATGGAACCGATGCCATCCCCATGGAAGATATCGACACGAGCTGGAGCAATGAGATGGAAATGGGTGATCCAGACACTCTAACAAGATTCATCGAATGGGCTGTCGATGAATATCCCGCGGAGCGGTATTTGCTGGACCTGTGGGGTCATGGAAATGGATGGACCGGTGTCTGCCCGGATAAAGGGGATAAGCTGTCCGCGGTCGAGCTAAAAGGAGCTTTGACGGCGACCGAAGATGTCGTGGATATAGACATCATCAGCATGGACGCTTGCCAGATGGGTATGTTGGAATTATTCTACCAGCTCAGAGGAAATGCCGAATACGCCATTGGGTCTGAGAAGGACGTGCCTTTGGCTGGCTGGCCCTATGACAAGATCCTCAATATCCTGAAGGATGATCCTGATATCCTACCAAAGGATTTTGGAGAGAGGTTCATTGACGATTATACGACGTGGAGCATGGCCAATAGTGCTTATTCCACAACCCTTTCACTTATTGAATTGGAGAAGATGGATGTAGTGGCCGAGGCATTGGATTCCTATGCCAATGAGCTTGGGTCCAGTGTAGGTTTTTTCCATCCAGAGATATCAGCAGCTCGATACATCACTGAAGAGTATGATGGAGCCAATCAATACGATCTGGTGCACTTTACCCAGATGATGGGCAATGTGTCTGTTTCATCGCAGATAAAGGAAAGCGGTGAAAAATTAAAGCAAGCGATAGAGGGAGCCGTTGTGTATGAAAGGCACTGGACAAGGCCGAATGATGAGGACGAGCCCGCTGACAATGCGAATGGGATGTCCATCTGGTTCCCGAAGACCAGCTCGTGGTTGGACTATAAACAACTGGATATTGCAGAAGATACGGCATGGGATGAATTTCTTGATATTGCCAGTGAGAAATGGAATTTGGAAGGCCGAGAAGAGATCGATCTTATGATAGATGTAGATAGCGTGGATACGGATGCGGATCATCTGAACGACGTCATCCAGTTCAAGGTATTTGGAGGAGATTATTCCAATTACAGAATTGATGTGTATGACGATGAAGGAGTGTTTCAACATTCATTCGCCGATACTGTTCCTGAAGATGAGGATTGGCTTTCCTGGATCCCACCCCAGACTGGAAAATACACTGCTGAATTTTATTGCTGGGACAGTGACAGAACGCTATTGAACCATTCATATCAAAATGAAGGGCTGAACTCCGAGATGGGATACACGATAGAAGGGCAGGTCCTATCCAATACTGGCAAGGAGATGAAACAGGTGAAGGTGTCTGTCATAGGTCGCGAGAATCAAACCCTGACTTACACCATGACGGATGCTGATGGAAGGTTCGAATTGACCCTGATATCACCATGGGACACAGATGGACATAATATCACACTGAGATGTGACCTTGGAGTGTATTCGGAAACTATCACTATAGATGTTCTGGAGTCTGTCAACAAAGTCAGCATCGAGATAGAAAGCGAGCCCTGGTTCATACTGCCAGTCTTGTACACGGTATTGATATTCAATGCGATCGGATTCCTGCTGATCGCCTATGTATTTATCAGAAATAAGAAAGGTGATGAAGAGACGGAAGAAATGGAAGTGTTCCAGGAAGGAATTGATGAAGGAGAACTTGCCATGCCAACAGAAACTGTATCGAATACTGTGTCCGATACAGCACCAGACACCACACAAGGCAGTCACTTGGATGAGAAAATGGATATCGAAGGGATCGAAGAATTGCCGAAGGAGAATTCCCAGATACTGAGCGACATCCATAAAGATATTTAGATAAGATGTCATTGTCGAGCCAATGGAATTCAATGCTGATCTTCACATCCATGGACTTTATTCAAGAGCCACCAGTTCCAATATGAGGATCAAGACATTGGCAAAGGAATCTGGTAAGAAGGGGATCGATCTCCTTGCCAGTGGCGATTGTCTTCATTCCAAGTGGCTGGCAGAGGTGAAAGAGGCTGAAAGGATCGATGAAGGTACTTTTGAAATGGAAGGTACTCGATTCATTCTGAGCACGGAAGTTCAGGCAGCCAAACGAGTGCATCATCTACTTTTCTTCCCATCATTATCATCGGTCGAAGGCTTCAAGGAAGAGGTTGGCAAATATTCCAAAAGCCTTGAGGCGGATGGACGTCCATATCTGAGCATGAACGGTGAGGAACTGGCCGAGCTAGCGAAGGATGTGGAGGCTTTCATCGGACCCGCCCACGCCTTCACTCCATGGACCGGGATGTACGCGCACTATGGTTCCCTGAAAGAATGTTATGGCTCCAGAGCTGGTGATGTCAAGTTCCTGGAACTGGGATTAAGCGCGGACAGCGATTATGGAGACCTCATTCGAGAATTGCAGGACATCACTTTCCTCACGAATTCCGATGCCCATTCGCCCTATGCGATCAGGCTGGCCAGGGAATTCAACACCATACGCGCGAAGGACATCACTTTCGATGAGCTGATGATGGCCATAAAACGAGAAAAGGGAAGGCGCTTCGTTCGTAATGTGGGATTACCACCCCAAGAAGGGAAATACAATGAGACCGCTTGCCCCAGATGCTTCGAGCATTACACCCTGGAAGAGGCGCTGGCCAGGAGGTGGAAATGCTCCTGTCTGGCTCCCATTAAGAAGGGTGTTCGTGATAGGGCGAAGGAGCTTAGCGACGATGGTATTGTCAAAAGGCCAGACCACCGTCCAGAGTACGTACATATAGTCCCACTGGGTGAGATCATTAACCAAGTGATGGGGATCTCCTCGCCCTATTCCAAAAAAGGGCTGGGTGTGTGGGAGAAGCTTATCA
The DNA here is from genome assembly GCA_020697715.1 of Methanobacteriota archaeon. Taxonomy (GTDB): domain Archaea; phylum Thermoplasmatota; class Thermoplasmata; order SG8-5; family JAGLSY01; genus JAGLSY01. The sequence goes on along the minus strand of JAEHCO010000001.1, from coordinate 477,729 downwards.
CTGAATTTGGAAACGAGGTCCAGGTCTTGCTTGAAGCTGATATTAAGAATATTCGAGGCCTGGTGGGGGATGATGTGGCCAGTGGTATCCACGCTTTCAGGAGCGGGCAGATCGTGATCGTTCCCGGTGGAGGGGGCGAATATGGGAAAGTTCTGCTTCCCTCACAAGCGAAAGGCCTCGAAAAGAAGGCCAAGAAGAAAAGATTTGATGGGCAGATGACATTGACAGACGAATATAAGGAGGAAATTTGAAAGCGAGATCATAGTGATTGCTTTCAAGATTCCGGAATGAAATGGAGGAATCGGATATGGATAGAGATCTAGCAGAGATAGCAGTGAGCAAGGCGCGGGAACTGGGTGCGGAATACGCAGAGGCACGTATGGAATTCGTTTCAGGGCAGGATTCTCTCCTGAAAAATGGCAACCCCGAGGTCTCTGGATTCGAGCGGGATGCGGGCATCGGTATCAGGGTGAAGGTGAATGGGGCATTGGCCTTCGCATCCACCAATAGACTGGACAGGGATTCCGTACTGGCCGCATGTGAGAGGAGTGTCAGAACTGCCAGGGCGTCTTCCAGGATCATGAAGAATCCACTGGAGTTCGCCGAGGGAAAGGCCAATATCAAGGATTACAGTGTTTTCCAGAAAAAGAACATTTCGAATATCGGTCCAGAGGATGTACTCAGGGCTTTATCTGAAATAGAGAAGGCCCTGCCATCTGAAAATCTCGTGGGTAGTTATTTCAGCCTGGGCATCGAACATAGGGAGAAATATTTCTGCAATTCCGAGGGGTCGAAAATAGCCTCCAGTATCCCGAGATTACATCTGTTCATGCTGGGAACCATCCTTGAGGACGGACGCACCGCACAGGCGATGCTTCAACTGGGAGCGGCAAGTGGCTGGGAGTTCATGGATATCGATAAGTTATCACACTTTCTGGGCAATGAGATCAAGATGACACACAAGAACATGAAGGAAGGCATCAAGGCTCCGAAGGAATTGGTGGACATGGTGCTGGGGCCGGAAGTCACTGGCATCGCCGCACATGAAAGCTGTGGGCATCCGTATGAGGGTGATCGAATACTGGGAAGAGAAGCCGCCCAGGCCGGTGAATCCTTCGTATCCGAGGACATGATGGGGCAGCAGATAGGGAGTGAAGTGGCGACCGTGATAGATGATCCCACACTGGAGAATTCCTACGGGTTCTATCTATATGATGATGAAGGCATTGAGGCCAGACCCAGAGAATTGATCAAAGATGGTAAAATAAACGATTTCCTCCACAATAGGGAAAGCGCGGCCAGGATGGGAGTGGAGAGCAATGGTTCTTCTCGATCCAAGAATTACGATCGAGAGGCCATAGTCAGGATGGCGAATACCTATGTGAAACCTGGCGAATATTCTTTAGAAGAATTGGTGGAGGATGTTAAGCTGGGTGTTCTGATGAACTCCTTCATGGAGTGGAATATCGATGACAAGCGTTACAATCAACGTTACATCGGCAGAGAGGCTTATCTTATCGAGAATGGCAGGATCGGAGCGCCGGTCAAAGCTCCAATTCTGGAAATGACCACACCAGCCTTCTGGAGCGCGATAGATGCTGTTGGAAAAGAAGTGGGTTTCACTGCCGCCACTTGCGGAAAGGGAGAGCCTGGACAGGGCATTGCTGTGTTCACCGGAGGCCCTCATATCAGGCTGAGGAATATCAAGCTGGGGGGTGAATAAATGGATATTTCAGATATACCCGGATACGTGGTGGACCAGGCGAGGAAGAAGGGAGCGGATGACATTGTGTGTTCAGCTCATGAAGGTGAGCGAAAACAAGTGAAGTTCACCAATAGCGAGGTTGCCATAACCAAGACCTGGGAATCCACCGGGGTGGACATCTTCCTGGCCAAAGACAGGAAGATCATGTACACCAGTGTGAATGACCTCCACACACTGGACAAGACAATTAACGATATGCTGGCATTCATCAAGATGATGGCAGAGAGCGAGAATTACCAGGGGATCGCGGATGGCCCCTTCAATTATAGAAATGAGGGTCATGATAAGAGGATCTCCGATCTGGAGGGGGAGCTTGTTGAACTTACTGGCCAGGCCATTGACTCGGCCATGAGGAATGGGGCCAATAGGGTCGCCGGAGTTTTGTATTCATCCAGCGGGACCGTGCATCTGGCCACCAGTGGCGATGTTATCGGCAGCCAAACGGGATCCGACATGGACATATCTCTCAGAGCATTCGCGTCCAAGGAAGCCAGCGGGCACATGGTACAATCAGTCAGCAATATGGATGAACTTGATCCCATAAGAATTGGCATGGAAGCTGGCATGATGGCGAAGGAAGCATTGAACCCTTCCCTGGGAAAAACAGGGAAGGTGGACGTTCTCTTCACCCCACTGGCCTTTGCAAATTTCCTGGAAAGAGCTGCAGGCTCGGCTTCTGCTGGAAGCGTGGATGCGGGAATGTCCTTCTTCAAGGATAAGATCGGTGAGAAAGTGGGGCCGGAATTCCTCACAATGATAGATGATGGCACGGATCCGAAGATGGTCGTATCCCCTCCTTTCGATGGTGAAGGGGTACCGACCCAGAAGAATGTGATAATCGAGAATGGGGTATTGAAGACCTATCTGCACAATACAAGCACGGCGAAGCTAAATGACGCCGTATCTACCGGGAATGCGGGTTTGGTATTCCCGAGAGCGTGGAACTGCGCTATCACGCCCGGAAGCATGTCTAAAGATGATATGATAGCGGATATCAAAGATGGTCTATACATCACGAACTTGTGGTACACGAGATTCCAGAATTATCAAACTGGGGATTTCTCCACCATCCCCAGGGACGCGGTCTTCGAGATCAAGGATGGGAAGATCACTGGCGCGGTCAAGGACATTCGGATATCGGAGAATATGCCCGATATGTTGAATCGAATTAAACATATTGGGAATGACCCGGAGCAGATACGTTGGTGGGAAGTTGGGTTACTGGTGAAGACGCCACATGTCGTTGTTGAAGGAGTTAATATTACGAAGAGCACGCAGTAATTCCGAGCGAGCAGAGACGGGCGAGTTTCTTTATTTGTCCGTCTTTTTTCTTTGGAGCCCGGCCAGCACAGCGAGGTTAAAGAAAAAAGTGGGGTGGGAAAAGTTGGATTGCTAGTGAAAACACCACATGTCGTTGTTGAAGGAGTTAATATTACGAAGAGCACGCAGTAATTACTATTGAACCCATAATCGACCTCAGCACATCAATTAATATTATATCCATTAATACAATATCCAAAACATGGATTGGTGGACCGCGATAGTACTTGGAATAATGCAGGGAGTGACTGAATGGCTCCCCATCTCCAGCTCGGGGCAATCGTCGATAATACTGATAAATGGCTTTGGTCTGGATCCTAGATTGGCCATATCTCTTGGACTGGCTATTCATCTCGGTACGGCTTTTTCCGTGGTCATGAAATATCCCAGGGACCTATTACAAATGGTGGATCCCACCTCTGGAAAGATCCCTCTATTCTACTGGGCGGTCACACTCATCTCGATAATCTCCGCTCTCCCATTACTTCTTCTTCTTGAAGAGACCTTTGAGAGCAATCTATGGACTGGAGACACTATCACCGTCTTCATCGGAATGGCACTCATACTCACTGGATTCATAATAAGGGCGGAATATAAGATCAAGCCTAAGAAACTCTCAAAGGCAAATTACAAGGATTATATCGTATTGGGAGTCGCTCAAGGTCTTTCTGTTTTGCCAGGGATCAGCAGATCGGGAATGACCGTGGCAACCTTGTTAATGAGAGATTATGATAAAGTAGCCAGCATGAAATTCTCTTTCCTTCTATCTGTGCCAGTATCTATTTTCGCAGCATTGTATTTCATCGTATTCGGGGACTTGGCATCCGTCGGTATCACACCATATTTGGTGGCAGGGTTCTTTGCCTTCATATTCGGCTTCTTCACAATGGATCTATTGATGGCAGTCGCTAAACGAGTGGATTTCTCAAAGTTCTGCATACTATTTGGATTGTTGGCAGTGCTTATTCCATTCACTTTCTGGCTCGCCTGATCTATTAAATGAAAATTATGATCAAGCCAGCTTCTCACCCTTGAGCTTGCTGACCTTTCCCCATCTCTTACTGGGGAAGAACATGAGATTATTGAATCCATCCTTCCAGGTATTCAGTTTGACCTCGCCTTTACGCGGACTGTATACGATCGGAACTTCCAGATATCTGACCTTCTCATTCGCCTCCACCTTGATCTCCTCTGAAAAGGCCATCTGATCACTTGTCATATTGAGCTTGGATAATATCTCTCTTCTGAACACCCACATACCAGTCTGTGAGTCCGCGGTCCTGAAGCTGAAGCACACTCGCGCCCCTATGTTCAATAGCTTATTTCCCAGTCGGTGCTTGGCATTCATGGCTTCCTTATTCAGGTTGGTCAATCTATCACCGGATATGAAGTCAAGGTTCTGTTCCTTGAGTATGCTGATGAATTTGGGAATATCACCTGCTGGATACGTACAATCCGCATCCAGTGTGGCTATGAAAATGCCTTTGGCCTGCTTGAATCCTGATTTATAAGCCCGGCCATAGCCCCGCCTGGGCTCGTCGATCACTCTGGCTCCCTTGGATACGGCTATCTCTCTTGTCCGGTCCTTGGAATTGGTATCCACTATCATTACCTCGAATGCCATACCTTCAAGGGCTTGGTTGACAGCGTCCATTACCTCACCAATGGATTCTTCCTCGTTCATCGTGGGTATGACGACAGATACCTCAGGTGCTTCCTGCATAACAGAGCGTAATGGACGCGATATTAAAAGTGTTTTTGTTGAATGCCTTCTGATAAAGCTTAGGTGATGAGCTATTCAAGCTTGGTGATTATTCAGTAAAGTTAATGTAGGGCTTCACTGATTGCCCTGGTGTGATATGAGGACGGCATCGTGCGAATGATGTTCGACCCTATCAGCAAAAAGCGGTAGTAACTCAGTTGGGAGAGTGCAAGACTGAAGATCTTGAAGTCGCTGGTTCGAGTCCGGCCTACCGCATGTTTTTTTTCTAAATGCGACTTTACAAATTTATCCCACGCATTTAGAAGATCTAACACGACCCAAAACATGTCAACAGTAAAGTGTTTGATTCGATTCTGTTACTGGCATCGATCTTATCAGCCCATATATACATATAACAATCTATATGTTAGTAGATACAATATTAATATGTATAATTATACAAACCTTTATAATATATAAGTAATTGAGGGGCTTTACTTTGGGGAGTAGTTATATAAAATTCCTAAAGATAAACCACAAAAAGGATTGATTGAAATGGACGAATATGAACCAAGATCAAGAGTAGAATTTGAAACAGTAGCCAGCGAGAAAGTGAACTTCGGAAGGAACAATTTCCTTGAGATCGCAAGGAAGAGGGCGAAGACAGATGATGGGGAGAATGAGTTTATTTCAGTCTCCAGGGGATACTATCTCCCAGATGGAAGCGAGAGATTCAAGAAATCACTCACCATCCCAGATGACGAAGAGATTAGATCTTTCGTAGCTGACAAAATAAAAAATATGTGAATTGGAGGCAATGCCTCCAATTTATTTTTTTATTCAATTTGAAGAAGGGATATTATGGCTAAAAGTAATGACTCTGAAGGATTCTTTGACATGAAGATTATCGTGACCATCATAGTGGTGATCGTTCTATCCATTGTGGGTGTTGTTAGCTATAATAATATGAATGATTCCCAGGATGCTTTTGAAGGATCCTATGTATATGTCGAGTTAGGGGACAAAGTATTGGTGAATTATACTGGAATGTTCGAGGATGGTACTGTCTTTGACACATCCCATGTAGAAGTTGCTGAAAATGACGCTTTGTATCCAAAATCTTTCTCTTTCACCCCAAGAACCACTTACACAACCCTTTCCTTCACAGTGGGAGAGCATGAGGTCGTTGAGGGATTCGAGAAAGGAGTCATCGGTATGGCTGTAGGCCAGACCAAGAAAGTGACCATTCCATCCGACAAGGCCTATGGAGATTCAGATCCTGAACTCATGAGGACCTTTGACATAATTGACACGATCCCGATGTATACGACGGAATTCAATACATCCAGCTTTGTGAACACCTATTCCATAGAGCCAGTAGTTGGTATGACTGTTACTGACGCTGTATGGGGTTGGGATACCAGCGTGTACTTTGTGGATGAAAATGCTGATGAGGTCATATTGAAATACGAGCCATCGGTTGGACAGATATTTGAATACGTTGAAGCCTGGGATTACGAGGTCACTGGAATAGACAGTGCGACCAATGGCGGAGAGATCACTATCAAACACCTCGTGACAGAAGCTGACGCGAACAATATCTATTCCAATAACAATGTCGCACCCTTCATGTTAAGTGGCGTTGATACCGTTGCTGGAACATACACCCTCGATTACAATTCAGAGGTTGTTGGCAAGACATTGATATTCGAGATAACTGTGGAAGAGGTCATTGAGAATTAGTTGTAGATCGAACTGGTCTGGGCGATTAGTAAAATCATGATCTATAGAATTATCTAGCACGCTCTTTCTGGTACTTGTCTATAACTTCCTTGTATACTTGGGCAAGTTTCTTACCGCTCTCCATATTATCGAATTTCTTGGCCGTGGGTGTGGTATTTGGTATTAGATCATCACTATTGTTCAGAGTGTTCAATATCTGGCGCGCGCAGTCCATTGGATCATTATTGAACAAATGACCATTATGGCCATCCTTGATAATATCAGGAACAACTCGATAGTTCAAACCCGCGACAGGAAGTCCCATTGCCAAAGCTTCGATCATCACTATTCCCAAAGTTTCGAAAGGAGATGCCAATACAAATGCATCTCCGGCAGCGTAATATTGTGGCAGGACCTCATCTGCTACAAATCCAGTGAACTTGATCGTGTCCTGTAATCCCATCTGATGAGCCATTTTCTCATAATGAGATTTGGCTGGCCCCTTTCCCACAACGAGAAGCTTCACATTCGGCTTCTCTTTCTTTATGATGGGTAATGCCTTGAATATCAATTCCAGGTTCTTTTCACCAGATACGCGTCCCACGTGTACCAAAACCTCGGAATCCTCCAATCCAAGATCCTTCCTGATGCCCGAACCATCTATATTTTGGTTGAAATTATTGAAATCAATGCCTGGAGCGACGACATTGGTATATCGCATATTGGGACATTTTTCCTTCAATTCCCTCATGGCGGATTCGCTGGGTGTCACCACACCATCACTTCTCTCGATCAGCACCCGGAGGTATATCCATGAAAGATATACCATCAGATCCTCATTCAGATTAACTGGATAATACTCCTGAACCTCGGTCACCCATGTGTGAAAGTTCAGAAGACATGGAATATTGGTCAGATTGGAGCCTATCATCGCCTTGAGCGCCATGAAGGCGATGCCGTGATTGTGCAGTATCTCGATATCATTCTCCAGGATCATGTCAGTCTTCCATTTGGAAGGAGCTATAGCGAGCTTGTATTCCGGATATTGCTTGAAGGTCTTGGCCTTGAACAGGAATACATTGTCATCATGATCCGATGGCCCCGTGGTGTCTCCTGGAGCGAATATGAAAACCTTGTGTCCCAGTTTCTCCAGGCTTTCCCTGAACTTGATGATGGACGTCACGGTCCCATCGTGAGTGGGTAGCCAGGCATCTGTGAACATTCCGATCCTCATTGTGACCCTCCCTTAACTCCGCCCAGGAAAAGCATATGATGAGCAGACTGGCCGGAGCCTGCGGCTCGTTCGATAGCAGCTTGCAGGCGTTCCTTGGCCCCTGCAACCGCTTCCTTGACATTCGTACCCTGGCCCATCAGAGACGTGATGAGCGTGGAATATGAGCAGCCAGTACCTCTGAATTTGCCTGAGATCCTTTTCCCCGAGAATGTGTAGAATAATGTGCCATCAAAGAGGGTGTCCAAGGCCTCCGCTCCTTCAAGATGGCCGCCCTTCATGATGATATTACTGGCCCCCATGGTGTGTAATTGACGGCATGCCTCTTCCACATCATCCTGGGTGTGGATATCCAGGCCTGTGAGAGCTTCGGCCTCTGGAATATTGGGTGTGAGGATAGTGGCAAGGGGTATCATTGTGTCAATAAAGGTGGATATGAGGTCTTCAGTGACCAGTGAGTGTCCACTGGATGATGCGAAGACGGTGTCCAGAACAATCGGCTTGCCTTTCATCTTTTTTAGTTCATGGGCCACGATCCTTATGGTATCTGGAGCATGCAGAAGTCCTATCTTGATGGCTGCAGGATCCGAGGCCAGGGCCGCTCTCAGTTGCCGAGATAGAGATGGAGCAGGTTGAATGTCAAGAACATCATCATTTGTCTGGGAAGCGATGCTGGATATGACTGGAAAGCATGGGACGCCGATGTAAGAACTGGCCCTGATATCCGCCGCAATGCCGGACCCACCGGACGGGTCCATTCCCGATATACAGATGATGCCTTTCATCGAGCAGGTATTGACTTTATTCTATTAAAGATTGAATATAGGCCAGATTTGGACCTAAGAGAGCATGGTGGAAGACCTGGATTGATATTTTTGGAGTTATTGACCAAATATTAACAGCGATTAAAAAGGAGGGAAAATATATTTAGTCTATAAGAAATTGGGCATGTATATCCAACCTGTCCAAAAAGGTTAAGGAAGGGAATGATATAGATGGACGAAGAATTGGAAATGATAAGAAAGAAAAAATTGGAGGAATTAATGATGACAGCAGATTGGCCAGATAAACCAGAACCGGTTACAGATCAGAATTTCGATGAATTTGTTAAGAAGTACAATGTGGTGCTAATAGATTGCTGGGCGCCATGGTGCGGACCTTGCAGAATGCTCGGGCCTACCATTGATGAACTGGCAGGAGAATACAAGGGTAAAGTGGCATTTGGAAAGCTCAATACAGATGAGAACAGGGACATTCCAATGAGGCACAGCATAATGAGCATACCCACTATGCTTTTCTTTGTCAATGGCGAGTTGGCCGACACAGCCGTTGGAGCTCTTCCAAAGGACAGTATAGTCCAGAAGCTCAACTCATTGCTCCAATAGATAAAAGGAAGAAATGAACATGAGCATGCAGGACATAGCTATAATCGGAGGTGGACCAGGTGGTCTCACCGCCGGCATTTACGCCATCCGCAGTGGATTGAAGGCAGTTGTATTTGACAAGGGAATATACGGCGGCCAGGCAAACCAAGCCCCGTGGATAGAGAACTATCCTGGCTTTGAAGAGATCTCCGGCATGGATCTTATGGACAAGATGCGTGCCCAGGCCAAGAAATACGTGGAGATCAAGGATAGTGAAAAAGTGGAAGCTATTTCCAAAAAAGATGATCATTTCATTGTCAAGACATCCAAGGATGAATATCAATTTAGATCAGTGATCTATGTAACTGGCTCCGTGCACAGAAGACTTGGGGCGCCTGGCGAAGGACGATTGACGGGCAAAGGTGTTTCATATTGCGCCACCTGCGATGGTTTCTTCTTTAAGGGCAAGAAAGTGGCCATAGTGGGTGGAGGCAATAATGCGGCCACCGAGGCCATATTCCTCAAGAAATTGGGCATAGATGTCACCATCATCCACAGAAGGGATGAGCTCAGAGCCGAGGATAGACATAAAGAGACCATAGCGGAGATGGGCATACACGTGATGTATGATTCCGTGGTCGAAGAGTTCCTTGGCGAGAATATGCTGGAAGGATTGAGAATTAAAAATGTGAAGACCTCGGAAATGTCGGATGTGGATTTCAATGGAGCATTCATTTCGATCGGCGATATCCCTCAGACAGATCTTATAAAAGTTCTGGGGATCGAATTAGATGATGAGGGGTATATCATCACAGATAAAGAACAGAGAACGAATTTACCATTGTTCTATGCAGCTGGCGATGTCAGTGGTGGCTTCAGACAGATCATAACAGCCTGCTCGGAAGGAGCTATAGCCGCCAATAGTGCCCATGAAGACCTGGCCAGTCCATATTGGCTGAAAAAATGAATCAAGTAATTATCAATTTATTTATCATCGTTTTAGTATTTGTGGTATATATTTACAAAATATCTTTTACCTCATCCTCACCCATCTTATGAGGTGAGAAATATCTCTCAATGCCATCTATCAATTTGTTCTTCTGGAAAGGTGGCAGGATGACATAACCAGGATTGCGAGAAAGATCTATGGGAACCTTTCTAAATTCCGTAACTCCCATGAATCCCGCTCTATTGAAAAATCTCGAAGCTTCGGGTGTGAGAGGCTTCGTGATAAGATATCCCACGCTGTGTTTGGCACCCAGCATCAACATCCTGTGGCCCACTTTATTCTTTCTTAGTGGGACGATGGTCTCGATAGCCCTGAGAACCCATACTGATGATCCATCCCTGGCAGTGTCATCCCATTCCTCAATGAAGACCCAGGACACTATATTTCTATTTTTAACTGCCGCGATGAATATCGGCCTAGGAAACTTCCTCAGCCACATCTTGAAAGTATTTCTGTAACCGATGATCCCCAGACCCCGGAAGAATTCAAAGCCTCCTCCTGCAAGGTCTCCTTCCTCCACACCCACAATGTGAAACCTATCTATCTCTGAAGCATCCTCTATTTTCAAGTATTCTATATCTGCGCTTCTTCCGAGTAATTGCAGGCTCTCACTTCCATTAAATATGGCCAAGTTTGACATACATAATGTCAAACTTGGATTGCAGGTGTGAATTGATAGACTTCACAGGTCGATCTATCTCAATCTGTGTAGATCACCCAAACATCTGCATTGTTTCGCAGTATCATCGTGAGATCCGTACTGGTTATCTGTGCCTTTTCAAGGAGTATGGGTAACCATTCATCAGGAGCGATCTTCCTCGTTCCATCTTCCCATACAGCCGCGATATTGGCGCATCGCAGTGGATTGCCTTTAATGAATATCCTTTCTGCAGCTGCATTTCGGAATGTCTGGTGTATGATACACATCGAATTGATGACACATGGTTTGTATACGGAATTATAGTACTCGGCAACATCCGTGTGTATCTTGGAGAACTCGCCGATCCTTTTGGTGTATTCCTGCCATCCTCGTGTGAAGGGACACATCTTGGTTACCGCGCAATTAGGGGTGATGGTCTCAACTTCCTCAAAGGCAGATATGATGGATTCACCACTTACCAAAGCCTCGAGGAAATCATCCCAGGTATCGTACTCTTCCACTGGCATACTTTTTGCCAATGATGTCGCGAGACTGACAAGGTAATTGTTCATACCGCTAGCACCCTGCTTATCCGCTATGTCCTCCAGGAACAGGCAGGCAGCTACATCGACCAGTGGATTGTCATCTATCAATGCTCTTCTCTCTCGAGTATCATTTTTTAGTTTTGACATCTTCGAACACCTCCTAATCTTCCTCCTCGCCTTTCAGACGAGCGCCTTTCATCATTATGGCATACACGCAAGCATAGTTCCTCAAAAGACTGCGAACGTATTCTGGATTGATGCCAATCTTCTTCATGGAGTCATCCGCGATCTTGGTCTCTCCTGTGAAACCTCTTGCCGCCAGCTGGATACAGTCCAATTGCTGATCCGCAATAGCGATGTTCTTGGAAACCTCTTCCCTGAACCTCTGATGGATCACACAGAAATTACAGACTGCTGTATCCCTCACACTATTGTTATATTCATCAGCAACAGCTCTGTCCGCCCTTGGCAGTTCTCCCACGCTGTACCTTATACGCACGGTAGTGGGGTTGAAAACACATGTCTCAAGAGCATATATGTATCCAACGACATCACCATCTACATCCGTGATGGCGAGATCGGTCAATGCTGTGACAGATCCTTCAATGGAGAATGCTGTTCTTCCTTCTCTCAAAGCCACATTAAAGGACGGCCATCCCATGTACGCTTCCTTGCCCATTCTTTTGGCCAAGCTTTCACCTACTCTAGCCCAATATTGTATGGTGCCTTCGACACCAGCTTTTTCGCTCATATCTTGAATTAAAGATACGAGAGCTACATCTAACAAATTACTTCACCTCCTGTTTATCTTTCTTCTTTCCAGTTTTATCCATTTTTTTGACATTGATCTTTTGATATACGGTATGCCGACCTTGGGTAACGGCTTCCACGAATTCAGAATCCAATAATACACGTAAAGCTCTCAGAACGACCGTGTATTTCACATCCTTGGCAACAGCTTTTTTAAGATTGGGCAATGTGATCCCGGAGCTGGAGATCGCACTAAGGACCTTCTTCTCCGCGTCATCCAGGTCCTCCAGGGTCTTGGATGGGGGGAGATCCTCCTCCACTTTTTCGGGTGATGGGGTATCTTTCTCCTCCGTAGCCTCTGTTGTTTCCACAGCGGCTTTGGCTTTGGCTTTAGGTTTCTCAGCTGGTTTGGTAGGAGTTGCGTCGATCTCTGCATCGTCCACTGGCTTTTCTTTATCCTTCTTCTTTGCCACAGCCTTGGATCCAGCTTCTTCCTTCTTTTTCGATTTATCACTTGCTCCATCATTTGATCTTACTGGAGATCTTTCTTCCTTCTGCTCCAGCTTCTCTTTTTTCTTGGCAGATGATTTCTTTTTATCCGCTGGTTTTTCTTCATCTTTCTTGCTTGGCTCTTCTTTAGCACCCGCCACTTTCTTCTTTGATGCGGGTTTTTCAGATTTATCCTTTGTTATTTCTTTTGGAGCTTTCTTGACATCCTCAGATAGCTCTGGCATGGCATAGGAAGGCCTGTTCTTCGTTCCTTTCTTCAGGATCTTCTTTTCCTTGACAAGAGCCGCCAATTCTTTATTCAAAATACTGTCAGTTATTTTCAATTTTTTCTTTATTGCTGTTTTACTGGTAGAACCCTCGGACACGGCTTCAATAATTTCATCCCTGGTTGTCTTCTTCTTGTCCATCTTGGCCTCTTTTTCAGGAGCTGGCTTTTCAAGCTCTGGGGCTTCAGATTCAGGAGTTCGTTCTTCCGAGGTCTTCTCTTCGATCTCGGGTTCTTTTATTGCCTCATCTTGAGCTTTTTCACCCTTAGGTTTTTTGACCGGCTTTTTTGAGCCGGAGCTAATATAATCTTCAAGTTTTTGTGATAGATCCCTAGATAGTTCCTTGATAGCATCGAGCTCTTCCTTCAATGCTTCTAGATTTGATCTCATGGACCTATCTGCTTCAGCCCGCTCCATCATATTGGACAGGAGATTTTCGATGTCAGTCTTATCGCTTTTACCATCTATATCTTCCTTATTTTGCTTGATATCTCCTTCCAATTGAAGTGCCCTCGCACTTAGCTGGGAAGAAAAGGCTGCTATCATCTGACCCATATTGTTCATATTGCTTTCAAGCTTGGATACACTTTCACTCAGAACAGTGGCCTTGTCCACAGCATATTCCTGACTTTTTATCTTGATCATCGCTTGGAAATTCTTTGCTTTGTATCCTGGAATTGTCTCCAGAAGTTTCTTCAGAAGCTCCGTGTAAGTGGTCTGGATCTGCTTGGCCGATATCATATTGGTCTCTATTGATCTGGCAAGGTTCTCGGTCACCACTCTTCTTCCATCGAACCTGAAGAGCTCGCTACCACTGGTCCTGAGCCTGACATCTTCCAAAGCCTTATTGATCTTGTTCTCCGCTTCCTGATCTCCAAGAGCTTTGTTCATCTCTTTCACAATATCTGCCAGTGTCGCCATGTAGACGATCTCCAGTATGTTCGGTGGGATCTTGGCGACATTCAAACTCTCACCATATCCGATCTCGTCCATTATATCGAAGACCCTGTCGGATATTTTTTCTATCTCCCTATCAAATCTTTTTGGATCGAGTTCGGATAGTTTATCATCTAGAGCCATGGATGTATTACTATCTGCTGTTTTTATATCACGCGCCATCTGATCAACGCTCGAAGATAGTGATCGTATCTTATTCTCCATGTCCCCCAGCCTATCATCTAAATTATCCGATATTGGGGTTGCTGAAGTAGATGTCGAACTCATAGTTCCGATCTCCTCCTTTATCAGATCCAATACCATTTGTCTGGATACTCCCATATCTTCTTTATCGGGGTCCATCGGAGCTACATTTTCAGAAGGAATTTGGGGGGACGGGGGGACGGTTTCTGGTAGGGGAGTGGTTTTTGCAAGCTCCTGCACTGGCACAATAGGTTCTTCAGGCATGGGTTGGGGTTGAGGAGGGGGAGCCTCTGCTTGCGCCATAGGAGGTGTTACTACCTGAACTATGGGAGCCGGTTCGATAACCTTCTCTTCAGCACTGGATTCCACTATCTCACTTATTGATTCAGGCTTTTCTGGAATAATATTATCAGGAGCGACAGGGGCAGTGACATCAGGGATCTCTTCATCCTGAAGTTCTGGTGATGTCGCCTTGTGGCCTTGAGGACTATCATGGTGTGTGCGTCTGATCTCCAGTCTTAAAATATCCTTTAATTCTTCCAGTTCCTGCCTAAGCTGGTCCTCTCTATCCGTGGCCTCTTTCTGAAATAGATCCCTTTGATCCTCGAATTCATCCTTTAACTTTCTTACCGCGGATTCGATCTCCCTGTTATTGTCTTTCTTTTCCCGCTCTTCTATTTTTGATTTACAATGATGTTCATGTACCTTTAGATTATGAGCATTGTTGACAAGTTTACCGCAAAAACCACATTCGTATTTGGCTGTCTTCTTGGCAGGTTTAGATTTCTTAGTCGAGGACTGGGTCGATGTCTTGGTCTCGGAGGGTTGTTCCTTTGGACCCTTTGACTTCTTCTTTCCCTTTCCTTTGGTTTTTTCGGCCATCCCTACACCTTATCAAACGAAGGACTTCAATTTTCTTTCAACTTCCTCTATCCAGGTTTTCAAGCATTCATCTGCCACGATATCTCCTGCAGATTTTCGAATGTGGTTGTTTATAGCCATCTCGGTAAAGGTCACCCATTGCTGATTTTTCATATAAGCCGCTCTGGCACCAAGTTCATTCATTGTCAGGGTTATTACTTCATCAACGGCACCTATACCCACCACACTTCCGATCTTCTTTTTGAGATATTCGAGGATCTCCATATTTCGCTTGTATCCCCTGGTCTCATCAAATTTCTCCACGAACAGACGTCTCGTAAGGCCTGTGAGCTCGTCCATCACATCTTGGTCATAGCCTTCCATATATTCATCCGAGATTGGTTTTAACTGGAAGAGATGGTTCATCACCCTGCTACCTCTGACGAGATTGCTCGTGACCTTGCCCAATTCATCACTGGCTGGCGGGTTCACGAATAAAGATGCCAGAAATGCATTATCTCCCACACCTGTTATTATGACTGTTCCAAAGCTGTATTCCTGAATACTGGATTTCATATTCTCCGCATCTAATTGACGGCATATATGAACCATATTTGATTTTACAAGGTTGAGAAGCTTGAATTGAGGTGCATCCAAGATCGGTGGGATTATGGATGAGAATACTCTTCCATCAACTCCCATGAACATGACTATATCGATATTGTTCTCTTCCTTGACCTGGTTAAGCTCCATGACCAGCATGTGCTTCAGCTGTACCACGTTCTTGGCTTCCATCCTCTTATCGATATTCTTTTGGTCAACCATATGATCACCTTGATTTTATTGGATCTATTTCAGGTCATATGAGTCGAATACCACCTGCAATATCTCTTCAGGAGAGTAGTCATATGTCCAGTTGGCTTTCATCGTCTTCAATTTCTCCATCACATATGCTGGAGCTTTTATGAATTCGGCTGTTTTTATAGCCTCGTCGAATACCTCGTCATAGCTCATACCGTCGTCAGCCCTTGTGCTTTCGGTCGGAGATGATCTGACAATAGCACCCGCGCCCCTGGCGAAAATGTATGGATATACACCTTCCCCATGGTGGGTTCCTCTCATTTTAACTATCTTCAAGGTCCTGTTGAAAGCTCCACCGATAGGATAATATTCCAGATTGATCGCACCATCGGAAAGATATACTGGCAGTAGAACATCCTCGCCGATCATCTCTCCGGGGCTGGAATGCTCCTCCACCGTGGCCATGACCACACCAAGCTCTTTCAAGGTGTAGAAGAGTTTACCTATCAATTCCCTTTGCAGAAGCTTATCCTCTGTCGCCCAGATAACCGGGGTCATTGGATCTATGACAACTCTTGTTCTGATGTCATAATCACTTCTGGCCTTGACCAGCTGAGGTAATTTTTCCTCTATCATCTTCTTGAAGTTCTGACCTTTCAGATGGATGAAGAAAAGAGACTTTTCATAGTGCTCTTTCATGTTCCAACCCATCATTTCAGCTTCCTTCATTATCTGCTCTGGAGATTCCTCCATCGTCACATAAAGACCCTGCTCCCCATTCTCAATGCCGTGCATCAAGAACTGGATAGCAAAAGTCGTTTTTCCAGTACCGCTTGAACCGACTATGACGACAGCGGTATTGTCTCTCATACCGCCCTCCATCAGCTGGTCAAGCCCAAATATTCCTGTCTTTATTCTTTCGCTCATTCTCAACCCTCCTAGTTTTCCTCTTTCTTGATTGATTTTGATAGTAATTCTGCAAAGCTGGTACTCTTTTCAGCCTCCTCGGTGAGGTTCACTATGGCATCATCCTTCACATCTTCCACCACTGGCTCTTTCCTGTTCGTCTCCAGGAAAGCCTCGGCGAAAGATGTGGATGCGGATATGGCCATGCTTATCTCCGCCATATCTTTCCATGGCGGCGGGAAGTCCTCTTCAATGTCTGTGGATTTTCTGCCGTATTTGAAATAGGTCTCGCCTATCTCGGTCACTTCGTTCTCATCATTCAATATGTGATACCTTCTCAATGATTCTATCCTGAACTTCAGTTCTTCCTCATGCAGACCTATATCGTCTGCAAGAGATCGAGTGTTCTGGGACTCGATCAGATGTCCTATTATGTCCCGATCATCAGTGTCGAGCACGTGATGGTAGACCGCCAATGGCTGCATGGTGACCGAGAATTCACAGACATCGCTACCATGATTGACGCATTTTATCTCCTCAACATTACCAGGGATCCCGAGATCCTTTTCAAAGAATTGTTGAAGAGCTTCAGACAGGGTGTAACACACCTTCTTATTCTTCACATTCGAGTAAAGGCGACTTACTGTGGAATCCGGTACTGTGAACACGTAATTGAAAATATCATTCTGGGAAAGTTTGAGGGTTCCCAATCCTATTTTTTTGAAGAGTATCTCCATGAACTGGAATAAAGGTGTGTTGCTGGCCTCTTCCACGGAAGAGCATTTCATAAATTTCCTGATCTCCTTTGGAGGAACTTTGGATGAGTTGATAGCGCTCGTTATGGCGGATTCCAATTTATTCAGGGTTCCCAATGTGTTGATAGCCTCGGCGAAGCTCCCGAAATCATTAGCATCTTCCATTTCAGTCCTCCAGGCCTAGAAACTCCCTTTCATCATCCGTAAGCATATTGTTCCCATTGGGTCCAATATCACCGTTCTGATGTAGTATATTGTCTTTCCTTGCTTTTGCTATAAGTTCCAATACCTTTTCTTCATCAACACCAAGTAATTTCTTAAGAATGGTGGGTTCACGCACTCCGATGGCCCATAGTTTCAGAAGGGCTTTCATCTCACTACCATGAATTCTGCCAGATATGTAAGGCAGAAGGAAATGCCTCAGAGCGAGAAGTCTCTCAGCGTGATCGCCCGAGATGGTGACATCGAAAGATGGGATTTTGAATTTCAACTTCAGAGGTTCTTCCCTTATGATGGAAATATTATCAAGATCCTTGACTGGCAATTCGTACCACGTGGTTCCATCGGTCAAGAACAAACCCGAGAGAGAGAGGTAGAGACCTCCCTTTTTCCAGATAAGGTTTGCTTTGAAATTATCTGTTTTTTGATCAATGATGAATTCCACGTCTTCGTATTTCTGTGCCTTCATTCTTTCATCCTCTTGGTAATTTTATATCTCTTTTTTAGTCAAACTAAGTGCGATTTATCCATTGGTTCGATATTATAGTTAATGATATTCCCCCATATATATATTTCGTATGGAATTTATTATGGTGTGAGAAGTGAATGAGCTTAGCCAGTATAAATAATTAGTGTATTATGGTATAAGAAGTAAATGAAATGAACATATCTAACATCGATGTAACATCAATGTTCGAAAACAGTCTCCACACGGATGACGAAAGATATCGGGATCCTGCTCTTCCCCGAGCGTTTGAATTCCACAAGGCCCATCTTCTCAAGGGCGAGGAGATCATCGTAAGTGTTCTTGTAATTACGATGCACGGCTTCAGAGAGTTTCCGTATAGAGGACGCCTTGTTCTTTGTCAAATAATCCACCAATTCCATCCTTTTCGGGGTGAGGACGTCGAATATATCGGAATTGTGAAGGACGATCTCTTCCTCGAACACAGCCCCTGATTTGAGGTACTTCCACACCATCAGGTCTTCCATCTCGTTCTTCGTGGTGCATTTGGATATCGACACCCTTTGAGATAGGGAGTTTATCGTACCATACTGATCCTGGAATTCCTCGATCACTATTTCGGGATCCTTGATCTTCTTGATGTTCACGTACATATGATGATTCCTTCACTATAGCTGGGAAAGGTCCATGGTTATCAAGTTCCTTCTGAAGATCTTGACAAGCTTGATCACCTCTTCCAGGCCTTTCTCATTGCAAGGCTTTTGTTCGATCAGGGTTTCATTCGCATCGAATTTATCCACATGTGGTTGCCCCTCCCAATTATCCCACTTCACATAGGGCCTCCATCCTCGAGAGCGCTCTCTCACAAGGTAAGTGTGTGAATAAAATTTGATCTTGGAGCCTTCCGCTATGACGAGGCTCTCTATCACCTCGTTCTTATGGATCCAAATCTTCTTCTTCATCACCCGCATCTTTTGGGATATGCAAGTGAATATTAATATGCCTTACTATGTTTTGTCGAATTTGCATTTTTAGATCAAGAAGATCAAGATATACAAAATTATACAATTATATGATTATACATAATATATGATATCTATTATCTATCTTATTGTAATATAATTTATTAAAATATGTATATATGTAAATACGCCTGTATATACAACTGTCACATCAGATGGTGTGATAATCATGTAAAAGGATCTTGAGCTCTTTTATATTATCTTCCAGTATGCTTCTGGACTTTCTCGTCCTGGTGATAGAGCTGCTAAGACTGTCGACATCATCCTCATAAGGTGGAGTTTTATCTGAAAGAGCGCAAAGAATGGTATGCGCGAGAGAAGCATTCTCCGAGGTATAGCCACCCTCTAAAATGACTGGGAGCTTTCCCTTTCGTAATTTTTTGGTCATTCTTATCAGATCGAAATAGCCATGAGATGTGAGTTGCATATTGGATTGTAGATCACTGTAATGGGCGTCAAAGCCAACTGACGTTATCAGGAAATCGGGTGAGAAGGAGTCGTGAATGGGTTTGATTATTTGATTGAAAACCATAAGATAATCATCATCGCCACTTCCTTCAGGCATCTCCATGTTCACATTGTATCCTCTACCATCCCCACGGCCTATCTGATGAAGGAAGCCATCATGAGGATAGAAATCCTGAGGATCCCTGTGTACGGAAAGGGTCAGCACATTGGGGTCGTCATAGAACACTCGCATTGTGCCATTACCGGCATGGGCGTCGAAATCCAGGATCATTATCTTCTTCGCCTTGCCCGCACTCTGTAGATTCCGTACTGCGATAGCCGCATTGTTGAATATGCAGTAGCCACCGAATTTATCACTGCTTGCATGATGGCCAGGTGGCCGGATCAAGGCCAAGGATGTATCCACTTCGCCGTCTATCACGACATCGGAAGCTTTGATAGCCCCGCCTGCCGCGCTCTTAGCGGCTTTGAAACTATACGGAGCGAAATATGTGCTATCTCCGAGAAAGCCCCCTCCATTCTCGCAATATCTCTTTATGAAATTGAAATATTCTTCATCATGGACCCTGAGTATCTGCTCATCCGTCGCATCTGGAAAATCAGTTCGCAATTGAAACTCACCGGACTTGAAGAGTTTCAATCTACCATCGAGGAAGCTCAATATCCTCAATACTCTGGCCGGGTTCTCGGGACTTGTTGTCTCCGATCTATGCACTATGTGATTCTGATTATGAACTATCATGCATTTTTGTTCTACCATGCTACACCTATTTGGATTCCGATATCTTCCTCTCCAGTGAATGAGCTCTCATGGAAACAGCCACTTCCCCGCGGGTCTTTTCGATCACACCACGGGCTATATCCTGTTTCCTTTTTATGGCCACCATGCTACTAGGATAATGGAATCTCATCAAGAACTCGTATAGCTCTTCCATCATATCCAGGCAATCGGAGGATATTTCCATATTGCCATGTCGTAAATTATCCACAGCTCTGCGCCTTAGCTCTCCGATGACATCCCCCATACCAAGAAGATATCCTTCACTGGTCACTCCCAGACTATCTGGATCCGGGATGTCTTCATTATGGATTATGGCGTTTAGGACCTTGGCCTCGACGAATTCCTGCATCGCGGTCTCGACAAAGCCAGAGTGGAAAAGAGCTGGAAAATCATTGGTTATCCCTCTCAATCTGTGAAGCTCTTCCTTGGCCTCATCGATGTATTCCGTTGCCTTATCCGCATCTTTATGGATCATCCTTATAGCGGAACTACATAATCTGATAACACTTCTGGATGATTTAAGAGCTACTTCTCTTACCTCGTCCTTCTCATCCATATCGGCTTCTATTTTCTCGGCTATCTCGTCGAGGTTCTTCATTGGCACTGGATGGTTACCGGCAGTAATGAATGTTTCTATTCATTTTTCATATCAAAAGAGGTAGAGGCATCAAGGTCTGGCCCCATTTTATCTTCATTAAGAAGGGATAAGCATTATATCAATGAGCGAATTATTATCATATGATAAAATGAAACAGACGGAATTGATGTTTATGGCAGTTGCTGTGGCCGCCCTCGTTTTGATGGCGACCTTCGTATATTTGGATTCGGATGAGCAACAGCCCTATGATGGGAATGATTACCAAGTCCCTGTCGATGGTGGAACGGACATGACCCTGGCTCCGGATTTCAGCCTGCCCGTGGTGGATGATGGAGGAATATTACAATTATCCAGCCTCAGAGGAAGAGTGGTGGTTCTGGACTTCATGGCAACTTGGTGTGCGCCTTGTGCGACCCAGATGATAGAATTGGAGAATGTCCAGGATGCGTATTCTCCATCCCAAGTGGTCATCTTGTCTATCGATGTGGATGATAGAGAAAGCGAAAGCTTGATCTCCAACTATAAAATTCAGAAGGATATCACCTGGGACGTTCTCAGAGATGGCGGAAGTGTCGGCTCCCTGCCAGTTTATAATGCGAAGACCATTCCGACTATCGTGATCGTCGATCAGACCGGGCACATAACATACAGGAATGTTGGAGTGACACAGGACACCGTACTGATGGAAGAAATTGATAAACTTCTACCTTGATCATCGCTCATTTCTTCCGTGGAAAAATCTTAAGGCCTGAATCACCATGTTGAAGCGTGAGATACATACTTGACGCGACGGCCATCAGAAGTGGAATGACATTATCTGGGGAATATGAATGGTACATGACCTCATCGGTGAAGGATGAAATATCCAGGGGGAAACAGGCCAAGGATCTCGACCTTTTAGTGGATATTTCTATCAAGGTCATGGATCCCGCACCCGGAAATGTGGAGCAGATCGAGGCGAAGGCCAGAGAGACTGGAGACATTGGAAGATTATCCAAAACAGATATCGATATCCTGGCACTGGCCCTTGAGATGGATGGTACAGTTCTGAGCGATGATTATTCTGTACAGAATGTCGCGACGGCATTGGGCATAAAATTCAATGCCGGCGTGGAGAAGGGCATCAAAGAGGTCTTCACATGGCGATGGCGTTGCCGTGGCTGTGGCAAGTTCTATGATGAGGAGATGCCCGATTGTCCAATATGTGGGTCTGAATTGAGAAGTGTCAGGAAAAGATCGAAACAAATACTCTGAAGATAAAATAATGGGAATCGTATTAGTTTTTCTAATCGCTAGTAATATATAGAAAATAGGCGATTAGAAAGTAGGCGATTGGAATAAACTTTAATTAGATTACCTTTATTAGGCAAATATCAATTGGTGATAATATGGCTGAAGATAAATTCATCGTAACCCCCTGGGAAGTGAAGGGAGATGTTGACTATGACAAGCTCACCGAACGTTTCGGAACAAGCAAGATAGATGCGGAGCTTATCGAGCGAATGGTTCAACATACTGGTGAGCTTCACCCAATGCTGAAAAGAGGGATATTCTATTCCCACAGGGACATGAAATGGATACTGGATGCACATGAAAAAGGGCCCGGATTCGTGCTGTACACCGGGCGCGGACCATCCGGACACACGCACCTTGGACATCTGATGCCCTGGGTCTTCACCAAATGGCTTCAGGATAAATTCGGAGTGGAGTTGTATTTCCAGCTCACGGACGATGAGAAATACATGTTCGGCCAGGATCTGGAGCTTGAAGATACAAAGAGATTCGCATACGAGAACATACTGGACATAATCGCTCTTGGTTTTGACAAGGATAAAACTCACATATTCCTGGATACGGAATATGCGAAGACCATGTACAATATCGCGATCAAGGTCGCCAAGCGAGTTAATTTCAGCACCACGAAAGCAGTTTTTGGATTCGAGAACAGCACGAATATCGGAAGTATCTGGTTCACCAGCATGCAGGCCGCTACAGCTTTTCTACCATCGGAATTGAAGGGGAAGAACATTCCATGTCTGATCCCATGCGCCATAGACCAGGACCCGCATTTCCGGGTGACCAGGGATATCGCGGACAAGATCGGGTACTTCAAGCCCGCGCTCATTCACTGTAAGATGCTGCCCAGCCTTGCAGGCTCTGATAAAATGTCCGCCTCCGTGTCTTCCAGCGCGATCTACACCACAGACACTCCGAAGCAGATCAAGAAGAAGATCGGCAGTGCCTTCACTGGTGGTTGTGTCAGCGTGGAGGAGCAGAGGGAGAAGGGCGGGGATCCCGATGTCTGCGCCGTGTATCAATATCTTTATTATTTCTTCGACTGGGATGATGGGTCATTGAATGATCGAAAGGCCAAGTGCCGATCAGGAGAATTGCTATGCGGTCATTGCAAGCAATACCTCACCCAGAAGGTCACGGATTTCATCGTGGACCATCAGGAAAAAAGAGAGAAGGCCAAGGAACTGGTCGAAGAGTACATGCTGAGGGACTGAGAATGAAAATAATGACGATAGTCGGAGCTAGACCTCAATTCGTCAAGGCCGCGCCCGTATCTAAAGCCATTCGCCAGAAGCATGAGGAGATCCTCATCCACACAGGCCAGCATTATGATGATGAGATGTCCGATGTGTTCTTCAGAACAATGGGCATCCCGGAAGCGGATTACAATCTGGGCGTGGGATCTGGAAGTCATGGCTGGCAAACTGCCCAGATGTTGGAGAGAATTGAAGATCTTATAATCCAGGAAAGGCCGGATTGGTTGCTGGTTTACGGCGACACTAATTCCACGGTCGCCGGAGCACTGGCAGCTGCCAAAATCCATTTACCAATTGCGCATGTGGAAGCGGGCCTACGATCCTATGATATGAAAATGCCGGAGGAAGTGAACCGCCGGATGACGGATCATGTTTCTAAACTTCTATTTTGCCCCACCCAGACATCGATAGATAATCTTGAAAAAGAGGGAATAACAGAAGGAGTTCATCTTGTGGGCGACGTGATGTTGGACTCGGCCAAGATGTTCGGAGACCTACCCACTGATATTCTGGAGCGCGTGGGTGTTGGTTCCAAGAACTACTACTTCATGACCGTGCATAGACCATCCAATACAGACAATGAGAATAATTTAAGGAATATTCTCAATTCGGTCTCTGAAAGCGTGAATTCCATCGACCCAGATATGAAAATAATATTCCCCGCACATCCCAGAACAGTTGCCTTCATCGAGCAATACGGCATCGAAATGCCATCCAATGTTAAATTGATAAAGCCTGTGAATTATATCGAGTCACTGTGCTTGATAAAGAATGCGAGGAAGGTTTTGACCGACTCGGGCGGCATGCAGAAAGAGGCGTATTTCATGGGAACACCGTGCATCACCCTGCGTGAAAGGACGGAATGGGTGGAGACGGTCCAGGATGGTTGGAACATCCTGGTCGCGGCTGATCCTGTCAAAATAAAGGACGCGATGATCAACTTCGAGCCAAGTGGTGATAGAGGAAGTAGTTATGGTGATGGGCACGCGAGCGAGAAGATAGTGGAGATCATGGAAAAGATTTCTACATACTCACAAATAGGATGATCCATAATATAAACAATATCGTGCCGCCAGCCATCTGCCATTTGGCATATTTTATTGGCTTTTCATACCCTGGTATCTTGTGCTTCTTTGCCATGTTCATATAATGGTCCTTGTAATAGAGATAATTGAATCCACTGAGTATCAAAATTGAAGAGACAAGGAGCCCGTTTATCTGGCCATTGATCATGGCGTCATCCGACCCCCTCCCTTTGGAGATCATGATACCTAAGTTCACTATGGCCACGATCATGATGATGATGCTGGAAATTTGCACTGGCCAGGTCGCACGCCACGTCTCTTTCGCTCTCTCTATCCAAGTTGCTTTCTTGATCTCTTCCACTCCGATCTCCTCAATATATCAATATGTTGTATTACATATTTAAAGAATTTCAGGGACAGCCCTGGGAGAGCCCATTAAGATGATCACTCGCCTCTACCAACAGCCACCATCTTCTCCAGTGGTATCCGGGCCTTCTGGATCATCTCATCAGACAGATGCACACTCGGACCCATATTCTCCAGGCTAGCTGCCACTTTTTTAAGTGTGATCTTCTTCATATTGGGGCAGACTGCTTTATCGATCGCATGGAATATCTTATCTGGAACATCCTTTCTGAGGCGGTACACCATCTCTCTTTCTGTACCGATGATGAACTCCTGGGTGTCTGAATCTCTGGCATAGTTCAACATTCCGGATGTTGAGAAGGCATGGTCTGCGAAGTCAATGACTTCCGGTGTGCATTCTGGATGTACCACGATCTCGGAAGCGGGGTACAGTTCTTTCAATGCCTGGAGATCTTCGACCCTTATCCTATTCTGGTGGGTGTCGCAATAGCCTGGCCATAGAATTATCTCCTTCTCCGGGACAAGTTTGGCGACATAACTGCCCAGGTTGATGTCCGGGGTGAAGATGATCTTCTCATTGGGTAGGGAACGGACGACCTTGGCCGCGTTCGAAGATGTGCAGCAGATGTCGGATTCGGCTTTTACTTCCGCGGTGGTGTTCACATAGGAAACAACAGCCGCGTCGGGATGCTTGGCTTTCATCAACTGCAGAGATTCGGCAGTCGCCATCGCGGCCATCGGGCATCTTGACTCTGGCTCCGGGTGAATGACGAGCTTATCCGGGCTCAGTATCAAAGCACTCTCTGCCATGAAGTTCACACCGCAAAAAATTATCGCGTCCGCGTCTGTCTTCGCGGCTTGAACAGCCAGACCGAAGGAATCACCAACATAATCAGCTATGTCCTGAACCTCCGGTAACTGGTAGTTATGGACAAGTACGATCGCGTTCTTCTCCGCGACCAGCTCACGCACATGACTGGCTAGATCTGTCATCAGACATTGATAAGGTCTTTTGTTTTAATAAGTTTCTACTGATTTGATCATCATGTCGCATATGCTCGTATCACAGCTGTCCGAAATCCCTGGCCACATCGTCGTCCGTCCTCGTAGGCTCGAGAGTTGGTTCTGGCAGAGGTGCGGGTGCTGGAGCGGGAGCTTCCTGCTGGGGCTCTTCCTTGGATCCGTAAAGTGGCCTATGACATATCGGGCATTTTGATCCACCACTAACACAATTATGGCAAAGATAAGCGCCGCAATCGTGCTTCATGACAGCCATATGTCCATGTGTTTGGCAGAACTTTCCACCCATGCCACTTACCACCTGGCCAGGTTGCTGTGCTTGTGCTGGCTGGGCGGGAGTCGCATGTGGCGTAGGTTGATCCGCCACATTCACGGGTGCTTCCTGGAGTTGTGATATTGGCGCGGGGACAGGTAATTTTGGTTCCCTTACCTCGGTCTTTGGCTTTCCACCTCCAAAGTGATCGTCGCTTACAAGGGAACCGACCTCGATGGTCGGCGCCGTGTACCCTTCTCTTCTTAGGGTGGCCAGAACCGCTTGAAGCTCCTTGGCCTTGTGTACTCCGATCCTAAGGGATTCGACAAGACCCAAGATCGTGCGTCGCTCTGCGGGAAGATCCAGTGCCCGTCTCATCAGATTGTCCATCTCCGGGTCCGTGGTCTTGGGGCTGAAGGTCAATCTATCGACCGCGTCTATGTAGGAAAGCACTTTCTTCGCTTTCCAAAGAGGCCATTGTGGGAACTTGACCGAGATATCGCATAGTCTCAGTTTGGACTTGAGATTGAAGGCATCGCCCCCAAGACACATTGTTAGGACGTCGAAGGAAGATCTTTCCATATCTTCCTTATCGTTCTCAGACATTGAGGATAATGGAATATCATCCCTATCTGATAGGAATTTGAATACATCGTCGATGAAATTGTATGGGATATTGGCATCCTTGAAAGCATCCTCTCTGGATACCGCTTTGTTCCTATCATATTCCAGTTTGAGAACTGATCTCGCATGCCCTTCCACTTCCATTGACGCTGCCTTTTCTTCGGATATTCTCAGGCCATCCAGCGCGGGTGCGAATTCCCTGTCTATCTCTATCGCTCTCTGGAAGCATCTGACAGCCTCTGGAAAGCGAGCCATTTCAAGAAGAACAAGACCTTTGCTGTTCCATGAGAATTTGTCATCCGCATCCAGGCCGATCGCCCTATCATATGATTTCAAAGCCTCATCATATTTCTTCAGTTTCTCGAAGGCCAATGCCCTACTGTTCCACGCCTCTTTGTCCTCAGGGTCCATATTGGTAGCTCGATCGAGAAGTTGAGCAGCATTTTCATGGTCGCCCATTTTGGTAAGCAACTGGCCAAGATCGATAAGTACATTCTTATCATCCCCCATGGACAAAGCCTTCTCATACCAGTACTTGGCATCTTCCAATTGCTCCATGATCTCGTATATGCTGGCCTTCGCCGCTATCGTGCGCATATCCTCTCCACCGATCTCCATGGCCTTGTTTATGTCACGAAGGGCATCGTCATATCTTTTCATTTCAAGATATGTGAGGCCTCTTGTTCTCAATGTCAATTGACTGGAAGGATCGGAGTTAAGAGCATGGGTTAGGGATTCCAATGCCTCGTCAAACCTTTCCACCTTGATCAGGGACTTCGCCCTGTTATTCAGGAACTCGATACTGCCTGGCTGAGCCATCAGAGCATCATCAAAGGCCCTTATGGAATCATCAAATCTCTCCATTTTCAGAAGTGTTTTGCCTTTCTTATTAAGCAAGGACCCATTGGAGGGTTGTATCTCCAATGCCTTGTCATAGGCCTCCAATGATTCTCGGAATTTCTTCAAATGGTATAGCACATCGCCTTTACTGGACCATATATCCGGTATATTGGGATCGATCTTTATCGCCCTGTCATATTTTTCCAGAGCGTCTATCGCTCGACCCATTTTGAGGAGGGAATTGCCCAGTTCGTGCCATATCTCATTCAATGTTGGGTCTAATTGCAATATATGCTCAGATACTGAAACAACTGTGGCAAAGTCCTCCATTTTCAGAAGGGTGTCCTTTCTCGCTATGAGAATTTCAATATTATCTGGTTCCAGGCCTTGTGCCCGATCCAAACTTCTCAGAGATTGCTCATATTTACCCAACCTGTACTCGGCAAGGGCTTTATCCAGCATTGCCAGTATGTTTTTGGAATCTAATTTGATTATCCTGCTACATGAATCGATAATGTTCTCATCATCGCCCAGTATCTTCAAGGCCTCTTTCTTCCTTATGTGGGTATCCAGATCCATGTGGTTCATTTCCAGCACCTTGTCAAGGGATCTGATGGCTTCGTCCACATTGTCCAATTTGAGTAAGGCCTCGGCCTTCTTGATATATGGAAATCTTTCAACAGGATTTATCTCAATGGCCTTGTCCAATGAGCCTATGGCATCCTGGTAATGGCCAAGCCACATGAGAGCCAGGCCTTTGCTGTACCAGATATTCTTATCCGTGGGACGTGATCTGATGGCCTTGTCATAGCATCCGACCGCCTCTTCATAAGCTTCCTTTGATTCGAGAGCCAGGCCTTTGCTGTACCATAGATCCGCATCTTCGGGATCGAGAGCCAGGCCTTTGTCGAATTCGGAAATAGCATCTTCCGTTCTTTTCAATCGTATCAAAGAACGGCCTTTTGCTTCGTGGATGTTCTTTTGGCCGCCGGTGATCTCCAATGCCTTGTCAAAAGACTCGACGGCCTTTGCGTGATCGTGGATGAAGGCATAAGACCGGCCCTTCAAGAGCCAGGCATCTGCACTTGTATCATCCCTTTGGATATATTCATCAAATGCCTTGATAGAATCCTCGTAATTCTCCAGGTTGTAGAAAGCGATTGCCTTGGCCATCAAAGTTGGCCCTTCATCAGGATCGAGTTTCAATATATCATCACTGACCTTTATGATATCTTTATGTTTGTACAACTTTGATAATATCTCCCTTTTTCTTTTCAATCCAGGTAAATGATCTGGCACCTTGCTCAATAATGAATTTATGGGTCTTAGTGCCAGTTCATAGTTCTCCAATGCGTACAAGGCTGAAGATTTGTCGAACATCGCCTCCGTGTTGCGGTGATCCAAATGTAATATCTGGTCGCATGTGGTTACGACCATGTCATGCTTTTCAAGATGTTTTAGAATATCTTTCTTATCTTCAAGGAGTCCGATCTCTTTTGGACTTATGTCAAGAGCCAGGTCCAGAGACATAAGAGCTTTATCATGATGACCAAGAGAGAATTGTGACTTGGCCTTGTCCTTGATCGTGTCCAGATCCTTGGGGCTCAGGGCTAGTATCCTATTAGCGGTCTCTATGATATCCTCGTGTCTGTCTTTGGCCTTCAGAGCCTGTTTCTTATTGATGAGCGCGACCAGGTTCTCTGGCTCCAGTGTCAGAGCCATGTCATAGGCATCGGCCGCGGCATCTTCCTCATCGTTCTTGTGTAGGGCCATACCTTTCCATATCCATACCTTGACATTGTCTGGAAATATCTTTAAAGCCTGAGAATAAGAATCTGTTGCTTCTTTGAACTGCTCCAGTCTGTAGAGAGAATGACCCTTCTGCTCCCAGGCAAAACCATCTCCACCATTGATGTCCAATGCTCTCTGATACGAGCTTATAGCCTCTTCGTGTTTCTCCATACTGGACATCGCCAGTCCACGATTCACCCAAATCAGTCCTTGCTTAGGATCGATCTCAAGGGCTTGGTCAAATACGCCGATAGCTTCATCGAACCTTCTTAGATCATTGAGGGCTATGCCCTTCCTGCTCATCAGGTCCAGATCCCGCGGCATGATGCCCAATAATTTATCATAATGAGTGAGGTCATTTGGATCTAATTCCAATACCTTATTGTAAGCCTCGATGGCATCTTGTTCCCTTCCCAATTTGACAAGGGTATTGCCTCTATGACTCCATATGGCCTTATTGTCCTTGTCCATGTTCAGGACCGTGTCGAACTGCTCCAGAGCCTTGGCATAGCTCTCCTTTCGGAACAATATTATACCTTTGTGCCCGATCGCTTTTAGATTTCCTGGATTGAGCTTCAGAGAGCGTTCGATGCACCTTATACCGTCCTCCACCCTATTGCTCTCTACCAATGCGAATCCAATATTATCATAGAGGCTGGAGTATTCTCTCCTCAATTCTGATATTGCTTCCTTGTTCTCATCAAGTAATTGTTTCGCCTTCTGGTAATGCTCCAGTGCTTTGGCTGACTGATGCTGTTTGTCAAACCCTTTCCCCTGTTCCAGAAGCTTGGCTGCCTTGCGATATATCCTCTTCTCCTTATTCATCGAATCCAGGATGCCCATATGGGAACCTCCTATTCTGAATCTCTCACTTTGTTCGAGATTTTTTTTAATGTGTGGACTTGCTTTGCACATTATTTTGCTTCAAATCTTTTGAAGTTCTGAATGCAATCATTTCATTCTCGCATTCAAATTTCAATAGAGATCGCACAAGTGCATCCCTATACAATTAGGTAATAGAAAATTGAATTTATATCCTTCGGTGCTACGTATTGTGCATAGTGTCAGACAATAAGTCGCGCTCTTGTCAGACAGTACTTTTCATCATAATAACACTTGAAAAATAGGCAGAAATAAGATACTGGCTATCAAAATATTGCTGAATGAAAAGGTTTATATACCCCTGTGTCAATTAAGGTATGGATCTGACAAATGTCAGACAATAAGACGGAAAACGTCAGAAGGGATGCATATGAATACACAAAACGCAACAAAAGGCAAGGCACGCGCCTTAAGGAACATAGACGAAGGAACAGAGAACTGGTTAAGGACACACAATGTCCAGGACATGAGAGACATTGTATTCGAGTTCTACAATCGCGGTGAGAACATATCTGAAATGGTAGGTTTGATCCATTATTTCGATGATGTCATGATTGGCAATCACATGGGCGTTGAGGACAATTTCCTCACTGCTGAATATGACATACTGACGTATGTCGAAGAGGTCGAGCACTCATACGCTTAGATCTATTTCGAGCCAAAGTTTGATATCCAGTATGTCAAACTTTGGTCCAATTGTGGGTGGCTGGCCGGGATGCCTGGTCACCCACATTTGACCTTACTATTCAAATCACAAAGATCAGGATTACTCCTCTCCTCATATCGGGGCGGTTTCAAACCATCCCATACCCCTTTCCAGGGGTTAAATATCAGCCCTCTCCTCAAAATCTGGACGGTTTAAACGCCGTCCAGACCCCTTTGTTTGGAGAGTTCATTAAGGATTACCTCCTCTCCTCAATATGGGCGGCTTTGACCCCGCCCAGACCCCCTTTGCCCAAAGGGGATCACTATCAGCCCTCTCCTCAACCTTGGGGGTGGTTTCAAACCGCCCCCAAACCCTTTGTTTTGGAGAGTTCATTAAGGATTTACTCCTCTCCTCAATCTGGACGGTTTTGCCGCCGTCCAGATACCCCTTATTCAAGAGGGAGATGGCGAAGCTTTTGAAAATTATTATTATTATTAAAATTCGATTTCAATACCGTACAATTTCTCTGGCCAGTATTGGTGAATGGCGATGGCCGCTTCTACACCCATGTCTCCATTCAAAATCAGCGCCTTCGTTCTCTTTGGCACTGTCGTGGGAGCCATCACAGCTCCCGGTCTTCGAAGATCATCGATATAATCGGTCTCCATCATGAACCTGGTATTGTGTGACAGTGCTTCCTTGATAGATTTGCGACTTGCCAGTACTGACGGGAATAGGCCATGGTTCTCCTCCTCCTTGACAATGGGTGGTGAGTAGTGTTTGATCACCATCTCACGACGAAGGCCTGCTTCATCCGCCATCAGGGCCAGCTCCTCCCAGACCTCGGGACCCGCACTTTCCGTATGCAGCACGATGGGGCAATCGACATCCTTGGCCAGTTCCATCCCATATAGCATTATCTCATTCGACGCTTCCCATATTTCAGAAGAGACTGGA
Source organism: Methanobacteriota archaeon (assembly GCA_020697715.1). Taxonomy (GTDB): domain Archaea; phylum Thermoplasmatota; class Thermoplasmata; order SG8-5; family JAGLSY01; genus JAGLSY01. The sequence goes on along the minus strand of JAEHCO010000001.1, from coordinate 445,932 downwards.
AAATGTGGACGCCCGACCTCCCCGATAGCGACAGCTTGCTTTTCTTCAACTGCCTTGGCAGCCAGTTCCATACCTTTCTTCATGATGTCCACCGCGGCTTCAAGACCATGCTTTTCCTCCAATCTTATAAGTCGCACGGGATAGGGGCCAAGTGTGGTGAATACCTTCACATTGGTCGTCTCCCTCACCCTGTTGGCAGTATTCAGGGTGATGTCATATTCCTTCTGGAAATCATCGCCTTTGGTAATATTGATCGTGTGATAAGGCATGTGGGAAAGTATGATGTGAGTTCCTCCAGTATTTTCAAAATCCATAGCGGCCTTTTCACAAAGTCCATCCTGCTGGAGATGCATGTGATTGTCAAGTATGGGGTATTCTGCCATTGGAAGTGGAATGAGAGGGCGGGATAAAATAATTGGGGGCGGGGGGCTGGAAGGCGGGAGCGAAGAATGAGCAGATGATACATTACTGTAATTAATGGAGTCCGGGCTCCGGAGCCAAGTCAACACTGACGTGATGACTTGCTCACCGGGAGGCCGTATAATAAGAAAATAAAGAGAGTCCGGACTCCCGGATTTGAACCGGGGATCTGCTGATATCGGCTGATACCGGAAATGCGCTTAGCATTTCCGGGGTACTTAACTACAGTCAGCCGCTCTAGCCAGTCTAAGCTAAGTCCGGATTTGGCGAATGAGCAATCCTTTATTCGGTCAGCCGCTCCTCGCATGATCCCACAGGAATTGTGCGAGAATGAGTTACCCCGCAAGGGGAAAATCATTCAGCCAGTCTAAGCTAAGTCCAGATTGCGCATGTGATATCTCACCCAGGCAAGCCTGGTCGAGTAGCCTATGGTATTATGATATTGTATAAAACCCTTTTTAATACACCTATTATACCATATTTGTAGGAAACACTATTATATAGGTTCATATTTAGTCCCCCTTCCAACCCTGTATAAACACCTGTTTAAATATAGAGCAAGTTGATGGCTATGAAAAGACCAAGAAAGATTAACACATATTGCCCCAAGTGCAAGAAACACACTGTCCACGATGTGGAAAAAGTGAAGAAGCGACCACCGGGAGAGCTGAAGCGCGGTCAGAGACAGTTCAGACGCGTTACTGCAGGTTACGGTGGTTTCCCAAGACCTAAGCCAGATGGTAGAGAGAAACCAACAAGAAGGGTGTGGCTCAGATACAAGTGTGTTGACTGCAAGAAATATGTGCAACCACCATCCATCAGGGCGAAGAAATTCGAGTTCGTGGAGGAATGATCTTGTCTGAAAAAATTCCAGAAGATGCGCGGTTCATAGAAGTAGAATGCAAAGACTGCAGCAATAAGCAAATTATTTTTCTTAAACCAGCCACAAAGGTCAATTGTTTGGCATGTGGCTCAACCCTAGCAACCCCCACTGGTGGAAAAGCAGATATCAAAGGGGAAGTTGTCGGAGTTGTAGAATAATGGCTAACCGTGAGTATCCAGAACCTGGTGATCTAGTAGTTTGCACAGTCAAGAGTGTACGTAATTTTGGTGCATTCGTCAGTCTTGAAGAGTATGATCAGAAAGAGGGATTCATACACATCACGGAAATTGCAACTGGCTGGGTGAAAAGGATGAGCGACTTTGTCCGAGAAGGACAGAGGGTCGTGTGCCGAGTTCTTGAGGTGAACCCCTCCAAGGGTCACATCGATATCTCACTGAAGAAGGTTAACGAGCACCAGAAAAGAGAGACCATTCAGGATTGGAAGAATGAACAAAGGGCGGAAAAGCTCCTTGAGATCCTGGGCGAAAAGCTGGGAGAGAATGTGGAATGGTGCCACGAAACATTTGCCAATGACCTCATTGAATATTATGGAACCTTGTATACTGCTTTTGAAGAAGCGGCCTCAAATGATAAGCTGGACAAGAAATTGTTCAAGGGAAAATGGGTGGATGCTTTCATAGAGATCGCCATAGACAATGTCACTCCTGCGACAATATCCATAGATGGATTTCTGGAATTGACATCAAATGCTCCAGATGGTATCGAACATATAAGAACCGCATTGATCAAAGCAGAGGATTCGGAAGATGTCAAGATAGAGGTTCAGTACGTTGGAGCTCCAAAATACAGGATCGTTGTGAAGGGAATTGATTATAAAACAGCAGAGGACGAGATGAAGCTGGCTGTTGACAGGGCTTCCGAGTCTATAGAAAAAAATGGCGGCACTGCTAAATTCAATAGAAGGGAAAAATAATGAAGGCCAATATCCTTTTATGTAATACGTGCCTTGAATATTCCCTTAAGGATGTTTGTGGGAAATGCAATGAGAAAACATCCACACCACACCCACCAAGGTTCTCACCAGAGGACAGGTATGGAAAATACCGAAGACAGTTGAAGGCCATGGACCAGGCAGCTGCTGGTGAAAAGAAATCTTGATATCACATACACTTAAGACCAGGAGGAGAAGAGCATGGAAAATATAATAATAGATTATAAGGAAAAGCCAGATCTAAAAGATCCAATATTGATAGAAGGGTTGCCAGGCGTTGGTAATGTTGGTAAATTAGCAGCCGAGCATATCATCGAAACCCTTGAGGCAGTTGAGTTTGCCTCAATTTATTCCAAATTTTTCCCACCACAGGTCCTCATCGATGACGAGGGCGTTGCAAGATTGGTATCTAATAAGCTTTATTATTCAATAGCTAAAGAGAATGAGAAAAATGATATGATATTCCTTGTTGGGGATTATCAAGGCCTCACACCAGAGGGGCAGTATGAATTATCCAGTGTCATACTGGACATGCTTGAAGAATTTGGTGGTAAGAGGGTGATCACACTGGGTGGATGGGGTATTGGCAATGTTGTCAAGGAGCCCAGAATACTCGGAGCTGCCACCAATGCCAAAATGGTGGAGGAAATGAAGGGGCATGGTGTCATATTCTCAAAGGACGAGCCGGGAAATGGTATCGTCGGAGCCTCTGGACTCTTACTCGGGCTGGGAGAATTGAAAGGAATGGAAGGTGTCTGCCTGATGGGAGAGACATCGGGATTCTTTATTGATCCAAACAGCGCGATGTTCATAGTCAAGATACTGGCCAAGATACTGGGTCGCGATATCAATGTGGATGGACTTGCTAAAAAATCCGAAGAGATGGACGCGGTAACAGCCAAATTGAAAGAGATGGATGAGATGCCGGAGCCAAATAAAGAAGATCTCAGATACATTGGATAAATGCTGATATTCTCACTCATATGATCAAATAAATATGAGCTTCATGAGTATCTGGCTTTGATCTCCTTGTCCACATCGGGCAAAATATCCGATATGTCAATGTTCATGCTATTTGCCACAATAAGGGCCGCGACCTCTATATCGATGTCCAGAGCCTCTTGTTTTTTGTTGATGATCGCGATAACATCCTGCGTGGACCTATCACTTCCCTTTGATATCTTGTCCGCTATCTGGAAAAGAATTCCCTTTGGTATGGCTTTGGCCCTGATCATGTCCAAAGTGGGTTTGAATTCTGCTGGTATGTCCGAGGATTTATAATCGAAGGTGGGTGATATCATTCCATCATCAGACTTCAGGAGATTGGATTCCAGACCGACATCCAAAAGTTTTTGGGCGCCTTTTGGAGTGAGCCAGCGATAGTCTATGGATGCCGCAAACACGAAGTCCTTCTCACTCAATGACGATGTGCCCTTTTTCTTGTAAAGAAGAGCGATGGAAAGCTCGATATCATTCATTTCAGTCATCCCATTCTTCATCATCATCCAGATCTTCTGGGTCTTCAGCGGGCTCTCCCACTATTCCCCATTCTTTGAGATATTTATGATCCGCGATTATTCCAGAAACACCCAGATCTTCAAGGCTCTCTATATCCGAAGGGGAGACGATCCCCGCGACATAGACCTCGTCGAATTTCAATATCATTGACTTTATCTTGTCCAGAGCGAGAGATGAAAGAGAATTCAATCTTCCAAAATCAAAGAATATGCTCTGTTTTATACCCATTTCTGTTGTTTTCTGACAGAGATGTTCCATGCCCATATCGGAGATGTCCTGACTTGGTGACAGTAATTTTTCATCATAATCAATTGAAAGGACGACATTATCGGACATGTCCAGAGCCTCTTTGATCAGATCCAGATCCTGCATGTTCCTCGTTCCTATTATCGTCTTACTGACGCCTGCCACCATGATGTCCATTATTACCATTCCGTCTCCTGGGCCAGCATCCACCCACATGGGCGCTAATGGAGAATTGTTCTGTATCACCTTCAGATTGGGTTCGTTCTTCTCCATGCCATCTATATCCATGATATAAACAGCCTCATATTCCTTTTTCAGATCCAGTATCAGGTCCTGCAACTCGATGATCTCATTATTTTTACCTCTGAGTGCGTGATATGAGCCATCTCTGACCTCGACCAATTTTCCTTCCAATATAGTTACTGCCGGAATGATCTTCATAATGGAATGTAATAGGGAATTCCAATAAAATAATATTGGAATGATTTGATGTAATATTACAAGTAAAAAATGGATCGGAGGAGGCTTAACCCGAAATATAAAAGGCTTAATTGTCCTCCGATCGGTAAAAAATGAAATGATTATATCAAAATGATCATGTTCATTGACATCTGATTACGATATCTTTTTTTGATATCGGCCAACTACTCTACAAGTTGGCAGATGCTGGTGACCTCACGATCACCCGATATTATCTCTTCGATCTTCGGTATATTGGATATGAGCTGGACATATTCCCTACCGTCTTTGGTAGAGAATCGCTCAGCCTCGGAGAACGCCTTGGCATCTATGCTTAATTTTAAAGCACAGCCGCCTTTGCTCTTCCGAACATATCCGATCAGTTTTGATTCGGCCATTTATTTTCACCTCCTTTGTGTTCGCCGTTTTGGGGGAGGGCTGATGCAAAATTATCTTGATCTGGCATTGCTGGATCAAGAAACTCTTCTTTCAACCTCCGTTTGTTTGTTCTATCACCGGCAACGGAATTCCAGCGACAATCACCATCATGATGTTGTGATATATAAGTGAAAGTTCAGGGTGGGTGAAAGTATTAGTTGGATCTTTCAGGCCTTTGGCCTGGTAATTCATATTATGGAATGAAAATGTGATATATTATGATGAATACAGAGATATTCGATAGAGCTTTGGCTGTATTATCATATTTTCACAAGCCATGATCCATGAATTAATAGATCACTCTTCTTCTTCACTCTCTTCTGTGAGTTCCCAAATATTATCCGGGACATCATCATAGACAGAAGAAAGATCTTCCTCGACCACACGAGTTTTTTCTTCCGCATTCTTGACAAGACCCAGGATTTTATCCTTCCTGAACAGCCAGTAATGAATACGCCACTCTCTTCCATCGTACAGAGTGGTCTCTTCTCTTTCTGTTGTCAAAAGCCCAGAATCCTCAAGCATGTAGAAAGCATCTCTATCCTCTGGCTCTAAAATATTATCGATGATCCTCTCGCTGTAACCGAAGAAGTTCATGACATGCTGAGCCATGTGGCGTGCTTCTTCATTAGGCATGCCTCTTCTGTCGATACTGTTCCTGATAGCGCTTGTGAGGTCATCCACCGTGAGCGTGACGAACTCGCTCTCTTTTGTCTTGGTCATTACTGCCATTTTATTTCGCTCCGTTATATTGTACGTAGCCCACGTAGATGATGTAAATAGATTGGGGGGGTATAAAAACCTTTTGCCGTGGTGTTTATAATATTTTCTATTATTTCATGATTTTATTTAACAATTCAGTAAATGCTCCATGAACATCAGAGCCGGAATGTATTAATTAACAATAATTATGTGTCCAGATACGTATATTTTGGCGAAAGATACTTATCAAATGGAAAGTTGATATATTATTCGATAGGTGGGATCGAGATATCTGATCGTAGATAGATTGGTTATGTTGATTTGATTCGCATAACCAAAATTTCGAAATTGAATGAGCGAAACAAGAGATTCAAAATGGAGAAATTAGATATGTCAGTGACAATAAAGAAAATGATCGAGACATCCTTCTTGGACTGGGATGGTAAGATAGTCACAACCCTGTACGTCCCCAATTGTAATTTCAGATGCCCCTACTGCCATAACTGGCCTCTTTTCGAGAAACCGGATGATTTTGAAGATGTGAAACATGAGGACGTAATGAAATACCTGGAAGCGCATAAGGATTTCATAGACGGTATTTGCATGACTGGGGGTGAGCCTTCATTGTATCCCGAACTTCCAAAATATCTCCGCAGTATCAAAGATATGGGATTCCTGATCAAACTGGATACAAATGGATCGGATCCAGATCTATTACAAATCCTTATTGACGAGGGACTTGTAGATTATGTCGCAATGGACATCAAAACCCAGCTGAATGGTAAATATGATGCTGTTTCAGGCGTGGAGATCGATATTGACAAGATCAAAAAAAGCATATCCATACTCATGGGGTCTGGTATTGATTACGAGTTCAGAACTACCGTGGTCCCAACACTGGTGGAGGTGGATGACGTGGTGAAGATCGCGAAGTTCATCGAGGGAGCCAGAAAATACGTTCTCCAGCAATTTGTCGGGCCTGGATCATATATGGAGGATATCGCGGCCATAGAGCCTTATGAACGACCAGCCTTCAATGAAATGGTCTTGGAGGCCAGTCCTTATGTGGACAATGTCATAATGAGAGGAAATATCTATTAATGTTCACTGGTATTCATTGAGCTGATAATATGACACATGAAGATGAGATGGCATGCGAGATATCATTGACACCGCCTTCGGATGAAGAGATATTACATGTTTTGAAGAATTACACCAAGATCGCGGTCATTGGTCTATCTCCAAAGGAAGATAGAGCCAGCAACAGAGTGGCGAAGTACATGCAGGATCATGATTTCAAGATATACCCAGTCAATCCAATGCATGAAAATATACTTGGAGAGACATCCTATCCCGCCTTGCTCGATATTCCGGATGATATCGAGATTGTGGACATATTCAGAAAGCCTGCCGCTGTGCCAGATATAGTGGATCAGGCAATAAAAAAAGGGGCCAAGGTCATCTGGATGCAGGAAGGTATAGTCAATAATCGAGCTGCGGATAAGGCCAGAGAAGCTGGGATGATCGTCATCATGGACAGATGCATCCTGAAGGAACATGCTGGAATGATACATTCTGAATCAAATAAAAAATGAAGTACGGGTGCCGGGATGGGAAAAATGAGCACTTATCGACGTTCATTCTCATTTTTCGCGCCAGCCCAATTCTGAATTAATTAAAATCACAATAAAAGAATTGAGCATATCTCAACAAAGATCAGTGCCGTTCTATGAGTACGATGAAAATATGACGAGAATAGAATGGTACGGGTGCCGGGATTTGAACCCGAGTTCTTAGCTTGGCAAGCTAAAGTGATACCAGGCTACACCACACCCGTATATTGTCTCGTGTGCCGTGGAAATATGTTTTCCATCTTAAAGTTTTCTTATTGAATTGGTCAAATATATACATATGATGATTTCGAACCCTGTTAATTCATATTATACCCAACCAAAGTCTTTTATGAGAATTACGATTACCCTATTTCGTGTACAATCTGCTGTATTATCTGCAGACCACTCCGGGGGAAGATGACGGAGGCGGGTTCCTTTTCACCTATCTTGTACTTCTAGGTCTGGTAATAATCGGACTGTATATTGGCTATTATCTTTTCACCAAGGTCCTTACACCGAAAAAGCCAAAACAACATCCTTGTAAATACTGTGGGCATATCGTGGACACTGTGTCAGATTGTTGCTTCGCCCCGGTAGAAGAGAAATTCATGGCTGGTCGATGTACCAAATGTAAAAAAGAAAGTAAGATCATCTGCTCAAAATGTCGAAGGCCACTTCATTGAGGTTCGCCATGTGGCTATTATCGATCCTATAGTTCACTCAACCATCAGATTATTGATGAACTTGCTTTGTTTCTTTATCGCACTTATCTTTTGATCGCAGGCTCTTAACATGGACAATCCATGGAATACCAGATATCCGCCAAATAAGCTCAGGCAAGCACATAGGCCAATTAGGGCGATGAACATCCATATCACTTTTCCAGAGGTTACATCGTAATAACTGGATGTGGCTATGAGGATGGTCAGAACAGAGAAAGGAAGGGTGAAGACCGCGATGCCAGTTCGCAGTGTGGCTAGAGATGTTTGTTTTTCAGATAGGAGAAGCTCGATCTCTGTCATTAAAAAGGATTTTGTCTCGTTCACACGACGCGTAATGGATGGATTTTATTTAAATATTTAGAATGGCAGAATATTGATTATTATGGGATTCACACGGTTAGCTCGCCGATCATGTGAATATCAGTATTATCCACGATCTCCACCTCATACCATGCGCCAAGTGGTAGATGTTTCTCCACGATCACTGGCCTATAATTCCTAGACCTTAGAAAGGTGGTGCCTGGCTTTTTATATTCCGTGGCCAGGACATCGATCTTTTCCCCTATACGGGATGCCATTTTGGCCTTCGATATACTGAACCTCTGTTCCATCATAATACGTGAGCGCTCCTTGGATATCCAACCAGGAACCTGATCTGGCATCACGGCCGCCTTGGTTCCCGAACGTGCGGAAAAACGGGTGACATTCACTATATCGGGTGACAGGGCGGATATGAGATCCATACTGTCCTGGAATTGATCCTCCTTCTCACCAGGGAATCCAGTGATGATATCTGTGGAGATGAATATATCTGAATGCGCGGCTCTCAAGGCATGGATAATTTCTACATAATCAGATATGGAATAATGACGGTTCATGTGTTCCAGTACCTCATCATTACCTGATTGCAGAGGTAGATGGATGAATTTGAATATCTTATCTTCAGCATAGGCTTTCACGAGGGGCTGAAGAATTTCAATGACCGCACTGGGGTTCATCATGCCCACCCTGGCCATGAAATCACCATCTATCGATGATACCATGTTCATGACATCGGGTAGGCGTGGGCCTTCCGGTCCCATATCCATGCCATAAACTGCCGTATCTTGGGAAGTGATCTGGAGCTCACGAATATCTGTGGAAATAAGGTCCAATGCCCTGGTCTTCAATTCTTCCAGACCACGGCTCTTCAGCTGGCCTCTGGCGGATCTAGTGATGCAATAAGTGCAATCACCCAGGCAGCCAGTGGATATGGGCAGGATGCCGATCTTATTATCTCGGGGCTCGAGGGCGATATAATTTGCATCATCGACCATATTCGCATTGCCATTGCCATTGATCGCCCTGAGGATGTCATTATTCGAGGCTGGTGGAAATATCATGGCATCCGGGGCTATCTTCAGAATCTCACTCTCGCATATGGCTCCGAGGCATCCGCAGATCATTATGCTTTTTGAGATGTCTTTCAACTGGCCTATCCTTCTCAACATCCGTAATTCTGTGGTGTTGATGACGCCGCAGGTGAAAATAATGGAGATGTCCACGATCCCCGATGGTAAGGCATCAGTAAGTTGTATGACCTCATGGCCGCCTTTATCAAGCATGGCGGCCAGTTCCTCAGCCTCTCCCTTGTTCAGGGTGCAGCCATAAGATTCGAGATTCGCCCTCATTGATACTCTTATCCTGATTAGCTATAAATTTATTATCCCCGGCCCTTCCTGCTCCAAATGTAAAACCTTATATCATCCCAGGACTATTAATGGTTGATAATTATGAGTAGCTATGATGACTCCAGGGCGATGGCTGGCGATGCGAAGGCGATGAAGAAAGATGCCAAGCAGATGACCAGAGAAGCCAAACAGATGCAGAAGGATGCGAAGAACCAGGCTAAAGCTGCTAAATACAGGGCGAAGGCAGCGAAGCTCGAGGCAAAGGCTCAGAAGATGGAAATCAAGATGAACAAGGTGAGAGCCCAGATCCGTCAATACCGTGAGAAAGCATCACGATACGACGGCCGCCAGAACTAGTAAATCGATAAGTAATATTTACAAAGGACTGGAGAATTTGCCACAAGATAGCACTGGCTCGAGCATGGGTGATAATAATATCCCTATATTTTTCAGCGAGCAATTGGCGAAGTTCAACTTCGGGCAGGGTCATCCCTTCCACCCGGAGAGGTTTGCCAGTTTTATTCGACTTCTAAAAAAAGCCGAATTGATAGATGATATTCACAAGATGGGCCTGATATCCGCCACCGATGAAGACCTTAGGATGGTGCATGATGATAATTATCTGGCACATATCAAATACCTGGAAAAGATCAATGGCCGGATCACCATGGACACTCCGGTGAATTCAGATGTCACCGGGGTGCAATCATTGATCGTTGGGTCTGGTCTGCAAGCGGCTGAACTAGTGCTTGAGAAAGGCGGGATAGTCCACACATTCGGAGGATTGCATCATGCGGGCAAGGATTATGGAGAGGGTTTTTGTCTCTACAATGATGTGGCCATAACTGCAAAAGCTCTTCTGGAAAGACACGGCCAGAAGAGGGTATTGATCTTCGATACAGATGCTCATCAAGGCAATGGCACGATGGACATATTCTATGATGACCCACGCGTACTTTTCATCTCCATACACCAGGATCCAAGGACCCTTTATCCTGGCAGGGGGTTTGTCAATGAGATCGGAGTGGGAGCTGGGGAGGGTTATACCGTGAATATCCCCATGCCGCCATACTCGTCATATTTTCAATACGAATGGGCCATCGACGATATATTCCAACCACTGGTGAATGAGTTCAAGCCAGACGTCATAATAAGAAATGGAGGCTCAGATCCTTATCATGGGGATGAACTGACATTATTGGGCCTTGATTATGATGGTCTGAACATGATGGCTAGCAAGGTGAGAAAAGCCGTGTTCGAGGGAGATGGGGCATGTGGTAAGCTCATAGACATGATGGTCAGTGGATATGGTGATTTCGTAACCTATGGCTGGCTGGCGATGTTCGCCGGTATACAGGGCTTGGATGTGGACTATCGAGCATTGGCTCCAGCTGAATACAAGCGCCCTGGTGGATATACCGCGGACAAGCTGGATAGAATTACCGAGAAGATGCTGGCCGATCTAAAGACTCATCTCAGGAACCATTGGAAATGTTTTTGACCCGCATTATAAAATCTACAGCCCTGTCAAGATAATGGGGTTTGGTATATGCGACAATTGTTAGAGGGAGGAAGATCAGTAGATAAGCTATGTGGACAATTATCCTGGCCCATTCCATCTTCACACTATAGCCAAACATAACTGCAAAAATAGAGCCCAATGCGCCTTTGTGGTACCATATGCTGTCCTTGGAAATGTCCAATTCATATGCATACTGACCCAGCCACCCTATCTCGGTTCCTGTAGCTTTTTGATATGAGATGATCTCATGAACACCGTATCCGAAGAGCCCGGCAGCCAGTAATATTAGCAATATGCTTGTGAAGAAGAAGAACTTTCCCAGATCGATCTTGACCCCCACTCTGAATATGAGCAATGATATGATTAGGGCGGATATCAAGCCCAGGACCGCGCCTGCAATAGTACCAGCAGGGTCTGAAGCTCCGAAGGGTATCAAAAACAATACTGTTTCAAATGCCTCCCTGAAGACCACGATGAAAGAAAAACCAACCAAACCTAGAGCCGTGCCTTTTTTAACTGTCTGGCTTAGATCCTCATCAATGTCTTCCCTAATATTCTTGCCCTTGATGGCCATCCAAATTATCATAGTGGTCAAAACTGCCACAGCTATCAGGGCGGCGACCCCTTCGAATAACTTGGCTCCAGCCTCGGACAGACCCCCATAAAAGATCGAAACTATCACTGCGATCGAGATACTTGTCAAAACCGCTATTCCAATGCCCAGCCAAACATGCCTCATCAGATGATATCTATTGGTTCTCAGAAAATATGCCGCAATTATACTGGTTATCAATGCTGCTTCCAATACTTCCCTGAATGTTATCAAATATTGACCTATCATTATTTAGCCTCCTTTTCGGCATACCGAATATATTTAGTATAGCCGAAAACCCATATATAATGGTTTAACCTAACAATTGTTAATATATCGAGTGATCATTCATTTGTGACCTGATAAACAAAATATTATATAACCAGATTATCCCATATATTTATATTCACCTAATTATATACTGTTTGACATATTGGAAGCGAATGGAAGCGAGAACGTAAGTGATTGTTTCCGGAAATTTCGAAATAGAATGGAGAGATTCATCTTGGATGGGATGCAAGATAATTCAGATTATGAAGAGAATACGGACACAGTTAGCGAAGGCCAGAACGATGTAGATACGTTTGAAGATCATACGGATGATCACACCCATGATAATCTCAATGAGGCGAATCATGATGGTCATGCACCAGGCTCCAACGTTGTCGGGATCATCTACGGCGATGTCGGGACAACGACCTTCAAATGCAGTGTGACAGGCCATTTGGAAAAAGCCGAGTACATCATGGTGCCCCACGAGGCCTGTGGTATGGTTCTGGGCCAGGTGGATTCCATAGAGAGGAAGACCAACCTTTCACTGGACAAGGCGAAATTGATGTCCGAAGGTCAGCATGTCAGCATTGAGGAAAGGGTCAGTGCGATGATCACGATGTTGGGATATCGTGATGACCGCGGCCTGCTTCAAGTACCGGGTACGCCATTTAAAGCTGGCTCGCCAGTTCTAACAGCTGATGATGAGCTGATACGTGATGTGATCGGCATAAAGGAAGATGCAAAGACCGGGGCATTCATCGGAATGCTCAATGGCCATGATATTCGAATTGAATTGGATATCAATTCCATGGTCCAGAAGCACGTGTCTGTTCTGGCCAAGACTGGTGGTGGTAAGAGTTACATGACTGGTGTCATCCTTGAAGAGCTAATGAAACACGATGTCACCGTGCTCATCGTGGATCCACATGGGGAATACAATTCCATGGTGGATTCCGGCGTGGTGGTCGATGGTGCGGAGAAATTCGGCATCAGCCCAAGGTCATACAGGGACAAGATCATGGAATTCTCACCAGATACGAAAATAAATCCCAATGCCAAACCACTGAAATTCACATTGTCCAATATGGAACCGAAGGATCTGATGGATCTTACCAATATCAAGAATGGAAGAAAGGAGCTGACCGCGCTCAAGAAAGCGATCGAGGCTCTGAAGGCCACCAAGGCCTCCTTCAGCCTGCGGGAGCTGATGACAGTTCTGGAAGCCGAGGAAGATGGGGGAGTTGGAACCCTCATACAGGAACTGGAATATCTCAATTCAATAGACATCTTCGCCGAGCGCGGGACCAAGATGAACGAGCTCATTGTCAAAGGCATGACCACTATTCTGAACCTGAGAGGGACACCTCCAGATATTCAGGCATTGATCGTTGCCAGAATAGCCACGGCGCTTTTCGAACTGAGGAAGGTCAATTCCATACCACCAATGTTGATGGTGGTGGAAGAGGCGCATAATTACTGCCCCCAGCAAGGAGTGATGGACTCGTCCAAGATCATGCGTACCATTGCTTCAGAAGGCAGGAAGTTCGGACTCGGCATGGTGATCATCACACAGAGGGCGGCCAAAGTGGATAAGAATGTGCTGAGCCAGTGTAATACCCAGGTCATTCTCAAGGTTACGAATCCAAATGATATCAAGGCCATTGTCTCGTCAGTAGAAGGCTTATCAGCCGGAATGGCGGATGAGATACAACGCATACCCATTGGCATAGCGATCGTCAGTGGTGGTGGAGTGTCCAATCCTCTATTTGTCCAGATCAGACCAAGAGAGACGAGGCATGGTGGCGAATCTGTGAAGATTATTGAGTGACGCTGATACTGGCCTGCCAAAAACGCAGGCCAGGTAATCCTTTATTTATCTGGCTATTGCTGAATATTTAAAAAACATAGCAGAGCGTGCCATTATTCCCACGTCATAAGAAACTTGCACGCACCCTTACCTTTATGGCAACACTCTATCTCCTGCACGTCCCCAGTCTTATTGACGAGCTTGTACACTCCTTTCAGAGCTCCTTTCCAGGAAACACAATCCACCTCATTGGATGTTGAATCTGTCAAGGTGACCATGGCTTGATTGTCACTGATATCGATGTCGATCTTCCCATAATTGAAATTGCGGTAATAGTCCTCGACCCCTCGCTCCAAAACCTTCTTGATGCCCGCCAGCTTGGCCGCATAGGCTACGACACCTCTCTCGGATATGGTGGAGGCCGCGGCCTTCTCCACATACTCTAATCCATAATTGTCAGCGATCCATTGGAGTATCTTGACATTGACTTCTTCAGGGTACCAGGCATCCTCTTTGACCTCGAATCCCAGCTCTCCAATATCTCTCTGGCATGCCAAAACACCATCGGTTCCCCATTTCTTCTTGATGTACTTGGCATAACCTTTTACCACGCCTCCACGGGTCTGCCTAGCCTTCTCTTCTGTCATGGCCAGTAGATTGATAATTGATATATTTAATATTTAGGTTCATATTCCATATACTTCACACTGGTTTGTTTGATCGAGGTTGGAAAAATCCATAAAAAGACCATGTTTTATCTGAAAATGACTTGTTTATACAAAGACCTGTACCAATTAATTTATATATGTCGGCTAACAATTTCTTATTAATGGATTTCTTCTCTCATATTCTATGGGTGCACATCCCCACACGGAACAAGATCTGGCATAGCGAGGCATTGTTTTTCGCCATGCTTCCAGACGTGGGATTTTTGCTCATAATGTTCTATTCCATGTTCTGGTCGCCAGGCCAGATCACCTATAGTGACGCGATGAGGACAATTCCACAGATATTCCTCGATATTTATTTCATGCTACATAGTTTTATCACGGTTTTCATTGTCGGCATCATACTCTGGAAACTAAAACCCAGACTTCTTCCCGCCCTCTCTGGCTGGGTCATCCACATACTTCTGGATATTCCCTTCCATGAGACCAGTACGTTCGCGACCAGATTTATTTTCCCATTGTCATCCGATGTTTATTTTCAGGGGATCACGTGGAATAATATCCTCATACTGGCCCTGAATTATTTGGCAATAGTCTGTGTCTATGCCTACGTGATCCACAAAGAGAATATGAAGCAGAAATTAGGGGACGAATGGGAGATGGACATGATAGACGAGATCAATTGTTTCATCGCGTACATGAGCACGCATCTGGGCGCATATGTATTTAATGATAAACGCATATCTGTGTCCGATGGAAAGAGATACAGTCTCAGAAGAGCATTTGGCACAATATCTGGAAAAGACCAGAAAGGCATTGGGGAAATTGAAGATAATCGCCCCAGAACGGTCCTTCATGAGGACGGCGGCGGATGATTATCTCAAAATGGCAAAGGCTTATTTTGAAGATGCGGAGCATTTTTTCGAAACAGGAGATCACATCAATGCCTTTGCTTGTGTGAACTACGCGCATGGCTGGCTGGATGCGGGAGCCAGACTTGGGTTATTTGATGTTGGAGAGGATGATCAGCTATTCACGCTTTTTGAATAGAGTATTGACGGTTTCTAGTAATATATCCAGTTCCAATATCATAACATTTAATTATTCAGTGTAAGTAAAATTAAATATTGAATCGCCATGCACGGTCACAACCCCTGGGGTGAATATCGTGAATGTTAATGTTTCCGTAAACAAGTACAGGTTCCTGAGACACAGGTTCTATGAATGGCAGAATGAACTGGACTTTGCACGCAAGGTCATGCTCGCACTGAGCTTCGCATGTTTAACTGGGCTTCTGGCACAAGTGAAATTCTTCATGCCTGGCAACCCGATCCCACTTACTGGCCAGGTCTTCGCAGTCCTTCTAGCAGGTGTAATTCTCGGCAGCAGGTTCGGTGCATTGAGCCAAGGCCTGTATGTTGGCCTTGGTCTCGCTGGTGTCCCATGGCTGGCTGGTGTCACAGGCATGTTCACATTGGGATATCTGGTGGGATTTGTAATTGCGGCAGCGATAATAGGCTGGGCTGTTGAGAAGTATTACAAAACAAGGAACTTCCACAACTTGCTGGCCTTGATGATGGTCGGTGTCGGCATCATCTACGCCCTCGGAGCCCTGTGGTTCGGCATAATGACCGGCTACGGCGTCATGCAAGTATTGACACTGGCTGTCATTCCTTTCATAATTGGGGACGCTATCAAGGCAATTGCCGCTGCTTCTGTGAGCAGGGTGATAACCACCAGGCAGAGCGTTTAAAACCTCTAGATAGACAAATAAAAATTTCAAAAATGTTAAAGGTGGCACGGGTTTGAACCCCGTGCCATTACTCTTTCTTCTCGTTCACTTGTATTGTGTTTGGTATTATGATCTAATTCTTCTCGATCATATGAACATCGGTCTGTGGATATGGTATGCTCAGACCGGCCTTGTCATAGCCTTCCTTGAGGGCTTTCTGGAGGTCGAAGAACACATCCCAGTAGTCCGCGTTCTTGGACCATGGCCTGATGACGATATTGACCGAAGAATCGGCCATCTCGGCTATTACCACCTGTGGTGCGGGATCCTTCAAAACCTTTGGATGAGCTGTCACTATATCCATCGTGGTCTTGAGGGCCAGATCCAGGTTATCGTCATATCCTACGCCTGTTTTCATATCCACTCTTCTGAGTGTGTGTTTGGAATAGTTCACAATAGCACCCCCCCAGACTGCTTTGTTGGGTATGATGATGTGTTTGTTGTCCGGTGTATTGAGCTCGGTTATGCTTATACCCACGCTCTTGACAGAGCCAGACTGACCAGCGACATCGATATAATCGCCTTTCTTGAAGGGTTTGGTTATGGCTATCATGAATCCAGCGGCGAAGTTGCTCAGGGTGTCGCCCAATGCGAAACCAAGTACGAAGCCAAGCACGACCGATACACTGACCAGAGCGGCTCCGACATTCACGCCAAGGAAACCGATTGCAATCCCGATAACGAAAACATACAATATTATTCTCAATATTCGTGATGCAAAATCAGCGAGTATCTCGCCAGCATTCATCTTGTTCAATTTGTTCTTTACGGAGCCAGCTACCACACGCGCGATGATAATCCCGACCACCAAAACAACGAGGAACAGTATGATATCCAGCAGGCTTATTGCTGCATATATCTCGTCCTCCAGTCCGTATCCAAATAATTCTATTGCCATTTATTCCACTCCTATAGTTCTTTTGATCTAGTGTTCATTATCTTAAATATCGTGTATATTTCATGTTCTGGTTTAGAACAGTCCAAGGAGACCGACTATAAGGGTTATGACACCAATTGGTACCTGAACGCCAGCAAGTATCTTAGCCAGTTTTTCCAAGTGCTCTCCGAGCGCGGGAATTGCTGGAAGTATTCCCATCATAAGTATAAGTCCAGCTAGCACCAGCATGATGCCAGATAGGCTTCCTAGATTGAATATACCAAGCAAAAGAGCTATGATACCGATTATGGTCTGGAATGATCCCAGCCATTTGGCCAATTTCTCCAAGTGTTCTCCCAGGGCTGGAATAACTCCCAGAACTCCTGTCAACAATACTAATCCTGCTATTATCGCAAATATGTCTACTAACATTTTCTCTCACCACCACTTTCATAATTGTGAATGCTGTATTAAACGTTTCCCTGACTATTCAGGGTAAAATAATTGGTTTGGCCTTGGTGATCTTGGTCCTGATAACATTTCCATAATTTGCCAGTCTATCTTCCAGATCGGGAATATCGGAAGGATCGTCAGGAACGCAGAACACATTATTGCCAAGCATCACCATGCTCCCCCTACATAGATTGCTGACCTTCAATAGAACTTCTGACATCTCGTTGGTCAGAAGGCCAGTGCTTTTCGAGAATTTGCCAGATAGGGTGAGGAAATCATTGAAATTCGACTTTTTCTCGAACTCGGTCAGGTATTTCGCCCCCTCTTGAGAAATTATTTTCTTTTTTTCCGGATGCTGGATTATACTCCTGGTGCTTAGCTCTCCGCCCAGTATACAGAATATCACTTCAGTATCTGGTGTATCGAGTCTTATTGCATTATTGAGGCTGGAAATACCAGGAGCCAGGCGGTGTACGAAACCACCTGTTGTCTGTGCTATCGCGTCCCCCAAGCCCGCCCCCAATTCGACCTCGGCCATGTGCGTGGCCTTCAGAGCTTGTATCTCAGGAGCTGGAAGGTTAAGATATGTGGCAACAGCCAGGCATGTCGCCATCGTACCTGCCGCACTCATACCAAATCCCTGACCGATAGGAGCTTGAAGTTCAATATTGATATCTAGATCCAGGCTGAGCTTTGGGACCATGTGGTCCAAAGCTTTTTTTGTGACTGGAGAAATAGATGTTCGGCCATTGACGATTATGTCCAGTGCTCCATTTCCAGGTTGAAATACTACCTCGGATATGGCCCCCAGCTCTGTACAGAAGCCCAGGCCCCTCGAGCCTTTCTTCAAAATATTTGGATCCTGATCCTCGATAGTGAATATCCCGGTTATGTGGCCAGGGCAGTATGCTTTCGCTGTATTACTGGCATCGATAGACTTCGTTTTGGTGATCTTCGTATCAATGGCTGAACTCGTCATTGCTAACCTCTCCATTTCATGTCGAGGTTCAGAATGCGATCGCTTTGCTCTCGCATTCAGCCACCCTTTATTATATCGAAAACAATTGTGGCCAACTCTGATTTCTTTAGCTCGAAGATATCTTTCTTACCGTCCTTGCGGAGGATCATGGCCTTCGTATCGTATGGCCCGACATCCTCTATCAGATTGGCAATTATCATACCCAGGCCATGCTCTTTCATCCTCTTTATGGCTCTGGATTCCAGCTCCTCAAGGCCTATGCCAGTCTCTGCTTTGAAGCCCACTATAAGAGCTTGCGTGTTCTTTCGCAGAAGTCCCAGTATCTTGGGAGCCTGGGTCAATTCAATGGTGGTGGGCTCGGAGGAACTTACCTTCCCTTCATATTTCTCAATAAGGAAGTCCGATATGGCAGCTGGGACAAGAATGATATCTGCTTTCGCCTCGCCGGCCAGGTTCTCCAGATCACCAACGGTCTCGAACCTCTTCACAACCAGCATATTCGGGACGTCCACGCCTGTGGATGCCCATACCTCGACTTCCGCACCTCGATAAAAAGCTTCGAGGGCCAATTGCACCCCTGTGTATCCGGTGGAACGGTTGGTCATCACACGCACGTCATCCACTGGTTCGGAAGTTGGGCCAGTTATTATCAGAACCTTCTTTGATGCGAATGTATTGTCACCCAGAGTCCTCATGGCCGAATGAACTATGTCATCCCTGGAAGCTATCTTCGCCTTGCCCTCTTCCACTCTGGGTTGGACAAATATGACACCGTGGTCTTTCAGAAGCTGAATATTATTCAAAAGAAGTTCATGCTTGTACATTGATCCATGCATGGCGGGCACGATCACAATGGGCATCTTCGATCCCATAGCGCATGTGGCCATCGTGGTCACTGGTGTGTCGTCTATCGCATGGGCGATCTTAGAAATTGTATTAGCCGTCGCTGGTGCTATGAGTAGAAGATCCGCCCTGCTACTGGTCTCACCGCACAGCTCCACATGCTTCACTGCCCCATCCAATTTGATAATTGGATCATGGCCAGTGGCGAAGTGAATTGCATCTGGATGGATTATCTTGGTAGCGGCTTCGGACATGACCGGTATGACATTCGCACCATGCCGTGCCAGCTCCCTCGCCATCCGGATGGTCTCAACTGCCGCGATACTTCCTGTTATTCCAAGTACGATGGTCTTTCCACCAAGCCTGGAAGATGAAGATCCTCTGATATCCTCTATTGGATGCATGTAAATAATGGACAGCATTACATCCATTTATAGTTTTTCTGCTAATTATAACACTTTCTTTGACCTATTACATTATATATGCGTATTTTATCTCCCGAAATAACCGTGTTAAACAGATGAAAATCTACGGAATATGAGATAGATCAGTAGCCTGGAAGGTTACTGGACTAACTAAATAATGGAGTTACCCACTATGGTTATCGAAGAAGTATTGGAAAGGGTCATAAGCAGGGACCCAGGCCAGAAGGAATTCCACCAGGCCGTTAAAGAGGTCTTGGAATCCATCGAGCCGGTCCTGCAGAAAAGGCCTGAATACATAAAGGCAAAGATACTTGACAGAATAGTTGAGCCAGAGAGACAGATTCTCTTTAGAGTACCTTGGATGGACGACAATGGAGAGATCCATGTCAACAGGGGAATGCGTATCGAGTTCAACAGCGCGATCGGACCTTACAAGGGCGGACTCAGATTCCACCCATCGGTCTACCCAGGCATAATCAAGTTCCTCGGGTTCGAGCAGATATTCAAGAACGCACTGACCGGTTTGCCAATTGGCGGCGGAAAGGGCGGTTCAGACTTTGACCCAAAGGGAAAGAGCGATGATGAGGTCATGAGATTCTGCCAGAGCTTCATGAGCGAGTTGTTCAGACATATCGGCGAGAACACGGATGTTCCAGCTGGTGACATCGGTGTCGGTGGCAGGGAGATCGGTTTCATGTTCGGCCAGTACAAGAGACTTACCAACAGGTTCGACTCTGTTCTGACTGGAAAGGGCATCAACTGGGGCGGTTCACTCGTTAGGCCAGAAGCAACTGGATACGGAACTGTCTACTTCGCACAGGAGATGCTGAAGACAAAGGGAGACAGTTTCGAGGGAAAGAAGGTCGCTATATCTGGATCGGGAAATGTCGCACAGTACGCGGCCCAGAAAGCTATGGAATTCGGAGCGAAGGTCGTTTCCTTCTCTGATTCCGCAGGTACGATATACATACCTGATGGTCTGACACTGGATGGCTGGAACTTCGTCATGGATCTCAAGAACAACAAGAGAGGCAGGATCAATGAGTGTACGGATAAAATGCCATGCGAATACTGGGCTGGCCAGAGACCGTGGAAGATCGATTGTGACATAGCACTTCCATGTGCTACGCAGAACGAGCTGAACGGTGACGAGGCAAAGATGCTCATAGACAATGGCGTAATAGCCGTTGCAGAGGGAGCCAACATGCCATCCACACCAGATGCGGCTGACATGTTCGTTGACAATGGTGTTCTCTTTGGACCTGGAAAGGCGGCAAATGCTGGCGGTGTAGCCACCTCTGGTCTGGAAATGTGCCAGAACCACGTCGGTATGGCTTGGTCCTTCGAAGAAGTGGACAAGCACCTGCACAATATCATGATCAACATCCACAAGAACGCACTCAAGGCATCACAGGATTACGGTGCACCAGGCAACTACATTGTTGGAGCCAACATAGCTGGTTTCGTCAAGGTAGCTGACACGATGTTGGATCATGGACTTATCTAGACAGGTCTAGCTAAGTCATGTATTGATCTAAGCAAGCTAAAAAATAAATGCCCTGGCTTTCAAAGGCCAGGGCCTACTTTTCATTTTTCTAATCTTATATCGTATCACAAATCATTGTACAGATTTTATTGAGTTAAATAAAATATCATTCTACAGATCCAGATATGGTGCCCTGCCCACTTCTTCCATCCACCCTGATATTCAATTCCTTTTCCAGCCCGATATGAGTGACGAAATTCATTTGCTTTTCTGGTTTCTGAGAAGCAAGCCATTCCCATTTCATATTGGCTTTCGGGGTGCCATAAGGAATAGAGAAATACATGATACCCAGTGATGTTATATTATGGAAGAAATGAGTGCCATGAGATGGGTCTATCCTGAAATCCTCTAGAGATGCTTCAACGATCGCCCTGGCATTGGATATCTGATCCCATTCCACTGGAATTCCAAGTGAGCGATCTCTCGTGCCCCAGCGCCCTGGCCCGATCAATAAATATGGCCTTCCTTCCAATTCCTTATTCATCTGGCCTATTTCCTGAGCGATCTCCATGGTCCTTGTATTGTCGAATTTTTCAGGAGGTATGAAAAGAATATCACGAACCCCTTCCAGTATTCCATTGCCAAGAGCCTTGTGGGTGTGAATGAAAGAATCGTCAATATCCTTCTGCTTGATCTTCACCTCTTTCTTTTCCTTCAGGCCAACAAGGGGGCGTATCTGTAGAACGTAGAATTCGGGCTTCCCCTCATCATTGGTCGTGGCCGCGAACTCGATCTCCACTGGACTGCCCATACCTGTGGCTCCGACCTTAAGTATTTCCTTAACTATTTTGACCAATGGTATCATATTGTAATTCAGGATCCCGGCGAATGTTATCAGCTTCGGACCTGCATATCCTACGCCATCCCTGATGCGATTGTCATTGGCATCGTAGGTACTGGCCAGATATACCAATGAACCATCCTTCTCTGCTTCCGATATTGGGAATTGAAGCAAGGACACATCCTCGCCCATTCTGAAATCATAGCATGAACCTGATGAATCGATGTTCAAAACATAGAAATGATTTTGCGAATTCTTCAATATCTCCTCTGGCGTGGAGAATCCCTGTATGATCTTGGGGTATTCTGGAGAGAAATTAAGAACTTTCTCGCCTTCGACAACTATACGACCCAGGCCAAGGGCAACGCTGGTGATGCCATCATCCCGCTTGAGCGGGGCTACTGGATAATAGTTTGTCGATTGCGCCACACCGGAGAATATGGGATAGAACTTGTCATCATATGGCTTGCCTATCAACTTTTGCAGGACGATGGCCATTTTTTCTTCCTCCGTGATGTGGACTGTTGATTGGATATAGGCCTTGGCCGATCTGTAAAAAGCTGAAGCATAGACTAATTTTATGGCCTGGCACAATTGCTCCAGCCTGGTATCCTCATCGATACAATTATTCGGAAGCATGAAAGTTGAATATATGCCAGCAAATGGCTGGTTCTGGGAGTCTTCCAGCAAACTGGAGGACCGGACTGCAAGTGGTTGTCTCACCAAAGATAGATATTTTTTCAAGTCTTTTTTTATTTCAGGTGATACTCTGGCATTTATGAAAAGATCAGCGATCTCGGAATCCGTAAGTTCATTATTGATGTACTCGTGCATGTTATTGGATTCCATGAATTCATCAAAGATATCTGTTCCAATTACCATGGTGTCTGGCACTTTCACAGTACATCCTTTGATCTTCTTTCGAACATCACTCTGCTTCAGCAGGGATGACAGGAAGGCCAGTCCCCTTCCTTTACCACCAAGGGATCCTCCACCCAACCTTGTGAAGGTCTCTTGGTATCCGAAATTCTGTTGATCAAAATCAGTGATTATGCCACGGCGCTTGGCCTGGCTGGACTCCAAAATAGAAGATATCAAATAATGTCTCATTTCCTCCTCATTCTTGAAATCAGATACTTTCTTCGGCCTCAGTTTCCGGGCAAGATCCACCTCACCCCGGGCCATGAGCCAATTAGAAAATTGATTGGCTTTTGCATGAAACATCACTGACTCGGGCGGGACGTCGGCCAAAGCCTCGATGAACTCATTGATGTCCGAGGCGTGCACGATATGCTCGCCAGTCGGCATCTGGAAAATGAAATCACCAAATCCAAGATGGCTCTTGAAGAAGTCTCTCAGATCCTGAAGAAGTGTTTCAGAATTCTTGTCCAAGAACACTTTACCCAGTTCTCTGGCTCTCACACCACACTCGACATGGGATGACTGTATGAGAACTGGTGTGTCCTTGTCCAATTCATCAAGGAGTAGAAAGCCAGCCTCATGCTCTCTCTTCCCATCCTTTCGATAAGATACATCAGTTATGACTCCAAGAATATGCTGCTTGTATTTCGTGTATATGTCTATTGCTTCTTCATAGTTCTCAGCAAGAAGTATCTTGGGTCTGCTACGCTTTCTGAATACCTTTTCATGATCATTCAGACCCTCTGCTATCAAGGACTGGGTCTGATGCACTATTTCGGTATAGATGGATGGTAGGAATATGGAATAATATCGTGGGGAATCCTCAACGACCAGTATGACACGGACAAGTCCCAATTCAGTATCCCTTTCCACATTCATCAGATCTTCAACATATTTGGTGATGGCCATGAAAAGCGCGGAGTCTCCATTCCAATAGAATATCTTGTCAATATTATCATGACGACCAGGCCTGTAAAATGTTGGTAGATCCGATCTATCCATGACAAGAAGTACCACAGGAACTCCTGGCTGAAGTTCCTTCGCTTTCTTTCCAAATTCAAATGGATCCGTATCTATCAGCCTTGGCATGGTGATTATCAGATCATAATTCCTTTCCATGAGCTCGGCCAATGCTTCTTCACCAGTGGACACCCGGCTGATCCGCGGGGGAGACGAGAGAGCCATGTCCTCATATTTTCCAGATATCTGTTCGGATAATAAACCCTCTTCTTCCAATGTGAAAGCATCGTAAAGACTGGATACCAGCAGTATGCGGCTTATCTGGAATTTCATTAGATCGAAAGATCTGTGAATAACAGGTCTCAGATCATTATTGTATCCCCCATTGCTGTCAGCCATGAACATGTAATAGCCTATAATTGATATAAAACCTTTACCGATTTTGTATTGTTAAATGATAATGAGATCTCGATGATGCACAAATTAAAGAGCTGCGAATTCACAAACGCCAGATCTTGATATCGCCCTCTTCCAGCATCTCAACAGCCAATTCATCATGGTAATCACCTTTGTAGATCACTTCCACGATGCCCGCATTCAGCAACATCTTCGCACACACACTGCACGGGTGATTCGTGATGTATATCTTCGCGCCATTCACACTGACGCCGAAATACGCTGCCTGGATAATGGCATTCTGTTCCGCATGCACACCTCGGCAAAGCTCATGTCTTTCTCCACTGGGAACATTCATCTGATCCCTTATACAACCAGTTATCGCACAATGATCCAGTCCCTTAGGTGCGCCATTGTATCCGGTCGAAAGCACATGGCCATCCTTCACAAGAACTGCTCCCACCGCTCGCCTGAGGCATGTGGATCTCTTGGAGGCCAGAAGGGCCATGGCCATGAAATATTCGTCCTTTGAAGGCCTTGTGCCCGGATTGGATTCCTTCTCTGTAGGTTCTTTCATAACTTATCAGAGAGTGGAAGTGAAAGGTGTTTATGATTCTTTGGGCTTATTTTATATATGAACAATAAATTGCGATGCCCACAGGGTTTATGATGGACAAAGAGATTGCGAAGAAAACGATAATTGGAGTGGCCAAAGATGTCATCGCGGCTATCATTGTAGTTGCGATAATAATGGGCGCTCTCATGGCCTATTGCCAGGTGTGGCCGCCAGTGGTTGTTGTGGAATCCGGCAGCATGAGCCACAGTATTGATAGCCAAATAGGCGTGATCGATACTGGCGATATGGTACTTGTTAAGGATTCACCTACCAAAGATGATATCGTGACCTATGTTGGAGGGGAGGGGACCAATCAAAGATCATATGGAGAATTCGGAAATGTGATCATATACAAACCAAATGGTAATTCCCTGGCAACACCCATCATCCATCGAGCTGTACTATGGTTAGAGATCAATGAATCGATGGTGAGTGAACAACCTTCTGGAAGGTATGATTATTACAATCTAAGCTTCGATGCTCCAGAACTTGGACTTTATGCCATTAGCAATGACATCGTCATAAATGCATATGGTTACAAGGAAAATAGCGTATTAATCGGGATCGAGGGAATTATATTCAATTTCCGACATGCGGACGCGGAGCCGCATAGTGGATTTGTAACTATGGGGGATAATAATGTTCCCGCTCACGACCAAAGATCCGGAGGCTACATGCTTGTTAAAGAAGAGTGGGTGGTTGGAAAAGCCATTGGGGAAATACCATGGTTCGGTCTCATAAAACTCTCCTTCACAGGCGGGATAAGGGGAGATACCCCGCCAAATAGCTGGCCCAATCTATTTGTGTCCATTGCAATCCTGATCGGTATCCCACTGTTCCTTGATTTTGGTTTGCCATTGGTCAAAAAGGCCATGAAAAAGGAAGATGACGAGGATGAAGATGGAAACCATGTCCAAGAAGATATTGGGGATCTTGATAATAGAGAGGAAATAGAACCTACCAGTGATCCGGGAATGGAAGAGACGGATGTGAACATTGGTGATCCTGTCCCAGATGAAGAGAAAAAGGATATTCTTTCAGATATCGAGGAAGATATCGGCGAAGAGGTTGATAGCACTTCTTCACCAGATGAAGATATCTCTTCGAAATAATGATCGTGATATCAATATCATTTGATTTTTTTAGTTTATTTCACATCAATGTCATCTGATGTTTTAATTTATAATCACCCAGTGTTTCGATCATCGGGTCTCTCAAAAGTGCGGATTTGGTTTCCAGTAAAGGAACACTGGAAACAATTTCCTTGGTCCTGCCACCCCTGCCGAAGGATTTCACCCTCGCGCTTATGATACCCATCATGTCCAATTCGGATATCAGATCTGTGACGCGGCGTTGTGTGACCATCGCCAGACCGATCTTTCTACAAAGCTCCTTGTAGGTGGCGTATACATCGCCTGTAGTGAGTTTTAACTGACCTATCTCCTCATTCATGAGTATGCCCAAGAGTATGACTTTGGATTGAAGAGGGAGGGTTCTAACGGCCTCTATGACGCAATCCAATTCTATTTTGTTCTTGGCCTTGTAAACATGCTGCTCCGTGACCTTCTCATCACGGTTCCTTTCTGCCAGTTCCGCTGACACCCTGAGAAGGTCCAGGGCACTTCGAGCATCCCCCTGTTCATTGGCTTCAACAGCGGCACAAAGTGATAGAACATTTGGATCTACCACATTCTCAGCGAAGGCTAGTTCCGACCTTTGTGCGAGAATATCCCGTAATTGATCCGCGTCATATGGCGGGAATACCATTTTCTCATCACCCAATCTACTTCTGATCCTTGGGTCAAGAAGTTCTGTGAATTTCATATTATTGGATATGCCGATCAGGCACATCTTCGCATTTTCAAACTCGTCATTGATCTTTGTAAGGCGATAAAGAGCATCATCCCCGGTCTTGTGCACGAACCTATCGATCTCATCCAGAACGACGATGCACACCCTGGGTTTGGAATCCATCTCTTCTTTCAATTTATAATACACTCTTTCAGTGGCCCAGCCAGTTGGAGGGATTCGCTCATCAAAATCCTTTATGAACCTATTACCGATATTCTGTAGAACACCATATTGGGTGTCCACTATCTCGCAATTTATGTAAATATAAACAACATCATTGAATTTGGTAAGAGTGGATTGAGCTGCTTTGGTTATTTCTTTGCTCATGTATTTGGCAGTGGCTGTTTTCCCTGTTCCAGTCTTTCCAAATATCAGTATATTGGATGGTCTTTCACCTCTCAAAGCAGGAACGAGGATGCTGGCTATCTGGTTGATCTGGTCATCCCTGTGCAATAGCTTCTCCGGGATATATGATGAGCTCATGATATCCCTGTCCCTCTTGAATATCGAGGGCTTTTTAAGGTGTTTATCGAAGATCGTGGCTGTCACGGTGTGCTCCCCCTAATTTGCAGTTCCAGATGGGGGGGTTATTTATCCCTATCACCAAGATCTAAATGGTGGGGGGGACCCCTATATTTCCATTGGAAGGCCGCATTATACAAATGAGCAGGATGGTAAGAAAGCAAATCCTACTAATAGTTTTCTTAGCTTGGAGCACTTATATCGATTTATATATTATTGACAACTGGCTAGGTCAATAATTGTGTGTGTTTTAAAAATAAAAAAATTATGATGTTTGATTGTCATTCCCAATTATTGAAAATATAACTGTAGATAAAATACGTCGTTTTCCTTACATATGAAATAAAGGTTTGAAAATTAAGGGATCGAACAACATTAACGAAAATTATAAATCACAAATCGAAATTTAGGTCATATATGAAAATAAATAAATTCTTCCATCAATATAAGATCGAGTTGAGTATATTCCTAACTATTTTTGGAGCAATACTTGTCTTGTTCACCGGATTGGGAATATTGGCGGAAGAAGGATCTGGATCCATCTTTTCCACGATCAAAGAATCTCTTGGTGGGTGGATATACTGGCTCATTATCACAGGTACTGTCGTATTATTACTTGGAGTGTTCTATTTATTCGATTTTGTATCAAAAAGAAGGCAATTCTATAAACTATTCAATGAAGAAAGTAAATCCAAATTCATTAAAAATATGGATAGAATAGAAGAATTAGCTTGGAGACTCCATCCTAAATTCGAGATGATGGTGATAGAAAGAAAGAACAAATGGAAGATCAAATGAGGGGGTATTTGATCTATGAATAATCAAGTGGATTCTTTCATAAAGACAATTTGATCATTTTCAAAGTGATGATAATTCTGATTTTCACTATCATCTATTGAAAAATTATATATCCATAATTGGATTGTCCAAGCTCATGAAGACCCCACTGTATGATGAGCATGAGAAATTGGATGCCAAACTGGTAGATTTCCATGGATGGATGATGCCGATCCAGTATCCTACAGGTATTTTAAAAGAACATCATGCGGTCAGATCAAATGCTGGTATTTTTGATGTTTCTCATATGGGGGAGATTTTGATAAGTGGTGAAGGACCATCAATATCATTACAGAAACTATGCACGAATGATATTTCCACAATAATAATAGGAAAATCTGTTTACACCCATATTTTGGATGAGAAAGGAGCGATAATCGATGATACGATAATTTTCAGAACGAGAGACGATCAATATTTGATGGTCCCAAACGCTGCTTCAATAGATAAGATGCACTCCTGGCTAAATAAAAATATAGATATTGGCATTGAAGATCTATCAAATGATTATTCCTGTTTAGCAATACAGGGTCCAAAGAGTATTGACATCCTTTCCAAGATTTTTGGAGAAAGTATCAAAGATATTGGAAGATTCAATTTCGCTTATTATAAAATAATGTCAGTTACTTCCAATAATATCGATATTAATACTGATATTATCACCCCATCCAATGATATTGATTTTAAAACTGATGATATCATAACAGTATCTGGTACTGGATATACTGGAGAAGAAGGTATGGAACTGATAATAAAAAATGAATATGCTGTTCCACTCTGGAATTTATTGTTTAAAATCGGAACAGAAGATGGTCTTATTCCTATTGGTCTTGGCGCTCGTGATACATTGAGATTGGAAATGGGTTATCTTCTATCAGGTACTGATTTCACAGGATCTCATAGCTCTTTGGAATCTAATTGTTCCTGGGTGGTCAAATGGGATCATGATTTCATAGGAAAGGATGTTTTGATCAAACAAAAAGAGGAAAAACTTCACCAAAGACTTGTCGGCATCATGTTAGAAGGTAAAGCCGTAGCCCGTCCTGGTGCCAAAATTCTTGCTCCGATAGGTATCACAGCCCCCTCACAGACTGATAATCGGCTTCCACAGGAAACGGAGGGGTCTCCCCCTCAGTTCGATAGTCCCTCCCTCGAGGTCATAGGCACGGTCACCAGTGGTAATTTCTCTCCCACATTGGAAAAAGCCATCGCTCTGGCCAGGATCGATAGAAAATATACCAAATCAGGAACTGAACTCATCTTACAACAAGGTAAAAGGAAGTTTAATGGGATAGTAATGAGATTACCCTTCATCAAAAAATGAAGAGGTATGATTCATGAAATTATCAGAGCAGTTAAAGGAATTGATTATGATCCCAGGCGTACCTGGGTATGAAGGGGCGGTTAGAGATTATATCAAAGATTCCATTGGTAGTAAAGGGCATGTGGAAGAGGACACAATTGGCAATCTCATTGTCAGGCTGGGCAAGCCAAATCTGAAGAAACCCAAACTAGGTCTCATGGCTCATATGGATGAGTGTGGATTCATTGTTTCGAACATACTTGATAATGGCACTCTCAGGTTCAAGAAATTAGGCGGCTTGCAAGATAGGGTGATCATTGGCAGGGCGGTGGAAGTTCATACCAAAAAAGGACCGGTCTATGGTGTCATCGGAGTCAATGCCCCACACCTGATGTTGGATCCCAAAGAAAAAGATAAAATCCCCACCTGGGACAAGCTCTGCATAGACCTTGGAACCAGAAGTCGAGAGGAGACAGAAAAACTTGGGATCAACCTACTCCAGCCTATCACGATGAAAAAAGACTTTTTCATCATGAACAAAAAATATGCTGTTTCTCGGGCACTGGACAATAGAGCCGGATGTACTGGCCTTCTGGAAACCTTCAAACAAATAGATGAGAAGAAACTGAAAAACGAAGTATTGTTTGTTTGGGGAGTTCAGGAAGAGATCGGATTGAGAGGGGCCAGGGTCATATCGAACCGAATACCTTTGGATTATGCCATTCCTGTCGACACCTACTCGACAACGGACGCTCCCGGCCTCGGTGATTTCTTCGAGCCAGTGTACATGGGAAAAGGTCCTGTATTGAGAATGGTGGATGCTCGTGTTATCGCGACCCCGAGCTTTGGAGAAAAACTGGCGAAGATAGCTACGAAGAATAAAATTCCAGTACAATTTGGAGTAACTGGAGGAAGTACCGATGGTATGGCATTGCAGGAATCAGGAGCTGCCACGATGCCGATCGGAATTCCAATGAGATACTCCCACTCATCGGTGGAGGTAATTCATATGGACGACCTGGCCAATTTCATCAAATTATTGACAGCATCGATCTATTCCATATCTGGCTAATATCATCTGCCGATCACCGATCTCCAATAAGCTTTCAATCCCCATCCAGTATATGATGGATCAGTGTTGAATCTACTCATTATCCTTATCGATTTAGACTCAAATATGGAAATAATCCAGACCAAACCCTTCTTATATGGCTTTATATATGTCGGGGATGGTAATTAACTTGGCTTACAAGAGACCAGAGGAAGGAGAGTATGTTCGCTCTCCGATGCCCAAAAAGATGAAACGCGAATCCTTCGCTATAGCGGATCAGCTGATGGGAGCCTCCAAGATAAGGGTCATGTGTGCGGACGGCGAATCCAGAATGGGCAGGATCAGAGGGAAACTCAAGAAAAGGATGTGGATAAGAGAAGGTGACCTTCTCATAATCAGACCCTGGGAATTTCAGGATGAGAAGTGTGATATAATATATCGATACACACGCACCCAGGCGACAAATCTCGCACGTAAGGGCGTCATCCCCGAGATCATAAATGTTTTTTAGGTCCATGAGGTAATATGGCATTTTCCGAGAAGATGAGAATGGATCTCGAATCCAAGATCATGTCCTACAGATACAGGGACAAGGATTCCGATCAGAGAAAGACCTATGATGAGGTCTTTGATGAGAAGACCCTGATGACCTTATACAAATTGATGACTAACAATGTCATCGATATACTGGATTTTCCTCTGGCAACCGGAAAGGAGGGCAATGTTTTCAGGGCGAATACCATTGACGGCAAACGACTGGCCGTCAAAATATATCGTGTTACCAATTCATCCTTCAAGAATATTCAAAAATACATACAAGGCGATCGACGTTTCAGAGGAGTGGGAAAGAACCACAGGCGAGGTATTTACCTGTGGGCGCAGAAAGAGTTCCGCAATCTTGATAGACTGTATGAAAATGGAATACATGTGCCCAGACCAGTGTTCTGCGAGAACAATGTGGTGGTAATGGAATATATTGGAACAAAGGACACTCCGGCCAGGCATTTGAAGGATGTTGAGATTGAAGATCCAGAAGCAATATTCACTCACCTTGTGGAACAAATGAGGAAGATGTACCAGGATGCGGATCTTGTCCATTGCGATCTCAGTGAGTATAATATTCTGATGATGGAAGGAGATCCCATCATCATCGATGTTGGCCAGGCAGTGCTTACAACTCATCCGATGGCTCAGGAGTTCTTAATTAGGGACATAAATAATATCACCTACTTCTTTAATAAGCATGGCGTGGAGTCTGATAAGGACGAGATACTGAAGATAATAAAAGGTGATACTCAATGATGTATGTCCGAATGCCTAAGGAAAGAGTGGCGGTACTCATAGGTCCAGAAGGAGAGACCAAGAAGCTGATAGAAAGACTTGGCGAGGTCAAGATCAAGATAAATTCCAAGACTGGAGATGTGTCCCTTTCCTTCAAGGGCGGGGATAAGGCCGGAGGTGCGAACTTCAAGGCAATGGCTGCCAGAGATGTGGTAAAGGCCATAGCCAGAGGATTTTCTCCACCAAATGCCATGCGTCTCTTTGATGATGATAATTATCTCGAGCTCATAGATATAAGGGATTATTCAGGTAAGGACTCGAAGCATGTCAGAAGGGTCAGAGCCAGGATAATCGGCACTGGTGGAAGGACACGGCGTCTTATAGAGGAACTTTCAGGGTCCGAGATGGTGGTATATGGCAATACAGTTGGCCTGATCGGAGATATCATATCGCTCAATGCGGCCAAACGAGCGGCCGAGATGGTGCTTGAAGGCAGTGAACATGCCGCCGTCTATCGATTCCTGGAAGGTAAGAGAAGGGAAATGAAGTTCATGGAAATGAGCATGAACTGAGTGGATGGTATTTACTCATTCATGATCTGTAATTACAATCCCAAATAAAAGATAAGCGAGCGCGAAGGGATCATCAACCTGTCTACCTTCGGCATCCAGGTTTTGCTCGTTATTTCTTCGCCACACTCAGAAATCACTCGTCGAACTACGTTCTCATCCTTCTCACTCTCCAAATACAAAATAAAAGATAAGCGAGCGCGAAGGGATTCGAACCCTTGACTTACAGCTTGCTCCTCTGACTTTGCAGTCGGAGTAGGAGGCTGTCGCCATATCCTGGCTAGGCCACGCGCCCTTAATATCACTAATCCTGTAATTCCAAATTGTATTTAACAGTTGACCTATTGATGTTTTATTGATAATCATCCGAAAACGTTTTATCCATTGGGTATTTTCCGACCTATATAATCTAAGTTTGACATTTCAGGATTTGAATCATCAAACTTGGGTCACGACATGGGCTCATAGATCAGACTGGAAGATCGCCTGCTTTGCATGGTTTGGGCGAATGACGTTATTCGTCCAATCCCAAACCAGCAGGAGGCCTCGGGTTCAAATCCCGATGGGTCCATTTTTTCTTTATCTGGCTACAGAAGGAATTTGGCAAAACAAAATCATCAAACTCAATGACCCTGTTGTATTTTAAGCCCAAGGGCTATAGGTGGCCCATGATTAAGATTGGAGTTATTGGGACATCGAAAAAGGAAAACGAACACCGGGTGCCAATACACCCAGACCACCTGAAGCGTCTGCCTGAGAACATACGCCGCCAACTCATATTTGAGCAAGGCTACGGTGAGCCCTTTCACATGACGGATGATGAAATTGCTGAACTATCTAGTGGCAGTACGATGGAGCGGGATCAATTATTGTCAGAAATTGGAAACGTGATCATTACCAAACCTGTTTTATCAGACCTTGAGACCATGAAGGAGGGAGGATTCATGTGGGGGTACCCACATTGTGCTCAACAACGCCCAATTACCCAGTTGGCAATCGATCGAAAGCTCACACTTATTGCGTTTGAAGAGATGTTTGTCTGGGGGCCTAAAGGGGAGATCGGACGCCACACATTTTACAAAAATAATGAACTCGCTGGCTACTGCGCAATAATACATGCTCTGCAATTAAAGGGAATTGACGGACACTATGGAAACCAGCGGAAAGTCCTTATCTTTAGTTTTGGAGCCGTCAGCAGAGGGGCTATCTACGCTCTCAAAGCCCGGGGCTTTAAGGATATTACCATTTGTATTCAAAGGCCTGACCATGAGGTTAGAGAAGAGGTTTTGGACTGTCACTATATTAGAATTGAAGAAGGTATGGACAACGAAGCCAGATTGGTGGCTGTTGAACATGATGGGAGCAGGCGACCCTTTAAGGAGTTGATCAGCGAGGCGGACATAATTGTCAACGGAAGCTTTCAAGATCCCGAATCTCCATATATGTTTGTTACCTCCGAAGAGATGTCTTATCTCAAGCCAGCTAGTCTTATCATCGATGTCAGTTGCGATGAAGGCATGGGCTTTCCTTTTGCAAAACCAACAACATTCAAAGATCCAATGTTCAAGGCAGGTGATGTGGACTACTATGGTGTGGATCATACACCATCTTATTTGTGGGAGAGTGCGTCTCGTTCAATATCAGCTGCTCTCATAGTGTATTTGAAAACGGTTCTTGAGGGGCCGGATAGTTGGAGCAAGAATGAAACCATTCGGCGTGCCGTGGTAATTGAAAAGGGAGTGATCCAAAAATCTCAGATATTATCTTACCAAAACCGAAAAGCCGATTATCCTCACAAATAATTGGGAACAATCAAAAAAATATGGGGGGGATGAAACACCTAATAAGCAGTCTGTAATAACTCTATTTATATAACCCCCTGATTGAGCTTTTAGCCAGACAGGTCAATCGAATACCTCGATGTGTTCATTTTTTATTTATCAATCATCGATCATCAACCACCAGCATGATGCCCAGACCCAGTCCCTTTCATCGATCCCCCACCCTTTCCCACCTGCTTCATATCAGTGATCTTCCCAACCTTGTCCATCTCTTTCTGGGCCATCATCACGGCCTCGTCCGAGATCTCACTGGCCGATTGATGTGAATAGTACGTGTTGTAAAGAGCCATGTATCTCCCCCTCCCCTTCATCAATTCTTCATGAGAGCCCTGCTCGACCAGAGAACCATTCTCGAAGACCAGTATCCTCGAGGCCTTGGTAATGGTGGTCAGGCGATGGGCGATGACCACCGTGGTCCGCTTCTCGAAAAGTTTGTCCTGCGCATCCTGGACCAGGGATTCGGAATATGCATCCAGTCGACTTGTTGCCTCATCAAGTATCAGGATTCTAGGATCGGCCAACATGGTTCTCGCGATGGAGATCATCTGTACCTGACCCGCACTCAGGTTCTTTCCCTCTTCAATAATGATAGAGGAATAGGCTTCTGGCAGAACTTCGATGAACTCATTAGCTCCGATCATCTTACACATTTCCATGACCTCCCCATCACTGGCTGTAGGCCTCCCGTATCTGATATTATCCATTATCGTGCCATTGAACAGGTATGGTTCCTGAGCTATGAGAGACAGATCATCATGGAGGGACTCCAGAGTGATGTCTTTAAGATCCTGTCGACCGATCCTAATGCTTCCCTTCTGCGGATCATAGAATCTATTCAGAAGGGCCGCTATGGTGCTTTTACCCGCGCCTGTATGACCCACTATGGCCACCATCTCCCCTGCCTCTATTTTGAAGCTCACGTCCTTCAATACCTCACTGCCTTCTAGATATGAGAAGGAGACCTTGTCGAACTCTATACCATCACTATCTGGCCTAAGGGCGATCGCCCCATCTTTATTCTTAACACCCGGCTCATTATCCAGAACATCCATTAGCCTATCCATGGAGGCCAATGAGGCCTGGAACTGGGTGGCGTTCATGCTCAGCATCAAAAGGGGATGGAAGAAACGCTGGATAAGGATAGTTCCCAGGAAGACCTCACCCAATGTAAGTACTGGATCACTTCCTACGATCAGGCCACCACCGACAAAGAGTATGAGCGACATTGCCGCTATGCCAGTCGCTCTAACCATAGGTTGCATCAAGGTCATCAACATCATGAAATTGAAACCATGGCGGTATGATTCTTGGTTCAATTCACTTAGTATGGCAGCGGTCTCATTCTCTCGGTTGAAAGCCTTGGCGACATGCACCCCGCCAAGGTTCTCCGCTATCTGGCCGGATACCTTACCCGCTGCACGATGGGTGGCTAACATTATGCGCTGGCCCACAGTTCCGAATATGATGACTATCAGGATCACGACCGGTATCACGACAAGAGCGGCCATTGCGATAAAGGGTGAGGCCATCCACATCAAGATGAAGGTGGCTATTACCAGAAGTATTTGGCTTGCCAGGTCTATGATTATCTGAATGCCCATTGCCATGGAATCAGTATCCGATGTGACTCTGGAGGTCACATCGCCACTCTGCTCGCCTTTATGATATGAAAGGTCAGCCTTTATGAGCTTGCTGTAAACATCTTGCTGCAGAGATTGGACGAATCCTGCCTGTGCTCCAGAAAATATCCAGGTATTTATCGATCCCAGAAGCCAACCGGTCACCTTGAGTCCCGTATAGAGAAGAGCCAGCATGATTATGCTATCGAAGTTCGTTCCAGGCTCGAGCACAAGGTCTATGCCCCAGGACAGGACAAGTGGATTTATGGCCATGAATATCGTGGCGAGGATGGATAAACAGGCACCGATATAGATGATGCGTTTGAACTTACCCAGATAACCGAACATAGCCCGTATCAGAACTCCAAATGGCCTGCTTAGCTTCTCCTTCTCCATCATAAGGGCTGGCCCTCTAGGTGCCGCCATCAGGCACCACCTCCACTTTCGTCAGAATGAACTGGCATGTCGGATTTTTCATCTTGATGAAAGAACCGCTCCGCTCCTGGCAGCCTTCTGAAT
Source organism: Methanobacteriota archaeon (assembly GCA_020697715.1). Classification (GTDB taxonomy): domain Archaea; phylum Thermoplasmatota; class Thermoplasmata; order SG8-5; family JAGLSY01; genus JAGLSY01. The sequence goes on along the minus strand of JAEHCO010000001.1, from coordinate 409,465 downwards.
ATCCTTTTGTAATGCTCTGAGGATCTGATCAATTCATCATGGTTCCCGACAGCCACGATGCTGCCTTTTTCCATGATTATGATCATATCGGCCTCCAATAAGGTTCTCAATCTCTGGGTCACGGTGATGCTCGTCCTTCCTTTCATCACCTCATCCAGTGCCTTTCGAAGTTGGAACTCCGTCCTTGCATCGATGGCACTCACAGAATCATCAAGTAGCAGTATCTTCGGGTCCTGCAGAAGGGTTCTGGCAATTGCCAGTCTCTGTCTTTGACCCCCACTCAATGTCATCCCTCTCTCACCGATGATAGTATCATATCCGTCATCGAGTTCATTTATAAACTCGATGGCCTGTGCTCTTTCAGCGGCCTCCTCAACTTCCTCCTGGGTTGCATCCACTTTCCCGAAGCCGATATTATCCTTCACACTTCTCCTGAATAGGAATATATTTTGCTCGACCAGGCCGATCGCCTCTCTGGCATCCCTGGTGCATATATTATCCAGGTCTGTGTCCCCGATCAATATCTTCCCATCGGTCGGATCATATAGTCTGAGCAGTAGTTTGAGCAAGGTACTCTTACCACTTCCTGGCCCACCAATAAGTGCCACTCTGGATCCTCCAGGTATGGTGAGGTTCAGCCCACGCAGGGCATTTGGTCCTTCCTTTCCATTTTCCGAGGTGTATTTGAAATCAACATCCTCGAGAACGATATCCCCTCCCCAGTCAATGTCCTTGATGGGAGAGACAGGCTCTTTGAATGGATCATCCCAGTTCAGAATATCCACTATCCTTTGGGCATTCACATGCCCACCGCGAATGACCAGCAGGAACCTTGGAAGCATATGGCTGAAACCATCGACAACTGCCAGCAAGGCAATTGCCTTTACCAAAGTGCCAATTGGAAAAACACCAAGGATGACCTGATTAGCACAGTATAAAAAGGCCGCAGCGGTGGTGAATGTCAATATCATATTAGGGATATAGAAGGCAGCCAGTCTTCCTTCTTTGGTCAACAATCTCTCATATTCCTTTGATACATCTCTGAATTTTCCGATCTCTTGGTCGTCTGCTCCAAATGCCCTGACCACCTCGATGCCTCGAAAGACCTCCTGGCTAACCGCAGTGAGCCGCTCATTCTGTTCAGATCGCTCCCTTCGAACTGGCTCTATGGAAACAGCATATCTGTAGGCGAAGAATAGATAGAGAGGCGAGCCCACTGCCACGATAATACCCAGTACTGGAAACAAACCCTCCTGGATATCTATCCAAGCCAAAAGTATCGAGGCAATGATCAATGAGCCAATAGACATGATGATATTACGAAGGGCAGGGTTGAGTGAGAATCTCACCCACCTTATATCCTGCATCGCGACAGCCAGCATCTTCTTGCTGTCGATCTGATCATGGAAGGTCATGCTATTGTTCTGAATGGTCTCGAAGAATTCCTGTCTAGCATCCCTTTCCCATCTCAGTGTCATTATGGCAAAAGAGAAACCGACCACGATGTATGTGATGAAAAGAAGAAGGGCCAGTCCAAAGATCAACCAGCAGGAGCCAATGAATTCCGGAGTAAGTCCAAGATCATTATCCACGGCGAATTTCAGGTGGTCCATGGCATCACCCAGGACCCAGGATGATAGGGTTGTCACAAAGGAAGCGAAGATAGCCAACCCGAAGGCGAATATGGTCAATCCAGGATATCTACGCAATGCTGAAAGTTGATATGATGTTGCTGTTTTGTATTTGTTCGAGTCAATCATGATCCCATACCATTTGATGCTCGGTCATTGGATTAACGGTTTTAAGTTTTTTTGCTCCAGCCACTCTCTAGTCAAAATTCAGAGTTCGATATGTTCCGTCCTCTTGATGATCTCTTCTTGAAGTTCGGGTGTCAGATCCACAAAATAATCACTATAGCCAGCCACCCTGACGATCAGATCACGGTGTTTATCCGGCTCTTTCTGCGCTTTCCTGAGAGTTTCAGCGCTGACTACATTGAATTGAATATGGTGGCCGTCCATTTTGAAATATCCTCTGATGAGATGTGCCAGCTTGTTTCTCCCGGCTTGATCAGCGAGTAATTGTGGAGTGAATTTCTGGTTCAAAAGAGTGCCACCAGTTCTTATATGATCTATCTTGCCAGCAGATCGCAGTACCGAGGTAGGCCCATTCCTGTCCGCCCCCTGTACGGGGGACACACCCTCGGACAATGGCTGGCCAGCCTTTCTACCATCTGGTAAGGCACCGATCACATTGCCGAAGTAGATATGGACGGTCGTGGGAAGAAGATTGATCCTATGCTGGCCGCCTCTGGAATTCGGTCGGCCATCTATCAGCCTATAATAGGTGTTGAAGACTCTTTTCATTATATCATCGGCTCGATCATCATCATTGCCGTATTTCGGTGTGTTCGCCATAACTGTATGATGCAATTCTGGAGAACCATCAAAGTCCTGAGCCAGTGCCTTCTGGAACTCGGCCATGGTCGCACTTTTTTCATCAAACACATTATGTTTGATCGCAACTAAGGAATCGGTTATACTTCCCAAACCCACACCCTGGATGTAGCTGGTATTGTATCTCGCACCCCCATCATGATAATCCTTTCCTTCGGATATGCAATCATCTATCATGGTGGATAAGAAGGGAACTGGCAGATGTCCAGCGTACAGCTTGTCAATGATATTGTTCCCAATGATCTTGATATCTATGAAATATTTCATTTGTTTCTCGAAAGCTTCGTAGAGCTGATCGAAGGAATTGAATTCAGATGGATCGCCAGTTTCCACACCCACGATCTTTCCAGTGCGTGGGTCTTGGCCATTATTGAGTGTGATCTCCAGAACCTTTGGGATATTGAAATAGCCAGTGAGTATGTAAGCTTCTTTGCCGAAGGCTCCGCTCTCCACGCAGCCACTGGCTCCACCAGCTCGCGCGTCCTCCAGCTTCTTACCTTGAAGTATCAATTCCTGAACAATGGCATCGGTATTGAATACCGACGGTTGTCCGAATCCAGATCGAATGATCTGGATCGCGTGTTTGATGAACCTATCTGGATTCTTCTTGCTAAGCTGGACCATGGAACTGGGTTGGATCATACGCATCTCGCCAATGACGTCCAGTATCAGGTAGCTCAGGTCGTTCACCGCATCTGAGCCATCTTCCTTCAATCCACCAAGATTGATAAGGGCGAAGTCCGTGTAAGTGTTGCTTTCCTTGGAAGTGACGCCGACCTTCGGAGGAGCTGGATGATCATTGAACTTGATCCAAAGAGCTTGGAGAAGTTCTTTCGCCCTCTCTTCGGTCAATGTTCCAGCTTCTATCTCTCGCTTGTAAAATGGATAAAGATGTTGATCCAGTCTTCCTGGATTGAAAGCATCCCAGGGATTGACCTCGGTGATGATACCGATATGGACGAACCAATAATACTGGATGGCCTCCCAGAAGCTCTCAGGGGCATTTGCTGGCACGCGGCGACATACGCGTGCCATATCCTCGATCTCCCCCCTCCTATCAGCATCTGGTTCCACGCGCGCCATCTCTTCCAATCTTTCCGCGTGCCGCTCTGCGAAGCCGATCAGGGCATCGAGACTTATCCGCATGGCCTCCAGCTCGTTCTTCTTTCCACGCGCCTCAGGATCATTATCATCAATATTTTCAATACTGGCTTGGATATCTTTCTGAATATCCAAAAATCCTTTTTTGTATATTTTATCATCAAGCGCCGTGTGCCCTGGAGGTCTTTGTTCCATGAACTCTGTGAAAACACCCGCCTCATATGCTGCCAGCCAATCATCTTTCATGTTCTTGAAGATGATCTCTCTTTGTGACTTACCTTTCCAGAATGGGATGATCTCTCTTTCATAGATATCCCTCACTTCTGAAGATACTTTATACGGTATCTTCAGCCTGGTATCCAGTACTTGAAGGTCATCCAGAGAATGGATGCAGATCTCTGGGTATGTGGGAGTGGCCTTGGGTGACGGCCCTCTCTCGCCCACAATGATCTCTCCATCCAATATGCACAATTCCTTATTCATCATAATGTGTTTGAAGGCACTGGCTCTCTTTATGGGGATTGGAATATCCTGCCCTTGCACGCTCTTATAATACTCAGTTACAAGGACAGCTCGCTCCACCGATACCTCTGGAACAGCCGATATGCTATCTTCCCTGAGCTTCTGGATACGAGAGTTCATTCCGGTCCTCCAATCACTTTGATCCCCATGCTCTCCATAGTATATTTAATTGATACCAAATCCCGCTCACTCACAGGCACGACATCACCCATACGGAACTCGATACCCAGCCTATCGTATTTCGCTCTGGCCGTGGCATGATATGGCAGTAGTTCAATGGTATCCAGCCTCCCTAATCCAGATACGATTTCGGCAATCGCCAGTATGTTTTCTTCAGTATCCGTGATACCTGGAATGATAGGTAGTCGAATCATAGTCTCCACCTCACTACTGTCTAAAGCTCTCAGGTTCTCCAGAATAAGATCATTGGTATGGCCAGCATATCGAGAATGTTTTGCAGGGTCGGCCAACTTCAGGTCAAATAATACCATATCCACATGTTCCAACACGCTGGCGAAGACTTCGGGTTTTGCGTAACCCGAAGTGTCCAGCGTCCTGTGAATATATCTTTCTCCACATTCTTTCAGAGCTAGGATCAGGAAATCAGATTGCATTAGTGGCTCGCCTCCGGAGAAAGTTACTCCACCTCCGGATTCGTCCATGAATATCGTATCCTTTTCCACTTCTTCCATGAGCTCCTTGATAGTGATCTTTCTTCCACCATCAGATGACGGCCCAATTCCTTCCGGATTGTGGCACCACCAGCAGTCCAACGGACAACCTTGCAAGAACACGGTAACACGAATGCCTGGCCCGTCATGGATGGCATATCTCTTGATATCGAAAATATTTCCTTCGATCTGTTCTCCAGTCATCACACTCGTTCTCCATTCGACATTCGCAATATGCCGCATGCGATATTAGGATTTTTCCCAATGAGGGCTCCCCAATCCTGAAGTATTGGGCTTAGAGAGGATTCAATAAACAATATATGCCCGCATGTCATTGGAGTCAATGGCACAGGGTATAGCCAGCAGCATGAGGTGCGTATTGATGAAGTCCAAGCACAGTCCAAAAAAAGGTAACAATTTATCAGATGTCATGCTCCTTCTGACAGCTGGAATTTGGGGATTCGCCTTTGTAGCCCAGAGGATGGGGATGGAACATGTCGGCCCCTTCACTTTCAATGGCATCCGCTTCGCACTGGGTGCTGCTGTTCTTCTGCCATTTTTATTACTATCCCCTCGAAAAAAGCGATCTGCCAGGCAAATATTACCACCAGATAGACGATCCTTCGCCAGGAACAAGATAGGTGTCATCATGGGCAGTATCCTTCTCGGCCTGGTGCTTTTCATGGGGGCGTCATTGCAGCAGATGGGCATCGTGCACACGACTGCTGGAAACGCGGGCTTCATCACGGGACTGTATGTCGTGATAGTGCCGATCATGGGCATCGCGTTGGGAAGAAAAACCAGCATAGGGACCTTTATCGGGGCAATACTGGCAGCACTGGGTCTGTATCTACTCAGCGTGACAGAAGGCTTCAATATCGCCTGGGGCGACCTTCTGGTGCTTCTCGGAGCGGTCTTCTGGGCCGCCCATGTGTTGATCATCAGTCATCTCTCACCGCGTATCAATGCGATCAAGCTGGCCATAACCCAATTCGCGATATGCGCGCTCCTCAGCACGCTGGTCGCCCTGGCAACTGAGACCATCCTGATATCCAGTATCGCCAAGGCCGCGGTCCCCATCCTTTACGGGGGCGCGATCTCTGTAGGAATTGCCTACACCCTCCAGGTGTTCGCGCAGAAGAAAGCCCATCCAGCTCACGCGGCCATCATCCTCAGCCTGGAAGCTGTTTTCGCCGCTATCGGTGGTTGGCTCATTCTTGGCGAGGTCCTTTCACCAAGAGGCATGACGGGAGCTGGCCTGATGCTGGCTGGTATGCTGATCTCCCAGCTTTTGGGAAAAGCAGCCAACAATGACAAACACCGCAAGAAAATATAAACAATGTCCACCATTATACTCGCATGACTGTGGAACAGATATTGACTGGCCGTGACAATTTTTCTTATCTAATATATTCCGAGGGCGAGAAGGAAGCCGCCCTCGTAGACCCTGGATTCAGTGCCGCTGGATCATTAAAGCGCCTTTCCGATCTGGGGCTCGACCTTTCCTATATCATCAACACCCACCATCACGCGGATCATACCGCGGCCAATGATTCGGTGAAAAAATTATTCTCACCTCAGATACTGGCCCACGAGCTGGACGCTCCCAAGATCAAAGGGGGCGCGGATGTCACTTTACAGGATGGCCAGATATTGAATATAGGTGATGTGGAGATCAAGATAATTCACACTCCCGGCCACACCAGGGGCGGGATATGCCTCCTGGTGGATGACAAATTCCTACTGACTGGCGACACTCTTTTTATAGGTGATTGCGGCAGGGTGGATCTCCCGGACGGTTCCTGCGAGGTGATGTACGCCTCCATAAATGATAAAATAAAGACACTACCAGACCATCTCATCGTGTATCCTGGCCATGATTATGGGGACAAGCCTTTTGACACTCTGGGAAATCAGAAAATGGTCAGCAAGGTGATGCTGGCCAGCAGTCTGGAAGAGTTTTGCGGGATACCGTAGCCCCATACTATGCGGCTTTCACCTTCTTCATCTCCCACATCCTGTATCCGACGAGAATTTTTCGATATCCCGCTATCTCCATGTCCAGTTCTTTATCGCCAGTCTGGACGAACAGCCTCGGCGTGTGGGCTAGTTTTTGCGGGGTTGCCACTATTTGGATATTGTCAATTCCTACTTTCCTTATGACCCCCGGGCCGATCTGCTGATTGCCTCTTCCCAGCACGAAGCCCTGCGCCCCGATGGGTGTTATTATCAGCCTGGCATCTCCTGGCATCTTATCATCAAGAAGTTGAATAAGCTGGCCTTCATTAAGGTCAAGGTCAGCGATCTTTTTGTTCACTATCACATCAACGCCCAGGAATGAGCCTTCCAGCCCCAATTCCCGCATGATGGCTTTCTTCACGGAGCCTGGCCCCAGGATATATAGAACGCCCTGCACATCCTGGTCATCATCCTTTCCCATCTCCTCCACAAGGCAGCTGGCTATTGCTTCCGCGAACTCTTTCTCTTCGGGCTCCGAGGGAACTTTCGCCCTCTGTATCGAGGTCTTATCAAATGGAATCATGGCCAGGCCATGGAGCTTCACCCTCACTCCTGGCTTTCCTTTTCTAACTGCTTCCTCATCCAGGTCCATGATCTCGGCCTCTGCCAGCATATCCGAGGCCTGCGTGAAGGTGCAAACAGTTGAAGCCGCAGCTTCCGGGCTCAGAGCGAATACGGATGAATACATCTTGACACCCGATGGGATACCGATAATAGGCATTTCAGCATCCATGGCATGGTGCACGTCCCTGGCAGTTCCGTCGCCTCCGCAAAAGGCTATAAGGTCGACCCCCGCGCCTTCGAACCCCCTAACAGCAGCTAGAGTATCCTCAATTCCTGTCTTATCAGCCACATCATGCACGATCGCGTGATACGCCACACTCGCTTCTTCCAGAACATCCTGGCCCATGCTCCCTCCGCATGTGTAAATCTCGATATCATCCAGGCATTTCAATGCTGATAGAAAATCCATGGCCTTTTGACCTGCCATGGGTCTCGCTCCCATATCCAGAGCCTTCCTCGGAGTATCTGGCCCATCACTTCCCTTGAGGCCGACACGACCCCCGATCCCCGCTATGGGATTGATCAGAAAACCCAATTTCAACACAGTGAGTGTATTCGGCTCAATAATGAATAATCTTCCGCATGAGCAAAAACTTCATGAACCTCATTAACAATACACCTATCATGGAACCCCGTAATTTCAGCCTCGAGATCCATAAGATCATGGAATCAGAACTGGGTGAGATGGGGGAATTTTTCATCAAGAAGCAATGTATGGAGCTGGGTATCATGCCCGATTTCATCACCACCCGGGACATTCCCAAGCTTTCCCAGGCACTTTCCGAGGCCATGGAGGATTTTGGCCGGGATAAATCCACAAGGGTGGTCAGGGACATGCATAAGCTGATCAGATCTGAGAAAGTGATGAGAGCCCAGGTTGAAGAATAGCCATCCTGCTAGAGAGTTTTGATAATTGGAATTATCAATGACCCAATGCCATCATGACATTCCCAAAGGTCTCGGGGATCTCCTTACCTGTCCTAACATCCTTCAGTATGCCCTTTCCGCGATAGAAATCTATGAGCGGCGCGGTCTGATTATTGTAAGTGTCCAGTCTCTTGGTCACCGTGGCCTCATTGTCATCATCCCTCTGATAAAGTTCGCCACCACACTGGTCACAAACTCCTTCTACTTTCGATGGCCTGCCAGTGATATTGAATACCGCATTGCATCCTCGGCATGTGCGCCTTCCCATCAGCCTTCCCATAAGGACATCCGTGTCCACCACGATATTGAGAACGGTATCGATATTGTCGATTCCGCCAAGTGCCTCAGCTTGCTCGATGGTCCTTGGGAATCCATCGAGGATGTAGCCCTCCTCACAATCGGGCAATTTGATCCTTTCTTCGATAAGTGATATTATAAGGTCATCCGGAACCAGCTGGCCAGCATCCATGTATTTCTTTGCCTCGATACCGAGTTCCGTCCCTTCACCCAGCGCGCCCCTGAGAAGGTCACCTGTCGATATCTGTGGCAGTCCGAACTTCTCTACCAGCAATTGCGCCTGCGTTCCTTTTCCAGCCCCTGGTGGTCCCAGCATTATGATCTTCATTAATTCAACTCCTGAATTTGATGATGGGTGTCTACACTGAAGCCCATCATCAATCAATATGCAGATGATAAATTACTCTCGATATTTAAATTAATCATGAAAACAGGTGTGAAACCTGCTGATTTTTCGCATAAAAATTAACAGACCAGTAATATCAGCCTCATCACTTATAGAGGCCTTCCAGCTCCTTCAGGAACTCGTCCTCGATAAAGGTCTTGGTACTGGTAACGCCCTTAAGCCCTCGTATCTTCTTTATCACGATGGCCGCGACCTCATTATGATCCACGCCCTCAACACGAGCTATAAAATCCACGGTGCCAAGAACCGGTGTGACCTCCAGCACTTCTTCGAGCTTCAATAGCTTCTCATATATTTCCAGTTCAAGGCTTGGTTCAACAACAATGAGTACGATCCCTTTTGTCAAGTTCTAACACCATTCCTCGATAATACCCCTGTGGATATATTATTTTCTATTTGGTTCGCAGGAGTGCGATCTATCTTTACCATGATCTACATTTTGGAAACATGATTGGCACTTCGAGGAAGCATCAATCATGCTTCCACGAAGTGAGCAATACGCCGAGGATGAATATCACGATGGCCAATACGATCAACACGATCGTGCTTGTCATCAATGTACCCTCATCCAGTGTGATCATCGCAGCCCTCAGTCCCTCATTCACATAGTACAGAGGTAGAACCTTGGCAAAGGTCTGAAGGAAGTCCGGCATACCCTCCAATGGGAAGAAAGTGCCTGAAAGGAACATCATCGGGAACATGATGGCATTGGCTGCCGCATGCGCACTCTCCGCCTCTTTAACAAAGCGTGTTATGAGCATACCTATACCCGAAAAGGCAAAGACATTGAGGATGACGAACAATGGTAGGAACAGATTGAGATGAGGGTTCAGGTCGAACAATCCCACCCCTATCAAGATGATCGATATGGTCGATAATACCGCCATGCATAATTGATACAGAATATTGGCCAAAAGCCACTCGGATCTTGATAAAGGAGTGGTGGCCAGCTTTCTCAATATGCCCTTTTGTCTTAATTCCGTGTTGATAGTCACAGTGCCAAAGAGCGCGGTGGTCATGACGGACATGGCGATTATACCCGGTGCGAAGAAGTCGATATAGTCAAAATCATCAGATACTGTGGTCTCCATTTCCAGCACGAGAACATCCGGCATACCTGTAGCCGCTTTGTTAACACCATCCATGATGGAATTCAATATACTGATCTTGGTCATGGCCGCGGTGTTGGCAGGATCATAGATCATCACGACATCCACGGTATCGTTTGTCGGTATACCCAGAAATCTATCTATCATTATGGCATCGAACCCATCAGAGTATCCTTCTGGGATCACAAGCATGGCATTCAGTTTATGCTCCGTGAGATAGTCTTTGGCATCATCAATATCTCCAACCTCATCCCCAACCTCTATTATGTTGAAGATCTCAGTATTGCCCAGCATCTCCGTTATATTCTGTGAGTTCAAACCACCATCCAGATCTCTGACATGGAGGTCGTACACCGTCTCCCCCTGATCCTGGAATATCAATCCGAATAGAAGCATGAGGATTATTGGAAATAGGAGAACGAAGAACATCGATGCCTTGCTTCTGTAGAACTCTTTGAGCGTGATGGATAGACTGGCATACACTAATTTGAAATTCATTTGGCATCCCCCTTGTCAATAAGAGACTCACCTGTCAATTCCAAAAACACCTCTTCCAGATTGGCCTTTCTTATGTCCACGCTGCCATATCCTATATTCTTGTTCTTCAAAGAATTGAGGATCTCCACGACCTGTTCATTGTTCTCAGCCTCTATCTGGACATTGCCATTTCCCAGGGATTCGGAGACAAGCGACATTTCATCCGCGATCTCCTTAACACCGGGTCCAGCTCCCTTGATCGCGACATGGATGGTGGAGCAGAATCGATCGATAAGACCATCAACAGATCCATGGGCGATGATATCACCCTTGGAAATTATGGCCACATCATCGGCCAGCACCTCGGCCTCTTCCATGTAATGAGTGGTAAGGAAGATGGTCTTACCTCTCTTTTTCAGATCCTTGACGACCTCCCATACATCGCGCCTGGCTCGTGGGTCCAGACCCGTGGTGGGCTCGTCCAGGAAAACTATCTCTGGATCATTGACCAGTGCCACGGCGATCCCCACTCTCTGCTTCAGTCCGCCAGAGAGGGTGACATAATGCTTATCTCGCTCCTCGCCAAGATTTACCAGTTTGAGCAATCTATCTATATCCACATCACTGCCAAAGAGCCTGGCATAGTACTGCACGGTCTCCCACACTGTCAACCTATCAAAGGAGCTGAAATCCTGAGGCATGACACCGATCCTCTTTAGAATCTCTGTTCTATTCTTATTGACATCCATTCCAAGTATCTGGATGTCGCCCGAAGTTGCAGTTCTGATGGTCTCGATGATCTCCACCGTGGTGGTCTTGCCAGCACCATTTGGACCGAGAAAGGCAAATACCTCTCCTTCATTGACATCGAAACTGATGCTATTGACTGCGGTATTATCACCATATTGCTTGACAAGATCTCTAACTTGGATGATGGTCTCTGGCATTTTATCAACTCCTGGGATGATATTAGATGTTAATATGAATATATATATAATGAAATCGCCAATAACAAAGCCCAAATCACAACAGTGTTGATTTTAGACATGATCTTGGATCCATCGATGTTTTCAACACATCATTGAAGATCCTTCAGGATGTCCGCGATCTGCCTGGCCTCTTCTTCCGCTCCAATATCGACAAATATGGTCTGAGCCTTGGCCAGCAATTCCTTCGCTTCCTCGGTATTACCAAGAATCTGCTTTCCCTTACCATATTCCAGATATCTCTGGCCATGTGTATATGGGCCATCGAGGTCCTCGACAAGCTCAATGCTCTTTTCAAAGCTGGCAATAGCGCCCTCGCCATCACCAAGAGATGCTTTCGCCATTCCGATATTGGAATACACGGCGGAAAGAAGATCGGAAGCCCCCAGACTCTCAAAGATCTGTAATGCTTCCTCGGTTCGCTTAAGTGAATCTTCTGGCTTTCCCATCTTATTATAGCATTCCGTTATGCCTATCAGCCCCCAACCGATTATCCTCGGCTGGCATATCTCCCTCCCTATCGATATGGCGATCTCCATGCCCTCTGAGGCTTTCTCAAGCTCATCCATCTTCATATGCAGAAGGGCCATGTTCAATCTGATCCTGGCAATATCTATCTGACTATTCAATTCTTCTGCCGTTCTCAGAGCAAGTGCATAATCTTTGCCAGCAGTTCTGAAAGAGCCTATGAGGATATCGATATTTCCACGTTCCATAAGCCCTCTGAGATATTCTTTCATATCCCCTTTCTCTTTGGATATATCAATGGATCGACCGAAGGCGGCCATGGCATCTTTGTATTCCCCAATGCCATGCAATATGATGCCCTTGGTCAGCATGATCTCCGAGGCCATTACTGGATCGTCCAGAGAATACATGAGATCCTCAGCCTCTTCGATATTTCCCATTGCTTTTTTAGAATCCCCTCTCTTATTGTCTATTCTGGCAATGCGTACCAGAGCCCTGATCCTTTGCTCAGGCGACCCCTCCTGCACGATGGTGGTCGATAGGTTCAATGCTCCATCCCAATCCCCTATCAAGTTCATGACCTCGGCCATTATATCCAATAGTTCGGCATCCACTTCCCCAAGCTGGTCATTCAATTTTCCCAGCATGATGAGGGTCATTTCCAAATTCGTGTTCGAAAGAAGATAATTCCTGATATCATTCACCATCTCCTTGGCCTGACCATTCATTCCAGCCTCTATTTGGTGATAAAGAACCTCCGAAGGCTCTATGTCGAAATCCTGGCAATACTGGGCAGCACGTTCATGGGCCAGTTTCACGCCCTTCTCTCCGGCTTTATCGAGCACGGCATCGGCCACCGCTTTGTGTATCATCACCAGCCCATCATCGAATTTTGTAAAATATGAATTGCCAGAAAGTGTTTGCGCCCTGCTGAATCCAAATACTTTGACATCCCATGGACTGAAAGGCATTCTCAGAACCGATGACAGGGAAAGGAAATCAAACCCTTCTATGTCCCTGGATATTATTTGCTCATAAATGTAATCGTGGAAACTGGCAGTTCCTGTTCCTGCCTCTGCCAATTCCAATGCCAGCGGGTGTCCCCCCACCTTCTCTACCAATTCCGCCCTTGTTTCCTCTTCCACCTTATCGACCTTGTCAAGCAAGGCCCTGGCACTTTCATCATCCAGCCCGGCTAATTCCATCTCCAGGACCGATCTCTCGATGTTCACATCCCTCCTATCATAGAACTCGGGAGGCTTGTTAGATAGAAGGATCAATTTAGAATTCCCAGATGTTTTCAGAATATCGTGTATCATCCTTAGGAAACCATTAAAAGAGCCTGAAACAACATCCAGATCATCCAGGATCATGACAAATCTTTCTTTTGAGAATATGTCCTCAAGAAGCCAGCTGACCTCTCTCAGATCCGGTGAGATCTTGTTCGCGATATAGTCGCTCAATTGTTTATAATTGGCCGAACTCAAGTATCTGGCCAATTGTTGGATGAAAGATATGGGTGAATCAAACCCATACAATTGAATATAGAAGAATTTCCGCTCCCCCTTATCAGAAGCAATGATCTGCCTTGCCAGTGTTGTTTTTCCAATACCAGACATTCCAGTTATGGATAGAAGGACCTCTTCTCCTTTCAGGAAGGTTTCGAGCTTTTCCAGCTCTTCCCGTCTACCAAAAAAGTATTTCAATTCTGGTAAATTATCTTGTTCCACATTGTTTGCCTGGCCTTTATCTGGGGCTGCTGCATTTGGTCTTATGACACCCTCTGAACCAATGATCAGGTTCATAGCATCCAACTCTGTTATTCCCGCACGGTTGGTCAGCTCTTCTATTGCCATGCGCCCCCCAGTTTCTGATATTTCTCCATCTATCTCCACCTTCACCTCCAGAGCGTCTATCATGGATCGAAGATTCTGGGCGAGTTGTATCCCGGAGGCTGTGAGATTATACACCTTTCTCTTGGATTTGGCTCCTCGAACATGTGACACTCTCTCGGATATAAGTTCCGCATCTCTCAATGCCTTCAATTCCAAGGTGGTATGCGCTCTGCTTTTGCCAATGGCTCCAGCTATCCCTGCTTGTGAGACTTCCTCTGGACATTCGAACTCTTCCGCATACCTCATATATGCAGCTAGATGAATAATGATCTTATCTTGAACAGTCAGATGTTTCGGCATGTTATTTCAACATCAAGATAACAGATTATTGATACTTAATTGTAACTCAAAAGTCCTGAATTCAATGGATCTTGATCGAAAACAAAAGAGCCCTTCCTCTTTTTCCCTCTTCCTGAATGGCCCCCATCTTTTTCATACAATAGGTGATCCATCCAGCTTCTCTGAGACTTATTCCCGCAGCCTCAGCCAGCATCCTGTTCGTGAACATGGGTTCCAGGTCATCTGGTAAAAACCGGGTATAATCTCCAGGGTGATTCAGGCTGATCACTTCCTCCACCCCTATGATCTTCCTATCCTGTATCTTGTAGCCTCGACCACGCCAGTTCTTCTTCTCCCCACGAATTCGAGTTTCCTCGGCCAGCACCATATACAGAATGATACTGAAATTCGGATGCTTCACCAGGCCAGGTATCCTTATCAACTCTTTGAAAAGGTCAATGTCCTTGCCGATCTTAGGAGATTTCCGCTTCCCAGATCTCTTACCAGTCTCTTTATCAACATAAACCACCCATTTCCTAACGATTATCGGGTGGATCAGCCTCACTTCATGTTCCTTGACAAGGTCTTCGAGCTTTCCTTTGATCGAAGAAAAGCTACGTGTCTGGATCTCCACTATCACATCCCCACGAACAAGGTCGATCACATACCCTTTATCGTGCTTGACCTCGTACCTGTCGCCAGGAAGTGAATAAAGATGTTTTATCAGATTATGAAGTGAATATTCATTATGGATATTGATCCCCTTCTCCTCGGATTCGACGTGCATCAGGCCGGGTAAGAGCGTGTGAGGGTATCTATCTTCCTCCAGGGTGGGCGAAAGTATTGAATTACTTCCATCCGCATCCCATGATAGTGAGTTCTGCAAATCTCTTTCCGAATCTCTTGCAGGCCTTCTCCTCTTCCTCTCCAGGTTCATTTATAGATACTGGTCCATAATGATATTTGGCCGTATCTCCTTGAATTATCATCCCATGCACCAACATGGCCTCGTGAATATTCCTGATGGTCGTCTCATACCCTGAATTGGCCGCAGTAGCAAAAGCCCCACCTATCTTACCATCCAGATCTCCATGCACTTTGATGCTCTCATCAAAAAATCCCTTCAACTCGGCAGCCATACTGCCATAATACACTGGTGAACCCACGATAATACCATCGGCCTTTACCATATCTTCCGGCATGGCCTCCTCAGCTGTCTTCAAATCCACGGTCACACCTTCATTCTCAATAGCTGATCCAATCATCTCCGCCATTTTCTCCGTGTTCCCAGATCTTGAATAATATACGATTAGAACTTTTGTCATGATATCTCCTCAAGTGATGATCATGCAGATGGTAGATTAAATACTCTCCTGTTCTTGATATATAGATTTACTATCAAGGAAGAAGAGCGTTTATCTCCGCTATCAATTCCGAATCTTGTGTCACTCCAATATTTCTGTAGGTTATGTAACCATCTTGGTCAATTATCACTATAGTGGGAATACTTGTCACCTCATATCCTGCTTGTGACGCCACTCCGCCACCATTTCTAAGGACATCCCAAGTGATCTCCTTATTCGCTATGTAGTGGGAAATAAGATCCTCTCCCTCACTATCATCCACATCGATAGATAAGATGACAACCTCGGAATCAGAATACGCGCTCTGAACGTTCTCTAATTCCGTCATCTGGGTCGCACAGGGAGCGCACCATGTTGCCATGAAATCCAGGACAACGACCTTTCCCCTGAGACTGGAGAGCTGCAATAATCCCCCATCATCCACTATCGGTAGGGTGAAACCTGCGGCTAGTGGTAAAGTGGGCTCATCATCTGGAACCGGGTCATCGGATGTATCGCCAGATCCATCATTATCATCAGATGTATCATCATCTGGCATAATGACAGGTCCATCATATGGCATCTCGTCCTCCAGATCATCTGGTATTTCCTCCATCACGTATCCTTCAGAAGCTCCATCATCAGAAACATAGTCCACCAAATAAACACTGGCTATTATGACCGCAGTCACGCTCATTATGACGATTATGACTCCCAAGATGCTCGAAGACCCGTTCTGATCCATAATATCTTGATCGATCACTCTGTATAATTACATTTTCCCAATATATGGAATAAAAAAATATGAGCCAATCAGTAACTTCCAGTTATAAAGTGGTCAGAATTTTCCACAGCTAATATATATGCGGTTTAGCAATTTGGATAATCAGTGAGTGATAAGATGACGGATCACAGATATATCGAATATGATGGAATTTCAAAAGGTATGAATATAAAATTTAGGCACTATGCTGGGAAAGAAGACCTTGTGGGGATCGTCGATGTGTTCAATCAATGCAAGGAAGCAGATTGCATAGATGCGACCGTGACAGTGGAGGAACTGGAAAAAAGATGGCCCAGAATACCGAACTGCGACCTGAGCCAGGATGTGTTAATTGTAGAATCTGAAGAAAAGACTGTGGGATACGGAAGGCATTCTTGGGTCAGGGAACCATCAGGTCTCACCAGATATTGGTTCGTCACACAAATTGTTCCAGAAATGAGAAATCTCGGCATTCGTGAAGCAATGATATCTTATCTACAGGAACGTATAATCGAGCAATCGAAGGCCCACCCAGATGGAGAAAAGGTTTTCGAGACAGAACTTCTAGAAACTGAAAAACATGCAAGGAATATCCACGAATCACTCGGCTACAAGATCGTGCGCTACGGCGCGGAGATGATCAGGTCAGATCTTGAAAACATTCCTAATATAGAGCTTCCAGAAGAAGTGGAATTACGACCCGTAATTCCTGAACATTACCGCCAGATAATTAACACTCATATAGACGCTTTCAAGGACAGCTGGGGATATTTTGAAATGGACCGAGACAAGGCAATTGATGGCTTCATCAGCAGTAAGGTATTTCAACCACATTTGTGGCAGATCGCCTGGCATGGTGATGATGTGGTGGGCCAGGTCAAGCCATTCATAGTTAAAGAGGAGAATGAGGAATATAACAGAAAGCGTGGATATGTGGAGTTCATCAGCACGGCAAAGCCCTGGCGCGGGAAAGGCCTAGCCAGTGCACTCATTGCCAAGGCACTTCACAGGATTAAGGAAGAGGGCATGACCGAGGCCGCGCTTGGAGTGGATACGGAGAACATCCACGGCGCGATGAAGCTCTATGAGAAGATGGGTTTCATAATAAATCCGCCCCTGGGGATGACATATAGAATGCCCTTACCAAATGAGGATGCAAAACCTTGATCTTGGAATAAAAGAATACGAGCCCGATGGGATCATCGACTGGTCTACTTCCAGCATCCCAGTCTTGCTCGTGATTTCAATGGTATGCATTGAAATCACTCGTCGAACTTCATTCGAATCCCACCAGAATCCACGTCACTGGCATTAGGGCTCTTAACAAATATAAAAAATAAATACGAGCCCGATGGGATTCGAACCCAAGACCACCCGGTTAAGAGCCGGGCGCTCTACCTAGCTAAGCTACGGGCCCATATTGTATTGTTTTCTTATTTGCGGGCACGTAGGTCGGCTACGGGCCCATATTGTATTGTTTTCTTATTTGCGGGCACGTAGGTCAATTACAGCCCCAAATATTATTGTTTTGGTATTTACGGGCCTGTCTGCTACGGGCCCATATGGACTTTTTCAATCACAGCATACCGAGATATGCCATATTATGAATCCCCACAATAAGAGGACATTAAAATACTTTCCCAATGTTTATCCCTCGAGGTTGTGCAAATGTCAGGATTGATATTCTTCAGTACCAGGGAGCTTGAGACGATCGTGGATTTCTATTCCAATAAATTGGGAATGGATATCTGGCTGGAGCAAGCGGATTGTGTCATATTGAAGCATGACAATCTCATGCTCGGCTTCTGTCAGCGTGAGAAAACTGGTAAGGATGGCATGATCACCTTCTATTATGAAACAGAGAAGGAGGTGGATGAGGCCTATCTCCGGCATAAGGACATATCCACGACCAAGCCACAGTTGAATGAGAAATACAATATCTACCATTTTTTCGCCACAGATCCTGAGGGTCGGGACCTGGAGTTCCAAAAGTTCCTGTGATCGTCCTCCATTATCTAAGTGCAAAAAGTTAATTACTCGGCAGGCTAATGCGATGATGGCGATCACATGGCAGAAGAAACCAGAATATACTTCATCGGAACAGCAGGATCCGGAAAAAGCACACTCACCCAGGCATACAAGCACTGGGCGGAGGAAAGGGGTTTGAACGCGATAACCGTGAATCTAGATCCAGGTGTGGACAAACTCGGATATCAGCCAGATGTGGACATTCGAGATTGGGTATCGGTTCCCGAGGTGATGGAAGAATACGGCCTGGGGCCCAATGGCGCTCAGGTCGCATGCGCGGATCTCGCGGCTGTGCATTTTCACGAGATAGTCGAGACCATCGGCACTTTCAGATCAGATTACGTACTCATAGACACACCTGGCCAGATCGAGCTTTTCGCTTTCAGGAAAGCAAGTGAAGTGTTTGTCAACTCATTCCAAACCGGCCAGAGTGTTCTCGCGTACATTATGGATCCCATGGTGGCCAAGGACCCCACCGGCCTGGTTTCACTATTCCTATTATCGTCATCCATCCATTCCAGGTTCAATGTGCCATTGCTCAATATCATTGGGAAGTCGGACACGGTCGATATAGAAGATCTTAATCAGATGGTAGAATGGGCCAAGGAGCCTGATATGTTGATGAGCTCATTGTATGAGAATATGGAATCATCCAAACCTCTGGCAGCTATAGAATTCCTGAGGGCGATGGAAAGTTTCTCCATACATCGAGATCTCATTCCAATATCTTCAATGGAAATGGAGGGCATGGAGGATCTCTACAATTATGTCCAGATGCTTTTCTTCGGTGGCGAGGACCTGAGCCCAGATTGATATTCAGAATACGACCCAGTCCATTTCGCACTATAAGATCACATGCTTCAATATTCATAATATGTTAATAGAAAATAATTAAATAATCAAGTGATATGTGGGGGGTGATGACCATTTCAAGGAACTTCTTTGTCTTGGATGATTTCAATCTAAGAGGTAAAAGAGTTTTACTAAGATTGGATATCAATTCTCCAATGGACCCAGTTTATGGTGAGATACTGGATGATTCCAGGATGCGCGCTCATATCGAGACACTGGATGACCTTGCTAGAAGCAAAGTCATAATCCTGGCCCACCAGAGCAAGCCTGGCAAGAAGGACTTCACCAACCTGAAGAACCATGCCACTCG
Source organism: Methanobacteriota archaeon (assembly GCA_020697715.1). GTDB lineage: Archaea > Thermoplasmatota > Thermoplasmata > SG8-5 > JAGLSY01 > JAGLSY01. The sequence goes on along the minus strand of JAEHCO010000001.1, from coordinate 389,992 downwards.
TCTTTCCAAGATCCTCAAGCGCCCGATAAAATATGTGGATTCTCTTTTTGATTCCAAAGCCCTCCAGGCGATAGAGCAGATGGAAGATGGTGATATTATTTTACTAGAGAATACTCGATTCTTTGCCGAGGAGCTTATTCTGAAAAAGGCCAAACCCGATGTTTTGGCCAAGACCCACATGATATCACGATTATCATCTGTTGCGGATTATTATGTCTGCGATGCCTTTGCCGCAGCTCACAGGGCACAGCCGAGTCTCGTAGGATTTGGGGATGCTATCCCGTCCATAGCTGGCAGGCTCATGGCGAGGGAGCTTGATGTTCTGGGCAAAGTGATGAAAAAAGGCTCGGGAACACTCGCCATACTTGCAGGAGCCAAGGTGGATGATTCCATCGAGGTCATGGGCAATATGCTGGAATCAGGCTCGGCGAATCAAATACTCACTGGAGGTCTGGTCGCTACAATTTTCATAATGGCCAAGGGAATAGATGTTGGCCCTGGTAGCGATGATGTGCTCGAAAGGGAAATACCCGACTATGAGAAATATGTAGCCGAGGCAAAAGAACTTCTCGAGAAGTATCCGGATCAGATCCAGATCCCGACAGACATCGCTCTCAATAATAATGGCAATAGGAATGGAGCCACCGTGGATCAATTACCTTCTGAATTTCCAATATTCGATATAGGTCTGGACACCATTGTCAATTACATAGACCATATAAACAAGGCCAATAATGTGATACTGAATGGGCCACTGGGTGTATTCGAGATCGAGGAATTTTCTTTCGGCACTATCGAGATATTCAAGGCAATAGCGGATTGCGATGCCTTCAGTATAATTGGTGGTGGGCACACGGGCACGGTCGCTAAGAGGCTGGGTCTGGAAAGAAAGGTCGACCACCTGAGCACGGGCGGAGGAGCATTGATCAACATGCTTTCTGGGAAGCCATTGCCAGTTGTCGAGGCTCTCAAGAGATCGAAGATGAAGTTCAGTGTGGTTTGAAGGATACACAATGCCACTGTGGCTTAGCGGTATTTGAATGCGCCGATTCATGATGCATTCAAGCGCTATATAGCGACTGATTCGTAATCAGTAGGTCGGGAGTTCAAATCTCCCCAGTGGCTCTTATTTTTTATTAATTCAAGACTGGGAGATTTGAACTCCCGAATGGCTCTTATTTTTTATTAATTCAAGACTGGGAGATTTGAACTCCCGAATGGCTCTTATTTTTTTAACATTAGAGTTAATATTTATAATAATGTACTGGCTATCCCGTATACTAATGAGCGCAATAAAGAACTATTGTTAATTTTATGGCCAGTGAAAGGAAAAAAAAATCAATTACAGAAAATATGATCAATTCCCTAAGATATTTATAAAATCATCTCTATTGGGACGACAAGAGGTGTAATGGGTGGAACTTAGCATTGTGGAATCAAATTTAGGAGATATTGTGATCAACCCAGATGATGCATCAAATTTAGGAGCTAATGCGGGAGATCTGATATCTCTCACACAAACATCTACAGGTAATAGGATCCTGGGAATCGTGGGGATTCAAAGCGATATGGAATCTGGTACCATAGGAGTGAGCCCTTTGCTATTGATCTCCAATGAGCTTCAGGAAGGAATAAAGATAGATACTAGTGTCTGGCAAGGAGATCTGACACAAATAAATTCCGTGGAGCTTGGAATAGAGAATGTACCCGGATCTAAGAAAAAAGGTGATGTTCTCCAGAGAACGAGAACAAAAGAGAGCGAACTAGTTAGATCATTGAAGAACAAGGCATTCCAAAAGGGAACTTCCTTTATCTTGAAAGAACTTGATCTGCAAGTGACCATAATTGATACGAAGCCAGAATTGTCTAAAGATGATGCCGCGAAATTCAATGGAATTCAGAATTTTTCCTATACCTGGTCCAAAAAACAGGATGCGGAATATGATAGTGTCGTGATGATCGACCTTTCAGGTAGTATGGATACCGCAGATATGATGATGGATGACAAGGCACATGAAACTGTGAAAGCGATCGAGTCAAAATTCACAGATAAGTACGGAACAGATCTTATGGGGCGACTTCAAGATAAGGATATGGTGTCCAGGATAGATGCTGTCCTGGGGAAGCCTCAAGATGGTGGGATGGTGTCCAGGATCGATGGGGCAGCTCTAGCGATATTGAATTATTCTCAAATAGGAGGGGGGAAAAAAAATTTTGGACTTGTATATTTCAGTGACGAGGGCATTCCAGTAACATTTCCAGATGGAAGTAGGGTCTATAATGCTGGCTCGAATGTTCCAACAGCGGAGCTTGGCGAGGCCGTATTGGGCAAGATAGTTAAAAACTGGCATGGATTGACCAACCTGGAAGATGGTTTAATAAAGTCTATAGAAGTGGCTAAGAAGCTCGATCACAAAAAGCATAAGATGATCGTGCTGCTGATGGATGGTAAACCAGAGAATGAAGAGAAATGCCTTGAGATAATAAATAAAAGAATAGTTCCTCGAAAAGACATGATCATCAACACTCTGGGTTATGGGAATAAGATAGATGAGAAATTCCTTATGACGGTGGCGGATAAGACAGGAGGGGAGTACCTGAATATACAGGACGCTGATGACCTGATCGATGCATTCTCAGATCTTGCGGTTGAATTCAAGATACATGGTTCCAAAGAAACTCTCGACCTACATTCCATAAGGGACAAAGCAATGGAGAAAGCAGATCCGACAGAGGTTTACTGCAAAAAATGTGGACAGCATGCCACATTCTTGGGCAAACACAGTAGATGGTATTGCGATAACTGCAAAAAATACCTGGGAAAGGGAAGCTTCCAGAACAAATGCATCAAATGCAAAAAACCATTGTCATTCCTGGGAAATTCAAAGCGATGGTTCTGCTATGAATGTAATGCATTTGATAGGGGAAGCAGGTAGGCCCAGATGACACGGCGGATGATGAACTGGAAAGAGTCTGATAAAATAAGCAGCGGACTTAGAAAAGACCGCCTATGTCTGGATAATAACGGGGTCGCTGGATATTTCGAGGATCTGCCAAAATTATTGTTCATTCTCTTTGCCGTGGGCTTATTCGTGACGAATACCATCATTGTCTATGGAGCATACAATAGGTTCAATGAAAGTACAATGATGATGGACAATCTAAATGGCTTCTCGGATGAGATACTTAATTGGGACAATATCACATTGGATCAAGAAGGAGTTCTGAACGGGCAGGCATTTGACAATATGGACATCGATGACTGGGAATACCAATTTTCCCCACAACTCAAGAATTTTGAATATCAAATAATGATACTAGATAGAAGTGAATATATCGAAACACTACATGGTGAAAGACAAAATTTTGGACCTATCAGCACCGAAGATCGGCCGATTGGAGTGGATGTATATTCGAAATCCACCCCTATAGTGGTTGAGGATGAGGATGGGAATTACAGAGCTAGCTTCATGATTGTGGCAATATGGAGATGATACTTGATGAAAAAAACCTGGAATGATCATGGTATGATGTCTCTGCTTGATGCGATGCTGTTCTTCGTTATCATGATTATTATTTCAGGTCTTTTCCTGACGATAGGTGTCACGATGTCAGATAGCGCGGAACTGATAAGGGACCAACAAAGCGCGGAGTACAATGATAATGTAAGACTGGCATGGATGAGTGCCAGTATCCCCGAGGTTTCATACACGAGCATTGATCCTATCTGGCATTTGAGTACTTCCCATGTATACAACAATCTTAGTGTGCAGTTCCTGATAATGGAAGAATTACGTTTGATCGGAGATGAAGACATGGATCCAGACAAATTCACATCTTTCAATAAAGCGATACAGGAGCAGGCAAATCTCATCGTGGAACCGATATACAAATGGGCCTTCTGGGCCGAATACGGGGATGTCAGGATATCCATGAACAAGACAGTGGTTGATATGACGCCGAGCTTTGAGGATTTCAAGAAAGAACTTGGTGATGAGGTCCACGCAACTACCTGGAACTCATTGGCATTTGGAGAAGATGGCGATGTCAAGATGCACTTCTACACATGGTGATCGAATAAATTAATTAAGCAGAACAAGGTGGGCTTGGCCTTGTTCTGCTTCGCAGTCCAAGTCCGCCCAATAATTATTTTCATTTTGTAGGGATTTCAACCTTCCTGTGGAAGCTTGAAGGGTACGCCCACTGTGTTAGCTATGCAATAGGCTACCTGTGGAATGGGCTACCCATCCTTTGAAAAATAATATACAGAATGTAAATACAAAGATGGGCCCGTCCGGATTTGAACCGGAGATCTTCGCCATGTCAAGGCGACGTCATTTCAGGGATTTACGCGATAATCATTTTTCGCGTAAATCAAACCTGTCTAGACCACGGGCCCCTACTGTGCTGATAACCATCATCCACCTTGATGAGAAATAGCATGGGGTTGAAATACTTTTTGATTGGTATTTTTCCTTGTTCGAGACTGATGGGCATTATGCCTTTGGAATTCGAACTTTGACATCCTGAATTTAATTATGGGATATCTGGCCTCATCTGCATCCGAAATTCATTTATATAGGTTATGAGTTAAGGATTTAAAGAATAGTGGGGACGTGTCTTGAATAATTTAGATCCCGAATCAGCAGAAATGATTTATCGAGAACTCTATCGTACCTTGGGAAAGGCCATAGGGTTTCAGATGGCCAGGAATATAGTCAAAATGGGAGAGGATGGCTTTGATAAGGATAAGCCAATTGAATCCATTGAGGAACTTAATAATTCTCTGGTGAGCGCCTTTGGAAAAGCCACTGCGAAAATAATGCTGACAACATCTGTTAGATGTTGTTTCGAAGCAAATAGATCCTCACTTATACTAGATGAACTCCAGCATAATGGATTATTTGGTGACGATAAATGAATAAGCTAGGACTAAATGTTCTCAGTATAATGGAAGAAAGCAACCTGGGGGTTATGAGTATCCACGTGCTGAAGAAGCAGAGCATGGACGCAGGTATTGATCTTAGTGCAATAAATCCCAGAGATATCAATATATTGACAGAAAAGCTCAGGATCGTTCTTCCCTTCTTCATTGGGGAAGAATCTAATGATGTTCTCATGAAGGTCAGTAGATTGGGCGATAATGGAAAAAAGATAGGAGTATGAATAAATGATTAAAGGTAGAGTACCAACAGGAATATCAGGATTGGATGAATTGATCAGCGGGGGGTTTCCAGAGGATTCAGTCAACCTCGTTAGTGGCCCAGCAGGTAGTGCTAAGAGTTTGATATCCATGCAATTCATCTACAATGGAGTTGTGAACCATGGAGAAACAGGAATCTACCTCACTCTCGAAGAACCTAGAGAGAATATCATCAGAGCGATGACCTCCTATGGGATGGACATCGAGAAATATGAGAAAGAGGGAAAACTTCTGCTATTGGATATGGGAGAGGTCAGAAGGAGAAGTGGTAGTGAAGAAGAGTTGGACGTCGTAGGATTCGAGGGGTTGATGAGGTTGCTGGACAATCTTCTAAAGTTCAGCGGGGCAAAGCGCCTGTCCATTGATTCCGTTACTGCTATCGGACTCCACTATGAAGATTCGCCAGGTAGACTGCGAAGAGAATTATTCAAGTTCGCATCATTCCTCAGGGAGAAAGAATTGACATCCCTCATGATCACAGAATCTATTGAAGGTACACAGCTTACAAGATATGGAATAGAGCAGTTCATTTCTGACTCCTTCATTGTTCTTGGACTGGAAGATGTCAAAGGTGAGCTAAGAAGAACGCTGACTGTAAGAAAGATGAGATTCACCAAGCATGATACCACGAAGCATCCGCTTTTGATAACTAGCAATGGAATTAATGTCTCGGCAGAGTCCAAGGTGTTTTGATGAGGATATCCCGAATACGGGATATTTTCATTTATTAGAACTTCGAGGGCTCTAAAATGGGCGAAAGTAACCGGATAACTGTATGTGCTGGTCTACTTTCTGCAATAATCGAGAGTAATAAAGAACTACTTTTGGAGCTCCAATTCACAAACGCTTTTGGCAGATATAGAAAGGAACATCCAGTACTGGCTCGGTTGAATATTTCAAATGATCTTGTGGTCGATGCCACCAAATTGCCAGATTCAGATGAGGCAGTATTGGGCATTAAGGCTCTGATCAAAGCTGCTAAAGGCATCATGGAGATCTTTTTGGGGAATGAAGAGGCAGAAGAGGCCATCATGGAGCCTGCGAAGAAGTTCCAGGCAGAGTATGGATCTGAAATTCAAAAACATGAGCTGACAAGATTCTTTCCAGAGCTGTTCGGATACTCTGGCGGCGTGGATATTGAAGGATTGAGAGGGGAAAACGAGATAGATCAAATCGCCGCTATTTTCTCCAGACTTTTTTCAGCCACATTGAAAGCTGAAGGCATAGACAAACTGGGAATTGAGAATGTTGTGAGAGAACTGAAGTTCATCAAAGGCATACAGATAAATGGAGAAGATGTTAGGATCTATCTACTACCGGATGAAGATCTTGAGAACGAGATAGATGGATTGGCGGATTCCTTCAATTCCCTGGAGGTTCCATTGCATATCATCGCTCCTGAGATCAAGAAATTTGGATCCCTGATAGAGGAGCTTGGTATACTCAAGAGACTTTATGGAGGGCTTCTTTCCACAAAGGTCGAGTTTGGAATCCCTGTGCTGGATGATGCCATGGGAAATGATATTTCCAAAGAATATATCATGTTATTGCGTGGCCCGAAAGGTATGCCCAAAGACATGATATCCATGATGTATGCCAAAAAGGGATTGGAGAATGGCGGAGATGTCGTATACGTATGTTCTATGGAATCCCCAAAGAATGTGATGAAGAGATTTGGGTTCATCGGCATAGATGCGGATCAGTACATCAAGGACAAGAAATTGATATTCATAGACTGGTATAGCAAGAACGTGGAACGTGTTCATGGCGTGGAAATTGAAGAAGGAGTGATCAAATGTTCCGATGACCTTACCAATGTCGGAGTTGCATTGGATATCGCTTTCCAGACCCTGAAGGATAATCCTAATAGAAGGGCGGTTCTGGATCTTATTTCTCCTGCCAGTGTGGCGCATGATTTTGAGACCACACTTGATTTTCTTACCGCCCTATGTGCGAAATTGAGATCCAAAGAATGCTTCAGCCTTGTGACCCTGAGCGATAGTATGCATGAGAGGCGTGAATTGAGTGCGATGCAGGATAATTTTGATGGCGTCCTGAAGATAGAGAGGAAAGTGAAGAATGGAATTGTCAAGCACAGCATAAATGTCATGGCATTCTCCGGAATGTTCAATTCTGAGAAGATACCCATTGAGATCGATGCAAGAGGGATCACATTGGGAGATCCAGTTATTGGGAGATCCAGTTATCAGGCTATTACAGGAGGAGGAGTGGAAAGGATAATAACTGGCATTCCGGGCCTGGATATATTGACTGGCGGGGGGCTTCCAGAGCATGGCTCTTTCCTCGTCCTGATACCTCCTGGACTTTTTCCAGCTGAGATAATAACTCAATTGTCCGTGGATTGCTTGATGAAAGACCATGGGCTCATCATGGTGGTCTCCACCACATCTCCGGCGGAGTTCATCACCAAGATACAGCGGAAAGGCATAATGACACCACCTCTGATGGAGAGCGATCATATGAGGATCGTCGATTGGCATAGCCAAAGGAATCAGAGAATAATGGGTGTGGAGGATAGAGGCGGGGTCCTTTGCTCCTCCGTGGACATAATGCATCTTGGTGTGGCTGTCGATCTGGCCCTGAAGCAAATGGACTATGATAAAGAGGTCCAGGCCGTGGTAGATACTTTATCCTCGTCTTTAAGGGATTATGATCTTCAAACGGTCTATCAATTCGCCCAGTCTCTGAGGGCGAAGTTCAATAAGAAAGGCATAACGTCTTTCATGATACTTGAAAAAGGTACTCAAAGCGAGAAGGTGATAGCCACCATGGAAGAGATCTTTGATGGTGTCATTGATATTTCCGATACAAATGGGCAATTGGGGATCGGGATACTGGGATTGAAGGACTCGCATTTCGATACACGGTCCAGACCACTGCTGAAAATGAGGAGCGGGATGTCGATCGATATTACTGGGAAGATCGACAAAGTGGAAGATCTGACCGCGGCATCCATGGGCGGTGGTGTTTCGGAGGATGTGATCAAGTCCATAAATACCGATCTGAATTCCGTGCATAGGGACAGGGAGAACCTTGAGAAGAAAGCACTTGAACTGGAGAAGAAGGAGAGAGAGTTCAAGGATCGGATAGATATGCTTCAATTCAAGATCTCTCAGCTCGAAGATGACAAGCTCATGAGAGAACAGGGGGAGGATGAAGTTGCCAAGATCCTGACGGTGCTGGATGATATGCTGGAAGACCTTCCAGACAAGACCATTGAGGAATTTGCAAGAAGTGATAAGTTCAAGCTTTACAATAAAGTGCTGGACAAATACCTGGGAGATGAAGAAGATGATGGATCCGATTGAATCAAGAGTGTTGGACATAAATTCCGAGGCCTATGGAGTGAGGCCTGACAAGCTCATGAGCAATGCGGGCGATGCACTGGCTGATGAGATCCACGGAAAATATCCAGAAGGAAATATATCCATTGTCTGTGGAACGGGGAACAATGGAGGCGATGGTTTTGTCGCGGCCAGAAGACTTCATGAGCTTGGTAGATCTGCGATCATCCTTCTTGTGAAAGGAAAGGATGATGTGCGTGGGGATGTGGCCAGGCATATGCTTCAGCAGATAGAGGGGAAGATCCAGATAATGGAAAATGCTCAGCCAGATGATATTGGAGAGGCTGAGATCGTCATAGACTCCATGCTGGGCACGGGAATGAAAGGGAACATTAGAGAACCTTTCAGAGCCTGGATAAATGCTATCAATAACAGTTCCAAAACGATAATATCAACAGATATTCCAAGCGGCCTCGGAGCTGACATCTGTGTCAAACCGGCTCTGACCATCACCTTCCATGATGTGAAAAATGGAATGGATGCTGGTAATTCTGGAGATATCGTAGTCATTGACATTGGAATCCCCCATGAGGCTGTGGAGATCATTGGACTTGGGGAATTCGAGTACTACCCAAGACCTTCAGCCGATTCCCATAAAGGCGATAATGGTAGATTGCTGATAATCGGAGGCGGACCTTATACTGGAGCTCCCGCACTGGCAGGATTGGCCGCGTACAAAGTTGGAGCGGATCTGGTCACCATCGCCACACCGGAGAATTGCTTTGTTCCGATCGCATCTCATTCGCCTAATTTCATTGTCAAGCCATTGTCGGGAAACATCATCCAGCCAGAGCATGTGGATGATCTTCTGAGAATGGCTTTGGACAACGATGCCGTGCTTATCGGGCCCGGCATTGGCAGAGATGAGAGGACAATGATAGCGGTCCGGGAATTCCTGGCGAAGGTGGAAAAGCCAGTGGTGGTGGATGCTGATGCTCTAACTGCAATATCCGAACATCTTGACCTGTTTGAAAAGGTCAAGTTATCTGGTGTCCTGACACCGCACGGCGCTGAATTCCAGAAGCTTGTGGAGGATTTGGAGGATGCGTCAATAAAGAGATTGGCCGATAAAGTGGGTTTAACGGTCATTCTGAAGGGGAAGATCGATCTGGTGTCCGATGGTCGCATGACCAAGAAGAACCTCACAGGAAACCCCGCAATGACCGTTGGAGGTACAGGAGATGTGCTTGCGGGCTTGATAGCGGGCTTGACGGCAAAAGGAATCGGACCTTTTGCCGCGGCCAGGATGGGTGTCTTCCTTTCGGGAGCCGCAGGTGATAATGCATTTGAAAAACTGGGCTATTCATTAACAGCAACTGACATAATCGAGGAAGTGCCAATGGTGCTGAAGACCTGTTTGAAGATGTGAATTAGATTACATAATAGCTTGATAATTCATCTGTGCTATCTATCACATATTCAACCTTATTTCAGAATTGTTATAGTTAATCCATAGAATAAATTCATGATTTTTTATATTCTCTTCAGGGAAATTGGTCGAATCTGAAATAAATGTATCTCCTTCACTCAAAATAAAATCATTGTCATTATCATAAAAAACTACTGGCCTACTCACATTATTATGTAATTCGATTAGTTTTCCTTTAAAAAAATAATCACCATTAGATAAGTTATCATCAATTGAAAGAGTTGAAGAAATAGAGACTGTCATATTTGTAATATTAAAACATTCAATTGGATATTTATAATCAATTGATACTAATTCAAATGTTGTAGTATTATTAACAGAAATTATTGAAAAATATGGATCAGGATTAGCAATTGAAGGAGATGGTGTAGTTAAATAAAGCAAATATAAACCAGAAATTATTGCTATAATTATGATGACATAAACTATAGTTTTCTTCCCACTTCCTATAATCTTCCCTGCGCTTTCCTCTTCGCTCATACCCTTCTCCATGAGTAGGATTGCTCCCTTATCTTATAAAACTTGTCTGAAGATGTGAGATCATCATACAATTAATTCAAGATCATACAAATGAATTATACTAGAAAATATGAAAGGAATGCCCCTTGATAGTTCGGGGCATTATTTATTGACTACTCGAAATGCTTATCGAACTTGCCACGTCTCATCTGGTCCTGGAATTGTTTTGCATCAAGTCCTTCAACTTCCACACCCATGGACACGCATGTCCCAGCGACTTCCATCACCCTCTCTTTCAGAGTAGTGCCAAGCAAGGAATCCTGCTTCATCTCACCAACTCTCTTTATCTGGTCGATGGTCAGGCTTCCAACCTTGACATTCGGGGCATTGCCGGATCCGCTATCCAGCTTAAGTTCTTTTAGAACTAAAGCACTGGTCGGTGGTGTTCCCACAGATATCTCGTAAGCCTTGGTCTTTGGGTCGATCGTTAGCTTGACTGGCACCTTCATTCCCACGAAGGCCTTTGTCTTTTCATTTATAGCGCCGACGATCTCCACAACATTTACTCCCATTGGGCCCAAAGCGGGTCCCAATGGCGGTCCTGGTGTGGCCTTTCCGCCGTCCACAAGTACTTCTATTTTTTCTGCCATTTATTCAACTCCTGAATTGTAATTATCTATCCTTTTCTATCACCCGTACACTGTCACCCTTGACAGTCACTGGGATGGGCACGAGAGCCTCGAAAAGCTCCACTGTTATTTCTTCCTTGCCCTCGTCTATCAGCTGAACCCTCGCCTTCTCACCCTTGAATGGGCCAGCAATAAGCTCCACTATATCTCCTTCGACAATTCCGGACACCAATGGCTTTGGTGTCAGGTAATGTGTTATCTCATCAAAGGTCATCTCACCTTCAACAACACCCCTGGCTCTTTTGATCCCGCGCACGGTCTCGGCCAGACGGTCGGTGTTCATGGCCTCCACGATGATATACCCTCTCAAAGCATTGGGGCATAAAATGGATTGAACGCCAAGGTCCTTGCTTCTGGCAGACAGAGTATCGGCCACAGTTCTTTCATGGCCTATTTGGGTCTTTATCGCCAGAACGGATTGCTGGGCTGTCGTTCTGAAGGTTATTGAATCTGATATCGCTCTATTGGTGAGAGAGGTAGCTGTGACCACGACATTCATCGTGTCACCGTATCTGGCTCCCCTTGGTGATGATACTGCCAATACAAGCTCCAGGGATTCGCCACCAGGCAATTTTATTTCCTTGCCTTTCAGGCTGCCCTTGATAACTTCCCAGGGCTTGCCGCCCTTTTGCCTTAAAGACACATGCCATTCTGCAGCATCTTCTCCAAGGCTGGTTGCAGCTATAAGGTCAGCGGATATCTCCACTGTGTCTTTGCTGGAACCTTCATTCTTCAATAGGAAGCGGTAATTACTCTCGATCCCTGTAGTGATCGTCCTCCTATCCTCACCGAGAGTGAACAATGATATCGTTCTCTGAACAAATGGCGTGTGGGATGCCACAGCCTTATCATCGTTTTCCTCATCATCTTTTTCAATACCATCTAATAATGACATAATATCACCTTAAATCTAAATATATCAGAACAGGGCCCATCCAAGATGTATTGGAAGCCTGTACCAGAGCCAGTATATCAAAAATCCCAGGCCACCCATAAGGATGAGTCCAAGGCTGGTTATTTGCAATATCTTGACATATTCATCGGTCTCTGGTTTTCTGGCCATCTTCAGAACTCGGCCATACTTGCCTTTTCCGAGATTCCTGGCCTTATCTTCGATCTTATTTTGAACTTTCCATGATTCATCGACTATATCCATATGTTCAGCTCCTTTGAGTTATTGTTATTCTTTAGTTTATCAGGTCCAGACCTACCTTACTGGTCTTGGCTCCTTCCTCGCGGGAGTACATCTGATTGGATTTCACACCAGTGATGACCACCATCACGCGTATCTTTCCCTCTAGTTCTGGATCAACAGCAGCTCCCCAGATGATCCGGGCATTGCCACTTATCCTGCTCTGAACGATCTCAGCCACTTCCTCAGCTTCGGCAATGGACATATCCGGACCGCCAGTGACATTTACCAGGGCGCCAGCAGCTTCTGTTATGTCCACGTCTATAAGTGGGGAATTGATAGCTTCATTGACAGCTTCTGATGCTCTGTCCTCGTCCTCGGCCTCTCCAAGTCCTATCATGGCCACGCCTCCGCCGCGCATGATGGTCTTGAGATCATTGAAGTCCAGATTGACCAAACCGGGTTTGGTAACAACTTCCGTGATACCCTTGATGGATCTCATCAGAACTTCATCCGCAACCTTGAAGGCTGCTGTAACTGACAAGCGTGGAACAAGATCCAGTAGCTTGTCGTTCGGTATGACTATGACCGTGTCTGCCACGTCCCTCAGTCTTTCCAAACCATAATTCGCATTCTCTTGTCTGATATTTCCCTCTGCTTTGAAAGGGGATGTACAAATAGCAATGGCAAGTGCTCCCATCTCTTTCGCCATCTGAGCGACGACTGGTGCGGAACCTGTTCCAGTACCGCCACCAAGGCCACATGTGACAAATACGATATCTGCGCCGGCCAGTGATGCTTTGATCTCTTCCTCAGCTTCCCTTGCGGCCTCTTCTCCAACCTGTGGGAGAGCTCCAGCGCCGAGTCCTCTTGTAGCCCTTCTGCCGAGCAGGATCTTGTGTGGAACATGTACTGTCAGGAGATGCTGGGCATCCGTATTCAATGCATATAGCTCCGCACCCATTATTCCAGAGTCCACTAGCCTGTCGACAGTATTACTGCCTCCGCCACCGCAACCAAATATCTTGATATTGGTCTTCAAACCTGCCAGTATCCTCTCTAATTCTTCGTCCTGCGCACTAAGGCCTCCAACTCTCGCTGTCGGTGACTCTTGCGGCGTGGTCTCTGATGCGGACCGGGATAATACTTCTTTTACAATAGAGCTCATATGTACACCTACCGTATTGATTTCTTGACTAAGTAGACATCGATTAATGAATATATTAAAACATCGGTAATGCCTACCAATATTTCACCCTTAACTTATAGTTATATAAAAGGTTTCGTTTAGATGGGATACTGATATATGGATGATCTCGAGGTGTGATTTGATTCGAGACTGCTCATTGTTCGGATCCTTGTAAAGAGGATTACGTCTGCATCCTCTTCAATGGCATGGCCAGATGCCGCAATGCGCTGGTCGTGGGCTCGTACCATTTCTCCTCGAGGTCTCTGATCTCATCTTCGAACTTCGCATCCTGCTCTTTGGCCTTCTTCCCGCATTTGGCACATTTGTATCCTTGACCGCGCCCTATGGACTTCATGGCCTTGGAGCAGTCCTGGCAAATGGGATTCGAGGTCTTGATCCTGTGAGGTGACAGAGAATCAACATGGATCTTCTCCACATTGATGGTGAAGGGCCTTTCCCTCACACCGCCGAGAATCGTCAGAACATCGCCCACCCTTAACTTCATCCCGATGTCCCGGAATTTCTTGGCTGGCTCGTATATGGTGCAATCCACCTCCTTTCCTCTTGAGGATATTCCAAATACCAGATGCCCACCCGCTATCATAGCCGGATTTTTTGACACCATACCAGTGGTCATGACAGAAGAATATGGCTCTAGAGCCCCTAGAGATTTGGGAACTATGTGATCGTCCGTGCCCTGATTGCTCAGATACAAGAGCCAACGGTCTACCTTCTCGGTCTCGAGAAGGTCCATGGCCTTTGGAAGAATTGATTCACTATCACCTCGTATCCCGAAAAGCACCGGGCATGGGGAGCTGGGGGCGATGATCATGTGCTTTTCTTCATAATCGTAATTATTGAAAGTGGAATAGAATTTCTTATCCATGGCGATAACACTGGCCTCGTCTATCTTCCTCTCCGTTCCCCATTTTTCCTTCTCACGATAAGCAATTAGCTCGTATGTCCGATCCCTGGGCTTCCACGCAGTTGCCGCGGTCGCACCTATGAGCCCGCGACCGTTCTTGTACCCGCGTTTGAACTTAGGCTCGGTGATTATCCACAAGCCCTCTTGTGTCACGATGTCGCGCACCGCTTGCCAGTATATCCTTTCCGAGGGTTTGGTATCGTACATGACGATTCCAGGATTGGTCTTCTCATCCTCGAACATGGATAGATCCTTCACCACCGCGCATGCCCTTTCGAAATCAGCTTCGGTCGAAGGAGTGGAGGCGCCGTAATAATAGCCCCAGATATCCTCGCCATCGATATTGCCGATGATCTTCTTCTCGCCCTGGCCCTTGCCAAATAATATAGAAACCGCGCCATTGCCCCTGGTCTTCCACGGAACATTCGGGTTCAATCTAACAAGTCGAGGATTACCAATGATATCGTATTCACTGAACTCCCTGATCAGCTCAGTGGCCAGGTACGTGGTGCACATCCCGCTTGTGGAATCCGTGTCGTCTACCCCGATATAAATGATACTGCCTCATCAATAGGAATGGGATGGAAGTCATATAATTTTGCATTCCAAATAGTAGTTGACTTAGCAATAAAGCTTTTATAGAAGTTCAAACTCTTGGGGGAGTCCGAATTTATATATTAAGGAGATGAAAACATGCAAGGACAACAACCAATTATCGTATTAAGAGAAGGAGCGAAGGACATGAAAGGCAGAGGTGCCCAGCTCAACAATATAGCTGCAGCAAAAGCTGTGGCTGAGGCAGTGCGCTCGACCTTGGGTCCAAAAGGAATGGACAAGATGCTGGTCGATGGAATGGGAGACGTCGTCATCACGAATGACGGGGCCACCATCCTGAAGGAGATCGACATCGAACACCCTGCGGCCAAGATGGTCGTCGAGGTTGCCAAGACCCAGGATAATGAGTGTGGGGATGGAACAACATCCGCAGTCGTACTGGCTGGCGAATTACTGAAGAAAGCTGAAGATCTTATCGAACACAATGTGCACCCTACTGTCATAGCGAACGGATACAGACTGGCTTCCATCGAGGCCATCGGTATCCTGAACAAGCTTGGTGTGAAGGTCAGCCCAACAGATGGGAAGGCCCTGAAGAGTGTGGCCATGACCGCGATGACCGGAAAGAGCATTGGAACCGAGAAGAGCTACCTCGCGGACATCACAGTCAAGGCAGTGAAGGCAGTCGCGGAGAAGAAAGGATCGAAGTACGTTGTTGACATCGACAATATCAAGATCGAGAAGAAGACTGGTGGAAATGTCAGTGATTCAGAGCTCATCGAGGGTATCATACTGGACAAGGAAAAGGTTCACCCAAGGATGCCAAGCTCTGTTAAGAACGCGAAGATCGCACTCATCGATTCCGCTCTCGAGATCAAGAAGACCGAAGTGGATGCAAAGATCCAGATCACAGACCCGACACAATTGCAGGCTTTCCTGGATGAGGAAGAGAAGACACTGAAGAAGAAAGTGGACCTCATCAAGAAATCAGGCGCGAATGTCGTCTTCTGCCAGAAGGGCGTGGACGATCTGGTCCAGCACTACTTGGCCAAGGAGAATATCTTCACCATACGCAGGATCAAGAAGTCCGACATGGAGAAGCTCTCTATGGCGACTGGTGGTCACGTTGTCACCAACCTCGAGGACATCAAGAAGTCCGACCTCGGAACTGCCGGAATGGTGGAAGAGAGGAAGGTCGCTGACAGTGACATGACATTCGTCACTGGTTGCAAGGATGCGAAATCCGTTTCCATGCTCATCAGGGGCGCGACAGAACACGTCATAGATGAGAGTGACAGGGCTCTGCACGATGCTTTGAAAGTAGTGGCAGTCGCAGTCGAGGACGGAATGGTCATACCAGGCGGCGGATCAGCTGAAATTGAATTATCAATGGGCTTGACAAAGTTCGGCACCAAGATCGGTGGAAGGGAACAGCTGGCCATAGAGGCTTTCGCAAAGGCAACCGAGATCATCCCATGGACATTGGCAGAGAACGCAGGTCTGGATTCTATCGACATCCTCATCAAACTAAGAAGCGAGCACGAGGGTAAGAAGGTCAAGACAGCTGGCATCAATGTGGACACTGGAAAGGTCGTTGACATGAAGAAGCTCAATATCATCGAGCCCCTCAGGGTCAAGACCCAGGCTATCGAATCAGCTACCGAAGTGGCGAATATGATCCTCAGGATAGATGACGTCATAGCTGGCAAGAAGATGGCTGGCGGCCCACCAGGTGGAGCAGGCGGCATGCCTCCAGGAATGGGCGGCATGGGCGGAATGGACTTCTAAGTTCGTTCAACCAGCACAACCTGAAAAACAGAATAAAACCCCGCTGAAAAATGCGGGGTTTTCCCCTTTACCCTTCTGCTTATATTGTTTAATAACTAATCCACCTTATCAATGAACTTCACCCATGAATTGCTCGGGGGAAGTCTTTTGAATCCAATGCGCTCGTAAAATGTTTGATACGAGCCGACATACGCGATCTCCGCACCCAGGATACCGCAGCGACGTATCCCTTCCATGACCACCGCTCTTCCAAGTCCCATTAACCGGTGATCGGGATCTGTGGCAACAGGTTCGACAAGTGCTATCTTGTTCGCGCTGTCATACCATGTTCCGGAGAAAGATGCGTAGTTCCCATCCGGAGCTTGAGCAATGATGGTCAGGTCCTTCCTAAAGTGGGGACCGGATTGCATCTTGATCCTACCCTCTATTTCTTCCTCTGGCGGCTCTCCTGAATGGTCAAAACCACGCCATAACACACTGTTGATCTTGTGCAGATCATTTTCATCCTCAAGGCTCTTTAATTTATAGCCGTCGGGTAGATCGATACTCGGAAATGGATCTGGAATCTTGAAATAAGAAAGAGGCCAGTTATCCTCTTTATTTTCATTTTTTCTATAGCCTTTTTCAAATGCTATGGATTCGAACTCCTTGTCAAAATCCCTGATATATGCCTTGATGCATCCTTGGCCATCATCCAGTCTTTTGATGAGGTTGGTTTCTGCATATTCCAGCATATCGGATCTTAAATCGTGATGATCTGGGTGGGTCTGAAAGAATGCTGCTCCTGGAAACCATTCCAAATGGACCACACCCACTATTTCACCAGAGTCCTCCCATATTCTGAACTTATCAAAGGTGGAACTATCCATGAGGGGGTGGAAATGCATATATTCCCATTGAGGTTGGAACCAATTGCCATCCCTGTTCATTGGCTGATAATTATCAATTAGGAATTTTCCAATTCTCTCAAAATCTTCTGGATATCTGTAAGGTCTGGATATGATGGTCATGTTGATTCTCCCTCAAGAAGATATGTAATATGTTATTGATAAAATATATGAATGGAAATTGGGGGATCTGTTGCCAGATCCCCATTAAAGTCATTGTTCAGCTGATCGTATGATCAATCTTCAACAGAGCCTTTTGCCTTGGCCTGTTTTATCGTGCCAGATGTCACAACGGTCTCGATCGTCACCTGCAGGTTGTCATCACCAACCTCGGTGATGGATGTCAGAAGTTCTATCGCATTATCCTTGTTAGTGTGCGCGCATCTCAGGACACCTCGATTTTCCTTATAAGTGGTCAACCAGGGGCGGGCAAGGCCTTCTCCGGCCATGCCCATCTGTTCCGCTCTGTTCTGTAAAGCCCCGATCAATTCCCATCTCTGGATATTCCTGGGTGCAATTATTCTGAATGCGACATATCTTTTTCTGAATTCCCTGATAGGCATATTGGTTCCACCATCAACGGCTTACTGAACCATATCCATTGTGGAATCCGGGCGACTTGTTCCTTCGACCAGAGAAGGTGCGGAAACACCGGTTATTACCAGCAAGATCTGAACTTCCTTACTGATAGTCGGGTCCACGGAGCAACCCCAGATGATCCTGGCATTTGGACTGATCTTTTCTCCAACCAGTTCAACCGCGCGCTCGGCCTCGGCCAGTGTCATATCATGACCACCGACGACCCTGACCAGCGCACCCTTGGCATTGGAGAGATCTACATCACCGAGAAGTGGTGATGTCAGTGCTTCGTTCACAGCCATGTCCACGCGCTCGCGGTCATCATCAGATGATCCAATTCCTATCATCGCGACACCGCCATTTGTCATAACGGTCATAAGGTCACTGAAGTCCAAGTTAACGAGACCTGGTTTGGTCACGGTCTCGGTTATCCCTTTAATGGAGTTCATCAATATTTCATCAGCTACTTTGAAAGCTGCATCCAGTGGTAATCTTGGCACCAATTCCAGAAGCTTATTGTTCTGGATAACGATGGTGGTATCACAGTGCTGTCTCAGCTTGTTCAAGCCTTTGAGAGCATTGTCATATCTCATGTGTCCCTCTGCCTTGAAAGGCATGGTGACTATACCCATGACCATCGCATTGCTCTGCTCCTTGGCCATTTGAGCTACGACTGGTGCGGAGCCAGTTCCAGTTCCGCCACCCATTCCCGCTGTGACGAATACCACATGGGCATCGTCCAGGAATCCTTTGATATCTTCTTCATTCTCACGTGCCGCGGTCTCTCCGACCTCTGGCAATGCGCCAGCTCCAAGACCTTTGGTGGCTCTTCTTCCAATAAGTATCTTCTTTGGAACATGCATATGTAGAAGGTGTGTGGCATCGGTGTTTATGGCGGCCATTTCGGCTCCTGTGACACCTGTGTCCGTTAGACGGTTGACGGTATTGCTTCCGCCGCCGCCACAGCCCACGATCTTGACACTTATTTTAAGCGTCTCAACGAGTGCGCGGAGCTCGGCGTCATCCGGAGAGCCCTCTATACCTGGTTTACCCTGATCTGTCTCATGCCTGGCTAATGCTTCATCTATTATCGACTTCATTTTATTCCCATCCCTATGAAATTGAATTCAACCAGTAATGGAAATACGCGTATATAATATTTGCTTATTATTATAATAAAGAACAGAGGGATGAATTGCTAAGGATCTATTTGAACCTGAATATCAAACAATTTCATCAAAAATATAATCTTCCCACTCGCGCTTTCCCAGGATGATATCCAGCTCTGGCGGGGTTATTATCGGCTTATTATATGCGAGATGATCGTCGATCGCCAATCTGGGGCAAGCGGTGGACACCCAGGCTGTCGCGCTGAATGAGTCCAATATTTGTGGAGAGGTATTCTCCATCTCCACAATATAGGCCTTTTTCCCTGCCTTTCTCAGATCTTTGACAATATCCCTGGCAAGGTCTTCACGTCGCTGACCTGGCTTGGTCGAAAGTATCACGCCAAACACCTCCGCATCCTTTGCCTGTGATATGACCGCGTGTCTTTGTCGGAGTACGCGGTCTTTTAGATCGCGTATTCCGCGTATCTCGTCCATATCTGGATCCGCGATGACAATATCCTTGTTGGTTCCCAGGGCGAGTGCCAGTGGGTGGAAATCACCCGCTCCTATGAAGAGGATGATGTCAATATCTTTGGCTATCGCTCTCGCGGCCGAGGTATTGCAGCCAAGTACCTGGCCCTCCTTGAAAATGCGATCATCCCCCTTGCTGACAAAGGGTGTGATGTCATTATCGGATAGAAGATCCACGATATCCGGTACACGATGAATGTACTGGGGGGTGGACACCACTCCGACCCTTCCTTTCAATTCAGGAAGGACTTTCCTGACGATCGGGATAGGGTCTTTATTGGACCTGGCCGGGATGAATAGAACTTCACCATCATGTGCCAGGTTGGGAATGGGATAATGACCGAAATTGACGATCAGGCCGTCTGGATTGGATGGAAGATCGCAAGCGCCGAAGCATGGTTCTCCAGATATCTGGACGTGCACGTCTTTCAGTTGTGCATCGATGTCACCTGCAACATCGATGGCATTTCTTTTCAAACCCTCCGGGAATTGCAGGATTATGGAGGTGTGGCCAGCTTTTTTCACGGTGGCCACTATGCGAGATATCTCGAAATCAAATGGTGCTGTATCGGATGTCAGATCACGGCCTCCAGCTCCTTGAATAGTTGATCCACATGTCGTTTTTCGACATGTGGCATCAGGACCAGTCTGAGGCATTTGGGGGCTTCAGCCCTGGACACCATCCAGCCTCTTTTCTTCAATAGTGCCTGGACATGCTCCGGTTCCTTGCCATCTGGTAGACGGATACCAAGAACATTCATAACTGGCTCCTTGACCAGTTCAAGACCCAAATTGCGGGTACAGGCGGCCGCGTGGTAGGTGGTATCCATGCATTCCTTGACTATCTGGCGGTATCCGGCTCGGCCAAGATTTCGCATGGCCGCGTAGGTGGATGCCACTGCCGCACTACATCTGGTTCCAGAAAGGGTCGTTTGCTTCAGCAAGGTGAGATATGGAGCCCTGGTCGCGATATTATCTGAATTCTCAATCTGTCTTGTCAGGAAAGCCCCGGAAGGCATGGTGGACATCCCCATCTTGTGCGGATCGATGGTGATCGACGTTACTTCTGGTATCTTAAAATCAAAGTCTGGCATTTCATGACCCAGATCCTTCAAAAAAGGTATGACGAAACCTCCGAAGGCCGCGTCCACATGGAAGAAGGTTCCTTCAGGGATCATCTCTCCTAGTTCCCTGAGCGGGTCTATGAGTCCGAGTTCCGTGGTCCCGGCCATCCCGATAACGATGGCCGTTTTATTGTTTATCGCCTGCCTGGCCTTGGCAATGTCGATGGTGAGATCGTCGCTAAGTGGGACGCTGATGGGCTTCATGCCAAGCAGATCACAGGCCTTGGCAAAGGAAAAATGCGCGCTCTTGGGGAAGACCACTTCTTTCTTCCCAGTGGTATTCCGCGCGATCCAGAGGGCCATGATATTGGATTCCGTGCCTCCATTCACGATGTGGCCGGATATGTTATGACCATTCATTAGCTGGCCTAGCTGGTCGATGACCTGGGTCTCCAGTTGGCTCGTTCCCGGATACAGACCGGAATTTCCAAGATTACTTTCAATAAAATCCATGTGGGCTTTCAGTGATAAAGGTGGGGGGGCGGTGCACATGGAATTGATCACCCGGCCATCGGAAAAATGCATATCCTTTGATCTGGCCTTATCCAATTCGGCCATCACCACTTCCTCAGACGATCCAGTTTCCCACAAACACCTACACCTATCCTGTATCATCCTTTCTCCGCGATCACTTTTTCCTCCAATGATCGCGCGATCTGGTTCACCAGCTCCAATTCCTTTCGGGAGATGCACATGATGTCAATTTCCTGTCTGATGAGGGATTCCAGAAGTGCGGGATTTCCGGCAAAGCCTGGAGTGTGGATGGCCAATTTCTTATTGCTGGACCTGACATGATCGATGAAATGGGACATCGCTTCCTTCATGGCATGATCGTCATATCTCTGCCCGAGGCCCGTGCCCCTGCCGGTCAAATGCATGGCCAATGATTCCAGATCCGCGGATATGACATCCACATCCCTTGTCATTTCCTTT
Organism: Methanobacteriota archaeon; assembly: GCA_020697715.1. Lineage (GTDB taxonomy): Archaea > Thermoplasmatota > Thermoplasmata > SG8-5 > JAGLSY01 > JAGLSY01. The sequence goes on along the minus strand of JAEHCO010000001.1, from coordinate 368,095 downwards.
ACGAAGAATAAATTACTTGGATAGACCAAACTGGCCCATATCGGGGGTCGGAAGGATGATGCTGGCATGATGTCCTCCAGGAAGCTGATGAGCCTCGCATGGTCCTTCAATGTCCTGGTGGATGGGAGCATGATACTGAATCGGGATCCTCCAGATCCGCGTTTGATCAACGCCTTCATGCACTCTTTTATCCATATATTGTCATCCAGCAGCTGGAGAACTATCTCTGTCGAAGGATATTGGCGAACCAATTCATCAATTGTGTGTTCGATACCTTCTGGTCCAGGCCAATTGCCGAGCAAGAGGATGCCTTCGACATTGGTGGTATCCAGAGATTCGATCTCATCCAGGCCATGTGCTTTTACAAAAAGTCTCGTTCTTGGCCTTCTTGGTCGGGGTTTATTGGCGCCCACCTTGTCAATGGCCTGTTGCAACTGCAAGGGATCCACTTCTTCCGGTATCTGGATATTGCCGGAAGACACATCTCCCGGCGTGATACCATTGGGAATATTATCTGGAATGATGATGTGGCTCTTGTCCCTGGGCTGGGAAAGAGGCGGTCGAGGACCATCCCTTTCCCACCTGATGTCTATGATTATCGGAGTATCATCGATAGTGGCAAGGATCACCTCGCCAACAGAGGGTTTTTCCAGCATGTAGCTCATTATGCCAATGAGGCCGTCCAGCTGCTCTTTGGACACCTTGGGTTCTGCTCTAAAATCTTCCTGGACATCCACGCGCTGGATGCCATCGATACCGGAAATATGCTGGAATCTTTGTTTCTTTTCCTCAGACCTTACCAGCTCTAAATTATTATCGAAATGATGATGATCGCTCGAAATAGCAGGGTCGAAAAGACCTTCTGGCAGACCGAAGACCCCTCTTATCATGAAGCCGTCCTTTTTCCTCTTTATCTCGATGCTCGTCTCGGCATCGACCACTTCCTGAATAATAAGAGCAGGTACCTCTTTCTCAATATCATGGGGCGGGCAGGACATCAGCCATTCCTCGATCGACCTGGCGATCCCGCTGATAAAACTGGATTCGGAATATGCAAAAACAGGAGCCATGCGCCTTCCAGAGGGTGTGGAAATCTTGACACTCACCAGGCCGTCCAGATCCCGGAAGCGAGTGATGGCGTCCATCTCCACCGACCAATCCAGCCTGGACTTTAAGACGATATTGGAAAGATACTCCTTCGCTCCTGCATCATTCTGTTGAGTGTTCGAGCAGGATCGAACATACTGGTCCACGGCATTTCGAGCATCCTCGGACAAGAGCATGTCGCTAATTGAATCCCGGGGTATGATGAAACCCCTGGCTATTCGAAAATCCTCCCTTGCGAAGGAGGATATCATCGCACCACTGCATCCGGTCACGGATTCCCGGGTGGCTTTGATATCTGAAAAACCAAGTATCTTGCTCATATGCTCGAGTGTATGTGGCGAGGTTAGAAAAATCTTTTGTAGGGAAAACTTGGGTGGAGGCATTCAATAAAAATTCATGTTGGGGGTGGAGTTAGGTGGAAAAATATTATGCTATCATATCCATTCTTTTCTCAAACACCCAGACTACCCAACATCTGGGCAATGATCCCCATCGCGGTCGCTGTCTCCAACGCGATGTTGTGGCCTGTCAATTCCATATGATGGTCCACGCTGTTCAAAAGCGACTGTGGCAGGCCTTTTTTGCCAAGCCCCATTATCATGCACAGGTGCTTTTTCGGATGGCTGGCTATCGCTTTCTCCAGGGCGGTTTCAAGGCAAGTGTCCTTATTGTTCGCGGGTCTGGAAGTGGTGGCAATTGGAAGGCCGATATCCTTCCAATCATCCTCACTGGGTGGTACCTGTTGTGAACATTTTATCAGAGATATACGGCCTTGTTTCTGGAGGTCTTTGAGATACTTCCCCCCCTTGCCGATATTCGTGTCATTGAGAACTTTTTTTATCAGCCTGGGCAGGTCTTTTTCCGGGAAGCCGAAAAGTGCGAGATCGAGATCGTAAGCGACGCAGAGAGGAGCGGCACGCGCGACCATTCGGATGTGCACGGGTTTCAGGCCACCCTCGTAGGTGTCGTATAAACCCAGGGTGTGTCGCTTGACATCCTGGCTGGTATTTTCGGATATGTGAGTTTCCTGATGGACAGGATCTTGATCTTTTGAAGGTGTGCCAATGGCCTTCCGCACCTTGGCAGTTATCTTCTCATCGCCCTCTGCATCCTCCAGTGCTTTCTCCAGGGTCTTGTCTGCCAATTCCTGGTTGCCGAGTCGCCTGAGGCCGGTGGCCAGTTTGATCCTGGCCAGTGCGCGCTTTTCTTTATCATCCACTTCCTCCAAGATATCGAGGCCGGTGGTGAACCAGTCCAGAGCGAGATCCTTGTGCCCGGATTTATCAGCATTCGCGGCCAGTGTGCTGAAGAGGCTGGCCTCGTTCACAGGCTCTCCGAGTTCGGTGATCGCCGTGGCTATAAGTTCCAATTCCTCCAGTTTGGATGACTGGTCAGCCAGATATTTGATAGACTGGATCCTCTCATCATCGGATAATTTCATGGCATGGGATAGGGCGTTTTCCAGAACTACCAGATCATCATTACCGGATCTCGTGATCTGGACGTGCAGGTAACCGTGAAGCTTCACTTTCATAAGACTGGCTGGCATGCTTGCCAGAATCTTCACCATGTCTTCCAGAGAAGTATTTGGGAAAGATGGGCAGTCCTTTGCCCATTGACGGAGAAGTGGCTTGCATGTTTCCATCTCGAATCCCGAATTCTTGGCAGCCAACTTCAGAAGACCGTGCATGTATGGGCAGCCGAGGAAACCGGCGCATCCTATGACTGCGTCGGACTGGCCTTTGCCCTTGGGGAAATTCCAGATCTTTTCCATGACCTCATTGCGGATTAGATCATGCATACTGGCTGGATTATTTTTGGCTTTCTTGCACATCGTGGTAAGAAGTTCCGCCTTCCTCCATGCCCTTGCCTCTTTGTCCGAGAGTTGGATGCTGTCCTTTATCAGGGTCTTGGCCAGGGCTTCCGATGTCCTTCTGTCAGCAGATAGGCCGAAAAGAGCCAGAGCTTGATAATATGGATCGGGGATGGATCTCGCATCCTCCACGAGCTTCTCAATTGGCTTACCCCTGCCCGATTTGGATTCCTGGATGATCGCCCGGTATTTGGACGGTGTGTGTTCTTTGCCACTCATTGGCTAGATGATTGAGGCTTGGTGGTATATAGGTTTCTATGTTTGGAGGATCGATCATTCCAGGCAGGCCAGTATCTATCCCTGCCTGGTATTATCGGCCTGAGCCAGCTTGGAATATCCATCGACCTTGGCAGATGGTATATACCTCCATCCATGTGATCGAGAGCCAGATGGGTCGTGTAGGCCAGTATGATGGCGGCGAAGGTGGCAGGATCATAAGCTATACCCAGGTATGCATCCAGGGATCTGAGGATCACGTATCCGACATATATCCAGATGATCGCAAGACCTATTGAATGTCCGATGGGGCTTCGCTTTTCCGCATTACTGCCGCTATTGTTCCAGGATATGGACATACTGCCGAACCTGTCCAGGTTTATCAGCATGGCTATTACAGCTGCCAGGAAGACATTTGCATCCAGCATTGTTTCTCCTAATGTGATGTTCAGGGCGCATTGGGCCGCACTGGCCGCCATTCCGTGTATGAGTTCGTTTGACATATTATCGGCCTCCTGATTTTTTCTTCGAGATATAAAGGAGCATATGTGCATGTAACGTAGATGTAGGGTAATTGATGGAGATATGATGATATCTTTGAGAAAATGTTCTCATTAACTATTAATATCAAAATCCACTATTATGGGATGTGATATTGAAAGCGAGAGCAGAGCGATTGCTTTCAAAAGCTCGTAATGTCAATGGAGAGATTAGATGATGCCTGGAATGAAAGGGATGAACCCGCGCCAGATGCAGCAAGCGATGAAAAGACTCGGGATCAAATCCGAGGAGATGAGAGATGTCGAAGAGGTCATTATCAAGACCCAGGACAAGAGCTACGTCATCACCAAACCAGAGGTGACCATGATGGAAGTTCAGGGGCAGAAGACCTTTCAGATAGTTGGCGACCCGGAGATAGTCCATGGAGAGGTTTCCAGTGAGCCGGTTGGTCTGGTCATCCCTGAAGAGGACATTGAACTGGTCGCGATGCAGGCCAATGTCTCATATGAGAAAGCGAAGGAAGCACTGGTAGAATGTGATGGAGAGCCGGCTGAGGCCATCATTAAATTGATGAGCTAAGTAACTGTCGGGCCAGACCATTTACAAAAGCTTTAAATCCATTGAGGGCGATTAGGTATTATAAAAATATAGATCTGGGGAGGAATGCCATTGGCTATGCCATTGCATGTACTTGAAAAATCCGTAATGAGAAAAGTAACCCTTTTACTAAAGGACGGCAGAATGCTCGAAGGAAAGCTGACAGGCTATGATGAATATATGAACATGGTCCTAGAGGATACAGAAGAGACCCATAATGACAATTTAAAAAGAATTGGCATGGTCATCCTCAGGGGCAATAACATAGTCTCGATTTCACCAAAATAATAATAACCAGCGTTTGAGTTAGCTGGTGAGCGATGACTCGTTTATTTGGAACAAATGGGATCAGGTGGCGTCCTGATAAAAAGCAAGATCACAACTTCTCAGTGGAACTTGGGTTAGCTATTGGCACTTATTTTGGAAAAGGTAATACCGTGTGCATGGGTCGGGATACTCGAATAACCGGGCCAGTCATATCAGCCGCTGTGGCTTCAGGAATAATGTCAGCAGGTTGTGACATCATCGATATCGGAGTGGTTCCCACACCTACAGTTCAATTCGGGGTCAAGATGCTTGATGTCGCAGGGGGTGTGATGATCACAGCCTCCCACAATCCACCGGAATTCAATGGACTCAAATGTATTGACAATGATGGCACGGAGATGGCCAGAGATAATGAAGAAAAGATAGAGGATGTTTATTTCTCCAAGAATTTTCAATATGCGGGATGGGATGAAGTTGGCAAATTCAAGGTCAATGACGAGGTCAGTTTCGCCCATATGGATCGTATCTCATCACTCATCGTTCCAAACTCTGGGTGGAAGAAATTGAAAGTGGTTATCGATTGCTCTAATGGGCCAGCAGGCAAGTTCACGCCCAACATACTCCGAGATATGGGGTGTGAGGTTCACACGATAAATGCACAGCCAGATGGAATGTTCCCAGGAAGATTACCAGAACCATTGGAGAAGAATCTGAGTGGTCTGATGGATACGGTTGCGAACTTGGGAGCTGATCTTGGTATTGCTCATGATGGAGATGCGGATCGAGCAACTTTCGTGGATGAGAAAGGTAATTACATAAATGGAGATGAGAGCTTGGCCTTGTTCGCCATTGACAGCCTGGATGCGGAAAAAGGAAAGGTCGTCGTGCCTGTCAACACCTCCAGAAAGGTCACGGATTCGATCATTGATAATGGAGGAGAAGTAGAGCTCACCCCAATAGGATCTCCTATCATCGCCCGTAGAATGAAGGGAATTGGAGCCAGGGTCGGAGGAGAAGGGAATGGTGGAGTGATATTCCCTGAGAACATGCTTTGCAGAGATGGCATCATGACGGCGGCCAAGATGGTGGAGATACTGGCCACTGGCGATCGCAAGCTTTCTGAAATGGTGAGTGACCTTCCAGATTATACTATAATACGATCAAAATTCAAATGTAATGAGAAGCTGAAACATCAGGTGCTGGATAATGTCAAAAAGGCCATGACGGACTTCGAGGTCATAGACATTGACGGTGTCAAAATAGAAGGGGATGACTGGTGGGTTTTACTTAGACCATCAGGTACCGAGCCTATTTTCAGAGTCACCGCGGAGGCTGCGAACCCACAGATGGCACAAGATAAATTGGATGAATTCAAAGTTTTGCTGAAAAAGATAATTCAAGATTTAGCTTGAATTTTATTTTTCAGAAATTGGCTTGAGTAAAAAAGATCAATTGTCTGACTCTAGCAGTTCAAGCATATCTTTCATTTCTTGTGCCAGCTTTTGCTTGTTCTCATCCGACATGGAGCTATCTATCACGTCGGACATGGTTTTGATCTCATTTATGAAAATATCTGCAAGATCTTCTTTAACCGCCTTCAAGGTTTCAGCATGGGTGCGTGGGCCCTTTAAAACGTCCATATTCTTTATGAGCCAGGTTGAACGAGCTCTGGAATGATAACAAAAAATATTATGGGTCAATGCAAGCAGATCTCCCTTGCCGGTTCTTTTGGCCATTCTATAGGCCTCCAAATTCTTTTCATGGGACAGGTTTTCCTGGTCAAGCTTAAGGTACATGACCGAAAGCACGCTCAGGGTGTTTATGGTCTGGGACCATTGCCCAGATTTGTAGGTGATGTCCAATGCCTCTTTACAGTGTTCGATCCCTTTTTCATACTCTTCCTGATGGTAGGCGAGCATGGCCATATGCCATAATATATCTGGCAGGCGCCACATGATTCCAGTATTATTGGCAATATCATATGCTTCTTTCAGTGTCTCATCAGAGCCTTGTAGATCACCCTGGGACATCTGAATATAGGCCATATTGACCATTAATGTGGCTTTCAGATTTAGATCATTATGTAAATTACAAAACTCTATTGATTTCTGGAAAAGGTTCAATGCCTCTTCGTTCTTTCCTCTCCATAAGAAGAAAGCTCCTTTCGTATTAAGAACAAGTCCAACCGTGTCATAATCTTCGACAGAACTTAGGGCCTCTTCAGCAATTTCCAAATATGATATTGCTGTATCAAAATCTCCTGTTTTTTCTATAACCTGTCCCAGTCCCCAATACGCCCGCCCGCGATATTTTTCAGATTTACTGGCCTCTGATAGGTTCAGTAGTTCTTTTAAATGTTCTTCTAACTCTTTTTCTTGATAATTATCTTCCAATTCTATTGCTTTCCAAAGAAAGAGGCATTTATCGTCAATATCATGGGAAAATTCATAGGCAGCCAACCACATTCGAATGGCCCCTTCCTTGTTGAAATTATTAATATATATCTCGGCGCAGGAAGATGCGTATTTCACTGCTTTGTCCCTGTACTCGGGATTCTGCTCAGCAAGCCAACAGAAGAGATCGGCCAATACCACTGTTTCATCAGGGTGATTTGCCTCTAAAGCTAGTGCCCCGGATTCTGTTATCTTTGTTCTTTCGCTCTTTTCCATTTCATTGAGAATGCTTTCTCCAATTGATGGAGGTAGATGCTGGCCAGAACCGGAAATAAAACCAGATGTCATCATTTCTTCCAGAGCATTTGAAACCACGGATCTATCAAGCCCAGTGGAATCTTGAAGTGTGCCTGGATCCATTGTTCCCAATATGGCTCCGTGACGAAGAACAGTGTTCACCGCTCTCCTATTATTATGAGATATTTTTCCAATCATCTGGCTTAGATTGATCTCTGATTCCTGCCTCATTGATATTGAATGTTCCAGAGCCCCGATCGAATTTATTATTTCTTTCATATTTCCATCCATACAATCGAGAACTCCATGAGTTCCCAGGAAAAGGACCTTGGAAGATTCAAGGTTTCTGAGGATATATGAAAGAAGCTGTAATGAAGTGATATCTGCCTTATCCATATCCTCGACAAAGAATGCAATAGTTCCATCTCTGGATTGTTTTTCCACTATGTTCAGAACATCATCATACATTTTTGATCTGTGCTGATTCATTTGCTGGAAGTCCCATTCCCCCTCATATTGCTTTGATGCGAAGAAGCTGTGAAATACTGGGGCCTCGATGCCTTCGATGTCGCTGGCAGAGCCATTCCATTTTGCTAGTATATCTTGATTCGCACTTTCAATCCGAGCAAGAACCCTCCTCATCTCTGAAATAAGCTGGTCAGGGATGGAGCCCGATAAGATCAAAGTAAGATTAAGCAAATTACCTGAGCATACGAGTATTTTGTATCCCTGCATTTCGAACCTCTCAACACCCCGTTCTGAAAATTCCTTGCCAGCATGCATTGACAAGGAATCCTTGACAAAATTCCGAACTGCGGCCATCATTCCGCTTATTATATCTGGATCCAGGGAGCTATTGTCCCTGCTCACAGTTCCCAGGTTCATTCCGCTTTCATCAGCCAGTAATGCCAATTCAATTCGAGGTGGTTTTTCAATGTTCAGGACCTTCTTCTTATTCTCTGGAAGTAATTGTTCAAAGGGAGACTGGCTTCTATCCCCACAATAAGCACTCCATACAATTGCACCGGCCATATCCGCGGTGTCCATGGCATTCATCACAGGCATTATTGATGCGCCTGGTTCTTTTTCAATAAGAATAACTTTTGGTTCACTGGCTTTTGCTTTGTCAAGATGTTCGATAAACAAATTTTGAAACTCATCAGAAAAAACCATACCAATCCTCGTAACCTATACCAGTAAATCGATTGACTAATATTTATACATTGGGGGGTTTGTTTGGTACTTTGATATATGACTGTCCAGATCCTGTATTATTAGGCCTCTGTATTGAGCCAGTTATATTATCCCACTCCTATTTTTCCTTCATATTCTTGGTCATTTTCCTTTCCTTTGATATGAGTGAGAACTCGCCAATGATATATCCCAGGGCGATACCGATCACAATACCTGCGATCATGCCTGTTATCAATCTTATGAAATTAGTGCTCTCATAGCTATCGAATAAGAGCTGGGTCGTACCATCTATGCCCATCGGGACCAGGCCCAGGATTATCCAGAAGATATTCAATTCTATCGATATGAACACCATGGCCAGCACACCTATGGCCAGGCCCATGAATATTGCGGCATCTCGAGCGCAGAAGGGCATTTGATTATCATTCAGAAAGTAAGAGCGACTGGCCTTCTGATGGCAATTAACATCTCCCGCATCGTAGAAGAACTTGGCAACTGGGCTGTCTATCTGAGATATTGTATGGGTGAAATCCCTTGTCCCCACAACACCATCGTCTCCAAGATTGATGGTGCCAGCATCCACAAGATATGGTGAGAAAGTGGCTCCCAAGAACCATAGCAGAGTAAGAACGAACACGATAAGAATAGGGATGTGTGGCCTCTTTCTGCGGAATATCTCTGGACGTTCAAGTAATTCTTTCACAGATGCCATTATGTCCATGCTGTCTTCAAGGTCATTTTGATAGATAACTCTTGCCCAGGATGAATTGAATATCACTCGCCGATCTTCTCACCGCATTCTTTGCAGAACTTGGCATCCGCGGCCAGCTCGGCATCGCATTTTGGACATTGTATCTTGGTTGGGGATCCACATTCTTTACAGAACTTCGCATCACTGGCTATCTGAGCATCACATTTCGCACATTTGGTCATGCTGGCCTGAGTCACTTCTTTGCCACATTCCTTGCAGAACTTCGCGTCCTGGGCCAATAGTGCCTCACAATGTGGACATTTGACCTTCACCTCGGTCTGTGGTTCAGATCCTTGCTGCATTCCCTGGCTCATCGCGCCTCCCATTCCAAGACCCATACCGGCTCCCGCGCCAAGGCCAGCCAGAGCTGTGGCTCCACTATCGCCGCCTTTGGACGCACCTTCTCCAACACCCTCAATGGCCTTTCCAGTCTGATATTGCATATAATTGACACCCAGAGCGCCCATCGCACCTCTCTTGTCAATGGCTTCCTGCACTTCCTTTGGAGGTGTGATCGTCAAGCCAGCCAGGTTCATGATCTTCAAACCATATTGTGATACCTCTCCAGATACCTTGCTGATAACCAATTGCTCGATCTCCTGAAGATAGGCTGGCATCTCGACCAATGCCATGTTCTTGTCCTTCTTCAGCTCGCCGAGGGCGTCATTCACGGTCTGGATCAGTTCGGTCTTCAGCCATTCGATAACTTGCTGGCTGGAACTGTATCCTCGTGTTCCGATGAATTGTGTTATGAATTGTATTGGGTCTGTCACCTTGTATGCGAAATTTCCAAACACCCTTATTCTCACCATGCCGAAATCCTGATCCTTGAAGACCAATGGCTCGGCTGTGCCAAATTTGCCACGGAATTCCCTTCTCTGGAGATAATAAACCTCCCCCAGCTGCTTCACGCCGGTGATCGCCGAGCCCAATGATGTGAGGATCGGCAGGTTCTGGGTCGTGAGTGCGAACCTTCCTGGCTGGTCGAAGACATGCATTGCCTTTCCATCTCTGAAGAAGACCGCGAACTCATCCTCATTTACCACGATATTATCATTGTAATAGATATTCGTGGGTATCTTGTAAAGGATATTCTCACCTTTGTATTCCACTGGCCATGTGTATGTGTTCCTGGCCACATCGCCTTTTGAACTTTTACCTCTGTTAAATATTCCCATGTTTCATCACCTCTCCATTTCATTCCACTGCAAGCAATCCCGCAATCGCTTCCCGTCTCTTTTCAAAGAGCTCTTCGAACTTGTTCAGGGCTTCCTTCGCAATATCGATACCTTTGCACGCATCATCCTTATTACTGGATGATGTGGCACTTTTCAATTTCTCTGATGCACCTTTGACATTGTCGATATTGTAAATGAGGCTAAGATCCCAATCGTACATATTGTAAAGCTGGCCCTGCTGTATGCGATAGTCCGGGGATATGCCTGTGTAGCCCTGCTCCGCGTGCCTTATCTTGTTCATGGCGGCCGATGTGAGGTTTATCAGCTTCCCGATGTCATCCAGGCATTCGACCTCATTGCTGGAGACAAGATTGTCTCGGGATGCTTCCAGGTCTTTCACCGCATGCCCCAGCTTATCAGCCAATTGCTCCCTGAGGAGACGATCCGCTATCCGCAGGTCTTCTTTCTCCCTGTAGCCCTTGAAACCTGGAATTACCAGTTGTATCTTCTTCAATAATCCTCTGTCATCTTCAACTTTCTGTCTGAGATCCGTCATTTTCAATCCCCTATTCTAATGAAGTTAAGCTTGATTGAGTATATTAACTTTGTTTCGGCTTTCCCATGGTTCCGATCATCGCAAGCTGCATCATGTCAACCCTTTTTCTTCAGAGATATAACAGCCAGTGTCAACAGGACCATTGCGAATATCACCAATGCCACCATGTCCATCCATATCATGTCCAGTCCCCAACCTCTTATCATGACGGACCTTGCGGCCGTTATCGAGTATGAAGGAGGGACTAAAAAGCTGGCTGGCCTGAGCCAGGCAGGTATTGCTTCCAATGGCCAAAAGACCCCCGAAAGGAGGAAGGCTGGCATGACGATCAATGGAAGGAACTGTGCAGCCTGTGCCTCTCTTTGAGCAAATGATGAGAGGAGGATCCCCAGGGCCTGGCACACTATGGCCAACAGGGCGACGACCATGAAGACCAGGAGTATGTTTCCTTCGATCATGACATCGAATGCCAGAATTCCCACGACTATCATGAATATCGATTGGAGAGTTCCCACAATGCTGAAGGTCAGCGCGTAACCTGATACGATCTCTGATTCTCTAAGTGGTGTGGCCAGTACTCGTGATAATGTGCCACTCACCCGCTCGCCGATGAAGGCCATGAGTGTGAGGAGAGTGGTGAATAGATAGACAGCGAAGCTCACTATCCCGGGAACGAAGAAGTCCATGAACTCCGCATTCTGACCGTATACCTCGGTCCTTTCCACAGTGACTGGCAAGCTTCCGCCATTCTCTTCCATGGTTGCCATGAGGGCGGAATTGACCTCTATGATTATCGCTTCTGCCAAGTTCACATTACTCATATCAATATACAGCTCGATCTCCGAGCTGGCATTAGTGAATGGAATTATACTGGCCATCGTGTTTGCCGTATAATTCTCAGAGAAATATATGACGGCCCAGGCATCTCCCGCCTCAAGACTTTCAATTGCCGTGACCAGATCATCGCTTTCCTGAATATCTAACGTGTCATGATCTATATTATCTATCACCTGATCTGCAAAATCAACATCTCCTACAATGGGAATGTCCATGCCAGTATCATGATTCACAATAATAACACCTATATTCTCCACCTCTCCGCTGAAGGCTAGACCAAAAACTGCCATTGAGAAAAGAGGAGCTATGATTATCAAGGCAAGGCTACGTTTGTCATTCTTCAGGTCGATGAACACTCTTTTACTGACGGCCAGTATTCTTCCCAGATCCATTATTCCCCACCTCCATCGGGCGTGGGACCGTCGGAGGCCTCCCCGATGGTCGCATAATGAAGAAAAGCGTCCTCCAAATTATCCGTGCCAGTGTCTTTCATTATCTCATTCGGTATGCCTTCGGCAATGAGCTTCCCCTGGCGCATGAAACCCACCCTGTCGCAGTTCCTGGCCTCGTCCATGTAATGGGTGGTGATGATGACGGTCGTTCCATTCTCCTTCAGCTTATTGAAATACTTCCAGAAATTGGCTCTCAGTTTAGGGTCAACACCAACTGTTGGCTCATCAAGAAATAGAATATCAGGCTCGTGTATCAAAGTACATGCTAGACTAACACGATGTTTCATACCACCACTGAGGTTCTGCACGAGCTCGTCCTTCCAATCCTCCAGATCAACGAATTTCAGTAATTCCGCTTCCTTGATGGCTATTTGTTCTTTCGTCATGCCAAAGAGCTTTCCGAAAAATTCCATGTTCTGATGGACCGTGAGGCCGATGTACATCGCGGTCTCCTGTGGCATGAAACCAATATCACTGGCTATCTGCTTGTTTGGGATCTCGATGTCAAGGACCTGGGCTGTGCCCGAGGTTTTTTTCAGTAAGCCAACAAGAACCTTGATAGCCGTGGTCTTACCAGCTCCATTCGGACCAAGTAGTCCATATATCTCGCCCTTGATCACCTGGAGTTCCAGTTCATCCAGGGCCTTGAAATCACCATAGTTCTTTGTCAATTTATCTGTCTTAACTGCTAACATCTCAATCACCCCTACTTGCCACGCCGTTTACAAAGATCTCTGCAAATTGTCTCATTCCATCACCTGTTCTATTTTTCATAAATATATCATCACCCAGGAAGGCGGTGGTAACTAGAATTCTGAATAGATAGCTAAAATAGGTAATGGCCATTATTTCGGAATGCACATCCTTTCGCACAATGCCCATTTCCTTGGCCTTATCGAAGTATTTTTTCAACATATCGATCGCCGCCATTGGCACTGTCCCAATATGATCGAATATCTCTGGGTATCTATTAACTTCCATCACCATTAGTTTGAAGAAATTGGCCTTTCCCACCATTGCCTTGGACATGAAATTACCTATCATTGTCAGTTCCTCCACAAGATCCCCTGATGGTTCGATATCATGTTGAATTATCTCGAACCTGACCATCGCCTCACGATCGATAACTGCCAGGAATAATTTCTCCTTGGACTCGAAATGCCTGAAAAGTGTAACTTCATTCACGCTGGCCTTTTCCGCAATTGCCTTTGTCGTCGTGGCCTTTAACCCATCCTTGGAGATAAGCTCCAATGCGGCATCCAGTATCCTGATCTTTGTGTTTTTTCCACCCATATTCTCACCATGCATGCAAGTGCTTACTTACATTATGGCGGATGAAGTATTTATAAGTTCTTATTACCTCCAAGAATGAAGATGAAAGTTGGAGATGGTGACCAGACTATGGTCTATATCATATGCTAGAGCCTATGTGTTAATGAGAGTGCCCCAAGCTCAGTATTTGACTTGGGGCGATCCATTATCCTGACTGAATATTCAACCATCACTCTTCGGATAGTGTCTCCTCTTCGGATGATGTTTCCGGCATATCCGCATGCTCGAACTCATCCCTGCTTGGCTTGTCATGTATACTGGAGATCAATTCCTTCTTGGTCTTGTTCAATGACATGGCGCTGAGAAGGAAGAATAGTATACTGGCTATCAGGACTATGAGGAGGAAGGTGAGATTGGTCGAGATGTCCGAATTATTATCATTTATGCCCGAATTCGTCTCATCAGCTTCCTGTTCGATCGTGCTGGAGAGCTGAGCCTCTGCATCTTGCAATGCTAGATCTAGTTCCTGCAAGTCGGTGATTATACTATCCAGCTTGTCCAGATCCTCCAAGGTGGCGTCGATTAGCAGAAGCTTGGCATCCACATCATCCTGGAAGGTGGTTATGTCACCATCCATATCCAGAAGGTCCGCTCCAATGGCATCATCATGAGTCGAAAGGTTCTGAGCCAGTTCAGTCACAATGAAGCTTGTTGCTTCCAAACTCTGCTGGTCAAGCGTGGCCATAAGATCGGAGAGGGTGATGATATTTTCCTTAATGTCGTCATCATGTGATACGATCTCCTGGTCAAGCGCTGAAATGTCCGCGAGTATCTGGGCGGTGTTCACGATCAATTGATCCCTGGTCATAGTCCCCTCATTTTGTACAAGAGCGTCCAGTGCGGCTAACAATGCCTGGATATCGGTATCGTGCGTGGTCATGTTATTGTCCAGGCTGTCCAACAAGGTATAGCTATTATTCACAGCATCCAGTATCTCGGATCTTGTCAAGTTGTGCTGATCATCCACAGCGATGGACAATACACCGATGGTATCGTTGAGCGCATCATGCTGGGCTGTTAGATCATTCTCCAGATTGGTCAGCTGGTTTGTCACATCTACAAGATCGGCTGTGAGATTGTCATAGAAATCCGTGGTCATGGTCTCCAGATCCGCCATGTGCTGATGGAGCGAGTTATTTGTTTGTGTCAGATTGGCATCCATAGCCGTCAATACGGTGTCCAGCCAATCATTGAGATCAGATATATTGCCTGATATATTGCCTTCCAGTATTGCCAGCTGATCTCCTACTGTCAAGTTCATTCCAGCAATATCATTGGTAACACTCGTCAATAAATTCTGGATATCGAGAGCGAGAGTGTCATTCACACCCGCAAGCTCTGACAGGAGATCGTTCTCCAGATCGGTCAATGTGCTGTGCAGGGATATGTTCACCGCATCTAGTTGACCAGATAGGTCATTGTTCAGATCGGCAAGAGTGATATTCATACCCGCTATATCGTCGACGATGTCCAACAATGTGTTGTTCATATCGGTCACAGTTTCATTGGTATCCGTTACCGTGATGTTCAGATCATCCAACCATTCCTGCACACTTTGTCCCATGACATCGAATTGGATCGAATCATTGGCCGTCCAGACAATCATCTGACCCACATATCCATAGGCTTCTGCTGTGACATCGTAGGTTCCAAGGGCTGCATCACTTGGCAAAGCGAGAGTTATCTGATACTGGGTATTGTATGGGAGAGCGATAGCACTCGCGTACTGTGTGTATCCTCCCGGCTCGGCATAGCTCACCACAAGGTCAAGATTGTCAAACATCGGTGGTGCATTGATGATATCTATCAATACAGCAACATCTTCATCCGGAGAATATTCAGGCTCCGGAGTGCTGGCACTGATATAATTTCCAGCATTCACCATGTTATTTGGTATCAATGTAACTTCGGTGGTGATGTTGATTCCTGATGATAGCATGGCTTCTGCCATTATCACAATAGGCACATCCTCTGCCAATGGCAAGGTGTCCAGAATGAACTGGTAATCGTTCGTAGGATCATGGGCCATGATAGTCCCGTCAACATAGAAACTGACGCCTATTACATCCGCTCCAGTTGCTGCAGCTTCGATCAATTCATTTCCTGATATGAGATCTCCATCAACGTGGCTTGTTATCATGACACTGTGGACAGCTATCGGATAGTTGTCTATGGCTCCCATGCCTCCAGCAATGGCCATGTATGGTGTGTCCCCTATCTCGTCATGGTTAAGAATATCTTGATCTGGACCAGAGAAGATATCAACACCAGTGTAGTCATAATAGTAGTTACCGCCCATAGGATAAGATTCATTCCAAATATTGGCGCCTGTGGTATCATAGGCACAAATACCAGTCCCGAGGAAACTATTGTAATAAATGAGGCTGTTATAGGAATCTATAAGGTTCAGGCCAGTGCCATCGAAATTCGATATCCTGTTGGCGTATACTGTGCAATTCTCAAGGGCTTCAAGATATATGCCATCGCTGAAACCATCAATGATATTCTTGGATATTATCGGGTCACCTATGGTGGAGGAAGCGGTTGGGCTATTAATGTCATAATCTGTCATCATGTATATTCCATAGCCGTTGCCATTGTAGAGGGCGTTATCCTGGATGAGAACTCTGCCTATGGTCTGTGTCGAACTACCATACACCTCCTGGCTTTGGTGTACAGATATGGCATTCGAGGTGCAATTATAGATGGTGTTGCCGGTTATATCCAGGTCACCCACAATGACTGAAGAGGTATCTGAAGAATATATATCATAATAATTCACATATATCCCAGAGGAGCATTCGAATATCACATTGTCAGCTATGGTGAGGTTGCCCACAATGAGTTCTGAATCATCAGAGAGATAGTCACCCAGATAGTCATAATATAATATGATAGCTTCATAACCAACATTCATGACGTTGTTGGTTATCGTGTGATCGCCTAACACCGTCACGCTTTGATCATAGTTATCATAGCATACGCCGTAGATATCGAAATAAATGCCAGAGCCGCCACAATTGAATATATTGTTATCTATGAGCATGCCGCCCAGATAGATGTAAGCATCCCCTTCTATGTCATAGGGAGGGCTATCCATATACACTTCTATTCCTTCCCATGTCGAGGTAATATCATTATCCCTTATCGTGATATCCGGTAGTCGCGCACTGGAAAATTCATACATATATTCTCCAACATAATCATATTCGATCGATATCGCCGTGCTGTCGGAGATAAATTCGTTCCTTTCTACAAAAATGTCATCAATGAAAATGGAAGAAAAACCATAGACATCATAGGGTGTGTCATAGAACTCGAACTCCAATATCTGGCTAGAGGAATTTACATAATTATCCATCACGTACATTTTGCCGATGGTGATTGCGGCATCCTGGTAAAGATCCGAAAAATACTCCCAATACACTGTGATGCCAACATCCGACCGATATACTGTGTTGTTCCGAATATGCGTCTCACCAAATGTTACGCTTGAATCATCAAAAAGGTTGTAGTAATCATAATAGTCCAAATAGATCGCACGACCAGGAACGTCAATGGCATTTGATTCGACATAGAGATTTCCAAAATTGGACTCTGCTCTATCATAGAAAGAAGAGGATTCTCCCCAATACATAGAAATACCCGCCCAACCGGCAGTGGAAGTGATATTGTTCCTGTTTATTATCAGGTCACCGTATGTGCCAACCGTATCCGCATACCAAGAGTAAGACTCATAGTAGTACATCTGAATTCCAGATGATGACTGGCCTAGCAGGACATTGTCATTGATTATGACATCACCGACATTCAATGCCACATCGGTTAGATAGTCGAAATCGCCGGCGAAGTGCACACCATATCTGCCGCCATACACCTGGTTATCAGAAATAGAGACATCACCAACGGTGATGCTGCCCCCGTCAAAATTCTCCACATTAATAGCATAGACGTAAATACCATTGCCAGTGGTTCCATTCTGGAAGACGGTGTTGTTAGATACCGAGATGTCTCCGATCAGTACATCATAGAACCCGACATTATCATAATCGAGTTCGCCCGTCATATACACCGCGTATGTATTGACCAGAACATTTATCTCATTATAGTTTATGTTCATATCCAAGACAGTGTAATCAGTAGTGAGAGACGTTTCGCTGATAATCGAGTATATTCCATAGTTGCTGGTCGTTATCGTGTTCTGCGAGATATCATACCCACTCGACCCAGACGAATAAATACCGTATCCGTTGTTGCCAAATATATCATTGCCAATTATGTTGGTATTATTGGAATATATGATATATATACCGTGATAACTGCTGGTGACGCTGTTGTAGCTGATGTCGCAGTTCTGAGCACCATCCAGTTTTATCCCTGCGTCGGCTGCATTTGCGCCGCCGTTGGTGACCGTGAACCCATTCATGTTAACCCCGTCCGCGGTTATGTGAACGACATCCCCCACGCCAGTGCCGGTGATCGTGGTGATTCCTACCCCACTCCCGATGATGGTGACAGCCTTGTTCACGATTATATTCTCATTGTAGGTTCCTGCCAGGACATTGATCGTATCACCTGGTACGGCGGCGTCTATTGCTGCCTGGATGGTTGGGAAGTCCCCTGGAACCGTGGACAGCGGATTAGCTATCTCTGGCTTCGCAGCATCTACCGTCCTTACCATACCAGTTATCCCGGTAAAGGACATTCCGATCAATAAACTCACTAATAATATCGATATATTTTTCTTTTGATTCAAATTATCACCCTCACACTTCTCAACATATTAATGCTGTTAACGGAGCAGATATTATTGATTGTTAATAAATATTGTTAATAAAACTAATCTTAGAGATCTATTGAACAATCAGCTTCCCAAATCTTATTAATCACCCCCTCTGATTCCACATCGACATGGTATTTCATATTCAGATCAAGCCAGACCATCAATACAGGGTGGATATGCGCAGGGTGAAAGAACCAGTTCTGGAATTCAATTCCGGCCAGATGACCCTGATACTTCCAGAGGCCGCTAATCAGGACGAGGCCGTGAAAAAGCATCTTGCGTGGATCAGCAAGGTGCATGGCAATGTGTTATATTCTCTTCAGCAAGCGGAAGCCAAGACCCTGGAAAAGAGAACGCAGGAAAATTTCAGGCAGTATGTGTGGGAGCTTGCGGAAGTATATTCCACCGAGCTGGGTGTGGACTTTTACAAGATAAGATTTAAGAAATTACATGATAAATGGGCGAGTTGCGACACAGGTGGTAATCTCACTGTAAATACCCTTCTGAAGAAACTGCCAGACGAATTAATTGAATTTGTCATATTCCACGAAGTGGTGCATCGGCTGGAGATGAACCATGGCAAGAATTTCTGGAAATTGATAAGACAGAAATATCCAGATCATAAAAAGTTCGACATGGAGCTTTTCGTGTACTGGCTGATGGTGGAGAAGATAGCGAAATAGAAGAAGAATATAGAGCTATTAGAGAGTTTTAAATTAATTATTATCATGTGCTGTAATATCCACATTTACCCGGGTTATCTTAGGTATCGGTTTATTTATTGTTCCAATATTGTGAAGTGTCCAACACCTCCCACACTCAGCTAGGTTTCCTCAGAACATCTATCCTAATCCTCGCAACACTGACACTGAATAACATAAACATAACAATAGTAAACTATTAACACTATATTATTGGTAATATTTATACCTATACGAAACAAATATATACATTCTTCAAGTTCCTTCTTCGTGATATTATGATTAATCTTAGAACTAAAATTAGTATCCATAAGGGCATGAGGGAAGATGACAGAGGTGTGCTTGGACTACCACTGAATCTGTTGATTATGGTTGTAATTGCAGCTGTAGCAATAGGCATTATATTGTCGTGGATGTTTCTTTTGACACCGCCTCTAGATTACATAGAGGTCACACCGACAATGGTCAGTGATGTTTCAACTGCTAACACCACCTTTGATATAGAGATAATCGCTCACAATGATAAGGGAACAATGAGCGGCTGTGAGATAACGATCGAGGGAGCTGGTATAGATATGAAGGCCATAACAGGCGATGATGGTTCATACACTTTTGTGGATGTCTCACCTGTATTGCCCCCAAACACTAACTCGGATTTCATCACAGTAACAGTATCAGGCGGCGGAAATCAAGTCACTCAAAGCATTGCAGTGAATAAATGAGGCCATTAGACAGGAGGGGGATGGAGGGATTCCCCCTCAATCTTCTGATAATGTTCATTGTCGTTGCCATGGTGGTTCCAATATCTTGGAATTACCTCGAGGTCTATTCCACAAGGCAGACCCAGCAGACTATTGATACTCAATTAAGCTATCTTGAGTCTGCAGTGAGGGAGGTGTACTCCATGGGTCCCGGGAACTCGAGAGTGGTGGAGCTGGAACTATCTGGTGGCGTGGCATCGAGTATGGAATACATGCGTATTGGCGGATCCCCCAATGATGTTTGGTCAAATCTATCGAGTTTCAGATACAGGATCAATGGTGGTTTGG
The DNA here is from genome assembly GCA_020697715.1 of Methanobacteriota archaeon. Taxonomy (GTDB): domain Archaea; phylum Thermoplasmatota; class Thermoplasmata; order SG8-5; family JAGLSY01; genus JAGLSY01. Next base: position 348,011 of record JAEHCO010000001.1, on the reverse strand, counting down.
AGCAATATTTTATGATCACCGATCCCAATATCGCGATGGTGAATATGACAGGTGTACTTGAATTCAGAGAGGGAAATCGAATGGTGGAGGTCAGAACACTGGATGAATTGGTCGAAGGTGATCTTGATGGAGATGGGGCTGCGTATTCATGGGTGGTCGAGGTGAGATTGGTTTATTAAGTAATTAGATTCAAAGTAAGTATATTGGAGAGATGATAAAATGGGAAGACGTATCGGTGGAGACTGGAGAGGTTTAGAAGAGATGCCAATGAAATTATTGGTCATAATGGTGGCTGTGGGATTCATTGTGCCAGCGGCATATCATGGTATGAGTGTCAATGCTCAGAATCAGACTAAAAATGATCTACAGGAGGCCATGGATGAACTGGTCACTGCCATACGCTTTGTATATGGCCAGGGAACATTGGAAACAAGAGAGGTCACCCTTGATCTGGGTGCTTCAAGATTTTCTGATCTAGGGCCAATAATAATTGGGGACAGGATAGGAGAACATCCAGGTATGAACCAATCCACAATATCATACAAATACGGGTCTGCCTGGGAGCATATAGTGGTCACTGATCCGAATATCCCGATAACTTCTCCTGATAACAGCGCCTTGACATTGGATGGATATGACAAATGGGAATTGGTCATCCAGAAAGAGACGATAGGCTTCACAGATTTTGTCGTTGTCAGGGTCAAAGGTCAGGAAGGCGAATTAAGGATGCCAGATATGTACGTGGGCTCTATTTCAGTTATAGATAATCCTTTGGAGGATGCTTATGAGGTGGATGATGATACCTGGGCAGAATATCAGCCGGAGATGATGACCAAGTATGTCCCACCTGGATATTCGGTCTCCGCAGTCATAAAGAACATCGGGACCATGGGCACTGATGAAGAGGGTGCCAAATGGGTAGATGGCATAGGTAATGATGATGGAGTGATAAGGGTCAGATTCATTGATTATCTAATGGATCGAAATGAGACCCGCCAAATAGGTGAACCAATTATCATCACGGACCTTGACCCAGATGGAGAAATATCAGTTACAGCCGACCAACCATGGAGGGTGGTGGATTACCTTTACCATGATGATGCATTTGACAGAACATTACTGAACAGGAAAATAATCGCCCAGGTGGATTATATCGAATATGATGTTGATGAGGCAAATGAGACCAGTGAGATGATAGGTGGGGACAATATCGATGAGATCGATGGGAAGAACAACTTCAGAGAATATCTACACATTGAGATCCCTCCAGTGGTTAATTCAGTAGAAGCCGAATATGATGATCCAGACCCTGGAATTGGTGTATTTGTTCAAGGTATAGAGGTATTCAATAAGTTCACCATAAATGCGACCGATGAGAATGGCTTCGTGTGGCAGGTCCTTATGTGGTACAATGAAGATGAATTCTCTTTGGATCCGACCAAGCGCACTATTCCACCTACCCAGATACTTATGGAAGAAGCTCGTAGAGGAGATTTATTCATGACCTATATCGATATGGGCGGAATAAATGGCACCTCGAACCTTACAATAGCCGCGATTGACAATGCAGGTGTTGGAAGTGATCCTTACAAGACCTCGATATACATGGAACTCCCCCCGCGCTGGATGGAGAACACCGACGATCCAACAAGGGCGACCACCAGTAGAGAGACTGGCACACAGGAGCGAACTTTCACTCCGAGCACATCGGGAAATGCTACTGGAGGAAATGGCCCTGTCAAAGCTCAATTGAATTATTTCACATTGATACTGGAGCTTCCTCAAACCCTCAATGATGGTAAGAAGGCTGAAGCTTCAGATGATACGCCATATGTCAGTGGTCAGGAAAATCAACAATCTGAGAAGTATGTATTGGAATTAAAGATACCCATAGGTGGTGAGATATCCTTTGGGAAGGAGAAAACACTGGAATCGACAGTCATGGGTATGAAGGTCACGGGCACGGCAGGTGTTGAAGCTTCTGTGAATGTGGGATTTCCGGATATTGAGATCAATCTGACCAAGATATTCGACCTTATCAAAGAAGGGAAATATCTATTGACAAATTGGAAGCAATTCGGCTCTCTTCTGAAAGATGTGAAGATCAATGAAGGAACAGTTCTGGAAACATCAGTTGGTGAACTGTGGAAAAAGGTACTGAAACCAGATAATGCGGCCGATCTGCTCAATGCACTCAATGAGACAAGAAATGCGGCCGAGAATCAATCTAGAAATAGCTCGACGGATTATAGTGGACTCACAGATTCCATATCCAATATTGTAGAGATAGTTGAGGAATATCAGGCAACTTTCGAAACCCTGAAAGAAGTTTGGGGCACTGTCATGAACATCGCTGAGAATCCGGCAAGTTTACTGGATCTGGTGAGTTTCGAGGCCCGGGTGTATGCGTCCCTTGAGGTTATGAAGGAATGGCAGATATTCAGTGCCAAATACCCCATATTCCCTCCATTTGTCATGGCATCTGTTGATGTGAGCGCGGATTTTTCAGCAGTGGCAGCTACAGAAGCAATGATATCAGCAACTTTGTCAGGTGTGAAATTCGGTCAGGTAACAGCCACATTCACTCTGGGTCTTGGCCTGTATCTGACTTGCGAATTTAATATAGGAGTGAGCTTCGGGATAGCTGGAGGAGGTATGTTTGGAAGGATAACTGGAAATCCGAATATTGCTTTGACAACAGGATTCACTTACAACACTCCGACCATCGGTATCGATGGTTCTACAGCTGGTGGCTTCTATCCTGTTTGTTATGGCGCCCTGGATGTGTCCCTGATGGCAGAAATTGGGGCTTACATAGAATTCCTGTGGTGGAGGAAAGATTGGACCTTCTACGAGGACACTTTCCAACTTGGCCATTGGGAATTTGATGTTTTCGAAGGCACAACGGAAACACCACCTCCATATGTTCCACCCGAGCAGGACCTAGATGCGATGGCAGATAAGGATGGTACTATAAACTTCCCCCGAGGTCCGGCAAGTGCGACTTTCGAGGGTAAGACCATAGTCGTGACAAGTAAGGACCTTAACAATGACTTTCACAATCCAAACTACGAGATCCAGGCTAAGATCGATAGCCCATCTGGTTCTACCACCCTAACCTTGACCAATAATGCAGTAATAGAGACCACTCCTGAAGTCATATACAATAAAACTGGATCGGCTTATGTATTCTGGATCGAAACAGTGCCTAATCAGGATCTCACCTCAACCACATTCGGTCTCACGAACTTCATGAATGGTGCTGTGTTGAAATATGCTATAATAGATGAGAACGATGTTATGATATCCGGTCCAGATATAGTTTATACTAAGCCTGCCGTGGCATCAGATATGCAGCCTAGCGCGATACTGCTCTCTGATGACAATATCGCTCTGTCTTGGCTATATGACACAGATGGTGATATGATGTCCACTGGAGATCAACGCACAAGATCCTCCTTATGGAATGGCACCAATTGGAGTATTCCTACACTCATGTTCATATCTGGCAGTTTCCATTATGATAATAAGATGGTCAATCTACCTAATGGTGACATTATGTCCATCCATACGAGAGATGGCGATGAGCTATTCAATACCACGGATGACCAGCAGATAGTCTATTCCATCTTTAATGGCACCAATTGGACAGCTTACAAATATATCACGAATGACAATCTCAGTGTGGAATCAACATCTCTTGCGGCAAATGGTGACAATATCATCCTTGTCTGGCATGCCCAGGATTGGGAATTCGACAGTCATATAAGATACTGCACCTGGGACACTGCCACCGAGACCTGGTCAACTATCAAGTTGGTGAACTACACTACCAGGCCAGTGCAACTTCCTCAGGCGGTGGTGAACCAGGATGGTTTGGCCGCCGTAGTGTGGAAGAACAATAAGATAATAGATATTGACAATGTGACCTATTCAGGCATTTATTATTGCACTATAGATCTAATGGGTGATAGGGTCTGGACAAAGCCAAGGTTTGTGGCCGCTACAAATGCGCATTTCCTTGATTTCAATTGTGATACTGAATTGATAGAAAGGAACACGATAGTCTACACTTACAACAATCTGACAACTCCTAATGATAGAACCACGGAGGAACAGGTGTCGATCAAGATCTACTTCAGACCCGATATGGAGGTCAGTTCATTTTCTGTTAATGGAGATCACTCGGATATCATCGCCAAGGAAGGCGAGACCGTCCAGTTAGAAGCCATTATAAAAAACACAGGGGACCTCGTCACACAAGCCTTCAATGTGAGCTTCTATGATGGAGAACCCGAGGCGGGAGGTACATTGATCGAGAGCGTTCCTGTATCTTCCATCAGTCGTTTTGGTATGGTGAATGTTTCCATAGATTGGGAAGTGCCAGGTGGTATACACAATGTGTTCGCCATTGCTGATCATGATAATACCATTACTGAAATTGTCAAGAATAATAATAGGCTTAATTGCACCATCACATGTCCAGTAGATCTTTCGATCACCTTCGATAATATCGACCTAAGTTCGGATACCCCAAATCAAGGTGAGGCAGTGGCCATAACCGCCATGATCAAGAACGTGGGTTATACTTCCGCCTCCAATGTGCAGGTGGAATTCTATGATGGCGACCCTACCGAAGACGGAGAATTATTTGCCACCAAGTACATAATCTCCGTGGATATGGGAGAAAATGCGACCGTGGTCGCCTACTGGACTGCGGATCTGGGAGCCCACGAACTCTTTGTTTTCCTAAATGTCAGCGATCTTATCCTCGATAACAATCTCGCATTCAGGAGAGTGTCTCTTGTTCCAGATATATGTATTTCCAGCCTTTCTATATCCAGCGGTCTCATAAATGAAGGTGAGAAAGCGACAGTTTCAGCCACGATACAAAATGATGGAAAGGCCGATTCTGACTCTGTTTTCGTGAAGTTCTTCACCTTCGACGATTTCATAGAGGGAAAGTTCATATCATTGGAACATGGAGAAATCGACACAGTTTCTATAGACTGGCAGGCACCAATTGGCAATTATCAGATATACGCTGTCGCATTCCCAACTGATAATATAATGGAGCATGAGGAGGCTGAAAATAAAAAGACGGTACATCTGGCAGTTCTCACTTCCAAGGATCTCACCATCGACATGATACTTGCTGAACATGATAATGGGATACTGAATATCACGACCAATGTGTCTAATATAGGTTACGGCAATTTGACAGATGTGGGGGTCGATCTCTATGAAAGCAATGATGCGGGTGATGACACATTACTCCATTCTTTCAATATCACAAGGATCGATGAATCTTCCTATAGTCTCTTGTATTATGAGTGGGCGGCTCCGATCGGAACAAAAACAGTGTACGCCACTGTGGATCCGATGGATCGCATAATCGAGAAGGATGAGGACAATAACCAAGCGTCTGAAGATCTGGATTTCGGAACCTGGGCAAGTGATGATGATGCGGGTGATGACAGTGTTTGGACCACGAGCGCGATATACGCTGTGTCCATGGTGGGCATATTGCTATTGGTCGCGGTCATATTGGCCGTACTCTATATCAAGAAGCGAAGGGGCGACAGGAATGAGGAATAGTATCTGGAGAGATAGTTATGGGAAAGAAAGCAGCTGAAGCGAAAGGATCGACAATGGGTGAAAAGAAAGTGGAAGCATTCTGTAATCATGATGTTGAATCATCCACGGTGGAGATGCGTCTGGTATTTGATTGTAAGGAATGTCCAGTGGATGCCGATCTTAAAAATAAACATTGCCTTAAAGGCGTATTAACAGCCCTTGGAGCCAATTACAATGCGGACAATGTGGTATTGAGTGATTATGCGGAATTGCGATACTCTGGCCCATCTATGAAGATGCTGAAGACATTGATAGACCTCTCTAGTGAGATCGATAATCTTTCCCTACGGAACCCTCCAAGAGAATACTTCAGTGATATCAAAGCCCAGAGTGCGAAGGATAAGAGAAGAGCCACATGTAATAGTTGTAAGGCCAACCCCCAAGTCATCTTTCGGCGTATGAAAAAGATGATATTGGAGGACATCGAGGTCTTCTATAGTGAGTTCCTCACCTCTTCCAAGATCGTCAAACAAACAAGAACGGCCGAGTGCCAGGTATGTGTCAAGACAACGGAAGAGGCCATGGTCTATGTATTCAATCTAACAGAAGAGTTCAGAGCCTTCCTGTATTTTGAAGGGTTCAGTGTGGTCATATAGGGGTGAAATGAATGGTGAAAATTATAGGTCAGGAAGATAAGGGATCGGAAAACACCGAAGCAGATGACAAAGACACGAAAAAGAAAGGTGTGAAGATCATTTCAACCGATAATATCGAAGAGGTGGAAATTCCAGAGCTTGAGGAATTAGACGAATCTCCTGTTCCTGTGATCATCGAGGAAGAAGTTCCAGAACCCGAGGAAGTGTACGAATCTCCTGCCCCTGTGATCATCGAGGAAGAAGTTCCAGAACCCGAGGAAGTGTACGAATCTCCTGCCCCTGTGATCATCAAGGAAGAACCTACTATAACCAAAGCCAGTGAAGAAAATAAGACAGAGAAGATAACATCTCTAAATGATGTTATTATCTCTCTCGAGAACAAGGGCCCTTATGCGGTAGATGCAAAACGTGTTCATCGAGCCATGACCCTTATTATGGAAAAATACTATGATCTTCGCCCTGGCTTCTCCTATTCCTGGGTGACACCCGAACCCCCGGAGAATTCTGAAAAGGTGCTTGAATATTGGGTGGGAGATGCTCTCGTGAGCCTTTGGCAGATCAAGGATTTCACCCACTCTCATTATCATATCAAACCCAAGGAATATTCTCTACCATCGGATCTTATGAAACTAATTCACCTTGCTAAGATAGAATTAATGAGGAACCGTCCAAGGCATATCCAATTGGACAGGCCTGGCCAAGCTAGGCTATATGTGGATACCTTTGGAAAGAAGATACTCTATCAGATAGCTAATAAGCATTCTATCAAGATAGGCAATACTCCCGAAGAAGAAATGAAGGTTCTAGATGATCTCACTTCCGTTCTCGCAAGGTACACAGTCGGACTCGGGCTTTTTGAATATTTTCTTGAAGACCCATATATGCAGGATATCTACATCGATGCCCCCGCTCCGAAGAACCCAATTCATGCCAGTATAGGAGGCCTTTCACACAAGGATCTCTATGATAAGCTTGTTACCAATGTGATACTCAGCAATGAGGACGTGGATAGTATGGTATCCAGGTTCAGGTATGAGAGTGGCAGACCTTTCTCCGAGGCCATGCCAGTGCTGGAAACAGATCTTGTCCAACACCAGACCAGGGTGACTGCCATAGGAAAGCCATTGAGTCCAGATGGCATAGGTATCGCTTTCCGCAGACACTCGACCGATCCCTGGACGATGTTGAAGCTCATTGATAATGGAACTGTATCTCCTCTTTCAGCTGGTCTTCTTTCATTCCTTATAGAGGGCCATTGCACCATGCTGGTATCAGGAAGTAGGGGTTCTGGAAAATCTTCACTTCTGGGTAGCTTACTTCTCGAATTCCCATCAATACAGAGGATACTGACCATCGAAGATACTTTAGAATTGCCAGTGCCTGAGATGCAGAAATTGGGCTATAAGGTTCAGAGGATGTTCGTACAGTCCACCCTTGGTGGAAAGGGCGAGATGACGGCTGATGATGCCTTGAGAACATCTCTCAGACTGGGTGAGTCTGCCTTGATATTGGGTGAGGTAAGAGGCCAGGAGGCTAGAACTCTATACGAGGCCATGAGAACGGGAACTGCTGGATCATCGGTCATGGGAACATTTCATGCGGATTCTGCAAAATCCACCTTCGAAAGGGCGACCAGTGACATGGGCATTCCAGCCACATCCTTCATGGCCACTGATATCATAGTGGTTCAGACCTTGACGCAATCCAAAGGCTCTCAAAAACTGCTTAGAAGATGTACCCAGATAGCTGAAACAGTCAAGACATCTGAAGTTCCTGGAGAGTTCAATGACCTGATGATGTATGATAGTGATAATGATCTATTAATGGAGACCGATGTCTTCAATTACAAATCCGAGCGTATCGGGGAGATCGCCAGGAAATGGGGCATATCCATGGAGGATGCTTTGAATGATATCAGGGTCAGAGCTAGATATCGATTGGATGCGGTTGAATATGCGAGACAGCATGATAAACCACAGCTCCTGAAGATCGAATGGGTCTCGCGCATGAATAACAAATACTGGGCACTTCGTGAGAATGCCATAAGTGATGGCGATCTTGATTTCAATAAGATCCTGGAACAATGGAGAAAATGGTTCCTGGAAGGTGCCAAGTATGCATGATAATAAGGGACTGGAAAAGGATCTGCCACCTTACGGCGTATGGTATATATCATTATCAAGAAAAATTTTGAGATCTGCTGGACCATCTGAAGCGGACAAAGAGAGGAAGCGCGAGGAGACCCGTACTGCCTTCGAGACTGCTGATGTCGCGGCTAATGAAGCCTTTGAGAAGGTGAATGAGGCCAGGATCCGTGGTGATGATACTACCAGGGAGTTCAGAAGAGCGGAATCTAAGTATAAGGAAGCCAAGAAGAAGATGGAAAAAGCCGAGGCGGTCTTCAAACAAGAGAAATTTAGAGCAGCTGTCGATTTCTTGAGTTGGGACATCGATGAGTTCGATGTTATGGCGGTCAGCCAGATCATGACCATGATCGTATTTGCCATAAATGCAGTGGCCACAATACCTATATTCATGATATATGGAGCAACTTCTTTGATGTACGCCATCCCCTTTGTCTTCATATTTCCTTTGATAGTTCTGGGATTCTTTGCCACATATCCTGAAAACCTTGCTCAAAGGGTCAGGATACAGAGTCTTGGAAGAGCTCCCGAGGCCATTAATTATCTTGTGATGTCAATGAGGCTCTCCCCAACACTAGATAAGGCCATTATGTTCACAGGCAATCACACGGATGAGCCTTTAGCATCTGAATTTAAAAAACTCACATGGGATCTCATGATGAGAAAGTACAACAATATAGAGGATGGACTTGTTGACTTTGCATCAAGATGGGGGCAGTGGAATGAGGATTTTCGTAGAGCTTTGTACGCTATCAGGACCGCTACATTGGAAAGGACAGAGGAAGGACTAAAACGAACACTGGACAAAGCAAATGATATAATCCTCACCGGAACCAAGACCCGCATGGAAGGCTACGCCGCTTCTTTGAGTGGCCCAACCATGATTGTCTTCGCCCTAGGAGTATTGCTTCCACTGATAATGGGCTCCATGCTTCCCATGCTCTCCATGAACATGGGAGATATGATGAATTTCGATGCAACTGGGATGGAAAACACTCTGGAGGCTGGCGATAGCGTGGAAGAATACAATATCATGCCCATCGTACTTCTGCTGGACGTGGTATTTCCGGTCATCACTCTTGTTTATTCATATTATGTTCTTGGTAATAGACCTGGAACCACGAGTCCGCCTGATATTAAATCACCTTTCGATACCAAACAAAAGCGCACCATAGGGTTCGCCGCCCTGCTTATCACCATATGTATTGGAGCATTTGGTTTACCCGTGGTATATGAGAAGGTGGGCATCGATATGTTCGGTGTAACCCCTTTAGTTGTGGGAATATCAGTGGGAGCATCTTTCTATCTCGTTACCACGACCAGATACCAGAAGAAGAAGAGGGATGAGACCAAGAAGCTCGAGGCAGAATTTCCGGATGCATTGTTCCAATTGGGTAGTCGTATTTCAGAGGGGGAGCCATTGGAATCCGCTTTTCAGAAAGTGGCCGATACACTTAAAGGCACAATGGTGGCCGAGCTTTTCGCCACCATATCATATAATCTGAAGATGACAAGGGCACCACTTAATGAGATACTGTTCAATAGGAACATTGGTGTTCTGAAAGATGTGCCTTCGAGGACAATAAGAGCCACCATGGAAACAGTTGTAGAGGCTGTCCAGAAGGATGCGTCCACAGCAGGCCAGACCATAGTCACCATATCCAATTATCTGAGGGATATGATACAGGTGGATCAGGAGATAAAGAACTCTCTCAGTTCAGTTGTTGACATGATGAAGACAACTGCCATTCTCTTCGCTCCAATAGTTATGGGTATAACCATTGGACTTTACTTCATGCTGTACAATCAATTTCAGGATCTTCCTTTCACATCATCCATGATGGATCCCTCTGATTTCGTGCTCATAATAGGTGTATATTTGCTAATGGTAGTAGGTATAACAGGATATTTCGCAGTGGGTATTCAAAATGGCATAGACACGATAGAGGCGAAGTATTCAATAGGAATATCTCTGCCAGTTGCTGCCATCACTTTCTCCATAGTCACGATATTGAGTCAATCATTAATGGGAGGTTAGAGAATGTCACAAAGGGTCATATTTGGAAGAACGGACAAGGACATAGACAAATACGGTATCAGAGGATGCGGCTACTTGGGTAAGATAGTCAGCTACCCAGCTGGACGGTATGAAGAGATGGGTGAGGTCCAATTGGATCTGGCCTTTCCTCATTGTATGCTCGTCATGGGCAAGCGAGGTACTGGCAAATCGTACACATTGGGCGTCATGGCCGAGTCATTTGGCATGATGGAAGCAGAACAGAAAGATCGACTCTCTGTCCTGATAGTCGATACAATGAGTGTCTTTCACAGTCTGAAAACTGCCAATTCCAATGCTTACGAAGTAGACCGTTTGAAGAGCTTTAATGGTCTAACACCAAAGGGAATGGGTGATTATGTCCACATCCTCATGCCCAAGTTAGCTATCGCGGAATTGGAAAAGTCAGGACATGATGTTCTCTATGATCAGGTTCTCCAGCTTCCATTGCATGAGATAAGTGTTCAGGACTGGTTGGATCTATTCGGTCTTACTATAACTGACCCTGTTGGCACTCTTTTGATAAAGGTGATAAGAACCCTTCAGCACAAGAACGACCCCTACGGCTATGAGGACATTTACAGAGAGATAGATAACCAGAAAATATTCGAGGGTGAAGGAACCAATGATAGTCTGAAAGGAACGATCCAGATGATCGAGGATCTTGGAGTGTTCGATAAGGAAGGAACACCCTTTTCCGACATTGTGAAAGCCGGTCGTATGACTATATTGGACATAAGCTATCTGGGACGCCTGGGTGGTTTCGATATACGTAATCTCATAGTCTCCATCATAGCCAGTCATCTCATGCGGGCTAGGACATTGTACACCACATTGGAGATGCAGGCCGAGGCAAATCTCATAGATGAAGAAGTGGCCAAGGATATCACCAAAGAACATCCTTTGGTTTACATGATGATAGATGAGGCCCACCTTTTCCTCCCGAACAAAGGCAAGACCATCGCCACCGATGCCTTGATAGATTGGATCAAATTAGGACGACATCCTGGTCTTTCATTGATCTTGGCCACTCAGGAACCTTCCGCACTTCATCAGAGTGCGATAAAGCAAGCTGATCTGATCATCGCCCACAATGTCACTGCCGCACCAGATATAGAGGCTTTGAAGATGGCGAAGCAGTCATACACATCCGGAACAAAGGATTTTGATAAACTGGTCTCTACAATGGAGTTCAGACGAGGTCTGGCTGTCATTATGGATGATAAGACCCGGAAGATGGAATTGGTATGCGTGAGACCACGAATGACCCTCCATACAGGGCTAGATGCGACATTGTTTCCCAGAGTGGAGAAAATACGATCTGCAGATGAGAAAGATAGCAGTCAGTCCAAAGAAAATAACTCCAGCTTCGGTGACCTGTACGGTAAGAAAATAGGTGACGACTGATGCTGGATTTCGTCCTTTCCAAGATGACCTGGCTCATCACCTCGATATTGGTCATGTCTTTCATCGTGGGTTTCTACCAGATACAAGTGGACACCATAGATGAGAACATGCTCCAAAGCGCCACTCAGGAGGTGGATCGTGTCATCAAAAGATTGGACGGGATCAATGGAGAAATGAATGTCAATTTCACCTTTGATAGATATTATTCCTATCGGGCATTTTACCTGCCTGGCAAAGTGGGTGGTGATATCTATAAATTCGAATTCTATGAAAGTTATATCAGAGGCACATCCCTTTCTGGAGATATCGATATTTCTCTGCGGTTTGGAACAAATATCCAGCCATTACAGATGAATGGTACAGAGACAAATGTGGAGTTGGAGAAACTTCTTGATGATCCAGCAAATTCGTATGTCAAAAAACTGACAGTATATTCCAATCAGGATTTTGGAATTGCCAGCCGATTAATAGATGAGGGCTTGCCTAATGAACACTACAAGGTATTCGTCTTCATGTTCACTGACACGATATATGATTCTGGTATTGATGATGGGGGCAAGCAATTGATATATGGAGATAGTAAAGCTCCAAGTATCAGCAATGCGACGAGCGATCCCAATCCCCAGGAGGTCAATAATGATGTGAATATCACTGTCGATGTTGGCGGGGATCATATAAATCGTGTATTCTATTCTATTGAGGATCCTGATGGTGATAAGAACACTATCACCATGTCACAGGGATCAGGAACTGAGTATTATAATGAGATAAACTGCACGATAATTGGCGATCACTCGTACAAGATATGGGCTCAGGATGTTTTTGGTCGCATAGTTTTCACGGATTGGCAGACATTCAATATCAAAGATTCTCAACCTCCAGTATTGTACAATGCTCGGATAAACACAGATATTTTAGAGAGTGGGGACAGTGCCATATTCTATGTAGGTGCTTCAGATAATGCCGAGGTCAAAAGTGTTCATATCAATATCACCACCCCAGATGCTGTCATAAACAATTATGTCATGGCCAATATAGGATCTGATGAATGGTCATTCAATATTGATTTGATCACTCCTGGCTCATACTCATATGTCTTCTCTGCTGAAGACACATCCGGGAACTGGGAAACTTCAAGTATTTCTACTTTCAAGATTCAGGACACTACGGCTCCGGTGATATCTAGCTTTGGTGCTTCACCAGTCTCTCAGGCTGTGAACAAGACTGTTTATTTCACTGCCTCCGTGTCCGATATAGTGGGTGTGAGTTCTGTGACCATAAAATTCGTGGGATCCACAACTGTAACACATCTCACCCACACCAGTGGTGATAGCTGGTCCATTGATAGAACGTTCTCAATTGCTGGGAGATTTTATTATGATATTGTGGCCATAGATGCTAGTGGCAATGCAAGCCCTGTAGCTAATAGTAGTGTATTGATCAGTAATTAGTGAGTGTACCCAGTCCACCAATTTAGCCGTCAGGCCTGTAGCTTCCCACCTTCTTTGAAAGCAGTGACCACCATCATGGTCTTCGTATCCTTTATACCCTGTATCGTGGCCAATTTATCCAGGACGAATGATTTCATGGCAGTGTAGTTCTCAAATCTCGCTTTGAGGATGAGATCCACCTCGCCAGTGACCATGAACAGATCCTCAACGATCTCATATCCTGAAACCCGTCTGGCAATTGCTTCCGATTGCTGTGTGTCTATCTTTAGCATTATCAATGACACGACCTGCTCTTCCCCATAATATTCCGTGATGACTTTTTCATATCCTTGATCTTTTTCCATCTTCTCACCTTACATAATATATATCATGGGTTATGAACTCGGATAATAATAATCTTATCCTAACAATCACTTATTTATCATAGAGCATATTTTGGGTGTGTATCTGAGGTGAATTGAATGTCAGGATCAGAGAACGAGATACCATCAAGTAAAATGAAGATATGGATAACAGCAGTTAGACCCTTTGCCTACACGGCTTCAGTGTCTGCGGTGGTATTGGGGCTGGCTCTCACTCATTATGCTGGTTTTGACATCAACTGGCTACATTTCATAATGACCCTGGCCGGTGTGGTGTGCGTGCACACTGCCGCCAACCTGCTCAATGATGTATATGACTTCAAGAATGGGGTTGACACCATGGTACTGCCTGTAAGTGGGGCTGTTGTTCGTGGCTGGCTCACGCCTGAACAGGTGAAAAGAGCTGCCATGGTATTTTTGACCGTAGGTTTTGCCATTGGTATTTACCTAGTATTTGTCATAGGCTGGATGATCCTATTCATATGCCTAATAGGCATCGCACTTACCCTTCTGTACACGACACCAGGTTTCTCCCTGAAATATATCGGACTGGGGGACATGAGCTTCTTTTTCCTCTATGGTATGCTTCCTGTGTTCGGGACATTTTGGGTTCAAACACAGACCTTCAGCATATTGCCTATATTATGGAGCATACCACTGGTATTTTACACTGTTGGAATACTTCATTCGAATAACTGGCATGATATCGAAACAGATACCGAGAAGGGTTGCGTGACCGTGGCCTCCAAGCTCGGTCATGGAGGATCTGCCAAATACTACAAAGCTCTCATGCTGGTACCATTCCTTCTTGTTTGCTCGTATGTTGTGCTCGGTCTCATACCGGGTCTGGACCTCATGGCTCCAGCACCTATGTTGGCCCTAATAGTTTTCCTGGCCTTCCCAACAGCCTATAAACTTGCGAAGTTCAAGAAGGAGGACGATATGCAGAAGTTCATGATGCTTGATGGCGTCACGGCCCAGATGCAGATGAAGTTCGGCATACTCCTGACCATTGGACTTTTCGTGTCCCCTTACATCACCGAGATGCTGTGATATGAACAAAGACCAATTTAACAAGGCTTTATTTTCCCTTCTCGTGGCAGCCGTGGGATTCTCATTGATATTTGGCGGTATTTTCTTTCATTTCTGGGGACAGATGGCCATCACGGCCCTGGTGCTAACGTCATTGGCCTTTTTCTTCAGAAATGATGATATCAGAAGGCAGCTGGCTATTTCAAAGGAACAGCTACCTTACATCATAGCCCTGGGACTACTTTCTGGTGTCTTCCTCTACTTCATCTTCATGATTGGGAATGATCTAGCCAATCATTTCATATCATTTGGCAAGGCGGGTATAGGAGGAATATACGGCTTCGGGAACAATATGGATCCCCGAATGATCGCCTTCCTCCTCCTGTTCATCATCGGTCCAGGTGAGGAGATATTCTGGAGAGGATATCTGCAGAAGACATTTGTCAGGCATTATGGCAGATTGGGTGTGTTATTCGGTGTGTTGGCCTATGCTGGTGTTCATTTAGCATCGGGAAACCCGATGCTCCTTCTGGCCGCTTTTTCCGCAGGGTTATTCTGGGCCTTGTTATATCATTATTACAAGAATCTGTGGGTGAATATCATCAGCCATGCCTTCTGGGATCTGATCGCTTTTGTAGTGTTCCCCTTCTCGTAAGCCATGGCCAGCAGTTTTATATCAATGAGAATCCTTTCAGATTCCGTAATGATAATGGAGGAATCATGAATGCGAGAGCAAAGCGATTGCATTCATAAGCTCGTAATGAAATGGAGAGGTTCAAGATGGTTGATGAAAATTCAAAGTTCTCAGATTTTGTTGAAGATATGAATGATATCAAAAAGGCAGCGGAGGTGGCTGTGAATGAGGTACTGGCCGTCAAGCCCGGAGAGACCTTGCACATCATAACCAATCCTGAAAAGGGGGTTTACACGATCGCCCTGGCCATTTATGATGCTGCAATTTCCGCAGGTGGGAAACCCCTGATAATGGTCCAGCCTTACAAGACCCAGTTGGATTATGCCGAAGAAGGGGTTGTGGGGGCACTAGCTACCATACCTGACATCGCGATATCCCTGAGCGCGGAAAAGCTGGGCAAGGACAGAGGGGGCATATCCAAGCCATACAAAGGCTTGGATGGCGAGGATTACGAGCACGTGTTCGACCTTCATCTGAAAGATAAGAAATTGCGAGCATTTTGGTCCCCAAGCACGACACTGGACATGTTTTCCAGGACGGTTCCGATAGATTATGCAAAACTGAGGGACGAATGTGCGTATCTGAAGGAGAAGCTGGATAGAGCTGGAAGTGCCAGGATCACCACCGCGATAGGAACCGATGTCATGCTCGGCTTGGAAGGAAGGCTGGGCGAATCGGACGATGGGGATTTCAGAAAGCCTGGACAGGGCGGGAATCTACCGGCCGGAGAGGTGTATATATCTCCGGCTTTGGGCAGTTCTCATGGAACGATCGCTTTTGATGGCTCAATATCTGCCACGGATGGGGAGATCATCATCGAGGAGCCGATACTGGCCACTGTCAAGGACAATATGGTGATCGAACTCGAAGGGGGCGAGGAAGCCAGGCTTCTGGAGGCCTCCCTACGCTCTGGCGAGGACAATGCCAGGGAGATGTTGAAAGATGGAGAGATCGGCCAGGAGCAGGCTGACGAGTATATTAAAAATGCCCGGAACCTTGGAGAGTTGGGCATAGGACTCAATCACAATGCCAATATTATTGGCAATATGCTGGAAGATGAGAAAGTGTATTCCACTTGCCACATCGCGATAGGAGCGAACTATGACAATGATGCGAAGGCTCTGATACATCTGGATGGATTGATCCTAAAACCCACCATCGAATTGCATTACCCAGATGGAAGCTCGGAGATCATAATGAAAGACGGGGATCTTATCAGGTGAATTACAAAATAATGATCATAATATAACATATCAAATTGCTGAATATAAAGATCGAGCGCGCATCACTACGCGCTCGTTTCTAGAAAGTCTAGATCAATAATCGGGGTGTGATAGAGATCAGGAGGTCTCGAATTCTTCCTGGATGTCAATGATGACCTGCTCCAGTACTTCTTCAAATGACTCACTTCTGTACTCTCTCAAACCGCCAAGATCGCTCTGAACTTTCGCGATATAGCCTTTTGGTCCCTTAAGGAACTCCACATTGCATAATGATTCTTCCATGCACCTCACCCTGAGATTTCGACCTGGATATTTGGGTGGAGTATATAAGATTTAGGATGAGGAACATCTTTATATAGCCAGATACCTGGAAAAAAGGTATTTATTATGTTAATATAATCGATCGAATATCACATAATTCTTCTATTACAAACATAATTATAGAATATCATATTTCCATAACCTATCAGTAAGTGATGCATATGGCAGTTATAACAATAGACTATCATGACCTCATAGCCCTCATTGGCAAGGACATTCCGCAGGAAGAGATAATCGAGAGATTGCCGATGATCGGCTCCGATATCGACTCGATAGAAGGAGACACGATGAATATCGAGTTCTTCCCCAATAGGCCAGACCTATACTCGGTGGAGGGTGTCGCCCGTGCATTACGTGGTTTCTTCGGCCTGGAAAAGGGCATGGTGGACTATCCCATGTCCAGCAGTGGCATGGTGCTCGAGGTTGATCCTTCTGTTGAGGAAGTCAGGCCCTTCATAGTCGCGGCTTACATTCAAAATGTCCAGATGGACGACAGCCTGATCAAATCACTTATGGAGATACAGGAAAAATTACATCTCACAATGGGCAGAAAGAGGAAGAAACTGGCCATTGGAGTTCATGATTTCAAGGACCTGAAACCGCCCTTCACGTACAAGGCGGTTGATCCGAAGTCAATGAAATTCATGCCACTGGGTCATTTCAAAGAATTGGACCTGGACGAGATACTGGAGAAGCATGAGAAAGGGATGGAATATGCCTGGGTTCTCGAAGGCAAGGATAAGTATCCGATCATCCAGGATTCGGAAGGGAAGGTGCTTTCATTCCCACCAATTATCAATGGCACTTACACGACCGTGACAGAAAATACGGAAAACATTTTCCTGGACATGACTGGCACGGATCTTGAAACTCTGAAGACCGCGCTAAATATCCTGGCCACCATGCTGGCAGAACGTGGCGGGCAGATCAAAACAGTGGAAGTGAGATACAAGGACTCCCCCCTCACATTGCCGGACCTGGCTCCCAGGGAAAGAGAGATAACCCCGGAATATGTGGATAAGATCCTGGGCATCGGACTCGGATCCGAAGATATTGTTGAATATCTTCGGATGATGAGATTCGGGGCCAGTATTGTCGAAGGAGACCCGAATGGAACCGTCAAAGTTCAGGTTCCAGCTTACCGAAACGATGTCATCCATCCGGTGGATCTGGTGGAGGATATCGCAATCGCCCACGGCTTTGAGAATTTCAAGGGTCGGCTTCCAACCAATCTCACATTTGCAAAAGAAAGGGAGATCGAAGCTTATTCCAATATTCTTAGAGATCTGATGATTGGCTATGGGTATCAGGAGACCATGGGTCTGACGATCTCAAGCCAGAAAAAGCAATTCACCCTGCTCCAGCGCGAGATACCGAATAACCTCACGGTCATACTCAATCCAATTAATGAAGAGCTAACTTGTGCCAGACAGTCAATTTACCCCAGCCTTCTGGAGGTTCTCAGTGTGAACAAACACAGGGATCTGCCTCAGAGCATCTTCGAGGCAGGGAATGTTGTTATCGATCACAAAAACCTGAGATTCATGGGAGCGATGACCATCCACCCCAAGGCCAGTTATACCAATATAAAATCCCTCGTCCAGTCATTGATGAGGGACTTGGATGTGGAGTTCGAAATAGAAGGACACGACGAGCCAGCCTACATCGATGGAAGGGCGGCCAAGATAATGGTGAAGGGAGAGATGGTCGGCCACTTCGGGGAATTGCACCCCCAGGTCATAATGAACTTCGACCTGGGTTGTCCAATAGCGGGCTTCGAATTGTTCGCTGATAAATTCATTAATTGATGATCTAATGAACCTTACTGCCAGGCGCGATTATACCTTTTACTATAGCTCCTGGACCTATGAATGACTTCTCACCAATTATGGTGCCTGGGTCTATCGTGGCATTTATGCCGGTCTTGACATCATCGCCCGCGATCACTCCGAATTTTCTGATCCCGGTGTTCACGTGCTGGCCCTTGATATTGACAATGATATTCTTGCCATCCAGACGTAGATTGGCCACCTTGGTTCCTGATCCGAAATTACAATTTCGACCGATCACGCTGTCACCCATGTAATTGTGATGTGGAACCTTGCTTCCGTTCATTATTACGGAATTTTTCACTTCCGTCGCATTTCCCACTTTGCACTTGTCACCTATGTATGTGGAAGGTCTAATGTAACAATTGGGCCCGATATCCGAGTTCTTGCCGATTATCACTGGCCCGATGATATAGGAACCATTTCGGATCACGGTTCCTTTACCGACGACCACTGGCCCTTCGATAGTGGCGTATGGCTGAACTTCGCCCTCGATATTCTCCTCGAGGTCTTTCATGAGTATGGAATTCGCCTTCAGGAGATCCCATGGGCGACCTACATCCACCCAGTCGTCCTTGATAGTGACGCATCTGAATTTCTTGTCATCATCGGTCAGCATCTGGATCGAATCAGTAACTTCATACTCACCACGCATGGAGAGCTCGGTCTTGTCGATTGCATCGAATATCTCATGTGTGAATAGGTAAAGACCAGCATTGGCCAGATTGGTCGGCGGGTCCTTTGGTTTTTCCATAAGACATGATAGGCAATTGCCCTTGCCCAGCTTTATTATTCCATAATCGCAGGGATTGGGAACCTCCGCG
Source organism: Methanobacteriota archaeon (assembly GCA_020697715.1). Taxonomy (GTDB): domain Archaea; phylum Thermoplasmatota; class Thermoplasmata; order SG8-5; family JAGLSY01; genus JAGLSY01. The sequence continues at coordinate 328,435 of JAEHCO010000001.1, read as the reverse complement.
CCTGTTATTATCATATCACCATACTTTTTGAAATTGGCCAGCACGCTTTTGATAGTTCCCTTGGTGATGACCACATCACCGTTTATCGCGAGGAAAGGATCGGTCTTCATATGCTTCCTGGCATAGCCAATGGCATGGGCCGTTCCCAGTCTGTCTTTCTGATGAATGTATCTGATCTTCATTCCCAGATTGGAGCCGTTCCCGAAGTGTGATTCCAATTCTTTCGCGCCCCAACCAATGAGTATGGACACCTCGGTGATCCCATTGGCCCTGAGGGCGTCCAGGGTGTGTTCGATGAAGGGCTTTCCAGCAATTGGCAGTAGTGATTTTGATATCTTCGAGGTCAGAGGACGCATCCTCGTTCCTTCGCCAGCTGCCAGAATGAAGGCTTTCATCCGAGCACCTTCTCAACAGCGGCCATCGCCATCGCCATGAGCTCATTGGCCCTTGCTTCATTTTCACCTTCGATAACGATCTTCAACTTAGGCTCGGTACCTGATGGTCTCATCAATATCCAACCATCTTGGAATTTCGCATACAGACCGTCCATATCGGATATATCCAAGGGGCTCCATGCTTCCATAAGAGGTCGGATCTCCTTCATCACTTCTACTTTATCCCTTGTGCCGAAGTCTATTCTTTTTCTCATGATATCGAATTTGGGCAGCTCGTCCAGATATTCAGATAGTGGGCGTTCCATGGCTATTTGAACCAGTTTGGCAGCTGCAAATACACCATCTGGGCAGAATGAATTTTCTGGGAAGATCCAGGTTCCGGATTCCTCACCACCGAAATCCGCTCCCACTTCCTTCATTTTCTCTGCGACGTATACATCACCGACCTTGCATCTGATGACATCCACGCCCTTCAGGTATGTGTCCACACCCATGGACACATTGAGCGGTACGACGATGCTGGTCTTTCCTTCCAGCTTGGCTAGTATTGGTAAAAGAAGATCTCCGTTCAGGAACCTGCCTTTTTCATCAACTGCCAGTGTTCGATCTCCGTCGCCGTCGTGAGCTATGCCGAGCATTGCTCCGGAGCTTTTCACGCACTCGGCCAGAAGCCTCGTGTTCTCAGTCGTTGGCTCTGAACCACGTCCAGGGAAAGTACCATCTGGATGTGAATTGATCGTTATGACCTCGCATCCCATTCTTCTTAGCAGATATGGGCTGATATTGGTCGTCGCTCCATTACCACAATCGATGACCACTTTTCCGCTGAGCTTGCCCATCTTGGACTCGATGGACTGCATATGTTTCTCCACGGCGTCGACTATCTCAAAACATCTGCCGACCTTGTCCCAGGAAACATGAGCGAATTTCTTATTTGCCAGAATGTCCTCCAATTCTTCCATCTGCTGGCTTCCAAAAGAAGAGCCGTCTGGATTCCAGAACTTTATTCCATTGTCAGGTGCTGGATTATGGGAGGCTGTTATCATCAGACCAGCCGCGAAATTCTTTGTCTCGTTCGCCAGTGTGGGTGTGGAGGTCATTCCCGCGATGCCCACACGAGCTCCCGCGCTCATGAGCCCGGCGGCAAGTGCCTTGCTGATAAGCTCACTGGTAGTCCTTGTGTCCCATCCGATGACGACCGAGTCATAGACCGTACCAACTGCCAATCCAACTTCATTAGCCAGTTGAGTAGTTATCTTCTCACCAAATGTGCCTCTAATTCCTGAAGATCCGAATAGCTTCATGAGCAAAGGAAATATCAATTCGTAATAAATGTTTGGGGTGGAAATTATCAGACTCACTATAATTTCAGAATCTGATAGTTTCCATTCTGGCAAGCGAAGCTCAAGTGTTCACGATATTCCACGTGGCTGCGGAGCTCGTATATATCCAATATCCAAATCCTGGCACCATGATGTCCGTGTCCAGCATGGTGGCGATCTTGTAAGGAGCAATGGGATCAAAGCCTTCCACCCTTTCATATGGGAGGCCAGCCAGTGCATCCGCCACCTGTTTCCCCTCATGATATGGATATGATATCAAGTTCCAGCCCGAATCCAATCGAATGCTGGTATTGGACACAATTCCTGTTGAAACATAGACCTCGGCAGGTGGAACATTGATCCAATATGCTGCACCATCCGTTATGGTATCCAGGTCATCCAGTACATCGGGCATGGAAGTGGAGTTCATCCTCCAGTGGTCCGCATGGTCGGATGAGTTATAGGAGAATACCTCGGTCCACTCCAAAGATCCGAGGGCATCCTTTATCGGGACATTGCCTTCAATAAAAGGAGATGAGATTAGATTCCAACCAGTGGATGTTTCTGTGCCCACTTTGCCCACTTTGTATGCACATTCGACAGTATTGCCAGCTTTATCAACAGCCTTCAAGGTATAATAATAATCATTTGTATCCTCATCTCCGATCCCATTGTCGACCATAGATGTGCTGGTGGTTCTTGATACCGGATCGCCAGTGCAATATATCCACCCATGAATATATGATGGATTGTCCCACCATCCTGTCGGCCAGTTGACTGGATTCAAGGTAACAATTCCAGTCTTATAATCTATATAATAATCATCCCAGCCACCAGTTCCGACCTCATCAAGGCTCCACCAATCCCAAGGAGACTCGCCGAACTCATCGTCATCCACCCAAAGCTCACAGAATCGTATGTTCGTGCACCCCAGATCAAAAAATCTCTGGCCCAATGATAATGGGCCTGCTAGAGTACCGTTCAGGATCACGCTGCTTCCGCATCCAAAGGAGTGGGGACTATGAGATCTGGCCAGTTCATAATAAGCTATATCCTCTGACGGGGAGGAGGACCAGCTCAATGAGATATCTGTATCCTGCTCATTATCAGAAAGATAGGAATATAGGATGGCCCAAAATCCACCATCATATCCCGAATACCATATTTTGAGCTCGTCATCATGATAAAGCACGGTGCAATCACTGGCTTGAATACTATCGTATTCCGCGTGATCACCAGTGTCCAAAACCATGCCAAGTTTGTTCCAATTGATGCCATCCGTGGAGTTCGCAAGTAGGATCCTGAAGGTGTCGTATTTAGAACCAGAGTAATACATCTCATATCCATCCTGGGTCATGACCACACAGGAATTTTTCACCTCATGTGTATCGAACTCACCATATTGTGAGGCCTCCAGTACCATACCGTATTTGTTCCAACTCATGCCATCTGCAGAATTCGCATACAATATGCGATGAATAGAATCATGGATGCCAGTATACCATATTTTGTATTCACCACCCTCGTAGAGGACGGATGGTGATAGCAATTGAGCATCATCATATTCGCCAATAGTGCCAAGGTCCAAAGCAATGCCTTGTTTGATCCAGCTGATGCCGTCTGTAGAATTTGCATAAAGAATTCTCGATGTGGTGCCATTATCTCCAGTGTACCATATTTTGTATTCCCCATCCTCGTAAAGAACAGATGGTGAGCTAGTTCCAGCATAATCCAGAGTGCCTACACCACCATGGGGCAATACTATCCCATGCTTGTTCCACGAAATACCATTCGTGGAGTTCGCATATAGGATCTGTAATCCTGTATCTCGGCCAGCATACCACATCTTGTACTCATTGTCATGGAAGATTATTGATGGTGATGATGTGCCATTGCCATCATATTCCGAGGGCCCTCTGGCAAGGACACAGGCATATTTTTCCATCTCGATCCTGTCAATCTCTATATTGAAGTTCGTTGGAGGAGCTGGTGGTATGGCATCGATAGTGAAGGACCAATTGAAATACATCGTATTGCCATGTATGTCGGCAGCCGTGATATTGCATTCCACGATATCTTCATCAGCATAGCCTGGGACATGTAAATAAGAAACAGTAAAGCCAGTTGGGGTGGGTGTCAAAGTGGGGATTACTGGCGAGCCCAGTACATGAAGTTCGATGCTGGAAGAATTGATCTGTGATGAATCAATGATATCAATGGATATCTCTGCATCTCCGGGACCATAGCCTCCATCTACTGGATATTCATCAAAATGATCTGGAGGAGAAGAATCGGTGGCATCCAATTCTGCCAGTTCTGCCAATGTCGCTATGGCGATCTGAGTCACATTCGAGCAATAAGTGAGGTTCAATTTGTCTATGGTATCCGAGGCTTGGTGATAATTGGGAGTATTGAATATCCTTTCAATGAACATGAAGGCCGGAAAATCATCCCAGAAAGCTGCATGATCACTACTGTCAACCCCTCGGGTCTTCCATATATCCAGTTTAGATATATGCTCATATTTCTCCGCAATGCTTTCTGTGAAATCAGCCAGAGGTTCAGAAATCTCATTGGAGCCAGCTGTGTCCATATCCACGAAGAGCGATCCAGGATCTGGATTGTAGGCGATCATATCCAGATTCACTACGCCACAGATATTCTCTCCGTTCTGAAGCATCATGTCATTATAGTGATAACTTCCATAGAGCCCCTCTTCCTCTCCCGAGAAAGCGATGAAGCGTATGGTGTAATTGAACTCATAATCTGAAAGAAGCTCAGCCGCGGCCATTACCGCCGCTGTCCCGCTCCCATTATCATCAGCACCGGGAGCGAATTCGTATGGGTTGCTGGTGATAGAATCATAATGGGCACAGATTATGAAGACCTTATCTGATGTGGTCTTGCCAGGAAGCTCAGCAACTACATTTCGCATTGGATGTCCACCAGCTATGAAATCATCGAAGCTAACCTGGAGGCCATTTCTTTCGAAGACTGAATAAATATAATCGGCCGCTTCATAGCATTCATCCACGGCGTAGCAATACCTGGTGCCAAAATTCTGTAATGCCTCAATATGGCCCCCCATCAATTCCTCATCCACCTGATACAGTATATTCTCTATCTCACTGGCCATATTGAAGCTTGATAGTTCATCATCAGTGATATCGGTCAGCAATATAGGAGAAATATCATTTGTCAGGCTCTCGGCATTCGTGGGAGATATAAGAGTGAAGAATGGCATGGCCATGAAAATAAATGTTATACAAATTACAAATGATTTCCTGAATCCTTTAGAATGCGACATATTATTCAAATACTTGTAAATTATATAAATAGATATGGCGCAAAACACCTACTTGTACACCATGTCAGCTAGTTTTGCTATTTCACCTGAAACCTGCATAAATGGATAAAATAGTGATTTTGATATCGATACAGTAGAAGAAAATTTATAAGGGGAAGAGACTATGGAAATCTCAATGAAAAGGGACGATCTTGTAAAGATGACCATCAACATACTGGAGAAAGCCGGTTTCTCCACTTCGGATCCTTCTTTCCTAATACATTCTGGATTCGACATAGTCGCGAGAAGAGGTGGCCTCATATTGGTCATCAAAGCCATCTCCAGCAGGGAGTCCGTGAAAGCAACCTCTCTGAATGGGATGGTCGCACTGGCTCGAGCCGTAGAGGGTGTTCCTTTGATGATCGGAATAGGCAAAACATCTGGAAGTATAGAGGATGGGGTGGTCTATTCCAGATATGGTATTTCCCTGATGTCGGTGAACTCACTACATGACCTTTTTATTGAGGAGGTTCCACCTCTCGTTTATTCCGCTCCCGGAGGCTTTTATGTAAAGCTGGACACCGAGGGAATGGGGAAATTAAGACAGCAGGGTATATCCCTCGGTGAATTAGCAGAGACAGCCGGTGTCTCCAGAAGGACGATACAGATGTATGAGGAGGGAATGGGCGCGAAATTGACCGCGGCCATAAGATTGGAGAATACATTCGGCATCGATCTAATAGTTCCCATCGATCCTTTGACCATTCAGATGAAAAATGATAATTTGGAATTATGCGAGGGTGTTGATGGCGATGAGATGGTGACCAATATCTTTGAGCAATTGAATGATATGGGTTACCTGGTCGAGCCCACGAACAGATGCCCCTTCGACGCTCTCACTTCAGATAGGGAAAACCTTTTATTCACTGGTGTTGGAAGAATAGATCGAAATATCAAGAGAAGGGCGATGGCCATGGCCAATATATCGAAATTATTGGAGAGGCACGCGGTCTTCTTTGTCGAGAACAGAGGGATGAAGACCAATCTGGAGGGCACGCCATTGATATCCAATATGGAGCTTGAGAAGATATATGACAAGAAAAAGATCTTGGAGCTCATAAGCGAGAGGGGATGAACAGATGAAGAAGGAAAAAGGAAAGACACTGGTCATTGGAGCCGTGAAGGGACTTGTATCCGAGTCCGAAAAAGTTCAGGAGCATTTTTCCAGGTTCGACCCCGAGGTCATCGCATTATCTGTCTCTAAGGAAGGATTACAGGCGATGGCGGAATATCTTAGATCCGATAATGAGGATGATGCTGGCTCTGACAATGTGGAGGAGGAATATTATGTTCAAGCTCTGAAGAAATTTGGAGATGTGAGCAAACCTCCACCTTGCTTTGTCAAGGCCTGGGAGTTGGGTTTGGAGAAGGACATACCCACGATGGCCGTGGACCTGGATGATGAAGAGTTCACCGATATCTATTGCCATCATGTCACTGGCGTGGAATGGCTGAAGCAACCTTCCAAACAGAGATCTCTGGCTCGAAAGAAGTTCAAAAGCAAGACAGCTGAAGAGTTCGTCATTGAATGGGATCAGTTCATCAATGATTCAAAAGCCATGCGAAGTATTGAGAGCAGCAGGGTGAGCAAGATCACCAGGGAAGTGAATGAGCTATCCAAAAAATATGATCGCATAATGCTCGTGGTGGATTATGAGAGGGCGGACGAGGTAAAGCAGAGCCTCCTAAGCTCTGGATGTGGATTGGTAAATGATTAATGATGATTGAAGGGAGCCAATCTTATTTATTGCTCCATTCTTAATCGATATATCCTCATTTAGCAAGCCTGGCACATTTGATAATAGCTTCCGCTCCTTCTATTATCTCGTCCATGGTCATGAACTCATCAGGCTTGTGTGCCCTGGTGGTTTCTCCCGCTCCCATTATGAAGACACGGGGATTAAGCTCGCAGAAGACCGCCATCTCCGTCGCATAAGGCACGGACTCTCCTGACCCGAACATCTCTTCCAGAGGCTCCAGATATTTTGGTTCCAGCTCGGATCTGGCAGCTCTTATCTCTCTTGTGACCTCAATTTCATAGTCAATACCAGTACTGTCAAGGGCCTTCTTCACATCATCCAGTACACCCTGCCCAGTGTTATCGGGACTATACCGCACATCGAACTCGGCCTCCGCTCTATCCGGTATCATGTTTATCAGGGTCCCACCTTGGAATATGCCAAGATTTGCAGTTACTGGGTCTTTACCAGTCTTGCCAAATATGCCAGAGCTCATAAGTTCATTCACCGCGTATGTGAGATCGGTGATCGCATTGCGCCCTTCTTCCGGCATGCTTCCATGGGCATTAATCCCATGCGCGATTATTTTGAATTGCACAAGCCCCTTCTCCTCCACCATTAGTTTGAGATCAGTAGGCTCGCAGATGATGATAAGGGGAATATCTGATATTTCCGGATGCTGGGCTGCCATGACCTTGGCTCCGGCCATTCCCACTTCTTCATCCGTTGTGAAAGCCAAAGCCACTCCTATTCCTTCGGATATCAATTGCTCCGCCGCTATCAACATAGACACACATGGCCCTTTCATGTCCAGTGCCCCTCTTCCGTAGATCTTTTCATCCACTTCCTCTGTCTGGGAATAGTTCCATCCACTTCCCATTTTCACAGTATCCAGATGGCCGCTGAGCAGTGCTCGGGGATCCGCAGTAGTTGCGTAGATAGCTGGATTCCCATCATTATCATGGATCGTCACCCTCATTCCAAGATCCTCCAGTATGGGCAGAACTACATTCAATATCTTGTCCTTGGGCATGTCAGGTTCGGACTCTGCCAATAACATTTGCTTGAAGATCCCTTCAGCATCATTTCTTATATTCACCATATTCACTCACTCATGGGATAGTAAGTCATGATGTGATTTAACGATTGCTGGCTCGATATATGAACATCATTCATCAAGTATTTATGGCCTGCCAGGTCGAAGCCGATGTACAATGTACCCAATATCCCTGGCCTGGAACCATGATACTCGTATCTGTCAATACTTCCAGATTATAAGCAGATGATGGATTGAATCCCTCGACCTTATCATAAGGCACGCCGATAAGGGCATCCTGCACCTGTTTCTCTCCATGGAATGGATAAGACACGAAATTCCACCCCGCATGCAGTTCCATCGTGATATTCGACACTCTACCGGCTGTTACGAAGAAGCCATTTTTGGTATATGCCCATATCGCCATCGAATTATTCACAGTCTTAAGATCCTTCAAAGCCTCTGGCACCGGAAAGAAATAGTTGGATCTCCATTGATCATCACTGCCTGTTGCATTATAGTATTGAAGAATGAACCATTGGACTGATCCAATGGCCTCATCTACAGGGATCTCTCCTTCGAAAAATGGAGATGATAAAAGATTCCATCCATATTGTGTTTCAACCCCTATCTTCCCGACCACGATGGTATGTTGGCTCACATGCCCGACCTTGTCCACCACCTTCAATGTGTAATAATAATTTGATGAATTTCCCTCTCCAACCCCTGTGTCCACATAGGCATTGGAAGAGAGATGGATATAACTGCCTGCAGTTTGCAGATCTTTGGGGTCATTTGCTCTTATCAGGTCATAATATTGAACATCATCCGAAGTGGATGCTGGCCAGTTGATCGATAGATCTGTCTTTTCCTCTGCCCCTGTGAGCTTGGAATAGAGTATTCTCCAAATATTCTCATTGCTCTTTCCGGAGTACCAAATATGAATGACCCCATCTTTTATCAGAACAGCTGGCCGGCTGACCTGCTCCACATCAGGACCCATACCAGATCCTACATCGATAGCCAATCCCTGCCTTGTCCAGTTTATACCATTGGTGGAATTAGCATACAAGGTCCTGTATACGACATCCTCCGAACACCCAGCATACCACATCCCGTAGCCATCCGGCATCTTCGCCACTGTCGGATAAAGGGTATGGAAGGTGTCCATATCACCAGCTATATTATTGCTCAAGACTGGACTGCCAAGCTTATCCCAATTGATCCCATCCGTGGAATTCGCATACAATATGGTCCAAGTATCGCCCAATCCCGAGTACCACATCTTGTATTCCCCATCATACATCACGGATGATCTTACGACCGATATTTCGTCATTATCACCAATAGATCCAAGGTCTATGGATATCCCTTGCTTGACCCAGTTAATGCCATCTGTGGAATTCGCATACAATATGGTCCAAGTATCGCCCAATCCCGAGTACCACATCTTGTACTCATTATCATGGAAGATCACCGAGGGGTCTAAGACATGATAATAATCCGAACTGCCAATTGCTCCTGTAGATAGAACAAGACCATGCTTGTTCCAATTCACAGCATCCGTGGAATTCGCATACAATATCCTATATCTTGCCCCATCATAGCCAGCATACCACATCTTGTACTCATTATCATGGAAGATCACACTTGGACTGACAACATGCGTGTCATCATATTCTCCTGCAGTTCCTCTATCCAGAACCAGGCCTTGTTTGTCCATTTCTATCCTTACAAAATCTATATTGATATCTGCTGGAATCGATGGGTACACCCCATCAATAGTGAAGGTCCAATTGCTATTCAATACATTACCGGCCGTGTCATTAGCAATTATATTGACTGTGATGATATCCAGATCCTGAAAGTCAACTGGATTAATGAAAGAGACATTGTATCCCAATGGAATGGGCGTCAATAATGGAGATACCCCTGTGCCATTCACGAAGAGCTTGACACTGGTTGGATCTATCAAAGATGGATCCACAATTTCCAGTGAGATCGTAGTATTCTCACTGCCCCAACCTTCATCATCCGGGAATATATCGTGCATGACGGGGGATGAATTATCTGAACTTCGCATCTCTGCAAGTTCAGCCATGATGGCGACAGCCACCTGGGTGACATTGGCACAATAGGTCATGTTCAATGCTGCCAATGTATCTGTGGGTAGGTGATAGTTCGGATTAGATTGCCACTCTTTCTCGATGAACATGAAGGCAGGAAAAGATGGAGAGAAAGAGGCGTGATCACTGTTCCCATAAGGCTCATCAAATGTCCGTATATTGGAAATATGCTCGTATTTTTGAGCAGTCTGGTTTGCGAAATTCACTAGGTCTGTGGAAACACCAGCATCATCAAAATCTGGGCAGATATTTACAAAATTAGTTCCAGCATCTGGATTGTAAGCTATCATATCGAGATTGATAACACCGCTGATATTATCTCCAGCCAATATCATATCATTCACATAACCCTGGCTGCCTACCATCCATTGCTCCTCCATAGAAAAAGCTATGAACCTTATTGTGTGATTGAATTCATAGTCAGACAAGACCTCGGCAGCGACCATCACTCCAGCAGTTCCGCTCCCATTATCATCCGCGCCAGGAGCCAGCTTATAAGGTATGCCTGAAGTGGAATCATAATGGCCACAGATGATGAATATCTGATCTGAAGCTGTTTTTCCAGGAAGCTCCGCGATCACATTTCTTGCCGGATGTCCATTATAAACGAACGGATCATATTCTGTTACCAGGCCGTTTGACAAAAAGGATTCATAAATGTATTCTCCAGCAGCATAATTATTTTCCAGAGCATAGGAATAACGTGTATCGAAATCCTGCAATTCCTGTATGCGACTCTGCATCAATTCCTCTGTTATATTGTTGAGGATGTTCTCGATCTCCTGTGTCTGATCGATATCTTGGAGAGTGTGCCCCATATCGTCGTCACTTATTTCATATGGAATGTCCCCCGCCCCCGCAATTGGCAAGATCTGAAGAAGACCAGATAACAATAATATCATGGCCATGGATATGGTCATGATCTTCATTTCCAGCCCCTTGTTCTCTATGATTTTCATATTACTATTTTGATATTACTCCGCTGTTATATAAATGGTTTGGCAATTCGACATTTATATATATGGGCGAGACAATCCAAAACAAGATGAGCGATCTATTCTCCATTGCCAGGATGATAGTGGGCATGACCATCCTGGGTCTGGCTTCCATAAGTGATCTGAGAACAAGGACCGTGGACAATAAATATTGGATAATAATGGGTACAGCCGCCATCATCATTCTTTTCGCCGAGGTACTGGTGGATCTTATAGGGGGTGTGGATATCAACACCGATAGGTACTCGTCCATTCATCTTCTTGCATTGGTTCCGACGGTGATAATGTTCTATGACGTGTTCTGGGACAGGGAGCCATTGGTCGGTGATAAGGGTGTGAACTTCACCGCCCTGGCGGCTTTCATCATCGTGATCGTATCCGCTCTCGTGGTCGTCAATAAGAATGGTTTGGATATACCGACGATTCAATTATTGTCCATCCCGATGATGATAATAATTGGATACATATTCTTCTACACTGGCTTGATCCATGGAGGTGCTGATGCGAAGGCCTTCATGTCCATCGCGATCCTTGTGCCTTTCCTTCCAACCATTGGCGATGTGATTCCCATGATCCAATATCCCGAGAACATGGTGGAGATCATGCCCATGATGTTCCCCTTCGCTTTTCTGGTATTGATGAATGCCGCCATAATATCTGTTATTGGCTTTGTCCTGTTCATGTTTATGCTGAACATGAAAAGAAAAGACCATCTATTTCCGGCCTTGTTCTTTGGTTATAAAATGAATATCATTGATGTTCCGAAGAAATTCGTCTGGCTTATGGAAGTTGTCAGAGATGAAGAGATCGTCATGTACCTTTTCGGAAAGCGCAAAGCAGATACCAAAGAAGAGCTGGTGAAATTGAAGGAATTTGGGATATCCGATGTCTGGGTCACCCCCAAATTACCATTTATCGTTCCAATGTTCATCGGATTCATATTCAGCTTCATCATTGGCAATGTCATGACACTGCTGTTCAATGCGATATTGTGATCGATGTATGTTCAATAACAGATCGGATCCATTGCATGATAATGTTTTATTAATCTGAATGTGATTTACCTTATCTCGAAGATGGAGTAAATCATATCTCAGGAAATGTGGTATAATGGCTAAAAAGACTGGTATTGACAGAGAGAAGCTCGCATTGGTGATCATCGATATTCAGGACAAGCTATTTCCAAATATCCAGGACAAAGAAGAACTAAAAAAGAATGTCATCAAATTAATAGAATTCTCAAAGATCATCGGAATACCCATTGTGCTTTCAGAGCAATACCCAAGAGGCTTGGGGGAGACATTGGAAGATATTAAGCAAGCTCTGGGCGAATACCAGCCTCATGAAAAGACCACCTTCAGCTGCTGTGGGGAAGATGGAATAGAAGATAGATTATTAGAGCTGGGTGCGACGACCATCGCCATCACGGGCATCGAATGCCATGTGTGTGTGTTCCAGACCACGAGAGACTTATTGGCCAGAGGATACGAAGTCCACATCATCAGTGATGGGGTTTCTTCCAGAATACCTGAGAATAAGAAAGTGGGTTTGGATCGCATGAGAACATTGGGTGCGACGATATCCAGCACGGAGATGTTCATGTTCGAAATAATGGAAAAAGCCGGAACTCAGGAATTCAAGGATGTGGCTCCGCTTTTGAAATGATCTTGATAGAATAGGGTAAAATAAGATAAAACTGGGCTCAAAGATTTAGAGCCCAGGCTATTGTTTTAATAAAATAGGTAAAACTCGCCTATTCTTTTGCCTCTTCAGGTGCGACAGGTGGTTCTGGAACCTCTTCTGCAACGGGCTTCTCTTCCACGACCTCTGCTGCTTCTTCCTCTTCATGCTCATCTTCGTAGACGTGCACGATGTCACCCTGGCGAAGGACCTCGGTCTTACGGATCTCCACCCTCTGCATTGGCTGGATCACCTTACAGGCGACGGCCGCTTCTCGACCCATCTGGCCTCCGATGATGCCTTTGACAACCTCGTTCAAGGATCTTGTACGTGTGTAGTTGTTGATCACATCGTAGACCTTCTTACGGATGGCCGTCTGCTGGGAGGATTTGATCCTGCGCTCGGATATTATCAAGGGTTTGATCCTAAGTAAGAATTTATCCCTGGTATAAGCATCGACGATGAGATCTGTCTTCGTCCTCTTCCTTCTGGTCATCCTTCTGACATAATCACTTGCCATATCATGACCAACAAAAGTAGTGTGGGCGTCCGATCCCCTGACATCGATAATCTTGAATGACATTTTAATATGCATCTTTGCGAAATCCCCGGTAAGGTCCTGTACAGTGACCTCTGCTACTCTACCAATAAGCTTTTCCGGCTCGTCTGCCAGGGCTTCAGATACCTTTGCCCTGTCGAACATATCGGGAGCCATTACATTATACCAGCTTTTGGATTTCCACTTATCTTTCTTTGGGCCTCCTCGACCTCTTGGTGCTGCCATTTAAGATTCTCCTGGAATGGGTGGGATATTATATTTCCTATATAAAAACTACCATTGAATTGATAGGGGATTGTGTATGTACAGGTAATGAGGGGTTGGATACATGATGGAATTCGATAGTATCTGCGATTGTCGTAGCCGAGAATTGAACCTGGTATTTTGGTCGTGGGACGGAGTTGCACCTGATTGCCCATAGGCGAATAGGTACATTCGTAGGCCATAGGCTCGATAACGCGGAGTTAAAGGCTCCGCGTTTTATTCAAATTCTCTTTGATGAGTTTTCTAATCGCCCATATTCTGCATATCACTAGCGATTAGAAGAGCTAATACGATTCAAATTGTATTCTAATCACAGTATTTGCTCCACGGCGGTATACTCGGGGTTCGAACCTTGCTCCGTCCCCTATTGAATATAAAATAAATGTGTCGGGGACGGGGTTCGAACCCGTGACCTCCGGATCGCTCAGGATCCAGGGTTAGACTTCTGGGCGCCATTTTTACCCTAATGGGTCCCTATGAGTCCGGCGCTCCACCAGGCTGAGCCACCCCGACAGGATGTTAGTTATCTTAGCCCGATATAATCCACTCTGGTTTCCAGGGTTTATTTTCTTATCATTAGTAAAGGTTTGCATATTCAGATCATCAGCATGATATTGCCTGGTCCAGTGATCTTATCTTCATTTCAATTCGCAGCTTCCAAGTGGGGCGATGCAAACCGGACACCTCTCTGTATCATCACTGCATTCCTGATGGAAGGTTGTCCCACATCTACATTTTACGAAAGCACATCCATCACCTATAGAATTCATACATATTGCACAATTTGTCTCCAGATCTGTCTGTGAGCCATTGTTTGCTCTATTGACTGTGACACTTTTCAAGATATCGGTTGGAGTTCTGAGTGAGGATCCCTCTGTCTCGACGGCCAAAGTCTGTATCTGGAAATCTATCTCGGACAAAAGCCTCTCACCCACAGATCCTTTTATCAGGTTCTTTTCCCAGGCTTCCTTGACCGACTCCTTTTTTGCCTCAAGGGTCTCCTTTACCGAATAGGTGTATTCCTCACGAGGTATGAATCCGTGTTCCTGAACAAGAAGGCCTAATTCCGTCAGAAGTTGGGAATTGGCCTGACCGTATCTGTGAATCAACCACTCATAGGCCGCATTGGATATCTCGCCATCTTCCTTCAATTGTATCAGTTCATCCACCGTATCTTTCAGAAGTGTGGCGATCTCTCTTTCTTCCTTTTCAGCCTCCTTCTTGGATACTGAATGGAATCCTAATTTTCCGATCAATGTCTTCAGACTCAAACCCTGCACAAGAAGAGTGATAAGGACCACGCCAAAGGTGATGGCCAATATCATATCACGATGCGGGAATAATGTACCATCATCCAGTGTGAGTGGTATCGATAATGCCAGAGCAATTGGGATTGCTCCTCTTAACCCACCCCACCACATGACCGCTTGCCATTTCCTTGGTAGGGTCTGGGAAGCGCCTTTTTTATTCAATATTATGCCAATTAGATATATCGACGCACCTCTTGCAAACCAGAGAGCCAATACGCAGAATATCACCAATTCGATCTCATTCCAAACAGCTCCCAGATCGACATTCATTCCAACAACTATGAAAAGGAAGGAATTTACCAAGAACACTATGAAGCCCCAGAAGCTCAGAAGGGTATGCCGGGCAGATGGGGTCATTGCGAACCTTGTACCATAATTTCCAAGAATAAGGCCAGCCATCACGACGGCGAACACACCGGATGCACCCATGTTCTCGGCCATTGCGAAAAGACCAAAGACCATGATGAGCGTGATCATGACCTCGGTGAACTTGTCATCTATCTTCGAGATGATCAGGAAGAGTATGTAACCGACAGCCAATCCCAGAAGGATACCGAATATGGCCATCCTGAGAAAATCAACAATACCTGTCATGAGATCCAGATTGCCACTTCTGATGAGATCCAGAATAACAGCGAATAGAACAAGACAGGTCCCATCATCAAAGATACTTTCACCCTCGATAATGTTCTTCAATTTAGTTGGTATCTTGGTGTCCTTGTAAATTGCTAGTATGGATACTGGATCAGTTGGGATAATAATTACCGCTATCAGGAGGGCTATGGGAAAGGTAAGGGCGGAAGCCATGAAGGAATTTGTAAAAAGATATATCAACCAGCCCACGAAAAAGGATGATATTATCAAGGCGGGTATGGCCAATAATGAGATCACCTTCGCATTCTCCTTCAAGTGCTTCAGGCGCATGTGCAGAGCACCCTCGAAGATGAGTGGAGGCAGAAGAATATGGAAGATCATGTCCTTATCAAGAACAAAAGGCGGATCGACATTGAAATAAGCTATGACCAGGCCAGATATCAAAAGCACGATGGTATAAGGCCACCTTATGTACTTTGCCACGATGGCCACGATCACGGCCACCATCATTATCACAAGGAACTGGTCAATATGCAATGCCATTCAATTGCTCCATTAGGGATTTGCTGAAATATAAGGACGCATATATAAGTGTATAGCCCATTTTAACAAAGGCCATTCTGAGAAAAGGTTTTTTATATTTTAAAAAAAAGAAAAATAAGAAGTGATGGCTAGCATCACTTCTTCATTATTTTCATCCAGCCGCCACTCTCGTATACCTGGAGCTTCCTCTTGCCGAGAGTTGTTTTGAACTCGTCCCAGTCGATGATCTCCAAGCGGTCATTCTTGCCCTTTGTGAACTGAATGCCCTGTGTGTTCTTAACACGGCCTGGCTTTAATCCCTTTCTCTTCGCTATGTCTATTGCTTTGTCTACTGTAATTGGTTCCATTACCATTTTCATTTCCTCCACGTTTTATTTTATTTAGCATGACTGGCTCATCGAACCATACCATGGCCAGTAGTGTATGGCTAATGAATATATTTAAGCCTTTGGGTATACTGGCTATAAAAAATCATCGAAAAATTATCATCGATAATCATTATGTACACTATCGATCGACACACCTTAACAAAATGATAATCTATGATATGGCCTGCCAGATCAAGCAATAGATGTTCGGATCATTTACCAATATTTTTATACCAATGTCATTGTTCTGGTGGATGGGGTTCCAAATGAGGGCACTATTCATCCATGCTGACTACCTCGAATACGAGGCGAAGAAGAAAACGAAACTGGCTGATGACATATCAGATGCGGAAAAGAAAGGCCGTATAGAGGAAGCTCTGGTCACCTACATCAGTTTCGAAGAGATCGATGAGGGGAAGGAAGAAGCCAGTGCTAAATTATTGGCATCGAATGTCATGGAAATTGCTGAAAAAGTGGAGACCAAGAACGCGGTTCTGTATCCATATGCTCATCTTAGTTCGTCCCTCGGAAAGCCAGCATCTGGTAAGGAGATCTTGGAAAGGACCGCGGAGATACTGAAAGAAGAAGGTTATGCAGTTCTCAGCTCGCCTTTCGGCTGGTACAAGAGCTTCAAGATAAGCTGCAAGGGACATCCCCTATCCGAGCTGTCCAGGGAGATAGTCGCTGGAGAAGATGAGGGAGGCGATGGTGAGGAAGTGTCTGAAGCCCTCAAGTCCGAGGAAAAGGCAGTGTCCAGTTGGTTCGTACTTGGCCTGGATGGAGAGCTAAAGCCCCTTGAGACCAAGAACAACAAGGTCAAGGGTTATGATTTCGGAGATCACAAGCGACTGAAGCAATTCACACAGTACGAGATGGCGAAGAGCAGGGCGGCTGGAAAGGAACCGCCGCATGTGGACCTGATGAAGCGACTGGAACTGGTGGATTATGAGCCCGCATCCGATCCCGGCAATTTCCGATACTATCCAAAGGGCAGGATGATGAAATCCTTGCTGGAGACTTACGTGAACCAGGAAGTTCAGAGAACTGGGGGCATGGAGATAGAGACACCGATCATGTACGATTTCGAGCACCCATCACTCAAAAGCTATCTTCACAGATTCCCCGCCCGCCAATATTCGATCCAGACACCTGATAAAAGAGTGTTCCTTAGATTCGCGGCCTGTTTCGGCCAGTTCCTCATGATGCATGACGCGACAGTGTCATACAAGCATCTGCCAATGAGGCTGTACGAGATGAGCCACTATTCCTTCAGAGCGGAGCAGCGTGGAGAACTTACTGGTCTGCGAAGGTTGAGGACCTTCACAATGCCGGATTGCCACTCATTTTGTGCCGATATCGAAATGGCCAAGCAGGAAATGCAGGAAAGGTTTCAACTCTCCTGGGATGTCCTAAATGGTATTGGCTTCCAGGTTCCGGATGAACTTGAATTCGCCATCAGAGTTACCAAAGACTTCTATGATGAGAACTCGGAATTCCTTGCTGACCTTGTCAAAAAATGGGGCAAGCCAGCACTTGTCGAGATGTGGGATAAGAGATTCTTTTATTTCATATTCAAATACGAATGGAACTTCGTGGATGCTCAGGGAAAGGCCAGTGCCCTCAATACGGATCAATTGGATGTGGAGAATGCCGAGAGATATGACATCACTTATGTCGGAGCGGATGGGAAGAATCACCATCCATATATCCTGCACCAGTCACCATCTGGTGCCATTGAGAGGGTGATGTACGCGCTTCTGGAGAATATACATTTGAAACAGATGACGGGCGAGAAGCCGAAATTCCCGTACTGGCTGGCTCCAACTCAGGTGAGATTCCTGCCAGTTCACGATGATGTATTGGAGAACTGCAAGGAATTGGCCAGCAAGCTCAATGCCAGGGCGGATGTGGATGATCGTGACCAGAGCATTGGCAAGAAGATCCGGGATGCGGAAAAGGACTGGATAGATTTCATAATCGTCTTTGGAGAGAAGGAACAGGAAAGCGGAAAGCTGTCCATCAGAAGAAGGGATGGAACCCAGGAAGAGCTGACCATGGAGGAATTGGCCAGCAAGCTTGCGGAAATGCAAAAGGGAATGCCAACAGCACCACTCCCATTACCCATGCTCCTGAGTAGAAGGATATCTTTCAGAGGCTGAGCCAGTAGAGGAATTTAGATGCCCCTTCTCATATCCGTGAATTCGATAAGTAAATCATATGGCCCACAGACAGTGCTATCGGATATCTCATTCATAATAGACGAAGGCCAGAAGGTGGGACTCATTGGCCAGAACGGCACTGGCAAGACCACGCTTTTGAACATAATTTACGGTATTGAAAAGGCTGATAATGGCGAGATCACGGGATTGAAGGACAAGACATTGGGTTACATGACCCAACTCAGTCCCCTTGAGGATTCCAAGACCCTGATCGAGGCCATATCCAAACCCACTGGCAAGCTGGGTTCGCTTGCCAAGAAGATCGCCTTTTTAGAGAATAGACTTGAGAATCCTGGTACCATATCGACGGAGCAGTTGGAGGAGATCTCTAAAGAGTATGCCAATTCTTTAGAGGAGTTTGCGTCGAGTGGGGGTTACGGCCAGCCAACCCGAGCGGAGGCAGTGCTCGAGGATCTGAAGTTCACGAAAAGACACTTTCACACAAAAGTGGGTGATCTAAGTGGTGGTGAGAAGACCAAAGCAAGACTGGCCAGCATACTTCTGGAAGCAAAAGGAGCGGATCTTCTTCTACTGGACGAGCCCACGAATCACCTTGACATAGAGACGACCGAATGGCTGGAGGATTATCTGGCCAATTACCCTGGTGCGGTGTTGATAGTGTCCCACGACCGATACATGATGGACAAGATCATCACCAAGAGCGTGGAGATCGAAAATACTAGATCCAATATATATTCGGGAAATTATTCTGACTATCTGGAGAAGAAATCTTTCGACCTCGAGAAGAACCTGAAGACGTATGCGAAACAGCAGAAGGAGATCCTGAGGCAGAAGGAGATGATCGAGTGGATGCACAGTGTGTACAGTTTCAGCTCCCTGCACAAGACCCAGCAGAAGAAGCTGGATCGCATGGACAAGATGGACAGACCGACAGACCACTCGAGGAAACTGGCTCTGGAGTTCGGCACAGCGGAAAAGAGCGGGAAGGACACTGTAGACGCGCTGGATGTGAAGAAATCATACGGAAAGGCATCGATTATCGGCAAATGCGACTTCAGGATAGAAAAAGGAGAGCGCATCGGTCTTATCGGGCCCAATGGCTCTGGAAAGACCACGCTCATACGCATGATAATGGGAGAGCTCGAACCCACAACTGGCACTATCAAAGTGAGCAAGGGCACGAAGATCGGTTATTATGCCCAGGAACAGGATGGCCTCGTACGTGGAAACACAGTTATCCAAGAAATTCGGAAGCATAAGAAGGACGCGGGAGAAGAATGGGTGCGGAAATACCTTGGCAAGTTCTTCTTCAGAGGTGAGGACGTGTTCAAGAAGGTGTTCACCCTGAGTGGGGGAGAAAGGGCGAGATTGTCGATAGCCAAGCTCCTGATGAGCGATCACAATATGCTGATACTGGACGAGCCCACGAACTATCTGGACCTGTATGCCAAGGCCTCGGTGGAAAAGGCCTTGATGGATTATGAAGGAACAGTGATGATAATAACTCACGATCGAGCACTATTGGACAGTGTGGCCGAGAACATATTCGACCTCAGGGACGGGGCGCTCACGACCTTCAGCGGCAATTATTCCGCTTATCGAAAGAAAGCGGGAAAGGCGAAATTATCGACTGGCGGCGATCTCTATGAAGTTACCAAGAAATTCACGGAATGGACCTCTGGCAAGAAGCATCAAAAGGGTGACAGGATAAGGATACCAGAGGGCGAGAAGGAGAGATTCATCTGGGCCATTGAGAACAAATGTCTGAAGAAGAAGTGAACAAGTTATCTTCTTCCATCGTACCTATCATCTTCCCCATACTCATCATATTCATCATCACGCTCTTCAGAACCCACGGAACTGGTCTTTTTGAAATAAAAGGCCATTATCATGATCACGCATAACAACAGTACCAGTACGAATATCACGATTATCCAGTTATAACCGCTACCAGTCGAGCTTATGTCCTCCGCAATGTATATCATGACATTGTCCGATGCTGTATTTCCCGCAAGGTCCGTGACGGTCATCGTGACATTGTAATTACCATGATACATGAACCTGAACTTGGGCTGTGCCCCCTCCAGAGTGATGATCGTGCCATTGTATGAGAAGGTCCATGTGTAATCCACTATGCCGACATTATCCGATGAATCGATACCTCTGAAGGTCACCCAGGCCAACTGATCCTTGTGTTGATCCGGGCCCGCATTGGCGATCGGAGCTTCATCATCCGTGATATTGAAGTTCATGATGTCCTGGTCCATATTGCCAGCCTGGTCTATCACGGTCAATGTGATCGGGTATTGCCCATAGTATCCGAAGGTGAAATTGAAGGCCGGATCGTGGATCACCACTTCCTGCAAAGTGCCATTGACGATATGCGTGAAATTCCATGTGTAGCTGTGTATGCCCATATTGTCTGTCGAAGCAGAGGCGTCGAACATCACCGTACTGAATTGAGATATCGTGTAGTTCTGTTCATCGGCAGCGACTGCCACTGGTGACACCGTGTCAATGCCGATATATATGTCATAAGTCACAGATGAATCTGAATCCATAGGCGGGGCTTCCAGATTCCCAGCAATGTCCTGCGCGATGGTGTAGAATTGATAATATCCATCTTCCAATACCGTGATATTGTGTGTGGAGGAATTGACCATATTTTCCGTGACCAGTTTCCAGATACCCCATGTTTGATTGTCAAGGCTGTAGCGCATACAGAGGTCGACATTATCATGGGAAGGATACTGGCCAAGTGAAAGAGGGCCGAAGCCACTCAAAGTCTCGTTCGTCTCCCATTCCAAGTACACGGTGTGATTGTCTTGCCAGAAGTCCGGCTGCAGTACTTCAGACTGCGGGGTGGTGGCATCGTAGCCGCAAGAAGCGTACCCGGATAATGGCAGGCTCTCGGTGTTGTTGAATATGTCCGTGGCTATGGAGAAAAATTCATAATAACCTTCGCCAGCTGGGAAGTCGAAGGTGAAGTTCCAGGGCGCTGCAAGATCAGTTCCGAACTCGGTTCCGAAGACGGATGTGGCATTGTCCGGGGAATAGTTGTAGAAGAGGGTGACGTTGGCGACCCCTATACCTGCATCACTTGCATTTATAGAAATATTGATCGGGGTATTGTGCCAGTATGGGGCTGGATCATCGACACTGGATATAGGCGGATTGATATCATACACACAGTGGGCATCTGCTGTTACTGGCTCATCTTCCGTGTTATTGAGGTTGTCGATAGCGATGGAATAGAATTGATAGAAGCCTTCACCAGCAGGGAAGTCGAAGTTCCATTCGTATGGGTATACAGCATCAAGTCCGAAGAATGTCCAGTTGCCGAAGGTGACATTGTCCGATGAATAGCGATAGAAAAGGGTGACATTGGCAATGCCAGCATCATCATCAACAGCAGTGGCTGTGATATCAACTGGATCTGTTTGCAGGTATGGTATTATAGAGACCACTGATGAATTAGGAGCCAGAGAATCCACATAATCAAATGGCTTCTTAAATGGATAGTTATCGACAGCATTGAACAGACCGCTGAAACCAGTATAATTTGTATCGATTATCCCATCGCTTCCAGGAATGTCTTGATCAGGGCCTGAATAATTATCATAGCCAGTATGATTTGACCAATAATTACCTCCTGAGGGATATCCATTATCCCATTCAGAATCAGTAGATCCTGAATCATAAGGAGGTAATGCACTGTCTATGAACATATTGTGATATATTTTCTGACCGCCGCCATCCCATTCAATGCTTATGTCTATATTGTTGTAGGTGAAGGTATTATTGTAAATTTGATTGAACCAGCTCAAGATAGTGATAATGCTGATATCTGTACAATTATTAAACGAATTATTTGATATATGATTATTATCTCCATACAATATATCGATATCACGGTAATTTCCAAAGAATGAATTATTGTTTATGAGATTGAAAGAGCCCTTGATCACAATGGCCCGATTATCATTGTTCATAAATGTGTTGTTTTCAATGATATTATTATTCGAATAATTTCTGCTATTTATCCCAGTACTTGTACAATTTTGAATATCGTTATGTTTGATCATCAGATTTGATGAGCTGACCATTTCAATTCCTATAGGACAATCATGAAAGATATTATATGATAAATTCAGATACTGGCTGTCTGTGATATGAATTCCACCAGCTTCATTGAAATTAAATGAACAATTGGTGATATTCCCTCCATATGTGTTATTCAGGATCAAGCCATAATTTCCAACATGAGGCCAGATACTTGAACCATCTGAGTTTGATAGGTCACAATCTCTGATCTCGAAATGTTCAGTTACATTTCCGACAAAAATGCAAGTGCCATTCCCTGTGCCATTGATCTCCCAGTTCTCAATGATCCACGGATCGCCAATACTTCCATCCCCGGCTGTCGCTATCCCTGGGAAATCCGCATTCGAATTTATTCGAATCGGTGCATGAGGCGTGAGCGCGAGTGTAGTTGTATCTGGAACACCAGCTTCCACATCGCCAGTGTTTCCCGGAACTACCATCATGCTCGTGAACATCAATATGCTTATCAGAATTATAATCGTCTTTCTCATACCCATCCGTCCTATGATTCATTAAATGTCATTCCGCTATTTATGGTTTGGTATGTTGGAAATCGCACATATGCGCGTCGATAATGCAACACGTGCACATGATTTAACCAAACCTTTATGAATACAATGATAATGTTGGGGCAGATGATGAATATCAAGCGTCTTAATCTGGTATTAGGCATCGTGGCCGTGGTGATACTGGTTACATCATGTGCGGCCTTCGCCTACACACTTATCCCACAGGGCGATACCAATAAGATAATCGTCAATGGTGTGGACTTCACATGGGATGACATTGAGAATGATTATGAGATAGTGTCATTCAGTGTAGGTGACCTGGATTTTGAAGGCGTGAAGCTCAGTGACATGATCGAGGACGCGGACATTCAGGATCATGAGACATTCCAGTACAGATTCACTGGAGCCGATGGCTACCAGAAGGATGTGGATTGGGACGATGTCAATACTGGCTATATCGTTCTGGAAGACAAAAAGGTTGTATTCACGGAACAAACAAAGAGCTTCTGGGTCAGGGACCTGGTGACTATCGATATAGTCTGCATCAACTGTTAATAATGGAGAGATTTTGTTTGCGAGAACGAAGTGATTGCAAACAAATTTCCGAATTGAAAAGGAGGAAATCAATATGAGCGAGAAATTGGGAATCGGGATCGCACTGGTTGTTGTAGCTGTGATCATAATCGGCATACTGTACGCTGTGCTTCCGGACGGCGAGGCCATTGACACCGGGGACGCCATGGAGTTCGATGGCCATGAATATACCTGGGATGAGCTGGCCGAGGATCTGGAAACCAAAACAGTGGATGGAAAAGAAGGACTGGCTCTCAGCGATATCCTGAACTTGACTGCTTTTGGCAATGAACTTGATGATGATAAAAATGAAACATTGTTCACCATCATCGCGGAGGACGGATGGCAGAAGAACGTGTCCTGGATGGATATGATGCAAGGGATACTGCTGGAAGAAGACACAGCTTCTTATTTCCCACATCTCCCTAAGGCTTACGGCATAAGGGATGTTGAATCCATCGAGAAGATCGAACTGGGTGCCTTGGTAGTTATGGACATGGATCCAGATGCTTCCTTCAAGGGCTCATCCATAGAATTTACATGGGATGGTATATTTGAGGAATTGGATATTGTCCAGTTCACCAAGGACGGAGTATCTTATGAAGGAGTGGAATTGGCAGATGTGCTTGAGCATGCGGGCTTCACGGACCTGGCCAATCGCACATACACAATAACTGGAGTGGACGGCTACTCCAAGATCGTGGACTGGGACAGTATCCAGAACGGTTATCTGGTTTTGGATGAGTTCAAAAGCTTCTTCCCCGATCTCCCAGATGATCAAATTAATAAATTCAAAGTTAGAAATGTCATAAGAATAGAGGTGAATCTACTATGAGAGAAATGAAGAACAATAAAGACAGGATGAAGATACTGGCAGGGATCATATTATTTGGATCCATGTGGGGACTACTGGAATGCACGCTGGGCGGTGTGAAGTTCGGAGGAGTCATGAGCAATTTCCCGATGGGCGCTCTTTTGGGCGGTCTGGTCGGGCTCGGGCTAATGGCCTACACCAGGAAGACGTACAATGTTCTGGGCATGCAATTGGGCATGGCACTTGTTGCTGGATTGCTCAGGTTCTGGGCTCCCATAGGCACTTGTGTCATCTGCTCCGCACTGGCTATAGCCGCTGAGGGTTTGGTCTTCGAGATGATATTCAACAGACCGGTATTTGATATTAGAAAAGCCGGAAATCCATTGGTCAACCCAAAAAGCCTGGCAATGATCGGCGTTATAGCGGGATTCTCAATTTACGTCACAGGCTACATGTTCACACAGATATTCACTCCGGTCATAACGACTGGCATGTTCAATTTCTCGAACTTCAGCGCGGTTCTGCCCCTTATAATCGGTAGGGGTTTCTTCGCTGCCGCTCTTGGTGGTATCTCATTACCAGTGGCTGTGATGGCCAAGCAGTTGTACATGAATGTCTACGAGATAAGGAAAGAACACTATTACGGAGTGGCAGCCAGTGTCTCAGCCTTCTGCTGGGTCGCGATGTTCGCCATATTCTATCTTTAGGAGTGGTGTGAATGACAACTGTCAAGATAATAAAGTTCGATCCGTCAAAATGTGATGGCGATCTGGCATGCGAGAAAGCATGCTCCAATGTCCACCATAAGAACGAGAATGGTGGAGAATGGTCCGCCATAAGGATCATAAAAGGCGATACTGGCTTAGTGATGGAGAACTGCAATCATTGCGGTCTGTGCATCGACATGTGCCCGGTCCAGGCGATAAGAAGGCTGGGAAGCGGCACCGTGGTCATCAATAAGAAATTGTGTATCGGCTGTCAGGCCTGTGTGGGATTCTGTTCCAGCGAGGTCATGAGAAAGGCTCCTGCGGTCATCACTCCTTTCAAATGCATATCCTGTGGCAAGTGCGTCAGCGCTTGTCCAAATGGCGCACTGGAGCTCGTAGAGGTCGACCTAGAAGAAGTTGAGGAAACCGTATACCACAAGCAGGGGGTGTGCTGATGAGTGATGAGAATTGTAAAGCAGAAGCAAAATTGATTGGAAACCGGGCAACTGGCTTCCAGACAGGGAACACGGAACACAAGTGGGATCTGGCCGCATTGAGGGCCAGCCATGTCGTGCTGGCCGAATACGCTTATGAGAAGAAGCCGATAGTCAAGGGCTATGCTGGCCGCACTCTGTATGTGGACCTGACAAAGAAGGAGATCAGGGAAATACCAATAACCGAGGACATGAAGAAGAAATTCACGGGAGGACGTGGATTCGGTCTCAAGCTCCTCTGGGATTCCATCAACCCTTCAACACGCTGGGACAGTGATGAGAATGGACTGGTACTGACAGCGGGCCCGATGTGCGGTTCCACACAGTATCCGGGCTTTGGAAAATCACTGGCACTATCTGTTTCTCCTTCCACCGATATCATATGTGACTCCAATGCTGGCGGTTACTTCGCGCCATACATGAAATTTGCTGGCTTTGATGCTGTCCAGATACATGGAAAGGCCGATGAAGATGTGATCGTCCTCATAGACGGTGTCGAAGGAAAAGTTCGTATCGAGACCGCGCCTGGCGAGGAAACGAATTCCCATGTGCTGGCTGAGCAATTGACCCACCTGTATGCTTTTGAGGATTCCGAGAAGGGCAAACAGGGCGTGGCTGTCGTATCCGCCGGAACTGGAGCGGAGAACTCTTACTGGGGATGTCTTAACATCTCATTTTATGATATTAGAAGAAAGGTAGCCAGGCTGAAGCAGCATGGTCGCGGTGGATTGGGAACAGTTCTGAGGCACAAGAAGATCAAGGCCGTTGTTTCCAGGATCGACGAGTTCGATGCCACGACCAACGATGCTATCGATCTAGATAAAATTGCTGAAATAGGAGCGAACTATCACAAGGAAATGAGAGATCTGGACAAGGACCAGTGCAATATGAGGACCGTTGGGACCGGCCACCTGGTGGAGATCATGGACGCCTATGACCTTTTACCAACCGAGAACTATCGATTTGGCCAGCACCCGAAAGCACCGAAGATATATTCGCCACATTTCTACAAATTGTGGACCCAGGTGATACCCGACGGTTGCTGGTACGGATGCACGATGGCATGCGCGAAAGCCGCTGACGGCTACACGGTCATGACCGGACCTTACAAGGGTCACAAAGTGACTGTCGATGGGCCCGAATACGAGACACTGGGTTGTTCGTCCAATATGAGCATCTGGGATCCACTATGGGTGCTGGAGTTCAACTTCTACTGTGACACATACGGATTGGACACAATATCCACAGGAACTGCCATCGCTTTCTACATGGAGATGTACGAATATGGAATCCTGAACAAGGAAAGATGCGGTGGTCTG
This sequence comes from Methanobacteriota archaeon, assembly GCA_020697715.1. Taxonomy (GTDB): domain Archaea; phylum Thermoplasmatota; class Thermoplasmata; order SG8-5; family JAGLSY01; genus JAGLSY01. Next base: position 301,458 of record JAEHCO010000001.1, on the reverse strand, counting down.
GAACTATGCTTTGGAAACGCGGATGCGATGATGGAATTACTCCACAGGATGGCCGCTGGCGATGATGACGAGTTCGTCAAGATAGCGGGTAAGGGCGCACGCCGTGTGAAGGACTGGCTCAAGATCAAGAACTGGGGAGATCAGCAACTCATCGAGGACTGTGGAATGGAATCCAAGGGTCTGGAATATTCAGAATACGTCACCAAAGAAAGCTTGGCCATGCAGGGCGGCTACGGTTTGACATTGAAAGGACCGCAGCACGACGAGGCCTGGCTCATATTCATGGACATGGTGAACAATCAGATCCCGACCTTCGCTGATAAGGCTGAAGCGCTTCACTACTTCCCGATGTGGAGAACGTGGTTCGGACTGAACGGATTATGCAAACTACCATGGAACGATGTCGAGCCAGCGGATAATGCCGAAACCGGGGAGCCGGCAAAGGTTCCAGGCCACGTGCAGAACTACGTCGATATCCAGAACGCGATAACTGGCTGGAATGTGACCAAGGAAGATCTGATCCTCCAGAGCGAGAGAGCGTACAACTGGCAAAGATCTATGAATGTCTGGATGGGTCGCGGAAGACGTGCGGACGACTGGATACCATACAGATCCATGGGACCCGTAACCCGCCTCGAATACGTCTCACGCCAGGAAATGTACGACAAGCAGATGGTGGAAGATATTGGAGTTCCAGCAGACAGCCTGGAAGCCATGAGCATCGAGGACAGGATGAAGATGATGTACCATTACCGCCAGAACAGGTATCAGAAGCTGGCGGATGCGGTTTACTTCCGAAGAGGATGGACACACAATGGAGTGCCGACAGTTCAGAAGATGATCTCGCTTGGATTCGCTGACGAGACCAAGATGCTGGAAATGCTTCAGCAGAAGATCGATGAAGATGAAGCAGCTGGCCTGAACACTTGGGGCGGTGACTACGTGGGAGATGAGAAGCCACCGACAGATGATGCGAAGTACTGGGAAAAGTGGTGAGCGTTCGAATGCCAGGCCTGAATAGGGCCTGGCACCTTTAATTAAAGAGGTGAATAAACATTTTTGAGAGATGGGCATTTACATCTATACAAGGCTAAAATAGCTAATATTTAAGTACAAACAAGCCCTGCCCTTTTTAATGAAATTACTTTCGTCTGAATATGCAACCTATCGTAATAGTGTTCAGGAGTATATTAAAGATGAAATATTGAGTGCACCTGCAACAATTTTAGACCCTATGGCAGGCACGGCTCCTTTGATACCGTTTATCGAAAAAAATGGCCATAATGCTTATCTATATGATGTTTTACCAATTCATTTCTTTGTAAATAGTGCAAAAAAAATTGATGCATATAACACTTACAAAAAAAATGGAACTGAGTGGTTTTATGAGGAATTAAAAAAATGTTTATCATCTGTTAAAAATCAAAGTTCAATAATTTCAGATGACTGGTATGATAAAGATACATTAAAAGGGCTATGCAAAGCTTGGCAGACTACTGAAAAATATGAGCAAATAGAGAAGGCTCTTCTTAAGGCTCTATTACTTGTTTCTCTACGAAATTATTCATCTTTTGAGAAATCAAAAAATAGAACTTGGGTAAAAGCAGGAGGCATTTCTTCGTATAAATCTCTAGATGATATTGTGGATGATACTATTCAACGTTTTGAAAAGTATTATAAAGAATCATATGAAAACAATGAACCTACAGTGGAAGGCAGTTGTGTAATTGATATAAAAAATGCAATAACAGCAAAAACACCTAAACTTGTTGATCTAATTGTCACTTCCCCTCCATACCCCAATAGGTTGGATTATCATCGATTATATGGCCCAGAGAACTTCTTTCTTTCTAATGTTGGATTTCCAGTTAAGCCATCCAATTTAATTGGAACTAATACAGTCAGAGCTTATGATAGTTTTATTCATGGAAAAAAATATCTATTTTCAAAATCACCCTATCTATCTAATTTAATCACAACAATTGAACAAAAGAAGGAAAAAGATGTAATGTATTACTCAAAATATTACACTCGTTATTTTGATACTTTATTTAGGACCTTTGAAAATATAATCCAGAGTTTATCTAAAAATGGCAAGTTGTATGTTGTCGTGCAAGACAATATGCATAGGGGTGAAATTATAGAGATCGATACTGCTTTATCAGACTTGCTGAAATGTTATGGATTCCAAACAAAGATTGTATTTGATGAAAAAAGGCACCATCTAGGGCTGAGAAATGTATCAAAAAAGCATTTTGTAATTAGGAAAAAACACCCTGAAAAAATTATGGTGGCATTCAAATGATAATATCAAGAAAAGAAGATTGGGGTAAAGTGGAATATAATACTGTTAATCATACTTTTAACATAAAACCTACTAAAGAATTTGAAAAAAATAGGCAGACTCCATACGTAAGCAATCCTTTGCTCCTCAACATCGACTTAACCTTTGATTGCAATATGAAATGTAAGCATTGTGTAGCTAAAGATTTTGAAATGCATAAAGTAGGGGATCTCGTTATTTCTGAAAAATTAATTAATTGGATTAATGAATCACCATTTTTCGTGGTGGTTATAACTGGAGGGGAGCCATTACTGCCTAAAAAAAGAGATGATTTAATTTCTTTGTTGAAGCGTATCGATAAAGGAATAATCATAGATACAAATGGAACGATTAGGCCTGATAAAGAATTATTAAAAATCATTAAGCAAAAGAATATTTTGGTTCGCATTTCATTAGATGCAGTAAGACCTCAAACTGAAACTATTTTTAGAACCCTTGGAAAGAAGAAGGAAGCAGATAGGGAACTTTATTTTAAAAAGCTAGAAAACATTGATTGGTTCAAATCCAAAGGTATTAATCTCGCCATTCAGAGTGTTCTCCATAAACGCAATGATGAATCCATGCTTAGGATTCCAGAATATCTAAAACAAAAAAGTATTAAAAAATGGTATATTCAAAGGTTCATACCATCTCACCTGGCAAAAAAGGAAGAACTTTTGAAGGAAGCTGATTACATTGATATATTAAGAAAGCTAAAGAAGAAGTGCAAAAAATACAATATTAAATGTTTTACTAAAATAGATAAAAGGCACAATAGCGTATTTTTACTTATTGGCGATGGGAAAATTTATACACAAGGAGATAAGCCTGGCCAGAAAATCTTGATAGGGAATATCAATTCAGAAATAAAATATTTTTTATATGTAAGTTCATCAGATCACTCTGCTAGATATTATGGAGAACAAATAATTGATCGAGAATAGGAAGGATGTATATGGTTGAAGATATATCTATAACGGACTGGACGGAGAAATTTAAAGCAATATATGGGGAAAATGATAAAGAAAAAAATATTGAGCAAATCTGGATTGCATTGTCTGCCCATTGTAGTGCTATTGGCGAAAGTATCAGGAAATATGATTTTACTGAATTATTAGATGAGGCTGCACATTCTTTCTGTTGGATGTGTACTTATATCAACAAATGTAATTCACTCGAAGATTCGGTATTCGGCTTTTCAGAGTCATTATCTGACATTATATCTTTTAAATATCCAGTAGTTTGTGGGCATTGCCATATATCTCCATGCAGATGTGAACCTAAGATAATGGATGGTGGAAAAGACAAAGCTGCCGGATACAGGAGATTGCTTAATGCAAAACTAACATGTGAGAATGATGAACACATAAAATTTGAGAGATATACTATTCAAAACTGGCAATCTGTTTTTGATAAAATATATGGCCAAACAACATATATGCTCTCAGTAGAAAACATTGGTTTCCATTTTCTTGAAGAAGTAGGGGAAGAAGCAAAGGCGATACGTGAGCTAAGCCAGTTGGCAGGAGTTATTGAAGAAATCGACGAAATTGATATGGATTTCATTAATAGATTGTCGACAATTGAGGGGATAGTAGATGCGTATGAAAAATTCATTAAGAAAGATGACAAAATCGACTATACATCATTAGATCCAGATATGATTACAAAACGATTAATTAAGGCAAAAATGGATATGATAGTTGAAATGGCAGATATATTTTCTTGGTATTGCTCTATTTTGAACAAAATTAGAGGAATAATAGACACAAATAAATTTAAATTGTTGTCTTTAGAGGATGTGCTTAACGATTGTTATAAATATGATGGTGAATTTGCTTGTGTATCGTGTAATAAAAAATTGTGTGAATGCAAATTCTTTCCAAAAAATATAGAAATGGCGGAATAGAATGGAATGGTTAGCAGTAGTCAATGAAAATGATGAAGAAATTGGAAAAATGACTTATGACAAAGTATATACTATTTTACCCATCCATAGAATTGTCCATATTTTTATTCTAAATGAAAAAGAAGAAATGTTGTTGCAATTACGAAGTGATAAAAAATCATTTTGTCCTCTACATTGGAGCACTTCTGCCGGGGGACATGTACGTTATGGAGAAACATATGAGATGGCAGCTCTCCGAGAAATCAAAGAAGAACTTGGAATAGAGATCGAAATTGTTTTTTCACACAAGGATTATTATACCGATGAAAGGGGTATTAAGAGATTCCTATCTACTTTTTCAGGGGTGTATAATGGCGAATTATCAATTAATAATAATGAAGTTAATTATGTGAAATTTTTTAACATAGATACTATTCGACAGATGATTAAAAGTGGAGATAAATTTCATCCCGAATTGTTATTCTTATTGAAAAAACACTATGACATTTCATAATGATTATTTATTATACAAGAACCAAAAAGTAATAATAAATGAAAGAGCATGTGATGATATCGAGAGAATAATAAAAATGTGGATATGATGAGTGAATCACGAAGTAGCATTCTTGATGCAATTGATAGTAAAACGAAACTTTTAGCATTGATTGCGTTAATTGCAGAGGGGGCATTTGTTGCATCACTTGTAGTGATGCCTCCAGATCAGGTACTGTATGGTTTGATTGTATGTGCTATAATTCTGATTGTTTGTATAATAGGGATTGTTATTATTGATAGTAAAAATGTGGATAAAACCCTGCCCAATATTAAGAATTTCAATATTAAAAACGCAATCGATTTTTATAATACCATAGCTAAAATGTATGATGAGCGAAATTCAAAGAAACTTTTAGAATCGCACCGGCGTGTCATTGAAGAAATTGAAAATCACTTGAATGAAGATAGAAACTACAATATTTTGGATTTGGGTGGAGGTACTGGAAAATTAATAACGAATCATTTTTTCAATAAAGAGAATATAACATGGACGTATGTTGATAAATCCACAAGCATGATTAAGAAATTTCAAGAAATCATGGATGAAGCACCGTTGAGAACGGAGATTATCGTAGAGGATATAGACAATATTCATAATCGATTAAAAGGAAAAAAATTCGATGTTATAATTATTTCATGGGTTCTTTCTTCTATGCCACATAACCCTGATTTTTCACTCTTAAAAAACTTATTGGCAGATAACGGAATCTTAATAATAACTGATAATGACCAAGCACATTCATCTCTTAACCCTTATTATGACTTCATTATAGAAGGGGAATCCTATGCATTAGAGATACGTCCAATAAATCCATTAGAACTCGAAGAAGAATTAACTGAAATTGGATATAAGCGCATTAATTCAATGTGTACTAAAGATGATAGAGGTGGACCCTTTTCCTTTCAATTGACCTTTAAATAAGGAGTTTTTGGATTATTACAAAAACCCCAAAAACATATCTAACACATCACCATCCACTTCCATATGAGGTGAAAAATGAAGCAAATCTCAATAGCCACCTGCTTTGATTACAATATTCCTTTTGATGAACAATTGGAAATGATCTCATCCGCTGGCTTCAACCACTTCTCTATTAGTGGGAGGTATGAGCATTCGAATATCCTGGATAAGGAAAATCGAAAGTTGATCAAAGAGCAATTGAAAGAATATGGGCTTTCAATTGACACCATCCACGGCTGCGGTACTGACAATCCAAATTGTGATAAAATATTGAATGGGATTATCGAAGCCGCGAAGGAACTGGATGTTCCGATAATTGTCGTGCACCCGGTGACTGGATTTGAGATATGCGAATCTCAAATAGAGCAGAAAGTGAAGTCGTTATTGGATACTTGTGCAAGGTTCCGACCCACACTTGAACAAAATAATATCAAAATAGCTGTCGAGAACATGCATCCAGATAATGCGACCGAGGTCTTGAGAAGAGGTCTGCCTCAGCTAGACCCGGAGGTCTTTGGCTTTTGTTATGATTCATCCCATGATCAAGTGGATGGGCCAAGGGATTTCAACCTGCTAGAGGAGTTTGGCAACAGGGTGATTTCCGTGCATTTATCGGATCGAATACGCCCCTTCATCGATCATGCGATCCCGGGCGAGGGATTTGTGGATTTTGACGAGATATGCAGACTGCTCAAGCACTCGAAATACAGCAACCCAGTCATGCTGGAGCTGATGATTATGAATTCATATATCAAAGACCATGGTGAATTTCTCAAAAGAGCATATATCGAGGGTGAGAAAATTCTAAATATAATTCAATAAATGAATTAGCCCAAAAAGCATATCAAACACATCGACATTCACCCTTGTATAGGTGAAAATATGGATTCAAAAGTTAAAGAGATGTTCCTTAGCAAGCAGATAGATTTCCAGTTACTGGCCGAGTCATTCCCAGGAATTGCGGATTATTTCCGGGGCACGCAGCCCGGAAAGATAAACGAGTACGATAATGGCGTCATGAGCACGGTTATCGAGGGGCAGGGCAAAGCTTCTCCTTCGACATTCGGATACCTGCCAGTTGGCGAGTTCGTCTTCAATGTCGGAGGCAATCAGGAGACCATGCACTTTTTGCATGGGGAGATAGCCTGGGGTGTTGGCAAGGGTGATATCGTGCCAAAGCAATACGACACATTGCTGATACCTGCGGGCAAGGATCTGGTGCTTAATGTTAAGAAGCCCACGCTCTATGTGTGTGACTATCTGAAACAATGAAAAACTCTGATATTCCGTATCTGGCTTACCTCGAATTGAGAAGGAAAATTCGAGGTGTCAAGTACTTTGCCGAGATCGACGTCACCGATAATTGCAATCTCCGATGTGGGCATTGCTATCATTTTCATGGCAAGGATGATTTTGAGAAAGAGGATATATTCATCAATATTTGGAAAAAGCGGTTCGTAGATCTTTACAAACAGGGCATTAGATTCGTCCTGCTTGTAGGTGGCGAGCCAGCTATGAGGAATGACGTGCTCATGCTGGCTCATGACACTTTCCCATTCGTGTATGTGATCACAAATGGAACGATCTTCATTCCGAAAGAGTTCGACCATCTACTTTACGTATCATTGGACGGCATGCGGGAGACCAATGATTCGATCAGGGGAGCAGGTGGTTTTGACAAGATCTTGAAGAATTACTCCGGGGACAAGCGCGTGGCCATCAATATGACGATAACCATGGATAATTACAAGGAATTGGACGACGTCGTCCAGCTATCTAAAGAGCATGGTTTCAGAGGCGTGGTCTGCAATATCTGTGCTTCCGGAACAGAGATCAAGATACCTATGCATGTCAAAGCCGAGGAAAGGAAGCTCATAGTTGATGAGCTCAAGAGAGTGAAGCAGATCCATCCCAAGCAATTCCTGCCCAGTATCAATATGCTGGATTGGTATGAGAAGCCCGATCATCGCGGCTGGTGCTACTGGGGTGACGATGTACTACATTATGATGTGAATTGGAATACAAGGCGATGTTTTGGTCCAAGCACGGATTGCTCCAATTGCGGATGCCTAGCGGGTTCTTTTCAAAACCCGCTATCCTTGGCTTTCACTGCCAGGGAATTCAGGAAAATGGTTTGAGCATGAGTAGGTGTTTACCCCTATGTGGCTCTAAGTGATCCAAGGCCTAGATAGGAAGGTTTTTAATCGTGTCCCATATACATACTTATAGTGAGAATATGGGAATTCGGATACTTTTAAGCAATGCGATGTCCGAGGACAGCTCGAGCATCCAGTGCGAGGTAGAACCTGGTGAGAAGGTCAGTGGTATAATAGAGACCGCTGTGGGATATTGGGGACTGGGCAAGGATAATAATTACGGGGTCAAATGTGGGGTGAATATCTTGCCACCTGACATGGTGATCACTGATTCTGTAGTCAAAGATGGTGAGAAACTCGTTGTAGTTGACTCGGATAAATGGCAGGCGGATTATGATAAAGTGAAGAGCTGGATAGTTGAGAATCTTGATGCGACCTCTGAAGAATTAGTAATGGTAAGAAGCATTGAAAAAGGAAGTGATTATACAGAGTTCCTGCTCAAGAACACACAAAAGGCTGGGATACATTATATGATCACATTCAAGGATGGAGAAGTGGCCAGTTATCGCCCAATGTGATAGGATGATAGAAGTTCCAATGTTTATCATGATGGAGGCTTAAATGTCAAGAAGGAGACTGCTTTCGGATGAAAGGGCGGTATCATCATTTTCCCTGATGGCCATAGTCCTATTGTTCTTTGCAAGTTTTACAGTGTCCTATCTTTCATACGTCACCAATGTTGATTCCAATTATAGACTGCGCATGGAGGATATTTCCAAAATGGAGTCCAAGTCCCAGGAGATCGTGCGTGATCTGGAAAATCACGCAATATACACGGCCAGGCAATCGATCCAGGAGAATGATATCTCTGGTTTCAATGATGATTTCGACAGCCATGTCAACATCATGGCTGAGGAAGGATTTGACATTTGGTTGGGCGGAGATATCAGAACCATCATAGATGGTGTGTATTCTGTCATTGGTGGGACCATACATGAGAATTATACCGTGTCATTGGCTCATAATGCAGAAGGATATTTGGTCAAAGGCTCTTTCAATGTGACCATAAGCAATCTAAGAACAGATCTAGTATTACACAAGGTATTGGAATTTGAGAGAATGATCTATCCAGACACCACCAGCTACATAATGCCATAGTCATGTATATCATTTTAAAGACTATGAATGTTCTTCAATGAATTTGGGAACATCCCTAAGTACCAAGGCTCGAATCATGGGAAAGGCTTAATTGCACAATTGTGTTATCCGGCCAAAAATACAAGGTGATTATAATGGATGCAGAGGAAAAACTTCAGCAGGTCATATCTGTACTTGACCAGCTAACCGAAGACACAACCGTCCCCAGGAACATCAGAAGGGGAGCTTCAGAGTGTAAGACCAGATTGTTAAAGAGAGATGAAGCTCTTGATGTGAGGATAGCCAGTGCGATATTCGTCATGGACGAACTGGCCAATGATCCAAATATACCTCTACATGGACGTACACTAATCTGGAATATAATCAGCCAGCTTGAACAGGTCAAGCAATAGTTCTCATTTTCTTATCAGAATGAAATATGGTTACTAGCAGAGCGTTTTGATAGTGGATGGACTAAAAAGAAGAAATTGGGGATGCAGGTGCCGGGATTTGAACCCGAGCATCAAGCTTGGGAAGCTTGGATCCTACCAGACTAGATCACACCTGCATTAAATAACAATAACAACTCTAATGGCCCAAATTTAACATTTCAGAGTTTGTTCTATCAAATTTGGGTAATGACAAATACATATTTCTACTTTTCATCCCAATCCTTAGGCTTTTTCCCCATGATCACCGGTATGTCACCATCCATACCGATCTGCTCATTATCTCTCTCGATCTCGTTCAGGTCCACATGCACCTCCTCTTGTCCATTTGCATCGGGGGTGGGGTATATGGCTGGTTTGATCTCCGGGTCTGAGCCACTATGTATCTGAATTATACTGGGGCTTGCAGTATTGTGCAATATGTGCTCGTATTCTTTCAATTCTCTCTTATGCTGGAGGGATAGAATACCCCCCACGTAACCAAATAGAACGGTCAGGATATAAGGCGCTATCCAGGCATTGTCCAGGCCGATATAACTGGATAAGAATCCCATATACTCGATGGAAAAATCTGCAATTGGGCCTATCAAAGGAATGCCAGATGCTGTGTCGAACACGGATCCCGATGTATTGTTCCAGAGATCCTCCACGCTTGAAAGAGTTCCGAGGCTGGCCAGGCCGAATACCAAAAATACCACGATAACAGGCACAAGAGTTGCAAAAATTCCCTTTGTCGGAGTGCCGGCTTTTCTTCCACCGACATAACCAGCTATCACCTGTCCGAAGGGGGGCATCCAGAAGAGCAGGATGGACAGGACCACGGTGTATTTCAATCCCGGCCAGAATCCATATATCTTCTTTTTCTTTATTGCTTTGGAATCCATGTGAAATGGATGGTCGTACATTCTATTGGGAACATTGTACACACCCTGCTTCATCAGTGCCTGGGTGGTTTCATCTCCCTTGATATTATCCTTACGACCGAACAAGTGCATCCCTACATTGGAATATTGATATTTTGGTATTTAGGTTTATGGAAGACTCGAAGAAGAAAAAAGTAGTCCCGAGCGGATTTGAACCGCTGTCGCTTGCTCCAAAGGCAAGCATGATAACCGCTACACCACGGGACTATTATGTTCTATATCTATTCGTTGTCCCGTGGCAGTAACCACAGGACTGTTTATTCGCTGTCTTATTATCGTCCTGTGGTTCGCACCTCGGGACATATCCGCTCATTCTTTCTGTATTCCCCAACACTTGGCCAGGAAGACTCTCATTTTGAATGACGAACGCACCATCAATAATGAATACCTATATTTCGTTTTTGGGTATATTTCTCTCAAAAAGATGGATTGTCCATAACAGCGAATTGACCATCAACTTCCATCACGACAATCCTGAATCCCTTCTCCTCAATGGTGCCATAATCATGGCCAGCATCTTTTGGGAAGATGGCCAGGAGCATGAAATCATCATCTCCAATATTGATGGTCCTATGTGCCCATCCAGAAGGAACATACACTCCTCCTCCTTCATTCATAGGCAAATGTCTGATCTCGCCTTCAGCAGATTGCATGACTATAATGCCTTTTCCTGACAGGCAGAAGTAATATTCATCCGCACTTTCAGATTCGTGGAAATGGCCCTTGGTCATATGATATTCTCTACCTATTTTTCCAGGTTTCATGATGGTCAATCCCATATCTGTAGAGTGGGGTCCACGTATCTCGAAGACCTCGTATATCAACCTATCTGGGTCAGCATCTTCCTGAAAGAAGCCGATCATGTCCTTTCCCTTTCTCATGATATGGTTATCACTGTTGCTGATAAAGGTGTGGACATCTTCCTTGCGAAGTCTAAATGGCTCCAATAAGCTGGGCTCGGCCATGATAAACATATAGAAGCTTCTTACATAATAAGATAACGATTTATATAGGGGGTTATATCGCCTAACAAATGACCAAGGAAAGAAAACCCACAAAAAACCCTGTAACAAAGGCAATGAGACAGGGTCAGGACATGATCCACGACCACCATAAGCAGGATGTGAGAGAATATGCTATTCTCGGATGGCTTGCAGTCATAGTGGGTATGATAGCTGGTATCGGAGCAGTGGTGTTCAGGTACATGATAAACGGTATCGGGCGTCTCTTTGGTTTTTATTCGGATGGACCATTTTCCTATCTTGAGAGTGATCTTGGATGGATGGTGTTCATCGCGCCCGCCATAGGCGGATTGATCGTCGGACTCTTGGTCTGGAAATTCGCCTCCGAGGCCAAGGGTCATGGAGTGCCAGAGGTCATGGGCGCCATGATAGCCAATGAGGGTAAGATACGACCCCGAGTGGGTATTGTCAAGATATTATCCTCCGCCATCTGCATAGGATCTGGTGGCTCTGCAGGAAGGGAGGGACCGATCGTCCAGATAGGAGCGACTGGCGGCTCCGCTCTTGGGCAAGCCCTCGGACTGGCTCCCAATGACACAAGAACACTTCTCGCCTGCGGTGCGGCTGCCGGAATAGCAGCCACTTTCAATGCACCTTTAGGTGCCATGATGTTCGCTATTGAATTGATCCTTCTGGAGTTCAAGACCCGTTCTTTCATTCCACTGGTCATATCCTCAGTAACGGCCACGATAGTGGCTCACGCCGTATTTGGTGTGGAGATCGCCTTTCCCATCAAGGACATATACACCCTGACACAGCCACTTACAGAAATGCCATTGTACATCCTTCTTGGGATAGTGAGTGGACTGGCCGCCATGTTATTTGTTTATCTTCTTTACAAATTCGAGGATGCATTTGACAATATCAAGATACCAGAATATTTCAAGCCAATGGTAGGTGGCCTTGCGCTTGGTATTGTTGGACTTGTGACATATTATTACCTCGGGCATTACTATGTTTTCGGTACTGGGTATGGTACCATGATGCCAATACTCGATCCTACGAACTATGAAGCATTGGGTGCTGATGCTACATACTCTCTTCTATTCCTTTTAGTGGGCTTGGCTTTGCTAAAGATCTTCGCGACCAGCCTGACACTTGGCTCTGGTGGCTCTGGTGGAGTTTTCGCTCCCTCCCTGTTCATCGGGGCAGCGGTTGGTGGAGCCTTTGGAGTTGGTGTCAATATCTTCTTCCCCTCACTTCCAGTCCCATATGGGGCCTATGCACTTGTTGGCATGGCGGCGGTATTCGCAGGTACCAGTAGAGCCACGCTCACAGCAATTCTCATCATGTTCGAGATGACCAGTAATTATCAGATCATCCTGCCTTTGATGTTCGCCTGCGTGGTCAGTGATGGAGTTACCAAGATATTATCCAAGGATACTATCTACACCAAGAAGCTGAACAGGAAAGGCATCAAATACTCTTATGAGAGAGAGATCAATATTCTGGAAACCATATCTGTCGGGGACGCGATGGTGAAGAATGTGACAACGGCCAGAGAAGATATGAAGGTCAGAGAGGTCTCGGACATAATTTTGGAATCTGGCTTCCAGGGTTTCCCATGCATATGCCCGGATGGAAAGCTTGTTGGGATCGTGACCCATTCGGATGTAAGGAAGGCAATGGCCTCAGGTCTGGCAGATTCCAATATATGTGATATAGAGACCAAGAAAGATCTTCAGATCGTCTATCCAGACATGACCCTGGAGGAGGCGATGGAGCTGATGTCATCCATGGAATTGGGCCACCTGCCAGTTGTTTCAAGAGAGGAGCCTGACCAGCTTGTTGGATTCCTTTCAAGGAACGACATACTCAAGGTCTATAAAGATAAGAAAGGCGAGAGGAAGAAAACATGGCTGTAATAATTGGTTCCAAATACACCATAGTCGATGTGGATCAAATACTTGAGAAAGTGAATGACATATCTCAGGATATGGGCGTGGAGATCCAAATACTGGATGCCGGTCTGGTCTTTGGTAAAGAGCATTTGATAGTGGCTGTAGAAAAAGCTGAAAGGGCCTTTTCTCAGAGCCGGAACATATCCAAATCCATACCGACGGAAGTATTACTGTATGCTGGAGCGGAGAGGCAGATATCCAAAGCTATCCAGAAGATGGGGATTAAAGCCGATTTGGAGAGCCTTGCCATCATAATACATGGGGATGTAGACCCAGATATTTTTCTAACTCGTATGGGGTGGCAATGTGATGACACTGTCCTGGAGCCAGATATCGGCCGAGCCAGTGAATTCGGCATCATGGCCCAGGTGGATGAGAGCAATATCACGGATCTGGTACTTGAGAGGATGGGCCTTTCAGAACTAGATAGGTAAACAAATACTCTGAATAAATAATGAATATAATCGTATTAGTTTTTCTAATCGCTAGTGATATTCAAAATATAGGCGATCAGAAAGAACATAGGCGATCAGAAGATCACTATATCTGATAATGCCACAATGAATCCGATAAATATCTCCATTATCCCCAGGCTGAAGACGAACACAGTTGGATTGACACCATATTTTCTATCACCTGCGATCTCATCTGATCCAGCAGATCTGTAATATGATTTCGTAAACACGCTCTTTCTTTGTAGCATGAGCCTTTTCTTATATGGATTTCCACCATATGCGTCAATGGAGTTCCATACTATCAATAATAATATACCTCCAAATCCAACTGGAAATATGGGATTCACCAGCACGCCAAGTAATATCATAATAATGGCTGTAATTATCAATCCCTTCATCTTTCCATTCATATACCTAATAATGCGATATAGATATTTAAGTGGATTCTGGGAAGACCCTGGGATTTCCCATTTTTTCCAATGATCATTGGCTGATCTTGAAGATTATATTCCTCTTCTCCATTTCATTGAGCAATAGGTCTCCTGGCACGCAGGTCTCCGGGGTCATCACACCGTGTTCGTTGATGATCCCATCAACCACCATCTGCGCGATAATGGCCGTGGGAAAGGATGTCGTACGCATCATCGCCGTAAGTCCAGTGTCATCATCGAACCTATCATCCAGATCATAGGTTCGTTCCACAGACTGGCCATCTGCCACACCACTTGCGACAACACGAACAAGAACAACATCCTTGTCCGTGCCTGTCAATGATCTGATCAATTGGGTTTCCAGAACATCACGTGGAGTGGTATCACACCCGCACTCCAGTTTCTCCTCACTTGTCAGACCGAGATCCAGCATGGCCTTGATGATCACCGCATGGCCAGGATATCTGATGGTCTTATAATTGAGCTCGTCCACCTTTCCTTCCAGTAAGTATGGAAGCCAGGCCGCCCCACCAGAGGTATTGAAGGCCTCCATTTTTCCAAGACCGTTAAAGTGAAGTTCTTCTGTATCGATCATGGGATCCAGGAGTTTGATCCTCCCACCTTCCAGAACCATGCAATCCTCTTTGTATTCATTGATAAGGCCCTTGACCGAAAAAAAGAGCTGGTAGTTCAATGGAGGTTTTGGATTCTGTGGCAGGCCACCAACACGAATATGGAGCTTATTGACGATCTCCATATCTTTTATGGAATGCATCGCGATGACATTCGCCATCCCGGGAGCCAATCCACAATCAGGAATGGCCAAAACACCAGCTTCTTTGGCCTTTTCCTGCATCTTCAACTGCTCTCCGACAATGGAATCATTGCCACCCAGATCGCAAAAGTGTGTGCCTGTCTGTATGGCCAGTTGTAATAACCTGATATTGAAGGAATAGGGAAGTGCGACAATGGCAATATCCGCATCCTTCATCAGTCTCAGAATATGCTGATCATCCGAAGCGTCCAGCTTTTCAAAGACCATACCTCCAGGTCTTGAGGGATGGCATTTACCAAGCCATTCCACAATACTTTCACCCGCTGGCACATTCAAGTCTGCCAGCGTGATATCCGCCTCAGGTGAGAACTTGGCAATATCATAAGCAATTGCTTTCCCCATTTGCCCAGCTCCAAATATCAGATAATGTTTGCTCGTCATGTGGCCTTGAATATCTGGAGGGAATATAATTTTTATGTAGTATTTGTGAGCTTATACTGAATAATTTCATCAGTAATGCTTATTATATGATTCTGGAATACAGTAGCTAAGTGACATAGCTGTAGTAGCTAGGTAAATGCAGGATCAACACACGGATCACATTGCAAAGAGATGAATGTATGGCAGAGACAAGGGAAGAAAAACTGAAAAGACTGGAATATCTCCATGGCTATAGAGATGCGGTCAATGACAGTTGGGAAATATTCTTAAAAATGGCCAAGGATGGCTATTCCCAGCATGAGATGATGATAGTGACGAAGACCAAATCCAGCTCTGCGAAGATCAATATAGAGGATAAAATAAGGGAGCTGGAATCCGAGCTGGGATCCACCGATATAATCGATTCCGATGCTGTGAAGCCCATACCCGTGGTGGAGGAGCCAATCATACAAGTGGTGAAGGATATGAAGCCCGGCCTCAGCTACATGATCGAGGAATTGAAGCCTCAAAAATGCTTCGCTCTCTTCAGGCGTGAAGTGGAAAATGGTAGAACAGGCCTCGCTGTGGTTCGAAAAGCACCTGGACAGATAGATGAGTTTGATGGTGTGAGCATAAAAAAGATAATCTGGCTCACAAAAAGTCAGAAGACTGACAATCATACGCCAATAGGCATGATCGCCCTATCACCTGAAGAAGTGGAGGAGGATGATTTTGATTATATCGGACCTTCTCAATTACCAAAATTATATTCCGTGATCCTTGATTTTTTGAGTGGCAACCCAGGATGTATAGTCGTATTGGAAGGTCTGGAATATATGATCTCGCACAATGGATTCAACTCAGTTCTAAGTTTTGTCCAATCACTTACGGAATCCATGGTCACGAAGAAGGGAACTCTGATAGTGTCCTTGAATCCCGATGCTCTTGAATCGCGTGAAATGAGCTTATTGAAAAAAGATATGAATTGAGCTTTCTATGTTTCTCATCCTGACAAAACTCATATTATGAATTAAGGAAAGACACATTCATATGATTATGACTTAATTTTCTTTTTCAGTCTGTCCAGTTCCTTTAATAATTTCTTCTCATCCCTGGACATCTTCTTGGGAACCTCGACATTGATCTTCACATGCAGGTCCCCTCTACCTCTTCCTCCAAGGGAATTGACACCTTTCCCTCTAAGGCGAAGGATAGCCCCTGGCTGTGTTCCCGGAGGTACTTTCATGCTTGCCTTACCGCTCAATGTGTGGACATCGATCTCCGCACCCAGAGCGGCTTCCGGATAGCTTATATTCGTCTCTGTGTAGAGATGTCTTCCATCTCTGGAGAATCTCTCATGTGGTAGGACATGGACTATTATGTAAAGATCTCCAGGCGGCCCGCCTCTTGAGCCCGCTTCACCTTCACCAGCCAGTCTCAGCCTTGTGCCTGTGTCCGATCCTGGTGGTATCTTGATCGATATCTTCCCGGTCTTCCGGTATTTGCCAGCTCCATTACATTTCTCACATGGCTTCTCGATCACTTGCCCTTTTCCCTGGCAAGCTGGGCAGGCATTTATCGATATGAACTGGCTGTAACCCCGTCTCTGCACGCTCTTGACCTGCCCACTGCCTCCGCATGTGTTACAGGCATTTGGGGTGGTTCCATCCGCGGATCCAGTCCCCTTACATCCATCACATTGGACATTCCGGGGTATGTTGATTACCTTCTCTATTCCTTCATCCGCGATTTCCAGGCTCATCTCGATATCATATCTGAGGTCGGAGCCACGAGCGGGTCCGTTCCTTCTGGCTCGGCGACCTCCACCCCCTCCACCAAAGAACATGTCGAAGATGGATCCTCCTCCACCCCCTCCACCGAAGATATCACTGATATCATTATAATGGGTGAAATCGGACCAATTGAAGCCTCCGCCTCCACCTCCGCCGAAGTTATTCTGCACTCCCGCATGGCCGTATGAATCGTACAAATTCTTCTTTTCATCATCAGCCAGTACTTCATAGGCTTCCGAGACCTCTTTGAACTTCTCTTCCGCGGCCTTTGTATCATCCTTATTGAGATCTGGATGATGTTTCTTAGCAAGCTTCCTGTAGGCCTTCTTCACCTCTTCCTTGCTTGCTTTCTTGTCCACGCCAAGGACTTCGTAATAATCTCTTTTTTCAGCCATCTATCGAGCTCCAGGGTCTCAATCACTGGTCAAATGGTGGAAGTATAAAAGGGGAATGGCACAAACCATTCCCCGAATGACTTATGCCATTCCTTTTTCTTCCTATTTTTCTGTTTATTCCGAACCTCTCACTCGTTCGAGCTTTTCAAAATGCGAATGTAGTTTGCATTTTGAAGACTTCGAAAGCACTGAGAAGTCTTGAATGCGCGACTGTGAGTCGCTCATTCAACTTCCTCAAAGTCCGCATCGACATAGTCGCCTTCACCAGCTGGCTCGGGTTCTGCTCCGCCTTCCTCCGCCTGCTGTTGGGCAGCCTGTTCCTGCGCCACCTGTTGGTACATGGCCGTTGTGACCTCATGGAGGACCTTTCCAAGTGAATCCAGCTTATCCTTGATCTGCTGTGTTTCCTTGGTCTCGATAGCCTTCTTCAGACTATCCAGCTCTCCTTCGATCTGGGACTTTTGTTCATCGCTTATCTTGTCCTTCAGCTCTTCCAGAGTGCGCTCTGTGGAGTACACCATGCTGTCAGCCTGATTGAGAGTGTCTATCTCCTCGCGCTTGGCCTTGTCCTCTTCCGCATACTTCTCCGCATCCTGGATCTTTCTTTCGACCTCGTCATCCGAAAGGTTCGTGGTCGCGGTTATAGTGATCTTCTGCTCCTTGCCAGTCCCCAGATCCTTGGCAGAAACATTGACGATACCATTGGCGTCAATGTCAAAGGCCACCTCGATCTGCGGTATACCTCGGGGTGCGGGTGGGATTCCAACCAGGTGGAATCTTCCAAGTGAGATATTGTCCATGGCCATTTCTCTCTCACCTTGAAGGATATTGATCTCCACACTGGTCTGATTATCCGCGGCTGTGGAGAATATCTGGCTCTTCCTTGTCGGGATGGTCGTATTCCTCTCGATGAGCTTGGTGCTGACGCTTCCCAGGGTTTCGACACCCAGGGATAGAGGTGTGACGTCGAGAAGGACAATATCTTCCACATCTCCGGCCATAACTCCGGCCTGAATGGACGCGCCCATTGCCACACACTGCATTGGATCCACACCGCTCTCCGCGCCTTTTCCTATGATCTTTTCGAAGAATTGACGGACAACTGGCATCCTTGTCGGACCTCCAACGAGCATGACCTTGTCAATGTCCTTGAAGTCAAGTTTCGCATCCTTGATAGCATTCCTTATTGGCTTCTCACATTTCTTGACAACTGGCATCACGAGATCATCCAGTTTCGCCCTGTTCATATTGACCTCCAGATGCTTTGGTCCACTATCATCTGAATAAAGGAATGGAAGGCTGATGGTGGTGGAGTTCTGACTGCTAAGTTCCATCTTCCCACGCTCTGCTGCATCTCTCAATCTCTGCATAACGGCCTTATCTTTGGAGACATCGATACCTTCCTTTGCCTTGAAATCATCAACAAGATATTGGATAATGGCATCATCCATATCACTGCCACCTAGTTTCGTATCTCCACTGGTGGATATGACCTCGAAGACACCATCTCCAGTCTCCATGATGGTGACATCGAAGGTTCCGCCACCCAGGTCCAGCACGATGATCTTCTTACTTTCTTCCTTTGCCAATCCATAGGCCAGTGCTGCCGCGGTCGGCTCATTGATGATCCTGAGGACCTCGAGTCCCGCGATCTTTCCCGCATCCTTAGTGGCCTGTCTCTGATTATCATTATAGTAAGCAGGTACCGTGATGACCACCTGCTTCACATCCTCGCCCAGGAATTGCTCGGCATCATGCTTGATCTTCTGAAGTATCATGGCCGATATCTCCTGTGGAGAATAGCTCTTGTCATCAATGGACACACTGTAATCAGTGCCCATTTTCCTCTTGATCCTGGATATCGTCCTCTCTGGATTCAGCACAGCCTGTCTTTTGGCTGCTTCTCCAACTAAACGCTCACCATCTTTGGTGAAGGCCACGACCGATGGGAAATTCTTTCCACCGTATGTGTTACCTTCTGCGCTTGGTATTATCTTCGGCCTGCCAGCTTCCAGAAAAGCAGCTTCCGAATTTGTCGTTCCCAGATCTATTCCTATTATTTTACTCATTTTTCATTCCTCCTTCTTCGTATTTCGCAACTTTTACTTTTGCATATCTAATTACCTTGTCGTGGAGCATGTAGCCCCTTTGTAATTCCTCGATGACCATGTTATCATCATCGAGACAATCCGTGCAAGCCTGCATCAATGCCTCATGTACATTGGGATCGAATCTAGCTCCCACGGTCTCAATCGCAGTCACACCGTTCTTTGCCAGTGTGCTATTCATGTCCTTCAATATCATCTCGAAGCCCTTGACCATGTCCAGATGCTCTTCTTTCGCATCCTGGACCCCGTCCTCTTTTTTCATCTTGGACATGTCCATCGCTCGTTCCATATCCTCTATCGAGCGCATGATATCCAGTATCAGGGTCTCGGAAGCGAACTTTCTCAGATGCTCCATTTCCCTGTCGCTTCTCTTTCTCATATTGTCGAGATCGGCCAATGACCTTCTCCATTTGTCCTCATAATCGATGGCCATTGGCTCCGCATCTTCCTTGGTCATCTCAGGATCGTCTGCCATTATCTCCACTTCTGGAGAACTGGCAGGTTCCTCGGCAATATCAACCTCATCTTTGACATTCTTCTCTTTCTTCTTCATCTTCCAATATCCTCCAGTTACACGTATATGATCTTTCTGTGAAATTCAAGCAATCCCATGTCTTCAAGTCGTCTCATGATGCGCTCGATGTCCATCTCCCGCATGTTCAATCTCTCGCTCATTTTACTGATCGAGATATTATCTTCTTCCAGAATGTATCTGAGAACTTTGCGTTCATCATAGCCAGTGCATAGCATTCCCATCAATTCATACGCACGTTTCATGAAGTCTTCTTTTTCCTGCATCATGTTCTTTCTTTGATGTTCCAGATCACTTATTTTAAGATTAATTTCATTTATAGATGTGGCCAGGTCTATCAATTCTTCTCGTTTTTCAGACATTTCTTCTAGATCCAGCTTATCTCTTTCAGATCCTAGAACCTTTCTCTCCTCAACGATCTCATACACTCGGATCTCCTCGTTAAAGGTACTTGGAGAGATGTCTATCACTATGGAAAAACGCCTTGTTGGTGAGTATAATTTCCGGGGTGGTCCAGCATCACTTTTTTGCAATATCGAGATAACAAGATCATTGTCTTCCAGGATCTTCAGATGCTTCATTATGGCTTGCTGGCTGATATTAAGCTCCTTTGATAACTGGAGAGGGTAATGAGTTTCCCTAGCCAGTTTTCTAAGAATACTTCTACGTGTGGGGTTCCCGATTATGGCCAGTATCGTGTCAAGATCAATATCGCTCATCATTTCACCTTCAGTTGACAACCTATTGTTGTGAACTATGTAATACAACATACACCCTCCTATATTTAAAACTTATGGCGATACATTTTCGAATTCTACAGAAACTGTACTAAATGAACATTATTTTTATACTCGATCTATTGATTATTTAATGTTGAACAGTTATTTCAGTGCAGATATATTTATATATTATCACAATTTAGGGGAATATGGGATGGAACATATGCACGATAAGACTATATGTATTCTATTGCCTGCTTTAAATGAAGCAGAAACCATCGGGGCAGTGATAGATAGGATTCCCCTTGAACAGATAAAGGCTCAAGGCTATGAAGTCAATGTCGTCGTGGTCGATGGCAACAGTACGGATGCCACTGGGGATATAGCTATCTCCAAGGGTGCCAGACTTTTAAAACAAAAGGGAAAAGGAAAGGGCGATGCTGTTCAAACTGCTTTCGAAGGCTTCGAGGGTAGATTCCTTTTCATGTTGGATGCCGATGACACATACGATCCTGAAGAGATACTCACGATGATCCCCCTCCTTGAGAATGGATGTGATGTCGTACTTGGCTCCAGATTAAATGGATCTGTTCAAAGAGGCGCGATGTCCACCCTTAATTATGTTGGCAACCGTGCGATCAACATGACCGCCAATCTCCTATTCCCTAATGGTCACAAGGCATCCGATGTGTGCACGGGATTATGGGGATTCAAGGAAGAGGTCATTGATAACCTGGACTTGGATGCGGATGACTTCGATATCGAGGCCGAGATGTACACAAAGTGTATCAAGAACGGTTTCAAGGTAGTTGAGATACCAATTGCCTACAAATGTCGCCCCAATGAGACCAAGCTGAACTCATTCTCAGATGGTGCCAGGATAATGTTCAGGCTTCTCAAAGAGCGTGTCAGGGACAATAACTGAACCTGGTTCTGAACCTATAATCTTTACATAGCCATCACAGTCAATTTTCATATTATTATATTATATTATATTGTATTATAATACATTATATTGCATTATATTTCATCATATTCAAAGATATTTTTCCGAAAAAGCATCAAATTTCCCTACATGTAATATTGTTGTATTCTCTTTTATTAAGTACTCTAGGCTCATTTTTCATCTCAAGCTTCGAACAAAAGTGAAGCAGATTTCCGGGGAGCAGGCTCCTGCCGGAATATAATCAAATGGTGAAAAAATGAAAACCAACAACGAAAATAAAAACGCAAGCACAGAGAACGAAACAAACGCCATCAACGATGCAAGCCAGGAAGCGAGCACCAATCTCCAGACCATCGTCGTGATAGGAACCGCCTTGGGCGACTATCACAATGAAGATGTATCAAAGGAGTTCGCTGGCGAGATGCTGGCATTGATCCGCCCCAATGGGAGTGTGATTGTCCAGAACCTAAGCCAGGGCATCCGCCCCATCTGCTACATAGGTGCTGGAGCTGAAACATCCATGTCCAGGAACATGGTGGATGCGGAGATCGAGCTCATAGCCTCCACGGATGATGGGCAATACCTGTCCTTGAGATTTGAAGAGGTCCACGGCCTATGTGGAGTTCCTGGAAAGCAGGACATCGACAGTCTGGCACTGACCATATTGAGATCGGTCAGTGAGATGAACGGTCAATATGGCAGGGTGAGATTCGCCAGGCTCCTGAATGGCTCAACATCCAGATGTGTGTTGACAATGGGCATTGACGAGCTTCGATCATATGGTGTGGCACGTGGTCTTTCCCAGAAAGAGATACTCATTCTGATAGACTGGCTCATTGATGAGAAATATCTCGATATACCAGAGGATCAGCAGTATCCGTGCATCACCATAACACCAAAAGGTGATGAGACCCTGGAGGATTTCGAGACTGGTGCGGACATTCGCCTTGGCCATATCAACAATGCAAGTGATGCGGCGGAGATATCCAGCAGGTTCGAGAAGCTGAGGGAATGGAGGAAGGTCAGGTCCAATGAGATCGGCGTCCCCCTTTATATCGTGCTCCAGAACAAGACCATTGAGGATCTGGCCATCAGAAATCCAAAGACCCTGGAAAGCCTGAAGGACATATACGGCATAGGGGAGGTCAAGGCGGCCACCTATGGTGAGGAACTCCTTCAGATACTTGGAGAAGGAATAGAAGAGGGCGTGGCCTGAGTATATTCCTAAATAAAATACAAGCCAGGCTGTTTATCATGGCAGCCTGGCATCTTTCTTTTTTAAAATATTATTGAATCATTGCTTCGCTTTGGCGAACTTCTCATTCTCCATTTCCCTGAGCACCTTTCGTTTTGTCTTTCCACTCGGGGTCTTTGGAAGCTCCTTGGCGAACTCGATCACTCGCGGGTATTCGTAAGCCGCGATCATGGCCTTGGTATGGGCCTGGATCTCATTGGCCAGCTCGTCACTTGCCTCGAATTCCGGGTTAAGGATGATGAATGATTTCACGATAACTCCGCGGATCTCATCAGGAGAAGCAACTGCAGCAGACTCCAAGACTGCTGGATGGCTATTCACCGCGCTCTCCACATCGAAGGGAGATACTCGGTATCCGGCTGTCATGATCAGGTCATCGCCCCTTCCGGCGAACCAGTAGTATCCATCCTCATCAGTGTAGAGTGTATCGCCAGTCAGGAACCAGCCGTTCTTGAAACCCTCGGCTGTTTTCTCTGGTTTGTTCCAGTATTCCTTCAGAAGTCCGGGATCATCCGCGCTGATAGCCAGTGTTCCTTCCGTCCTTGGCCCGAGTGGGACTCCATTCTCATCAACAATGGCACATTTGTGGCCTGGCTGTGGCTTGCCGCAAGAGCCTGGCTTGATCATCATGTCTCTCTGGTTGGAGAGATAAACCATGCACTCGGTCATTCCAATTCCATCCAATATGTCGATACCCAGTATCTTCTTCCAACCTGTCACGACCTCGGGATTGAGAGGCTCGCCCGCACTTATGCAGTGCCTGAGGGATGAGAGATCCCATTTCTTATCAAAATTTTCCAGCTGCATGAACATCCTGTAGCAAGTTGGAACAGATGCCAGGTTGGTGATCTTGTGCTTCTGGATGAGGTCGAACCATTTTTCGGGAGAGAATCGGCCATTGTAGATGAAGGTGGTCATACCATGCCTCCACGCGTACAGGAAACCGTTTCCCAGAGGGAATATCCAATTCAGATCGCCAGTATGACCCAATATGTCCCCTTCCTGGTAATGGTTCCAGAACATCGCGCTAGGGTCGTTCCCGATGGTCCATCTGTGAAGATGGACCGCGCCCTTTGGTGGTCCGGTCGTTCCCGACGTGTAACAGAAGAAGGCCATGTCATCATATGTCGTCTCTTCCATCACGAGGTCTGGTGAAGCTTTCTCCATCAATTCCTCGAAGGATAATTTGCCATCCGTGGCTTCGCCAACAGTGATGATGTTCTTCAGATCTGGACAGTTTCCCTTGACCTCGTCAATAGCTGCCATGTACTCGGGTACGGCGATGGCCAACTTGGCCTTCGCATCCACCAATCTGTATTCCACTTCATGTGGTTTGAACATGCAGGATGAGGGTATGGGAACTGCTCCGATCTTCAGGCCGCCCAAGAAAGCTATCTGGAACTCTGGCACATTTGGCAATCTTATCAAAAATCTATCGCCCTTGCCCAATCCCAGGTCTCTCAGGATATTCCCGAACTTGTCGCTGAGCTCTTTCATCTGGGCGAAGGTGTAGGTCTTACCATTTCCCTTGTCGTCCTCGTAAATGAGAGCGACCTTATCGCCCTTGCCAGCAGCCACGTGTTTGTCAGTGCAGTCGTATCCCATATTGAAGGAATCTGGGAGGTCCCATTTCCATTCATTGTAAGTCTTTTCATGATCGTATGTCATTTTAATCCAACCTATTGAATCATCCCAACAAAAGCTAATACCATGGGCATATGGCTTTTGTTGGTTGAATTCAATAAGGGTAACCGAAGCCTTGCTTTGTGGCACCCTCATTTTGTCCGGGAATGTATCCTTGACTAATTAACATTGCGGATTTTTCTTGAATTTGAGAAACTATATATCCGGGTTCACAATCCCCCATTCGATGAACAAATACCTTCTCGTAACTGGAGCATGCTATGCTCTCGCGACACCAATCGGAGTGCATATTGGCTTACTGATGGGCCAGGATAACTGGCCCCAGGTATTCTTGGAGCTCGCGATCCTCATGGTGATACAGATGACCGCGCCGGTGATGTGGGTTAAAGCGCAAACAGCTGAGATCGAGAAGGGTATTAACAATAAGGATTGAATTTTATAAAAGATAAGGAAAAGGTAAAGGCCAGCGTTTTTTGCTGGCCTTGATTCGAATATTTCACAAGCTTCGTATCTATGGCTTCCACATTGGACCGCCAACAGGGAACACTTCTTTTCCGGCCATGTTGTTGATGAGTGTGGCCAATGCCCCATAGAAAGACAGAGCGGAGACGGCTAGGAGGAAGGCTCCTACAAGGGCTTCCGAGGTTCCAGCGAGAATGTGCAGGACAAGGAAGGCGATTGCCAGGTCGATGGAGATCAAAATTCCGATAAAGACATGGTTCGTCAAGAAACTGGCAATGGTCAGGATCACGCTGAATATTAGGAAACCAATGAGGCCCCAGGCATAATGATCCATGTTGAAGCTCGCATCTGTGAAGATCGTGATATAAAGTGTCAGTGATACGGCGTACCATAGTAATGAATAGGTCGTGAACGCTGTTGCTCCAAATATATTATTTCTCTTGAAATCGATAGCACCAGCAATGAGCTGTGCTGTGGCTCCGAGGAAAATGGTCCATGGGATCATAAGGGACTTCGCATTTGGGTCAACCCATCCCATATCCGTCACTCCTAGAACAAGTGCTGCGACCGCCAGACCTATGAGACCGAGGACTCCTGGCTCTGCTAATACTACCTTTACTTCATTAACGTTAGATTCTGTCATGTATATTTCTCCCATCATTCCACCAGCAATACACAGCTGGCGGTTCAGATTGAGTGCATGATGAATGCAATATATAAATGCCTTTCTGGTAAGTGGGGTTTATCAATATCATAGAAAGACTTATGACACATCAGTCTCTATGTACAAGTATGTCCGTGCCAAGAAGACCATGGTGATCAGATGATCCATGGAGCAAGGCAAGGGCAGATTGCCTTTAAAGGGTCCCTTCACAACAAAGGCGTGTCGTCTGTGGATGAATGAAGGACAACCCAGGCAACCAACAATCCCTCGGCTGGGTCAGGTCGCGGAGAGAGCTAAGCTTGCCATGAAGCGGACTGTTAATGTCGAGGGACACCCTTCATTTTATATTCAGACCTTGACATTAGAGTTCCTTTCCCAGTGTTTAGGGAACTCCGATGTCGAGGGACACCCCTATTCCATCAATATAATATCCATTTTTGATAGATCTATCACTGGCACATATTCTGCCCATATCTATTTATTCTTGATACCACTACATGAGACGGAGATAAGATGTTCTGTCCAGAATGCAAATCAATGATGTTCCCCAAGGATGGTGTGCTGACATGCAAGAGATGTGGTTACTCAGGCAAGAGTAAATCCAAAGCCAGCACCAAGATAGTCACCAAAATGCATGAAGAAAAAGAGATGATGGTGATAACCGAGGATACCGCCACCCTGCCCACGACAAAGCAGGAATGCCCAAAATGTGGACACAATGAAGCATTTTTCGTTATAAGGCAGACCCGTGCATCCGACGAGCCAGAGACCAGGATCTACAGATGTTGCAAGTGCTCGGCCAGCTGGCGAGAATATTGAATATCAACAATTTGAGCCAACGCATGATGAGTAGTCGGTTGCCGTAGTCCCATCAATGTTTTATTATCTGAACGCAGAGGTAGAGCCTCTGCGAGTTTGGGACTATGGCCTTTGAATCTAAACATTCGGAGCCTTTAGGATCGGTTGTTTAGAACATTTCAGCCTGTGAATGAACTTCTATCCCATTCTGAGTTATCGAGTAAGGCTTGATCTTCCTTTCATGCCTGGCTCTTCTCATTTTTATTATCCTGATAGACAGCTGGACATCATTTCCATCATCTGTCTCCGTGTACTTTAGTGAAATAACACCATCGGCCACGTATTCGACAAGTCCATCTCTTGATGCCAGTGGGTTATTCTCTTTAACTTCGGCAGTGAAGACTGCGGTGGCTCCGCTGTCTTTGATCTGCTTGCAGAGATTGAACAGATTTGTTCTTTTCTCGGCCTCGTCATCGAATAACATACTAAGAAGGGAGACTGAATCCAGTACCACTCTTTTTGCTCCAAAGTTCCCAATAATGCGAGGTAGTTCGCTCTTGATCTTCATGACCGTGTTCTTCGCATCCGCGGGCTCCAGCTTGACCAATAGAAGATTCTTATTGTCTATGTGTGGCTGAAGGTCCCACCCATAATTAATGGCATTCTTCTTGATGGCCTCTTCATCTTCCTCCAGGCTTATGAATATGGCCTTTTCACCCATGGCCAGTCCATTCCACGCATATTGGAGAGAAAGGGTGGTCTTTCCGGTTCCGCATGAACCCAATAATGCGATTATATGCCCACTTGGGATGCCACTTGCGATCATCTGATCCAATCCCTGGATCCCTGTCATTACTTTATTTTCGGACATTATACTTCCTCCATTTCCGAGAGATCATGCTGGGATGAACTCAAGTTCATCACGCAATGACCTCCATTTCCGAGAGATCATTCGTTGATATCTCTGATATCACGCAATAACCTCCATATTCACGACAGTGATACCACTACTGGCACTCACTCTCGTTGGGAATTTTATCATCCTGTCATTTTCAATATGAGGCAGAATGCTCATGAACTTCTCAATGTACAGATATCTCTGCCTCTTCGTACTTCTTAGGTAATGGCTCCATTCGAATGTCAGGACACCATCCACGCTGTCCAATATCATCTGCTCCTTCTGCTTGTCCATCACGTCCCTTGTCAGAAGAAGGTATATCACTCCATTCCACCTTTTGGCCGCTCTCTGGATGCCTCTCAGGACACCTATAAGCTCGGATATATCCACAGTTCCGCTGACCACCAGGTCTGTCAATGAATCTATTATTATCATAGAGTCCTGGGCATTCTCATCCAGGAAGTTCACCAGTGATTCCAGTACCGACTCCTTTGGCGAAGTGGTGAAGACCAGGAACTCATCAGCATCTCCATTGCCATTATCTTTCTCCTCCTTTGGCTCCATGTGGGTCCACGAGGAAGGCACTATGGTCTTGCTGAAGTAACTGGCTGATAGATCCTTGAAGATCAATTTCCTCTTCAAGGCGTCGTGATAATCCTGATTGAAAGAACTACTGATCTCCCTGAGAATATCTTCTTTTGGTCTTGAAAATGAGATATAACATATCTTTTCTGGCAATCCGGCTATATCGCAATAAGCGCCACAATAATTCTCGAACAGCATCGGATGTTCTTTCACGATGGATAGTTTAGAGGCGGAGGTATAGGCGAATTCCTGCTGGCCAGCCCCAAGATCCCCAAGTAATAGAACTACAGATCCCTCTGGAAGTCCTCCATGCACTATGGCATCAAAATCAGCTACCGCTGTTGGTATCTTACGCACACTGTGTCCCATCTTTCACCATCCGACAAGTAGAAGGTATATGGCACTTGGGTGATAAATATATTTCCCCACTTAAATTAAATTTACACGACCACTTTCAAGGTCGTACACGGCGCCCATGAGAGCCAGATCGCCAGAGCTGATTGCATTGGCAATGATCTCACTCCTTATTGGAAGCATCTTGCACTGCCTCTTCACATTGGCAACTATATGATCTTTATCCAGATCGAACCCAGCAGATATCTCATCTACCAAAGCACCGCCATCCACATCCTCCGCCATGCATTTCTCCGTAAGAGCCACGGCACCGCAATGGTTGTGCCCCATTACGAGCAACAGGGGGACATCGAGATGGGCAACTGCGTATTCTATTGATTGGATCACTGTATCATCGGAGGCGACATTGCCAGCCACCACTACCGTGAATACCTCTCCGATACCCTGGTCGAATATGATCTCTGGCACGACCCGGGAATCGGAGCATGAAAGAATAACGGCCTTCGGCCACTGTCCTTTGACATGCTCTCTCAGATCCGAATCGGTCTTTTCGATGAACCTGCCATTGCCCTCTATGAGATCGTTCATGGCTTCAACAGGTTTCATCTATTCCACTCCTTTATCTTTATTCTTTGTCTTCCTCAGGTGCGTCTGCAATTTCATCCACTACAGCGGCTTCCTTTGGTTCTTCCGCCACTGCCGCTCCTTCTGGATCTTCAGGTGTTGAGAGCATGAGAGCGAGGACGACTGCAACTACGCAAAGTATTCCGGCTATTATAAAGGCAGGATACCAGGCATCCACACCTGCTACTCCACTGTCCTTGAAGTATCCGGCCATGAGCGGACCCACGACACCGCCAACACCGTAAGCGGAGAAGACGAATCCGTAATTCTGCCCCACAGTCTTGGTTCCGAAGAACTCGGCCGTGGTAGTTGGGAATAAGGCGAAGTTACCGCCGAAATTGAAACCGATCAAAGCAGCTGCCGCGTACAATGTATATTCATTGCCGCCCATCTGGAACACGATGAACATCATCAATGCCTGGAAAGCGAACATCGCCATCAGGGACTTCTTGGTACCGATCTTGTCAGCTATGGCTCCCCATGCGATTCTTCCTATTCCATTGAAGATCGCGTAGAAGACAGCCATCGCTGTACCTGCGATGGCTGACGCTTCGACATCTGTATAATTGCCAGATGCCTGTAATGCGTCTATTCCGAAAAGCTTGATGATACCGATGACCATGAGACCGGCCAATGCTCCGAATATGAACATGGACCAGATCATGTAAAATTGCTTTGTCTTGATCATTTCTTTTGGTGTGTAATTGTATCCGGTTGGGCCGCCCTTCTTAGCTACTGGCGGTGTCCATCCAGCTGGTTTGTAGTTCTCTGGGGGATTGACCATGAGCAAAGAGCCGACGACCACCATTATCAGGAATATGATACCGTAAATGAAGTAAGTCGTGTGCAGTCCCACATCCTCAAGAAGATTTCCCCAGGTGCCTGCGAGCTTGACCCAGATAGTTGCTCCGAATCCGAATCCAGCAACTGCCATACCCGATATGAGCCCTTTCTTGTCCGGGAACCATTTTATACCGACGGCGATAGGAACGACATAGGCCATTCCAATACCCGCTCCTCCGATAATTCCGATGGTCACGAGCATGCCGATGAATGAATCACCGACAAAGGAAGCCAGGATGTAACCAACACCAAGAAGAACACCGCCTATCAGGGCGATCTTTCTTGGACCGTGGATAGCCTGTAGCTTTCCAGCTAAGACCATGACCAGGGCGAAGGTTACCAGACCCGCACTGAAGATCATCTGGGTCTCCGTGGTGGTGAACATGAACTCACCACCATCTGCAGCTGATTTGGTCAATATAGGTGTGAAGACCGACCATGAGTATATCGCACCCAGGGCCAGCTGTATCAGGATAGCACCCACGACCACAAGCCAGCGGTTCATGAGTTTGTCATTTTCGATACTTTTTTCCTCTGTTACTGCCATTTCGGACATAGTCCGCGGGATGAAGAAGGGGTTAAAATAGGTTTGGATAAAATGTATAGAATGTTTCGTGTCCATTTGTTGAGCTGGGTGAGGATAAGGACTCCGCCCCTGCTTTGATCGGGGCGGGGTTTGGTTTGACTCCTCGCGTTTGAAAGCGAGGAGTTTATCTTTCTACTGGCACATCGCGACTGTCACTCGAATGCTCATCGAATATAGTACCCCGACCCTGCGTCATAGTTCGAATCGCTTCGCTTCTCGAACTATTATTTTGCGCATTTAACGCAAAATACACTCGGGACGGGGCATGTTCGTATTGTTCCGCATACTCATTAATGCCAATACGCTCTGCTAATACATTGCCAGCCACTTTTCTTGGTAATGGAAATGTATTTAGGTACTATTCCCCATCCACTTAGCGACGGGTGATAACCAGTAAAAGGATGACCGTCGTAGTATAGAGGTGGAAGAGAGTGGATCAAGATATACCAAATTGCTTTAAATGTGCTTCACAAATGACCATGAATGATCATGAACAGCAATGGTATTGTAGTGAATGTCATACTTATTACCAGCCTGTCCATCAGCCTCAAACAGAACAACCTTTGCAATCACAGTCAATCAATTATTTTGGACTAATATTGGACAAACTAAGAAGCAGGAAAAGGATTGTGGTCGTCATCGCTATCGTGATTATCATCGCAAGCATAAGTGTTGCACTGAACGACCGTTCTTATAATTCAATACCTATAGATCCAAATGATGATGTTTTTTACAGGCAGTATCCCGGAACCCCATGGCAACTAAGTTATTTAGTAGTTAATAGTACTACATTATTATGGGGCAATTTTTCTCATGATTTCAGACATGAAGAACTTATGACCGTTCATGTGACTCCGACCATCCAAAACATTTCCGATGGATTCAAAGAAGAATACCCTGATAATAGGGTTTCCCAAACTATTGAAGCGTATTACTTCGTGGCTGAGGAGATAAGTTATAAAGATAATGATATTTGGTCCTCACAATATCCCGTCACCACGCTTCATGATGGGGAAGGTGTGTGTACGGATTACGCTTCCCTTCTTGCTTCCCTGCTCTATGCTGGGGGATTGAAGGATGTTGCCTTTGTCTACACACAAGGGTATAATGAAACCGAAGGTAGGGATATAGGCCATGTTTACGTTGCTGTTTATTTGCCGGAATACACCCCTCCAAGAAGCGAAGTGCAGGATAAAATACGCAGTTATTTGGGCGGAGGGTGGATAGGACTAGATCCAACAAATGGTATTGATGGGTGGCATTCTCGTTTCGCATCTCTTAATTCGGCATATGAATGCCATTGGAATATAACAACTATAGCTTCAGTCCCAGTCTATGGAACTGTTTTCTCATTGGATTTGGGGGACAATGATTGGCAATTAAACCATGACGAAGAATTTGGATATTATTTCGATGTCGAATGCGAATTAAAAGCTTTTGAACATGATCTGGATGATGATGTCACATTTACTTTTGAATTGAGAGAGGACAATGTCACTATTGATAGAGAAGTGATCAATGTAACATGCGGACAAGACTCACTTACAGAGGTGAAGTTTGTATTGGGCTATTTAGATGAATTCAATGTTGATGATTACTTTGATACTGTAGAAATATATTTGACTATTTCTCCATGACTTGTATTTAATTTATCCGTTCCGAGCCGAATCTCTACAAGGCATTTTATATTCAAACATGCCCCGTCTGATTGCCATGATAGAACCAAGGAGGGCGGGGTACTCTCAGTGATGACCCAGTGAGTGACAAATACAGAGTGCTTCCTATTCGAAAACCTCGCCTGATACAATGATATATTGATGACTGAGGGCGGGGATGTTCAAAATAAAAGGCGCCGTCGACAGGATTTGAACCTGTGACCTGCTGATTAACAGTCAGCCGCTCCACCACTAAGCTACGACGGCATTGAACTATGGATTTCCTTTGCAAAAGCTGAAGAAAACCATTGTTCCGCATTCCCCCTTCATACCACAACTCTATTTTAAGGTTTCGAGAACCCGGGCATATGATCGCCACTCTCGTGCTTTGCATTAATTCCAGCTGCTGGCATATTACTATCGTTTATCAACTTTTCAGGGCAAGTAACATAAACCCCTTACTATTTGTGGAATGCATGGACTTGGTAATATGGATAGGCTTCATAGTCGCACTGGCAGCCCTGCTCATCATCTCCAAATGGAGCTTGTGGGTGGCCATGTTCTCCGCCTCTCTCATACTGGCATTCATCACACTGCCCAGGGATCCTTTTACCGAAGTTTACAAAACTTTGATAGATCCTGGAGTTCTGATGCTGGGCCTGGCAGTCACCATTATCCCGATAATCGGAGGGATAATGAACCGGTCTGGCTTGATGGATTCCCTTGTCAATAATCTCAGGATAGGGAAAAGACCTTTCCTCATGCTATCTCCAGCACTTGTCGGTATGCTCCCCATGCCTGGAGGCGCACTTCTTTCCGCCCCCTTGATAGAAAAGGGTGGGAAGGACGTGTCGGATGTTGACAAGGTGGCGATAAATGTCTGGTTCAGGCACGCGCTTTATCTTGTATATCCGCTTTCAACCTCACTTATTGTAGGAGCGAAGATAGCTGGCCTCGATATTTACGAGGCCATTTTGTATCTCATTCCTTTCTTCGGTCTATTGCTGATAGTGGGATACATTTTCTTCGTCAGGAAATCGGGAGCGAAGATGGAATACACGACCATATTTTCATTGACTGGCCTTCTGATACCCATGTTCGTCATCCTCATTGCCCCGGTGCTGGATGTCATCATGCTCAATACCTGGAATCCGGAGTACAGGGAATCGAGCCTTCTGGTAGCCGTGATCATATCATTGCTCTTCGCCATCTGGCTGGGTAAGATGCAGTTCAAAGGCTTCAGGACGATAATATCCAATATGAGGCCATGGAAATACGGTCTAATTGTAATAGGAATGTTCGTATTCCTCAATGTGTTCGTCGCCTCTGGCACTCCCCAGGAGATATCCGAGCTTTCCCCATCCAAGGTCGTGCTCTGCGTGTTCGTCGCCTTTTTCCTTGGATTGACAACTGGCCGCATACAGCTTCCGATATCCATAATCGCGCCCATTTACCTTGCCAATTTCGTGGTGGCCGCCATGGAGCCGATGGCCTTCGCGATCACTTATTTCAGCATTTTCTTGGGGTATTTGATATCGCCAGTGCATCCGTGCAATACTGTCTCTCTGGAATACTTCAAAGTTAGCTTGAAAGACTTTTTCAAGAGCATATGGCCAGCCACTGGCCTGATGGCGGGCATCGTGCTGGTATTGGCGATCATTCTTCTTTGATGATCATCATCGTGATCTTGATATTTTTTGGTAACCCAACTCTCATATATTCCCAAGTGCATTTACCCGTGATCGATATGGTAACCGGCTTTGACATTCTTGGACATGATAGAGACCTGAGGAAGCATTGGCTTTATCGGGCACTGGCCATGTTCGTCGACATGCTCATAGTGTTCTTCGTGGTCGGTGGTGTTCTGGTGATGATGGATAAGAACACGATCATCACAGCTGGCCTTGTGTCCAGTATCGCTCTCTTCCTATATTCTGGAATACTGGAAGCAGTTGCTGGAGCCACCATCGGGAAGAAGATATTCGGCCTGAGAACCAGGTATCTGGGTAACAGGGACAGTAACCCGCTCATGATGATCTTCAGAAATATGCCAAAAGCCCTGTGGTATATTCTACTTCCAATTGACACCCTAATCGGTCTGGCTGGGAGAGGGGACCCCCGACAGAGATTGTTCGACAGGCTGGCCAAGACCACGATAATCCACACAGGGGAATCAGATTATTATCATTCCGATTCCGTGGACGATATTCTGGACGAGGCCAATAAAGAGGCATCTCCAGAGCCAATAAGCACACCATCTGAGGAAGCACCCACAAAGGATCTGGAAGGAAAGTGCACATCCTGTAGCGGGGAGCTGGTCCCGACATCCGGTGATAAGTACAAATGCCTTGGATGTGGACGTATCCAGTAGGTGAATTTTATGTTATTTTATCATGATTCATATTCAGAATTGACGCAGACACATGGACATCCAGAATGTCCCGAGCGTGTACGGGCGATCGTGGCTAGACTTCCCGAGGTCATATCGGATAGTGAGATAATCACCCCAATTCCAGCCACAAGGGAGCAACTGGCTCTCGCACACACCATACCTTATATCGACATGATCGAACAGCATCCAGAAGGTTACATGGACGCTGACACTTACATCAGGCCTAACACTTTCGAGATGGCCTCGATGGCCGCCGGCGGCACTATCCAGGCCGCGGATTGGTCCTATGAGAATAAGAGACCGAGCTACGCCATGGTGAGACCTCCCGGTCACCATGCGGGAAAGGACTATGGTGGCGGATTCTGCTATTTCAACAATGTCGCAATAGCGGCTGAGCATTTACTGGCCAAGGTCCGCAAGGTGGCGATAGTGGATATCGACGTGCATCATGGCAATGGTACCAATGACATATTCCAGGATTCGAAGGACGTGCTTTACATATCCACACACCAATACGGGATATATCCTGGCACTGGCCATTTCAACGATGTCGGAATTGATGAAGGCGAGGGATTCAATATCAATATCCCATTACCGTCCGGATCAGGTGATGGCACATTCGACCATGCTTTTGACAGTCTCATCATCCCGATACTTAGACAATACAAGCCAGAAGCTCTTCTGATAAGCTTCGGCGGTGATGCTCATTATCGAGATCAATTAGCTTCCCTCACGCTGTCAAGCAAGGGATATCTAGATCAGATATCAAAATTACTAGCTCTCGGAAAAGAACTATGCGAGAATAGAATGACCATCCTGCTCGAGGGCGGATATGACACAGATGCATTGGCCGAGGTCGTCTGTGGAACTCTGGCCATGTTCAAAGATCAGGAATTTCCTTTGATACACGATGAGGTCATGGACATACAAGGCTCTGGAAATGATTGGGTGGACAAAGCGAAGGAAGTTCAATCAAGATACTGGGAATTTTGATTGATCAATTAAGGATTCATTTGAAATGATCTTCTATAAAAATAGGAAATAGACCTGGCCACTGTGTAAATGGCCAGGTATTCGGTTTTATCTGGATTTCTAATCGCCTATTTTCTATATCTCACTAGCGATTAGAAGAACCAACACGTTTCCAATTATCTTACATACAGAGTGTTTGTTCTTAACCTTTCTTGTGTCTGGAATCCTTCTTGCTCTTGTCCTTCCTCACCATGCGGTCAAGCTGGCTGAGGAGGTCGCTGAGACATTTCAGAAGATCCCAATCAGTGGCATGGGCGTAGTACATTTCGTGATCCGTGGTCATCCTTCCACTCAATTGGTAATGACCCGAGTGCTCGTCATGCCCATCACTGTGCATGGATACATGGATGGTGAACATCTTTGGCTTGACCAATTTACCTGTTCTGATCATGGATTTCTGTATCATGTCGTACATTGGGTCATAAGCATCGGAATCTTCCATATCGATACCCGAGATCTGGACATACACCCCATCGGTCTTCTGGAAACTGGCGATCAGCTCCATCAGATCATACTGAGCGACGATACCTATTGGGACATCGTGCTTTGATACCACGAGGGTGGATATTCCATTATCCAGCATCAATTCCACAGCATCCGCGATGGTCTGATCCTCATCAACGCATATTGGATTTTGGTTCATCACACTGGATATATTGATCTTCAATGGCTTGCTCTCTCCGCCGCCACCAGCACCAGTCTTCTGTTTCTTCCTCCATCCTGATTCGGTCATGTCCCTTAGACCGACCATTCCGGTGATCTTACTGTCATCGTCAATAACTGGCAAAGCTCTTACATCGAGGCGGTTCATCAGACTCTTTGCCGTATCTATCGTATCATCACCAGAAACGCATTTGGGGTTATGGGTCATTATCTCTTTGACCTTGATGCCCTTGAGTATGTCCATAGCCGGTATGGAGCTAATGAGATCTGATCTTGAAACTATGCCCACGATAACCTCATCCTCGGTAACTGGAACAGCCCTGTAACCGGAGGAAAGCATTACTTCGGCGATATCCATAATGGAAATATCTGGACTAAGTCTAGGTGGGAAGCTCATGACATTCTCCACTTTCGTGGTCATTGGAATGTTCCTTCTTTTCAAAAATGTATCATAGCTTACAAGTCCTATCATCTTCCCATCGTCTGTAACGGGTAGTTCATGGATATCATGCTCCTTCATCTTCCCCAATGCCACAGATATTTCCTCGTGGAACTCGATGGTCACTGGTCTCTTGCTCATGATGTCCTTTGCATTTGTCTCGTGAATGTTGATCTCTTTCATTTATTTCCCTCCATTTATATGGGGTTCGATGCACTGCCCAAGCAAAGAACCATTTTAATATTTTTCTGTATGATTAGAGGATGCGACGATCAGTATATGATCATGCTCCCTTAATATCTCCATTTTCTATTGTCAGCAGGGTGTCCCTGCACAGTTGTCTGAAGTCTTCAAGGCTTCCGTCATTGCCCAGTTTTATCTGAGCGTTTTTAACAGCATCCGAGATACCCCATCCCAATTCTCTGTTCTCGCGTCTCTGGAAGTCTTCCATCGTGGTAGGATCGTCATCTCTTTTTCTCGCTACCAGTCTGTGAAAGCGGGTTTCCACCGATGCTTCGATGCCCACCGTGATCATGTTCTCTATATTCTCTTTGAAGTATGCGAGCTCGTATTCGCTCCTGCAACCATCTATGACGGTATTACCAGGAGGTAGTTTTTCCATAGTTCTCACGGCCCATACTTCTTTGCCATGATGATCTCTTTCTGAATTGGCATGCCCTCCGATGGACAGATCTCCCATTTCCAATCCCAGGTCCATCGCATGTTGGCGAACCATGTCTCCCATTCGGATCATGGAGAACCCTTCTTCTATGGCTATTCTGACGAACTCCTCCTTTCCCGCTCCTGGAAGTCCAGATACTACAATAACTACCATTTGATCTCCTTATATCAAGGCTTTTTCCTTGAAATACTCTGGCGCGTGCTTTCTGAATGAGCTCATCATGAATTTTCGGGATCTTTTCGCCTGGTCCTTTCCAAGGAACATCTCCAGAGCATCTGCCATATTATCTATGAACTCTTCCGCCTGTTTTGGATTCATACACTCCTTGTTGGCGCCCACTTCCTGCATTTGCTTATTTATTGCAAATTCCACGATGGGTGCAATGGGCACAAATTCTTTTTCTATATCGGATATGAAACCAATGCTGTCCAGCTTATCACCTTTTTTGCATAGATATTGCTAACCTATCGCTTATCATTGGAGAGAGAAAGGTCTATACCTGTCGATAGTTCCAAAAACCCGAGGACAATGATCACAGCGCGCATATCTCCCTCTTTATATAATTCATATATGAACTTTATAGTATCTAAATATATCGAAATTATAAGCATATATGATCATACAATAGTTTGAAACGAACTTTCTATAGGACGATCAGCTTGACACGATCATTTCTTGTTCGATAGCTTCATGCACGCATAAAGAAGGGCGGTCATGTATTTGCCTGCACTTTTCAGGGAGGCAACGTCTCCGCTCCACTTCATAAGTGGTTGAGCATCTTCTTTCTCAAGTAATCCCTGAACCTTTTTAACGATCTTCTCGGTCCATGGGTTGACATCTCCTGTCACGACCATTATTATAACTGTGTATTGGCCGCCTTGTACGAGGATCTTCCTACCATTCACTGAAATGACATTTAATTTCTGAGGCTTGTATTTTGGGGAATTCAGATAGTTCCTTCCAGTTTTGAGATCGGCAAATAACTGCTCTTGCTCTTCCTTTGGGACAACTCTCGCAGTGTGGTGGGAGATGAATTTTCCATCCTTGTAAAGGAGGAAGATATCCTTGACCTCCATTGGAATCTTGTTCGCGCCGTTCTGGGCGGGTTTCTTTGCCACAGCCTTTGGCTTCGCACTCTCATCTGTCGTGGTGACGAGAGATTCCACCCCATCTTCGAAATAGGCCTCTTTGTAATCTTTTTTGAGGTCTACCAATAGATCTTCTACCTTTGATAGGTTATTTGGATCTTCAAGCATCTCGTGGAGATCGGCAACTCGATCTTTCAGGGAATCAAGGACCATGCCATCAAGGTCTTTCTTTATCTCAGCCACTCTTTTAGAGGCCTTGAGCTTGGTGAATTCTAATTCAATATTATCAAGATCATTTGGATTTGATAGAAGGGCATTGAATTCTTCCACCTGGGCTTCAATGTTCTCGACGGATCCCAGCTCTTCTTTGATCTCTTCGATCCTTTTGACATTTGAGTCAAACTGATCGAATAATTTCTTAACTCCTCTCTTCTGGCCGCTCTCCAGGAAGCTTTCCAGGACTTCGACATTATAGCCTTCTGCGACCCATTGCATGATCATTTTCTCTCTTTTCTTCTCGGTGGCGGTCTTTTTCTTCTCCACCTTCTTTTCGCCACCATCATCGGAGATCACGGCAGAAACCGCATCGCTCAATTTGGAATCATCTTCAACCTCTTCTGGCTCGGCGATATCTTCATCAAAGCTCATCTCGTCAGCGATATCCCCTTCTTCAGATACATCAATATCTTCATCGATCTGTATCTCTTCTTCGACATCTTCCACAACCTCTTCTGGCTCGGCGATATCTTCATCGATCTGTATCTCTTCGATGACTTCCTCTACAGGCTCTTCCACAGGTTGCTCTACAATAACTTCCTTATCTGCCTTTTTCTGCTGCTTTGGCTTCGAGGATTTGCCCTTCTTCTTTGAAGATGGATGACTGCCTTTCTTCTTTGAAGAGGTCTTACCCTTTTTCTTACCGCCTTTTTTCTTTGCCATTAGGTATCACCTGAGATAAATATCTCCGATCTGGATCACTGCTGGACGACTTCGAAGGAACCGCTCTCAAATATCAATGGGTGATATTTCCTTGAGTGGTGGGTCTTCCTCATCTTCACAACACCCAGATACAGGTTAGCTCCCTGATCTGTTTCCTCAACTTTCAGGTGTATGATACCATCTGAAAGGAAATCCTCAATTCCGTAAAGACCAAAGACCTCTCTGTCTGTTGGCATTTCGGAGATAAGGAAGGTTGTTACTCCCAGCTGTCTTATCTGCTCGAAGAAATGGAACAGTTCCCCACGCGGGTTCTTGAAGGTAGCCAATGCATAAAGCGCTGCGAGCGAGTCCAATACAAGAACTTCGCATCCAAACCTTTCTTTGTAATTCTTCAGAACGCCGATAATGGATTTAAGCCAGTCCACATTCTGTGGCTTTGTCTTGTCCATGACGATGTCCTTCCTTACTTTCGAAAGGTCAACTACTACAAGATTGTCCAATCCTGCTGAAGGCATTCCCAATCTTTCCATGTGTTCCAGAATGCTCTGCTTACCCTGCTCCAGGGTCAGATATATGGATTTGAGACCATCGTTCTTGGCACCATTATAGATAATGCTGTATCCAACAGATGATTTCATGGTTCCAGCGTGGCCACATAATAGAGTGATGTACTCTACGGGCACGCCACCTTGAAGTATGTCATCCAGATTGATGACGTAAGTCGGTATTCTCTTGTCCTTATTCCCTGAGTCTTGTTCTCCGTCCATTTTCAGTCCCCCAAATATTGACCACCTGATAACCAGTGGTCATTTTGGAACTCTTGCACATATAAAGTGGAACGTATATATATGATTTTTTACCACTTATTATTCCGGATTAAGTACTGTTTATATATATAATATTGGATTTATTGATATTAGTTCTTTTTATGATGTCGAATAATTGAGCCAGTGATATTATTTCGCGGCTCTTTTTGTCAATCCCTGCTCTTTTTCGAAGAGTTCGGTCTCTTTTTCTATGAGAAGTAGTTCGACCTTATCAACATCCTTCTTTCTCTTGATGGTCTCGGTCTCCAATTCCTTGATCTCCATGACCTTGGATTTGATCCTGGCCTTACGATCTTCCAATTCCCTCTCTTGGGATCTGACATTGGCGATCTTTGATTCGATCTCATTGTTCCTGGACGTGAGATCCTCTTCCTTGGCCTCCAGTCTCTTCTTCCATTCATCGATCCTTTCCTGATTGGTGGCCAATTCTCTCTCTTTCTCTGAAAGACCAACCTCTTTGGAATTGAGCTCCTCTTCCCTCTGGATCGACTCGTTCATCATACGATTGGCATTCTCCACTTTCTCGGTGATCTCGATGTCCTTTCTGGCGATCTCCTCTTCTCTGGAATCGACATCGATCTCCCTTGCTTCGAACTCCTTTTCCTTGGCCTCTAACTCTCTTCTGAAGTCATCCAGCTCTCCCTCTCTGCGACGGGTTGCTAGTCTTTTCTCATCAAGTTCATCCATTTTCTGGCTGAACTCCTGCTCACCAGTTTGGAGGGCCTCCTCCCTATTGGTAAGCTCGAACATGCTCTCTTTGAATTTCTTCTCTCTTTCTCTGAAATCATCTTCCATCTCTGTCAGATTACTTGCTCTATCGGCGAGCTTCGCTTCCCTGGCATCCTGCTGCTCTTTCTTCTCATGCAGCTGGACCTCCCTCTCATCAAAGGCCTGTTCCCGCTCTTTGATATA
This sequence comes from Methanobacteriota archaeon, assembly GCA_020697715.1. Classification (GTDB taxonomy): domain Archaea; phylum Thermoplasmatota; class Thermoplasmata; order SG8-5; family JAGLSY01; genus JAGLSY01. The sequence goes on along the minus strand of JAEHCO010000001.1, from coordinate 260,287 downwards.
ATCTTCCTGGGCTACCAGTTCACTATCTCTTTGATCCATTAGGGAATCACGCTCATTCTGCTGGGCTTCCCTTTTTTCAAGTGCTGCTGCTTTATCCTGAAGTATCTGCAGATCGGTTTGTATCTGCATATTCTTCGTATCCAGCTGAGCCTCTCTCTCATCCAATTGCTGATCACGGGTCTTCTGCTGTTGGTCATATTGGCTTAATTCTTCTTCCCTATCATCCAGTTGTTTCCTTTTCTCGCCCATGAACTTCCTGGCTGCCATGAATCCTAATTTCTGCTGCTCGCCATCAGATTCCTTATCGTCAGCTTCTTCCACAACCTCGACGACCTCTTCTTCCTCTTCCTCCATGTATTCGAGCTCTTCGATGACCAGTAGCTCCGGGGGAAGTATATCGTCTATGTCGAAGCCATTCTCTTCTTCAACAATGTCAGTCTGTAGTACGATCTCATCTTCGATCTCTGAAAAATCAATATCGATATCCTCTTCCTCGGTTGGCTGTGATAATGCAATGTCAGGCTCTTCGTAATCAGGCTCAGGAGCTTCATATTCCTGAGTCTCATCCTCCTGAACTTCCTCTTCCTGAATTTCAAATACCTCTTCTTCAGGCTCGGTGATCTCATCCACCTCTTCGAAGGTGAATGTCTCTGACTTTTTCTTCTTTGAAAAACTGGATCTATCGGCATCTGTCAATGCGCCCATATCTCCAAGGTTCACATCTGCTTCTGAATGTGAATCCTCTTTTTTCTTCTTCTTTTTAAATAAAGCCATTCGCTGTCCTACCCCTTGATGAAGAACTCTGTGTCTTCCTTATCACCAATATGTCTTAATAAATATATAGTTTTTGTTTTGACTTAAATTTATAAATAATTTAGCAATTTCCATGTAAAGGTTTATGTATGAAAAGTTCTTCAGCAGTTTCGAGGTACAGTCATGGGAAACATAAGGCCAACATATATCAAAAGAGTTGCCATCGAGCTGGTGAAGCTGTATCCGGAGAAGTTCACGGACGACTATCAACACAATAAAAAGATGGTCTCCGAACTTACAGATGTGGTCTCCATAATGATGAGGAACCGCATTGCTGGATACGTAACCCGCTACAGACAGCACTACGAGGCCTAACCCCACAATGGGGATAGGCTCCCATTGTGCATCTGTATCAGCTCAAAATTCTTTTTGATATGTTAATTAGATGAACCCTTCACCATGAGGTTCGTCACGCCGATCATAATGCCTACCAGAGGGATGAATAAATGACAAAATACGCTGTCGAGACCTCGGATCTATGCCGGGATTTCAAAGTACGCCAAGTCAAGGGCGAAAGCAAGAAAAGCACAGTGCATGCCCTCGAAAATGCGAACATCCAGATCAAAGAAGGCGAGTTGTTTGGACTTCTTGGTCCGAATGGGGCTGGAAAGACCACCTTGATCAAGATCCTCTGCACATTGTTGCTTCCATCATCCGGTACTGCGAAGGTCATGGGACATGATGTGAATACACATTGCCAGGACATAAGACAGAAGATAAACATGGTCTCCGGCGGGGAAACATCTGGCTATGGACTTCTTACAGTGAGGGAGAACCTTTGGATGTTCTCCCAGTTCTACGGCATGCCGAGTAAATTGGCAAAGAGGCGTATTGACAATATGTTGGAGATAATGGACCTGTCCGATAAGAAGGACGCGAAGGTCAGGACCCTATCCACTGGCCAGAGGCAGAAGGCCAATATGATCCGGGGCTTCATGACCGATCCGGATCTGATATTCCTGGACGAGCCAACTTTGGGTCTGGACGTCAATGCTTCCAGGCTTATTCGTGATTTCATTCACAAGTGGATGAAGGACAAGCCATCGCGAACTGTTCTTCTGACAACCCATTACATGGTGGAGGCCGAGGAGCTTTGCGACAGAGTGGCGATAATCGATAATGGAAAAGTACTGGCTTGTGACACACCTCATAATTTGAAGAAGCTTATATCTAAAGAATCTGCCCTGAAATTACAGATCAAACAGATCGCGGATGTCAAGCCCTTTGAGTCCATTCCCGGTGTGAGGAACTTTTCCTTCAAGCATGATCCGACCACTGGAACTACAGATCTAAAATTCATATTGGAGGACGAGGCCATCGTGGCCGATATCATATCCGAGATCCCCAAATGTGGCTCGAAGATAATCAGTGTGGAGAAGACGGAACCAACTTTGGAAGATGTCTTCGTGGCACTTGTGGGAAGGGGATTGCATGGTGACGAGTAAGATCACCCGCTCCACTTCATCAACTGCCTATCCAGTTTGCTTTTTTGGAACGATATCTGGAGGGGATGCGGAATGAAGTTCGAAGAGGAATATGAAAAACCCTCTTGGATGGTCATGAACATGAGGACCGCCTTCGGCCGAGCGTATCCCAGGATCATCGGTGTGAATCGGGAACCGTCCTGGGTGTTCTTTGACACCTTCTTTCCTATACTGGCCATAGCCGCTTACATATATGTTTACACCGCGCTCCAAGCGCCACCTCAATATCTTGGATATGTCGTGATAGGTGGGGCCATGACCGCGTACTGGATGAATGTCCTTTGGGGAATGGCCGCTCAGCTTTATTGGGAAAAAGAGATGGGCAATCTCGAACTCTACATGGTCGCACCGATATCCCGAATGGCCATAATGGCAGGTATGGCCATTGGCGGCATGTTCACATCCACTGTCAGAGCCGTGACCACGATACTGGCAGGTGTTTTCATTTTCGGCATCACCCTGACACTGGAAGAACCGCTCATGTTCATCGGTATTTTCATATTCACCATGACCGCGCTTTATGGAATGGGGATGATGTTCGCCTCACTGTACATGATGTGGGGTAGGGAGGCCTGGCATATGTCCAATCTTCTGACAGAGCCCATCTACTTGGTATCCGGATTCTACTTCCCGGTGAAGGGATTTCAATTCCTCATGGGAGATCCTGGTTTCTGGCTGGCCGTGGGAGCTTCGATCATACCAGTCACTCTGGGTCTGGATGGAATGCGCCAGTGTTTCTTCGGCCCTGGCGATGGTTTCCTCCCCTTGTGGGTGGAGTTGGTATGCTTGATCATCCTGACGGTGATATTCCTCATACTCGCGAGGTTCAGCCTGAGCTACATGGAGAACCTGGCAAAGAAAGAAGGGAGGCTGACCCTCAAATGGCAATGAGCATGAATCGTCGTGTTTTCAAATGGTCCACTTGGCTGGGCTGGCAGTTGGAGAGCAACTGGACAGATCCTTTCCCTTTCATCATATACTCGATAGCCAAACCCATAGCGGGCTCACTGATCCTGGTGGTCATGTACAGCATCATCGCGGGAATCGGAGGCCAGACGGATATTGGTCTATTTCACTACATGTACGTGAGCAACGCGTTCTTCATGTTCGTCGCCCAAGTCTTATTCGGCATAACCTGGGTCATCCACGATGATAGAGAACATTATCGAACCCTCAAGTACCTGTACATATCGCCATCCAATTTTTTCGTTTACATGATGGGAAGGACCATCAGCAAACTATTGGTAACCACATTGGCCGTGATCGTGACAATGGCCTTCGGAGTGTTCTTCCTGGGAGTCCCACTCGACATCCTGGGGGTCAACTGGCTCTTGTTCATTGTCGTGATGTTCATCGGATTAGCGTGTGTGATGTCTTTCGGCCTAGCATTGGCAGGTCTTTCTTTCCTGACAGCGAAGCATTCCATGGGCATGAACGAGGGAGTCGCTGGCATCTTCTACATGTTTTGTGGCGTCATATTCCCAATAAGCATACTTCCAGCATGGGGCATATCCTTGGCCAAGGTACTGCCAGTCACCTACTGGCTGGAGCTGATAAGAAGGACATTGGATCTGGGAGTTGGGATAGACACGGCATTAGCTGGCATATCCACGGTCGATAGTCTATGGATACTCAGCATCAGCACGATCGTATTCGCGATAATCTCCGTTGGCATCTTCAAATTGGGTGACTATGTTGCCAGAAGTCGCGGACTAATCGACATGACGACAGCCTACTGAATCCCAACAAGTTCTCTACAACATGCCCCGTCTGGACCATTCGATAAATATTCAGCAGGGCGGGGTACTCTCAGTGATGTGCCAGTGAGTGACAGTCATAGAGTGCTTTGATATTCGACACCCTGTCTGGAGCGAAGCGGAGGGCGGGGAGGTCAATCTTTCTGTAATTCCTACACACCTAGGCTCCGTAAATCATCCCAATCCTCCCAAAATCTACTTATCCCCCCTCGTATATTCATGATTAGTTCAGGTGGACATTCCATGGGCTCTGAAGATAATACCCCGGTCATCGAAGAAGTATTCCTCGTACACAAGAGCGGATGCCTCATCGAGTTCATGGACATTGAGCAGAACACCGAGGTGGATTACGATGTCACCATAGGTATGTTGACAGCAGTCCAGTCTTTTGTGAAAGATGCCTTTGGGGATGGCACCTGGTCATTGAAGAAACTGGAGTTCGAGAATAAGAATATCATGATCGAATTGGCAAAGAACTTCTATCTGGCCGTGGTGTATTCGGGAAGGGCAACGGCCAAGATGAACCATGAGGTCGCACGCTCGCTGGAGATCATCGAAGAGAAGTTCGGCAAGGTTGCGGAGAATTGGAATGGGGATATGGATGTATGGGATGGGACCAAGGACCTTATCGGCCCGATATTCACACCAGATGTCGAGGATATCCTGATGGACGAATCCATCCATTGTCAATTATGCGGTGCGCCAGTGGATGATAATGCGACCGCCTGCCCTATGTGCGAGTTCGATTTTTCACTTATGGATCAATAGAGGGATCTTTTGAACAATCAGGTTAATGATGACAAGAAGATAATCGGATTACTGACCGGCGATTCCAGGCTTTTTTTCGATCTGGTCAAGGAACTGCGATTCAGAGGACTTCCTTTCAGAAGCTTGAACTTTGGAGAAGCACCACCCATGGACATTGGCGTGATATTGACAAGCCAGTGCGATGTGGATAAGGTGGAGAGAACCGCCTGGGGAAGCTCCATGCCGATCATCCCCGTGGATGATATTTACAAAGGCATAAGACAGGCATTCCAGGCATTGACCGGGATAGAGATCTTCGAGGAACTCGTCATAGGAGTGGATCCGGGCAAGGAACCGGGTATCGCTGTCCTTGTCAACAATGAGGTTCTGGAGGTCAGTCAGGCCAGATCATGGGATAAATGCGCGGAGATAATCCATCATATGCTGGATAGCTATATTTTCAGGACATCCAGACTGAAGATGGGCAATGGAGCCCCGGAGTCAAGGGATTTCATACTGGATAATGTGGCCGATTCCTTCACTGTTGTCGAACTCATGAACGAGTTCAAGACCACCAAGCTTACCAAGAACATGGAATCCGATAAGGACGCGGCCATCAATATAGCCAGGTCCAGAAAGATCGTCAAAAAGATCCATAATGGCGATCATCAGCCCGATTGCTGAACAAACCTTTTTTATCATGGATAACATGACAGACAGCATGACGGAGATATCAGCATGACAGAGCCCTATGATTTTCTACCAGAGGACCTGGGTACAGGCGATGTGACCAGCACTGCTCTTTTGAGCAACGAAAGAGCAGGAGCCAGGATAATCGCCAAGGAAGATTGCGTAATCGCGGGCCTGGAAGAAGCTGTGAAGATCTTCGAGAATGAGGGATTGAGAGCGATCCCCAAGTTCCGGGACGGTGATCATGTCAAGGACGGTCAGGAGATCTTGAGCATAACTGGCGGGGCTCGTGAACTTCTGAGAACGGAAAGACTTGCACTGAATTTCATGTGCAAGATGAGCGGGATCGCCACCACCACTCGAGACCTTATTGACAAGTGCCATGCGATCAACCCGGATGTCAAGATATCGGCCACTCGAAAGACCACGCCGGGTTTTCGAGAGTATGAGAAGAAGGCGGTCGTCCTGGGCGGGGGGGTCAGTCACCGTGTGGGTCTGTACGATCAAATTCTTATCAAGGACAATCACCTGATGATGGTGGGGTCTATAACCTTCGCCATTGAAAAGGCGAAGTCATACTCTGATAGCAACCCTGGACCTGGCGGCCAGCGCATCAAGATCGAGGTCGAAGTGGTGGACATGGGTGGAGCTATAGAAGCCGCGAAAGCAGGACCGGACATCATCATGCTGGACAATATGGCGCCCTTCGAGGTGGAGGCGGTTGCTGAGGAAGTTAGAAAGATCGATCCGGATATCGTGATAGAGATTTCTGGCGGCATTACCCCAGATAACATAGAGGAATATGCGAAGTCCGCGGATGTCATCTCTCTGGGCTGGCTCACCCACAGTACCAGAGCCAGTGATCTGAGTTTGCAGATAGTCGAGGTTCATACTGGATAATGACCAGCAGTACTTATTGCTAGTCAACCAGCCTCGCTCACGCTGATCATTGAAAAAACCGGAAAGGGGTTCAAAGAATATTCTCATAATCTTTGTTCATTCATCATTCACAATCCCAACATACTCCATCGTAATTGAGTTCTTTACGTTTGTGACAAGCTTGGCAAACGCCGTAGTCGAGATCGTAGTCATAATCATCTTCGTCGAAGTCACGCATTATGCATTACCCCAAAGATGTAAATATCCTCAAGGATATAAAAATATTTCTATATCCGACTCCCAGCTATGCTGGGATTCGGCCCCATATGATCTCATGTAATCATCCTACATGAAATACATGATGACTGGCAATACCAAGCTCCCCATCAAATGAACTCTTTTCACACCCATCAATGGAGGGATCAATCCCATGAAGGTCGTGATACCCAATATGACAAGACCCAGTATTCCGGAGAATATGCCGATCATGCCGATAAGGAACACGATGACCACCCATACTAACTTTTCATAATCTATCTTGCTGAAATGGGTGGCAAATATCTTTCCGAACTTCAGGGTGAGCCACAGAGCGACGATGGATGCCAGCAGGGCCGCGACCAAAAGTGATGCCAGCTCCAGTGGCACATTGGATATCGTGGTCCAGGGAGATATATCCGGGCCCATTATCGCCTCCACTGCCTTCATCGCCCCGCTCCTGGACTTCATGATTATGAACAGTGCTAGTAAATTGATTATCCCCACTGATGTGTTGACCGAGGAAACCGAAATGATGAACTCACTGGCCTCATCATTCTCATTTCTTTCATTTTTACATTTGCGATCCTTCTTCCCCCTCCCCTTCTGTCCTTTGCCACCTTTCGCGCCCTCGCTGTCTTTGTTACCGTGCATATTGACAGCTATCATCGTGGCGATCGCACTGGATATCCCTGGGAACAATGACGAAACACTGGCCAGGCTTCCGGAAACTATGGCTTTCAACTGCCTCCTGGGGCTGACATTGATCTTCACATCCTCGGTATTTTGTTTTGGAATGACTGGCTTATCCTTCAGGCTGAGCAGCATGGTGGAAAGACCAAAAAGCCCGGTGAACATCGGGAATAATAAGATGATGCCAGTATCTGAGGATGCGAATCTTATCAAGTAGAGGTTCTGGCCCACAAGACCAGAGGGGGCCAGGAGTATGATGCCCAATATTCCAGATAGCAGAAAGATGCCCAATGCCATACCGCGCTTCAGCATATGGTCCTTCCATGTCACCTTTGGAACTACATCACCAATTGCCACGACCTGCTGGCCGACCTCCGGAACTCGATGATTCCACTTGTGGAGGTGGACCTTGACCTTCGACCTGCTCTTATCATCTGCCAGTATTATCGTCTCATCGCCCAATACGTTCTCCACAGTGCCGTGCATGGCGCTCATCTCCAAGCCTTCCGCGTCCAGCTCACCCATATCTGGTTTCAGCATGGAACTGTGGGCGCAATGATCCACGCCCACATTCCCACTCATTACGAATCCCTTCATCTCCACATCGTTCAGATTGAACTCCTCTTTGGCACTGGCGGTCTCTCCAAGTATCAGGAAGGTGCTGACGCAGATCAGGACAAAATGAATGAAGGGCTCGAAGGCGACATAGGCATTGACTGGCTCGCCGATGAACAGCCTCAGTGGGATTAGTAGGATAAGAGCGAATATCATCGCTCCAAAGCTACCAGTGGCCGAGCATTTGACAGCCTCGAAGCCACGACCTTCCATCAACATCCTGTGTCCTGGCAGGACGGAAAGCGCGGTATCGCCATCCGGGGCCCCCAGAAATACCGAAGGAATGAAATCCAGAAAAGTATGGGTGACGACTGTTCCGATTATCAGGCTGGATATGATGATTATGATATCCTTGGTCTCGGGTCCGGCCCAGCCGAAAAGCATGGTGGCCAGTGATATTATCACGGTCTGGGAGACAAGCACCATGTGAGCGACATTGTTCACATGAATTCCTGGTATAAGTCCGGTCAATATTCCGAAGCCGCAGCCGATCAGAGTGAAGACCATGATGGCGATCAGTAACATTATGGGAGTCATGATGCCTAAAATCGTGCGAGTGTATATACCCGCGACTCATAGAATTAGGCTACATGTAGGTTTTAAGATGAAGTCAAATTATCTTTTGTCCCTGTTTTTGAACCTCACTATCCCAATCGCGATCATCATGGCCAGCAACATGGTCCAGAGCTCGAAGCCAGGTATTTCATCTGCCGGTGTCTCTTCTGCTTCTGTATCATCATTTACAGGATCTGTATCAGTATCGTCCACTGAAGGTGTCTCAGAGCCAGTATATCCCGACTCTATCGCCAGAGTATGCAGGACATCGGCTACCAGGTTCACAGCCAGGTTCATGGATCTCCCTGCTCTATCCTCAAAATCACTATCTGTCCAGCTATGGTCCAGCTCTGGCATATTCTGATCCATCCATAGACAATCCCTTCCAGTTCCCCCATCATCGAATGCTGTGTCATGGGCGAGTTCAATGGTGGCATCATAAGCCGAGATCTCGGATAATATCCCGTCGAACACGATGTATGATTTGAAATCCGCCTGATGGTCCAATACATAGGTCTCATAATCTAAATGATGAGACTCTTCTCCCCAGGCTGTGAAATACCCCATCACGTGCCCGAATACAGCCAGATCCGAAATATAATGGGTCATCTCCCCCGCGCATTTACTAGCATTCTTATAATCATGGACCAGAATATATGCCATAGCATCATCATACATTGCTTCAGCTCTATCCGCACTTGCATTATCTGTAACAGTACCACTTATTTCGAAATAAACATGATGATTGGAGGTGTCCGCAATTCCATCATTGAATAATCCAACAGGATTATCCGGTAGCTCTGTCCCATACAGGTATTGATTGAAATTATCTCGGATGTACTGGCTTTCATTCACAGGAAGCATGGCCAGAGCCTTCTCCGCGATCCAATCATGAGTGCCATAATCTGGATTATTTATATCATCTGAATATCCGCCATTGCTCCATGCCGTGCTGTTGAATGATACTGATATTAAGATCATCATGATGGACATGATCCAGATAGATATTGCAGCTCTTTTCATCTCTTCCACTTATTGCGGAGGATGATAATTAACCTTCGGATTACTTCCGTCTATTCCCCTATGGCTTTCACAAAATCATCAATATTCTCTTCCCCATCAAGAAATTCACCTTTCTTCATTCGCAGGATCAATGGCTCACCTACGATATCAAAACCTTTCTTGTTCAGGTTGTTTTTCATCACACCTGGCATTTCTTTATTCTTTCCAATGGGAGTGATCTGGGTGACGAAATAAGCCGCTTTCTTTCCTTCCGCATTTTTTACTAATTCCAAGAAGGACGCGAACAAAGGCGATGGTCTGCCGGCCCATACTGGACCCCCGATGATGAACAGGTCGTATTGGCCAATATCGACCTCCGTGTTCTTCAGCTTCATCTCCTCTTGCTTCATGCTCTTGGCTCCAGCTCCAAAGAACCTTGGCATTGTTTCAGGTTCGATCTTAATGACATCTATCGAATTTCCACTCATTTCCAGTTTCGATATTAATTGATTGGCTATAAGTTCCGAATTCCCGGTCCTTGACGCATAAGCTAGGCATATTTTCATTTATTTCACTCCATCTTTAATAACACAACCATGTTTTGTTCTATAATCCTTTTCCCATTTCCAATATTTGGTGCGCGCACTCCTTTGGCCGGATAATGATTAAATCCTATAACATCATAGAAGGTATAGAAGTGACACGATGAAGCGGTATTGTCCAAAATGTAGAGAACTGGTCGAAACTGGCCAGGCAATCTTCTGCCCAGGTTGTAGATCCATGACATCCATTGTGGCAGCCAGAGGAGGAGATGATCCGGATAAAGGATACTATGACGATCGCGACCCTCCATCAGCTTCCACCATCTACTGCAAGTGGAAGAACATCCCCTACCAGTCCTTCCGATACAGCGTGGGTTCCGGCATGGTGTCCGTGGCCTTCACCACTGTGGAAAGGAAATTGGAGGAAGACGAATACAATTGCTCCAATTGCACATATTGGGTGGAGGGATTCTGCAATAAAAAAGGCATTGACAGTGGGAACAAGGCCATCTGCAAGTCATACGAAATAAGACCGGGCTCCAAGCAGGATAAGAAACAGGGCCAGAAGCAGAGCCAGGCCAGAGGTCAGAAACCCAGACAAGGCAAGAGGTCTGGGCAGATGAAGAAGGGCAATGTTAGGGATCACAATAACCCTAAAAGGCCAGTTAAGTCGAGAAAAGGCAAGGCTCCTGGAAGATAACTCCCCATCTCAAATAATTTAGGAAAAAGACTTATCACTAACCTATCAGATTCAGCCTCATGGAGGAATTAAAGAGAGAATTCATCGGACTCATAGAGAAGAATGACAAGGCCGGATGTATAGAGCTTGTCAATGGCTGGCTTGATTCTGGTAAGGTTTCCAGTATAGTGGACTTGTACCAGAATATACTCACACCTGCCCTTTATGAGATCATTTGCGATGTGCCAGAGGCCGAGTGCATATGGAAGGAGCATGCCCGCAGTTCGATAATCCGAACAGTGATAGAATCCTGTTATCTCCGGGTGGCTGGAGCCAGCAAGGAAAAGTTCGGGGATCGCAAAGGCCAGCGAGTTCTAGTCGTCTGCCCCACCGAGGAGCTTCATGAGATAGGTGCCAGGATGGTGGCTGATTATTTCACACTTAGTGGTTTCGAGGTCACATTCATTGGAGCCAATACCCCACTCACCTCGATCATATCCGCTATCGAGGTGGAAAAGCCCAAATACGTGGCGATGAGCATTACAAATTCTTATAATCTGATGGCGACCCAGAAAGTGATATTGTTGATAAAAAAGTCTTATCCCGATATCACAGTGATCGTTGGTGGCCAGGCGTTTGTAGACAAGCCAAATTTATTCAAGGAGATAGGAGCGGACATGGAGATGCAGACCATCGAAGAGATATCCAAGCTGGCGGTGGAATGATGGTCTCCTTCAAGATAGCTCTTAGATTTCTCAAGTCCAGCAAGATGCAGACCCTTTTGATAATGATGGGTCTGGCTGTTGGTATCGCGGTCCAGATATTCGTCGGCCAGCTTCTCACAAATCTACAGGAAGGATTTCTGGAGGAGACCACGGGGAACGCGTCCCATGTGACTGTATTCCCGGCAGAGGATGAGATCATTATAGACAATTGGGAAAGCAAGGTAGCTGGCATTCAGAATATAGATGGTATCACGGCAGTATCTCCTGCCGTGGATTCACCCGCCCTTATCGTCAAAGGCAGTCAGTCCAATTCTATTTTAGTAAGGGGTCTGGACATGACCCAGGCAGAAGCGATATACGAGCTGGCCGAGAACACATATGAGGGCGATGTCCCGACCAATGACACCCAAGTCCTTGTTGGAAAGGAGCTGGCTACCGATCTTACACTTTCAGTCGGTGATGGTCTTGATATCATCACTCCTTCCCAGAACACTTTCACATTGTGGGTGTCTGGCATTTACGATCTGGGATCGGCGATCGTCAATGAAAGATGGATCATCGTGAACATTGCCTCGGCCCAGTCCATTTATAGCCTTGGAGATAATATAACATCGATAGAGACCCAGACCACGGACATCTTCACGACAGACAGTACCGCGGAGGAAGTGGCGGCGGCTCTTGGTAATTCTCCGATCACGGTCAATAACTGGAAGGATGACAATCCGGATTTCTTCAGCGCATTGGCATCACAGGGAGCCTCCAGCTACATGATCCAGACCTTCGTTCTCCTTTCGGTGGTCATCGGCATAGCCAGTATACTTTCAATAACCGTGGTTCAGAAGTCCCGGCAGATCGGCATACTCAAGGCAATGGGGATCAAGGATAGCCAGGCCAGTCTGATATTCCTTTATCAAGGTCTGCTCCTGGGCATAGGCGGGGCCATCATGGGCGTTTTATTGGGAGCCATCCTTTTTTATGGTTTCATCCAGGCTCTATCCAGCAGTGGTGATTCGATAATATCATCATCCTTTGATATCAATTTCCTGCTATTGTCCGGACTCATTGCCGTCATCGCGTCGGCAATGGCATCTTTACTTCCAGCGATCAAATCCAGAAAACTCGACCCCATCGAGGTGATACGCAATGGCTGATATGATAAATATGCAAAAAGTGAGCAAGATATATTCGGGAGCCATCGAGACCCAGGTTCTTTTCGACATCGATCTGAAGGTGGAGGAAGGTAGCTTCAATTCACTGGTTGGCCAATCGGGTAGTGGTAAATCCACCCTTCTTAACATCATAGGCACCCTGGATAAGGCCACGAAAGGCACTGTGGAGATAGCTGGCCAGAGAACGGACACGATGACCAAGGATCAGTTGGCCAGCCTTAGAAATCAGAGTCTTGGTTTCATCTTCCAATTCCATCATCTCTTGCCAGAGTTCACGGCACGGGAAAATGTGCTAATGCCGTATCTTATCCAGCATGGAAAGACCACTTCGGAGATAGAGAAGAGGGCGGATGAATTGTTGGGACTCGTAGGTTTGGATGCAGTGAAGAACAATCTCTCAACGGAAATGTCAGGCGGCCAGCAGCAGAGGGCGGCCATTGCCCGTGCCTTGATAAACAATCCCAAATTGATACTGGCTGATGAGCCAACTGGCAACCTCGATACAGATACGACCGACAGTGTTTATCGGCTTCTGAGGCAGATAAATGAAGAATATGGCACCACTTTCCTGATCGTGACCCATGATAGGAAGATCGCGGAGCGAACGGACCGCATAATAATGGTCGAGGATGGACGAATAGAATTAGACCTGATAACCTGATATGAAATTGTCCCTATACTTTCACCCACCCCAGCGCAATTACTTATTACTGGAAGTCCATACACCCTGACGTGAAGGAAGCTGCGAAGAAGGTCGCCGAGCGGCTAAGGGATGCATCCAGCGTGCTTATTATCAGCCATATTGATGCTGACGGCATATCATCGGGCAGTATCGCTTCCTATGTTCTGGATCACATCGGGATCAAGAATGAGATCAGATTCGTCAAGAAACTGGATGAGAAGCTCATAGCCGATCTCGAGGCCGGGAACCACGAGCTGATATGGTTCACGGATCTTGGCAGTGGGTATGTCCATATGCTGGGTAACCTAAATGCCGTGATTTCCGATCACCATGTGCCATCCGAGGTGAAGGTCGAGACATTTGAGGAGAAGGAGGATGTGGGAACTTCAACATCATCTTCTCCCAAAACCCTATTTGATTTTTCCGAGGCATCCGGCACGCCCACTCCTGTTACATCGAACATCTTGCAAGTGAACCCACACCTCGTGGGGCGGGACGGCTCCACCGACATAAGCGGAGCCGGAACAGCTTATCTCGTGGCAAGGGAACTCGCTCCCGAATTGAAATGGCTGGCCAGCATCGCGATAGTTGGAGCCGTGGGTGATCTTCAAGACCGAGGGGAAGGGAAATTGATAGGGACCAATCGTGAGATATTGGAGGACGCTATCGAATCCGGAGCAATGGAAGCTATCGTGGATATCGGGCTTTATGGAAGGGAAACACGCCCTCTTTACAAGCTCATCCAGTACACTTCCGATCCCGAGCTCATAGGTTTGAGCGGGAATTACAGAGCGTGCATGAACTTCCTCATGAGTCTGGATATCGACCTCAAGGCCGGGGAGAAGTGGAGATCGTGGTCAGATCTGGATAGGATGGAACAGCGTCGCCTTCTTTCCGCGCTGAGCAATTTCGCCTCTCGAGAGGAATTATTATCTGAAATTTATCTATTTGTAAATGAAAAGCCAGGCACATCACTTCATGAGGCCAAGGAATTCGCCACCCTGCTCAATTCATGCGGAAGGTATGGGAAGGCGGAGGTCGCTTTCGAGGTATGTAAGGGTGACAGAGCCACGTACCTGAACCAGGCCTTTGATCTTCAAGGCGGACATAAGAAATATCTGGTGCAGTCCATGAAGATTATAGAAGAGATGGGCATCGAGACCATGGACAATATTCAATATGTGCATGCTGGAGATCAGATACTGGATAGTGTGATCGGGATAGTCGCCGGTATGGTGCTTGGCTCTGGTAAGATACCCAAGCACATGCCGATATTCGCCTTTTCAGATGCGGAGGATGGGGTCAAGGTATCTGGCAGATCGACCGACGATATGGCAGCCATGGGTATCGATCTTTCCGAGCTGATGAGCAAGATAACCGAGGAGATCGGAGGCATAGGCGGGGGTCACAATGTCGCGGCTGGAGCCACCATAGAGGCTGGGAAGGAGGACGAGTTCCTTCAACTTGCGGATAAGATGGTCGGGGAGATGATCCTCAGAGCCAGAGATGGATAACCCATATTTTCTTGGTATTCAGTTAGACATATATGCCATTCTGTACATTATCCTAATATTATTATAGAGCGGAATATATTATAAAGGATGAAACCATACCGGATGGAATAAGAACAGTACGGTGGATATCCATATGGGTACAGATGATAGTGGGCAAGAGGATGTTAAAGCATCCGAAGTAGTAAAAATAGGCATTACTGGTCTACCCAGTTCGGGGAAGACACAAACACTTTTGAAGATAATCGAGATGGTCGAGGCTGAAGATATAGTAGTGGGCGGTATGGTTACCGAACCCATTATTTTCAGAAATAAAAGAGTAGGCTTCTACATCAAGGACTGGATGACTGGCAAGAAGCGCAAATTCGCACATATCAATATCGAATCCACTCTATCCGTCGGTCCTTATGGGGTCGATCAGAAGGCCCTGGAATCTCTAGGTGTGAAGGCCATTCAAGGAGCGATCGATAATGCGGATATGATCATCATCGACGAGGTTGGCAAGATGGAGGTCGAGAGTCCGGGTTTTGTAAAGGTTGTCGAGGATGCTCTTGATTCTGACAAGATGATGCTTCTGACACTTCACAAGAAATCAAGGAACCCTCTTTTACAGGATATCCGGCGCAGGGACGATGTCAGGATATTGGAAGTAACTCCTGTTAACCGAAATCTTCTCCCATATAAGATAATGAAGCTCATCAAAGGAGAGCTTCTCTGAACGGAGGTCTGACTTGACCCAGGCCGATAATTATAATGAGATAATCGAAGGAGCGACAGCGATGTTCGTTCCATCCACCAAACACCTGAATGGCCCGATGGCCAGATCCGAACCTGTATTTTACAATCCCGCTATGAGGGGCAATCGCGATATATCAGTTCTTTTCGAGAGGGTGATCGCGGAGGATGGCTGGAACATATTGGATGGCCTCGCCGCATCAGGGGCGAAGGGGCTGCGTCTTTACGAAGAAGGCAAACATGATTGTGAAATAGTGATCAATGATCACAGCCCGAAAGCCTTTGAGCTTATCCTGAAGAACACGGAACATTGGGATCGAGGGGACAGAGTGATACCATCAAATCATGGACTTCATGGCCTGCTCCCTGAAAAGAAATACAATTGGGTTGACATAGACCCTTTTGGATCTCCAGTTGATTTCCTGGATGGCTCCATTCGCGCCGTCAAAAGTAGAGGAATATTATCGATAACCGCCACCGACACCGCTCCGCTCTGTGGCACATACCCCACGACATGCATCAGACGTTATGGTTCGAGACCCCTTCATAAGGGGACGATGCATGATACTGGCCTGCGTATACTGGTGGGAAACACAATAAAGAGGGCGGCTGTCTTCGATGTGGCCGCGATACCGATCCTCTCATACTTCTCCGGTCATTATTTCAGATGTTATTTCAGAATGAAGAGAGGGGCGAAGCCAGCAGACGCATTGCTCAAACAATTTGGTTTCATCATATGGAGTAAGGATGGAGGTTACACAACAGTGCCCTGGCCTGAAAAAGGAGCTATCCATGGAGGTCCTTTATGGCTTGGATCTCTCAATGACCAGGATCTATTGGGTGACATGGTTCGCGAATCCGAAGACCCGGATATGTCTATATCGACAGATTCTATAAATTTGCTCAGGGATCTGAAAGCGGAGATCCCTTCACCATCTTATATTTACATGACGGACGAAATAGCCAGTAAATGCAAGGTCCATCCTCCAAATACTAAATTATTTGTCAAATCCTTAAAAGATAAAGGGTTTCAAGCTTCCACGGTACATTATGATACAAAAGGCATCCGTACAGATGCTGACTGGGCGACGATACGTGAACTGGCCAAGCTAATGCATAAATGATGACCCGGACATGCATTGCTCCACCACAATGGGTAAATATAAATGTTTAATTGTTATCTCCTGTATCTGAAAAGGGGTGAAAAATTGTTCAAGAACTCGGTCAGTGGATTGGATAAGGTATTCAGAACGGACATAAAACCACCAGCAATAGTATTGATCACAGGTCCACCAGGATCTATGAAGACCAGCTTTTGCTATACTTTGCTCTCCAAGTATCTAGAGGATACAGATGGATTCGGTCTTTACACAACTCTGGAGGAGACTGTCCAGAGCCATGTCAGGAACATGGAAAGTCTGGGTGTTGATCTTTCCACCAATATGCAGATAAGTGATTTCACAGACCTGCGTGAGATAGACAGAGTGGTAGAAGGTGGAGATGAGACAGATTATTTAAAATTCTTAGAAAAGATGATAGTTCATTTCAAGAAGAAGCATGGGGAGAAATTCACCGTGTTCGCTCTTGATTCATTGGGCGCTCTCTACTCATTGATGGAAGATACCGATAGTATGAGAAAGAAGATGTTCTATTTCTTCAAAATGATAAGAGATAATAATCTTATCTGTTTCGCAATAATGGAGAGATCCATCGGTGGAGAGTCAAATCTGCTGGGTAATGAAGGTTTCCTGGTGGATGGAATAATAATGCTTGGCCTGGATAGGAATCGGGGCAAGCTGATCAGATATCTACAAGTTGAGAAGATGAGGGCGAGCCATCATAGCATGGAAAAGCATGCTATCGAGATAGGTAAGGGCGGCATAGTCGTGCTAGGCCCCATATTTGACACGGAGATGTAAACAGTATATTAACAGATAAAACACGTGCAAAATTACTTAATATATCAGATGTTTACTGGGCATAAGTTGGGCAATTTAAACAATAGACAATTGGAGGAATTTAATTGGGCGGAGAAGAACCATCACTATGGGAAGTCATGCAAAAGCAGGCTGAACAGTTTAAGAGCAAAGAAGAAGAGCTGCGCAACAAAGAGAATGCTGTAGTTGAGAAGGAAAAGGAAGTTGAGGAGCTCAAAGCTTCATTCGAGGCCAAGGAGGCCGAACTTAATTCTAAGACCAGCGAGATCGAATCAATGAAGAGTGAAGTTGATTCGATGAAGAGCCAACTTGATTCAGATAAGCAAGCGTTCGAAAGCGAGAAGGCGAGGATCCAGGATCTGGAGAAGGGATTTGAATCCAGAGAGTCCGAGATAAACACTAAACAACAGGATCTGGCCACAAGAGAATCAGAGATCTACTCAAAAATGGAAGATATCCAGAAAGTTGAGGGCGAGATATCTGAGAAAAGGAACGCTATCGTTGCTAGGGAGGAGGAACAGGTAAAAGCCCACGAAGAATTGAAAGGAATCGTGGACAAACTTATGGCCAAGGGCGAAGAGCTTCTCGAGAGAGAGAAGACATTGGCCAAGGAAGAGGAGGATCTCAACTCCAATAAGGAGAAGATCATAGAGGATGGTAAGAAGCTGATGGAAAGAGAGCAGGAACTCCTTCAGAAAGAGGAATCCCTTAGAGGTGTGGCTGCACAGGCCGCATCTGCTCCAGCACCAGTTGAGGAGGCTCCATATGAGGAAGCCCCAGCCGAGGAAGAGGCTCCAGCAGAAGAGGAAGCCCCAGCCGAGGAAGAGGCTCCAGCAGAAGAGGAAGCCCCAGCCGAGGAAGAGGCCCCAGCAGAAGAGGAAGCCCCAGCCGAGGAAGAGGCCCCAGCAGAAGAGGAAGCCCCAGCCGAGGAAGAAGCTCCAGCAGAACCCGAGGTCGAGCTTGTTGAAGAAGCCCCATCCGAGGAAGCTGGTGGCGATGGCGAGAAAGCCTGCCCATCCTGTGGCACCATGATCAGCGACGATGCAGTCATGTGCTATGCTTGCGGAACCCAGATCGAAGATGCTGGTGGCGATGCACCTGCTGAAGATGCACCTGCTGAGGAAGCTGGTGGCGACGAAGAGATCGCCTGTCCATCCTGTGGCACTATGATCAGTGGAGACGCAGTCATGTGCTATGCTTGCGGAACTCAGATCGAGCAAGAAAAGGTTGCCAAAAAGAAAGTGATCTAAGTAAAATCTTTTATTTCTTAGATTTATTTAGTAGATGTAGCTTGAGCTAAAAACAGCTCAAGCTAATTCAATTTTTCAATAAATATGGTCATGCTCTTAAGCAAGCATGACATTTTTGTGTGTGGGCAAGCGGACCACCTCGGTTTTGAATGTTCCCTTGAACCGGATATTGCAGAATCCCAAATTGCAGAACTCCATACCAGTATCCGATGAAAAGCTAACGTTGGAACTAAGCCCTATGCTCTTCGTCCTCTTCCTTTCTGGGTCGAGGTTGGTGATGTATAGCTCGTATTCGTATCCCTTTTCTTTCTTCATTCGTATCCTCCTGGTGGTCCAATAGGCTACCCTATATTGATCCATCCCATGCTTGGGTTGAATTCATTGGACCTGACATCTTTTGCCCGTCAGGTCTTCCTGCCTCCTCATACTCTTGCCTATTATTGAATAATCCCCACGTGTGGGATGTATTCAATAAGGGCTCATCTCCCAAGCTTTATCTTGGGGAGCCCTCATCCTGCCCACTAAGACAATTGTTTATTATCATATATAAATCGAATTTGGTTATAACCGGGGAATGCACCACATACCCACATAAAAAATGCAGAAAGGGCATGTGGCGCATTAACCAATATCTCATTATTTTCCATTCTGTGGTTCGTGCACCATATAACCGCCTAAAAGTAATAATCAATGTATAATTAAATCACTATAACTTACTAATTAACTTTATTAACGGTTGGTTATTTCCCCAATCAATGACCGCGAGTGAGTACGAACTGGATTTCTTCAAGACAGAAGACTTTCTCAGGCAGCAATGCGGCAAGTGTGGCCGCTTTTTCTGGGCCAGGACAGAGAGGGACCTTTGTGGCGAATCTCCGTGCATAGAGTACTCTTTCATAGGTAATTCTCCAACAAAGGAGAAATATTCACTTCACGAGACAAGGGAGAAGTATCTGAGCTTCTTCGAGAGGCACGATCACACGCGGATAAAGAGATACCCGATAACTGCCAGATGGAGAGATGACGTATTCTTCACACAGGCCTCGATCTATGGCTTTCAGCCGTGGGTGATAAGCGGCGTTGTGGAGCCACCAGCAAATCCATTAACTCTATCCCAGACATGCGTGAGGTTCAATGACATAGATAATGTGGGAAGGACTGGCAGTCATTTCACCATGTTCGAGATGATGGCTCACCATGTTTTCAATAAACAGGATAAATTCATTTATTTCAAAGATCGAACTGTCGAGCTTTGTGATCTTCTTTACAGGAATGATTTCGGCATCCCTGATGATCGCCTAACATACATCGAGGCGGATTGGAAGGGCGGTGGCAACTCCGGTCCTTGCCTGGAGGTCATGGTCGATGGGGTGGAATTGGCCACTCTTGTTTTCATGATGTATGCTGAGTCTGGAGGTACGAAGACCAAGCTGGACATGCAGGTCGTGGATACAGGCTATGGTCTTGAAAGATTATCCTGGATATCACAGGGCACATCCAGTGCTTATGAGGCTGTCTTCGGTCCTCCATTGGAGAAATTGAAGAACCTTTCAGGGGTGAAGCCAGATCAAAAGATCATGGGCGAGTTCTCCAAGGTCTCGGGCATACTTAATATAGACAATCCTGGAAGCCTAAGGGAACTCAGACAGCAAGTGGCGAAGAGAATGGAACTGTCTGTGGAAGAGCTGGAGACCGAGACAAAGCCAATGGAGAATATTTACGTTGTTTGCGATCACACAAGGGCGCTCACATTCATGCTGAATGATGGCATCATGCCCTCCAATGTCAAGGCTGGGTATTTCGCCCGCTTGCTGGTACGTAGAGCGACAAGGGCAATGAGCGCATTGGGTGTGGAACTTCCTCTTGTGGAGATGGTGGCCAGTCATATCGATTATTTCAAGGACGAATTCCCCGAATTCAAAGAAAATAGCTCCGATATCATGGAACTGGTCGAGGTCGAATCCAGGAAGTATGAGGAGACTTTGAAAAAGGGTCATTCCCTCATCACCAGGCTGGAGGAGAAGATGAAGGCGGAGAACAAGACCTTTGGCACAGAGCAATTGGTGGACCTTTACGACTCCCATGGACTGAATCCAGAGGTTGTTCAGGAATTTGCCAGTGTTGATTTTGACATACCTGATGATTTCTACCAGGCTGTTGCCAGAAGGCATGAGGCTCCAGAGAAGAAAGAGGATGCTGATGAAACTCGGAAAATAGACGCCCCTCCCACGGAGCTAGGATATTACACCGATTCCCACACTCATGATTTCAAGGCCAAGGTTATCAAGGTCATTGGAAAGGATATTGTTCTGGATAAGACATATTTCTATGCCGAAGGGGGAGGTCAGGAGAATGACACTGGCACCCTGGGCGGATATAAGGTTACTGATGTTCAGGCAATAGGAAATGTGGTGGTCCATACGATCGACAATGAAGACCATGTGATCACCGAAGGCATGGAAGTTACAGGAAAATTGAACTGGCCACGTCGCAGACAGCTCATGCGCCATCACACAGCGGTGCATTTGATAAATGCCGCGGCCCGGGAAGTTCTGGGAAACCATATCTGGCAGAGCGGGGCCCACAAGAGCGAGGATATGGCCAGATTAGACATCACTCATTATGCTAGTCTCACCCCTGATCAATTTCATGAGATAGAAGAAAAGGCCAATGCCTATGTCATAGCGGACATTCCTGTTGATTCGTATATCATGAACAGGACCGATGCCGAGAAGAAGTACGGTATGAGGCTGTACCAGGGCGGGGCGGTGCCTGGCCGCGAGCTGAGGATAATCGATGTGAGGGGTGTTGACGTGGAGGCCTGTGGTGGAATTCACTGCTCCCGAACAACTGAGATAGGCCTCATCAAGCTCCTGCGAACCCGTAGAATTCAGGATGGAGTTCTAAGATTGGAATTCATTGCTGGCCGTCCGCTTTACGAGTGGATGAAGACCCATCATGACACGGTGTCCACCACCAGTGAGATATTGGGCGTCAGCCATGAGAAGATCACCGAGACCGTGGAGACCATGCATAAGGAATGGAAGGAGAAATCCAGGGCTCGGAAGAAGGATGAGAAGAAGGATTCGACAGAATTAGTTGATAAGATCAGAGAAGAAGCAGAAGAAGTGGATGGTATCTTTTACATCACCACTGCAGTGCCTGGCTCGATCGCAATGGCAAAGAACACTTCAATGTTGATATCTCAATATCCTGATTCCTTCGCGGTCCTGAACATTGAAGAAAGACCACCTGTCCTTTATGTAACTGATTCATCAGGAGAGATCGATTGTGGATCTATAGCCAAGTCACTTGCTCAGAAATTCAAGACTGGTGGTGGCGGGAAACCTGATTTCGCACAGGTCTCAGTTCCTGGTTCTGACCCTGAAAAGGCCAAAGAGATGAGAGAGCGTGCTATCGAACTGGCAAAAGAATCCAAAAAGAAGAAGCCAGCCAAGGATGAATAGACTATTCTTGCATAATCTTATTAAGTACCCACTTTATATCAATGTATATGGACAGTTGGTCTAATATACCTCCACCACCCCGGCCAGATAGCTTCTCGGATGATCTTGAAACTGTCAAGGGCATAGTTGGCAAGTATTTTCCAATATACGAAGTACGTGTGGAGTTCAATACCATTTCCCTTTCCTGCAATATCGCGGCAGATAAGCTGGAGGGCGGATTCGAAGCCCTCCGTATTGAGATGAAATCCCAGAATTTCATCCCCATCTTGAAGTACAAGGGCGGGGAATACATAATCCATGTTGTTAAACAGCCAGACATGAAATTCAAGTCAAAGAACATCAATATCGTCATGCTGATCGCGACCATTATAACCACAATTTTGGCAGGTGCGGTTCTATGGATATTCCTGATCCCAAGCAATGCTATGGAATACGATTCATACATGGATATCTTCAGTCTCAGTAATCTTGCAAATGGGGCCTTCTTCTTTGCTCTACCTTTGATGCTGATCCTGGGAGTGCATGAAATGGCTCATTATTGGGCCGCCAAGAGACATGGTGTGGCCGCTTCCCTTCCTTTTTTCATACCAGTGCCCCCGATATTCATACCACCATTGGGTACTATGGGAGCCTTTATCAGCATCAGGGAACCAATACCGAATAAAAAAGCATTGCTGGACATCGGCATATCCGGCCCTATAGCTGGTTTCCTCGTGGCTATCCCAGTAACTGCAATAGGTTTGATCCTATCAGCGGATATCACGATACCAGCTGGCTATGGCACCACTAGTGGCGGGGCATTGATGATAGGCGAGTCAACCTTCTTTATCATGATCAGGAATCTTCTTTTCATACCAGAAGATATAGTACTCCATCCACTGGCCTTCGCTGGTTGGGTGGGAATATTCGTCACCGCCCTCAATCTTCTTCCTGCTGGCCAGCTTGACGGTGGCCATATTGCCAGAGCCGTCCTGGGGGACAAAGCAAGATATGCCAGCTACGCGGCCTTTGGATTGATGCTGGTAATGGGAATGTGGTACACTGGCTGGATCATCTTCGCCATGCTCATAATGATGATGGGTCTGAGGCATCCGCCACCATTGAACGATGTGACAAAATTGGATGGCAAGAGAAAAGCATTAGGTGTTACAGCCGCCCTCATACTCGTGCTTTGTTTTGTTCCGATACCATTCAGTGTCGAGCCCATACAATATGATACACAGCTTCATCTTGTCGGGACCGACAATGCTCTCACAGATTCCCATTCGATCACCATGTACACTTCCTCCACTAACTGGATCAATGAAACCGAGCTGATAATACTGACCTTTGCCGGAAATGTGGAATCCAATGTATCCATCGGAGTCACCAGTACGAACTATAGTCTGGCCAATGCAACTTTGTGGCTTGAAGATGATACTCCAGCTGCTAATTCGGAGTTCTATATCGAGCCGGATCTACAGGATACTGTCAATATCACATTACGAATGACCATACCTCCGAATGTGGTCGGAAATGTGACCATCCGTGTCTATGCTAGGGAGAATGCACCTGGCCTTGAGAACGAGTTCATGAAAGAGCTCACGGTATTCCTCGAATTAAGAAACTAGTGTCGCCATGTTTTAAAATCTGGGAATCTTCATCATATCTTTTCAAAAACACAGAAATGTCTTGTCAGGCTGCGGTGGACGAAGAGCTCATGCACCTCCAGAAGGTTCACATATTCTTCCGCCAACTTCACAAATTCCATGTCAGGGAACACGATAGCTAACCTTCCTCCTGATTTCAATATTTTTACAAAAGACCCAAAGGCCCTTATGTAAAGCTCTTCCACGTCTTCCTTCGCAGTACTGGCAGATCGCCCATATGGTGGATCGGTAACGATCGCATCCACCTTTCCAAACTTTTCTATATCTGCCACATCCAGTTCGTGAAGTTGTGATCCAGAGTCCTTGCCCAGATAATGCTCGAGGTTCATCTCGCACCCCTCGATCATTCTTGGGTCTATGTCGGAACCAATGATGTCAGCACCGACCAGTCCTCCCTCGATCAGTATGCCGCCAGTTCCACAAAAGGGATCCAGTAACCTGTCGCCAGCCCGTACACGCGCCAGGTTCACCAATGCTCTCGCATACCTCGGATGAAGGCTTATCGGGTGTGAGAAAGGCCTATTCTTGGGCTTCCTGTCCTCGAAGCTCTTGCGATCAATTTCATGAAGCAACCAACCCGCGTGAAGTCTCTTGCCCATGATGATCCTGAGCGTGATATCCGGGTCCTTGAGGTCAACACGGCCAGTTCTTCCAAGCACTTGGCCTATCCTGTCAATGAGATGCTGGCTGTCCTCCGGTATCCACAGATCGTGTGTCCTTTTCACCCTTATGGCGAATGATCTCCCGTCAAGATCCAATGCTCCGAAGAGTTCGTCAATGTCCATATCCATGAAGGAGAAAAGATACTCGGATATGTTCCAGCACAATGCCAGACGAGAAGCAAGATCATCAGAGCTGGTGGTCGTGTCTATGACCGCCATTCCAATGTCCTGGTCGACCAGCGCGGCTCGTTCATCACCCAGCACATCCTCTACGGGTGATGTCACATGACAAGCGCCCATTGCCTCGGACAAAGCCATGGCTGGCTGTTCTCCAGATAATTCGACCAAGAGCTTCATGGCCGATGGTATCGATTACGTTGACTTATGATTATCGGATAGACTTTGTGTCCTCAATAAAAACAGATGGCCATGCCTCACACTATCGTATCGATCACTATGCAGCTCGAAACAAGATTCAGGTCATCGCCATGGCATCATCCGATTTACTGGCCACCGGTTTGCCATTCTCCTTGATCACAGCAAGGCTGAAGCTGTCTAGGATTATCTTAGCGCCACATTTATGACACTTAACTCCATCCCAGAAGTCCAGATCACCATCCGCAACCATATTTATTCTCTGTTTCTTGCATTGCGGACAGTCAAAAGAGATCTCGATCCTCGCTCCTTTCATCCTGTCTAAGCTATACTTATCTATTGTGCCCACGTCTACTCCTCCGAAACGAACATCGAATTCGCTTCATGTAAGATATTTGATTTACATTATAAAAAACCTTCTGCGATCCCTTTACATACAAACAAAAGGGATTTAAACCCCTTATCACATCAGGGTTCAATAAGTATAGGAGGATGAATATGCCAGCTGTTGTAAAATCAGAAGATTGCACCGCTTGCGGGATCTGTGTCGATGCTTGCCCAGAAGGGGCCATCTCCATGAACGATGTCGCAAAAGTGGATGCCGATTCATGCATCGATTGCGGGATCTGCGTTGACGAGTGCCCAAGCACCGCGATCTCCATGGAATGATTATCTCCATAAACTATCAGAGAGTGAGATAATGGAAACAATATATGTTCTAATTAAAGTGGGAACTGGCCATTTGGAGGAGGTGGTCGATATAGTCAAGACCTTGAAAGGAATTGGTCATGTCGATGTTGTCACTGGAACTTATGATATTATTGTGACTATCAATGGCGACAATGTTGCCACCATGCTCTCACAAGTGGTGAATGATGTGAGGGCTGTTGAGGGGATCAAATCAACCGAGACATTGATAGCCCTCAACATTAATGATTGAGCTATCAATTATTTATCATATCTATGATCGATAAATATCTCGCATTAAATTATAGGATCTAAGCCTTTCATTTATTTATTAATTAAGAAATATTCTTTATATAAGCATCATATTGTTGAGTGAGATGCCTCCCTTTGACGAGTATCAGCAGAAGATAATCAAGGATCCAGCCAAGCTATCCTTTGAATTCGTACCGCAGTCACTGGTGCACAGGGACAAGGAGATGCAACGTCTGTTCTCCATATTCCGACAAACAGTAGAGGGGAATATGAGCCAGCGTGCTTTTCTCACAGGTAATGTGGGCACTGGCAAGTCCGTTCTGTCCAAACGTTTCTGCATCGATTTCAAGGAATGGGCCAATGAGAAGAACAAGGGCCTGGAATTCGTGGTGGTCAACTGCCGTGCGAGGAATACGGCAGCCAGCGTGCTTCTGAAGATTATCGATCATTTCGACAAGGGCTTTCCGGATCGGGGCTTCTCCACCACGGAGATGCTGGAGATATTGAGAAAGCATATTGATAAGAAGAATGTAAATCTCATCGTCGTTCTCGATGAGATCAATGTCTTGATAAAGAGATCGGGCACCGATCTTCTATATGCATTATCCAGGTTCGACGAGGAGAATATGGGTGGGGAGCATCGATTATCACTTCTTCTGATATCTCAGAGACCGATCTACGAATTCCTTGACCCGGCCACACTATCGACTTTCAAGCGAACCAATACAATTCAATTCGAAAATTATGATAAGCAACAATTATGGGACATCCTCAGGGACAGGGTGGAACTGGCCCTGTATCCGGGAACCATCGAGGACGAGACCGTGGAGCTTATCGCGGACATTTCTTCCGAATGGGGTGATGCTCGATTTGGAATAGAACTTTTAGAGAATTCCGGTATGATGGCCAGTGAGGAAAATTCTGAAATGATCGCCCCAGATCACATAAGATCTGCAAAGGCCATGACACACTCCGTGATAACCGAATCCATCATGACCCCATTGTCCGATCATAAATTACTGGCATTGCTGGGCATTTCGATGGCCATAAGGTCCAAGGCTTATATCACGACCAGTGAGGCCGAGAAAGCATATGCAATAGCCTCCGAGGAGTTCGAGCAAACTCCCCGGGCGCATACCCGGTTCTGGGAATATCTAAAGGAGCTGGATGGTCATGGACTATTGAGCCTCAGGATATCCGGTAAGGGTCATGTTGGAAAGACGACCCTGATATCACTTCCCGATATTCCATCCACCGTGCTGGCCGATAAGGTCCGAAGTCTGTTGAAATCTCGCGGATTGGGTTGATACCATGCTGGATAATAGAAAGCTATTGGCATTCGCCATTGCTATATCTGTCACCGGGGTAATCGGCCTCTATTTTTATACAGCGACCATCGAACCTCAGGATATGAACATCGTGGACATCGGGCATGAGGACGTGGGCTATCTCGCAAAGGTCATCGGCACTGTAAAAAGCGTGATCATGATGGAGGACGGCTCCATGTCATGCGAACTCGTGGATCCTGAGACCAATGCCAGCATTGTCGTTTATGTCCAATCTGATGCATATAATGCCTATGTGGATGACGAACCTGGGCCAACTCCAGGAGCTGTATTCCAGTTCACCGGGATCATAGAAACCTATCAAGATGTCTTCGAATTAGTGGTATCTTCATCCGATGATATTCTCAGCATCGAGGCTGCTGGAGAGACCACGATACCCATCTCCCAATTACTTCGTTCTCCTGATATATTCGATGGCATGCTGATCCATACAAATGGAACCATGGAAGACCCGTATATCATATCCGATGCCAATGGCACGAAAGGCATGGGATTTGAACTTCAAGATGTCTATGATGACACAACATATCGACTGGCCTGTGTGGTCTTTGACAATGACATGATAGGCGATCACGACACAGGTTCGAAGATAGAAGTCACTGGCACCTTCCAGTACTATTCGGGAACTGGAAGTTGGCAGATCATGATGGATGATGAGACGGACATATTTCTGGTACCTTCAAATACGTGATACAATCTCATAAAAACGAAAGAAAAATGAAAGGAAAACCAAAGCTTTTTAACCCTTTTCAATATACCCTTTCTGAAGAGGGATGCACTTGACAGAGGATGTAATTTTATTTACGAAACCAGGTTGCCAGAAATGCGACTATCTGAAGGGAAAGATACCCGATGGTCTGGATGTCCAGATAATGGATATGACCACGGTGGATGGAATGGCTCATGGAGCTTATTACGAGCTTATAGAGAAGGACATGCCGATCCTCGTTCACAATGATATCACCACTGAGGGTGCGATCAATATAAAGAACAGAATGCTGGATATCGCGAATATTGGAAAATAAGCATTCTGTCAGAACGCGATGCTGGACATAGCGAAGATTGGTAAATGATTATCATCGGATACTATCAAGAGATCCTATCAAGAAGTTTTTTAACCGACTAGAGTTATCCAAGTCCAATGATATGCTTGGGAATTGAATCCACAGCCCACAGCTTCGGGGTTGGTATTGTGGATGAACAATGCCGAATACTCGCCAATGAGACCATCATGTACAGCCCGAAGCAGGGCGGTATCCATCCAAGAGAAGCGGCCAACCACCACGCGGACAAAGGCCCAGCTGTATTGAAGCTGGCCATGGAGAAAGCTGGTATATCCAAGCAGGAGATCGATGTAGTGGCCTTCGCCCAGGGACCTGGATTGGGCCCGTGTCTCCGTACCGGGGCCACGATGGCACGAGCATTATCCCTCACCCTGAAAAAACCAATAGTGGGCGTGAATCATTGCGTCGCGCACCTGGAAATAGGTCGTGGAATGTTCGATTGCCAGGATCCAGTTCTTCTGTACGTGTCCGGAGGCAATACCCAGGTGATCGCTTTTGCCAATGGAAAATACCGTGTTTTTGGAGAAACACTGGACATTGGCATCGGTAACATGTTGGATAAATTCGGGCGAGAGATGGACATGCCATTCCCAGCAGGCCCGACCATTGAGAAGATGGCCAGGGATGGAGACCAATACCTTGACCTACCCTATTCGGTCAAGGGTATGGACATTGCTTTTTCCGGCATCCTGACAGCCGCACTGGCCAAGAAGGAAAAACACAAAATTGAAGACATCTCACATAGTCTTCAAGAAACGACTTTCGCCATGCTGGTCGAGGTCACCGAGAGGGCGATGGCACATCTCGGCACATCGGAAGTACTTCTGGGTGGAGGTGTGGCCCAGAATAAGCGATTGCAGGAAATGGTCACGATAATGGCCAGTGAGAGAGATGCCAGGATGTTCGTTCCTCCTGGCCCTCTATGCTCGGACAATGGGGCCATGATAGCCTGGAACGGCCTGTTGATGAATAAAGCAGGAGTTGCGCATGACATCAGCGAGACAAAGGTGGATCAGAGATACCGGACAGATGACGTTGATGTTGTTTGGCGGTAGTGCTGGTATCTTGTATCGCGCCCACCCGGCTCCTCGCCCATCGTGTTTGGGGTTTTAGAAAGGATGACCTCCCCGCCCATCGCTGAGCTCCTGACGGGGCTTCGAATATTAGAGCACTCTGTGACTGTCACTCGCTAGCACATCACTGAGAGTACCCCGCCCTGCTGAATATTCTTTGAATTGTCCAGACGGGGCATGTTTGAATATAATTGCTTTGTTAACACATTGCCCCCACCTGGCTCCGCCCCCACCTCGCTGAGAATACACTGAGACCCACCCTTACTGTGACATTGCCTTGATTCTACACCGCTAAGTTTTATATATGCCTCCTCATTAACCTCAAATGCTAGGCTAACCGGGGGGGTAGGCGTCCCCTTATACACTGAAATCGTCTTTAGCAGGGGTGACGGCCGAGTACGGCGTAACCGGCCCCGTGTTGGACCATTGTCCGACCATGAGGTTCTGTCCTTTGGGGTTGGAAGTGGAAAATAATGCAGCCGGAGGGCGGTATTATTTCCTTGATTGTGGAGACCGGGTCAGGCCCTGACGGGAGCAGCCTTACCACATATTACCGACGCTCTCAGGGTTGCGGAACCGAGAAGGTCAATGACTAACCAGTGCGTGGTGCGGGCGACTAGCTCGGTGCCTGGCACTTTATCGGCCATGGTCGAATAAGTGCCAGATAAATTTAGCTTAGATTTGATGTTGAGCTTATGATAGCTCATATCATATGCGTGAGGAAGTGGAAATTGAATGCGAGAACGAAGTGATTGCATTCAAAATTCCGAAATGTGATGGAGGAATTAGATGTCGGATTTCATATTCAATAAGAAACTGGAAACAATGCCGAGACCGGAGTTGAAAAGTCTTCAACTAGAGAATCTAAGAGGAGTTGTCAAGCACGCTTATGACAATGTCCCATTCTACAGGAACGGCCTTGACAAGGTGGGTGTCAAACCATCGGATATCAAGACACTGGATGATATTCAGAAGATCCCCTTCACTGTCAAGAACGATCTGAGGGACAATTATCCTTTCGGTCTGATGGCAACTGATCTGGAGAACACTATCGAATTGCACGCGTCCAGCGGAACCACTGGCAATCCGATCACGGTTTGCTACACACAACATGATCTGGATGTGTGGTCGGAGGTTATGGCTCGATGTTTATCCATGAGTGGATTGACATCGAAAGACGTCTTCCAGAACCCGATCCCATATGGTCTTTTCACAGGAGCTTTCGGCTTCCATTACGGGGGCATGAAAGTGGGAGCGCTTGTTGTTCCTTCGGGTGGTGGCCAGACCGAGCGCCAGTTGCAATTGATGAAAGATTACGGCGTCACTTTTGTTTCAGGTGTGGCTTCATACGCGGCTTACCTGGGCCAGAAGGCACTTTCAATGGGCCTGGAGCCAGATAAAGACTTGAAAGTCCGAAATGGTCTTTTCGGAGCCGAGATGTTCTCATCTGGCCTGAAGAAGAAATTATGCGACACGTGGAACATGGACGTCCATGATATTTACGGATTGACGGAAATGTGCGGTCCGGGAGTTTCAACGGACTGCGATCAGCATGATGGATTGCATCTTTGGGAGGATCATTTCCTGCTCGAGATAATAGACCCGAAGACCGGTGAGCCAGTGGGTGTTGAGGAAGAGGGCGAGATGGTCATTTCCACAATAACCAAAGAAGGCATGCCGATCCTCAGATACAGGACTCGAGATCTGTCATTCATCTATGATGGTGGATGCGAGTGCGGGCGTACGCATGTGAAACACGCACCGATCAAGGGAAGAAGCGATGACATGATAATCATCCGTGGAACCAATATCTACCCAAGCCAGATCGAGCACGTGCTCATGGGCAATGACGCTGTGGGGACCAATTACAAGATCACGCTTTACACAGAAGGTATCATGGATCAGATGAAGGTGGATGTGGAAACTAAAAAGATCATATCTGAAGCCGAGAAGGAGACATTGGCCAAGACTCTGGCTATCGGAATAAAAGCGGTCATAACTCTCGGTCCAACAGTGAATGTTCTGGATCCTGGTTCGATCGAACAGACCACGATCAAGGCAAAGAGGGTGGAAGATAATAGGAAAAAGTAAAGCGAGCTTTACTTTTTCCTCGATTCCATTATTTCATATACCATCTCTGATACAGTTATCTCAGTACTGCCAGTATATCGAATCAGCACTTGCCCGTATTGCAGGCATTTACACCCATGTCAAAGGCCTTGCCATTCATTTCCACGGTCTTCGGTGGTACCTTGGACAACATGTACTTCTTCAGATCATCCGCGCTTACAGGCATCTTTCCTGTCGCGGCTAGAGCTCCGAGCATGACGGTATTGGCGGCCAAAGCGGTTCCTGCTTCTTTAGCCAGTTCCGTGGCAGCCACTTTTATCAAGTTGGAATTGACCTCGCCAATTGCTGAGAAGATATCATCCAGATCGGGATATTTCATCTCGCCGATGGATGCTGTGACTGGTATCACGGGAGCTGTGTTGGTGATTATGATAGTATCTTTATTAGCCAGATTAAGCGCTCTGTAGGCCTCGATAGGCTCGAATGACAGTATCACATCAGCCTCTCCATTGCCGATCAACGAGCTGTCCAGATCCCCGATGCAGATATTGCAGACGACCACGCCGCCCCTCTGGGCCATTCCGTGAACCTCGGACATGACTACGCCATGTCCGGCTTCCAGCGCGGCTCCTCCTATGTTCTTGGCGGCTGAAAGCACTCCTTGTCCTCCGACGCCGACTATGACGATTCTTAGTTGACTCATTGTTTCACCCCTGTATCATTAACTGGGCCAATGGCTCCAAAGGGACATACCTGTACACACACACTGCATCCATTGCAGTATTCCTCATTGATGGATACAACACCTTCATTATCCAGCTCGATGGCCGGGCATGCGAATGTATTGATGCACACCTTGCACTTCTTACACTTCTCTTGATCCACCTGGTATGGTGTGAAAGAACCTTCTTTTTTCCACTCACGCACTTCAAGCAAAGCGCATGCCCTTTTAGTGATAACGACTGCCAATCCATCATATGCCAGTGCTTCTTTGTAAACCTGTGTAGTGGCTTTGATGTCATTAGGGTCCACAACCCTAACGAACTCCACACCGCAACCTCGGACAATGCTCTCAATGTCCGAGCCCTTGCTTGGTGCACCGCCTCCACGCCTTCCCATACCTGGGTTTGGCTGGTGGCCGGTCATCGCTGTTGTTCGATTGTCCAGAATTGTATAAACGAACTTGTGTTCATTCCATACTGCATTGATCAATCCATGAATTCCAGAATGGAAAAAGGTTGAATCTCCGAGGAAGGCCAGTGCTGGTTGGTCGG
Organism: Methanobacteriota archaeon; assembly: GCA_020697715.1. Lineage (GTDB taxonomy): Archaea > Thermoplasmatota > Thermoplasmata > SG8-5 > JAGLSY01 > JAGLSY01. The sequence continues at coordinate 227,648 of JAEHCO010000001.1, read as the reverse complement.
TGGCCTTTGAAAACCCACCGGCCGCGTCCACGCTGGATCCCATGCATAGCAGGAAATCCGCGCTGTTCAGTGGCGACTGGATACCCAAAGTGTAGCATCCAATATCCGTGGAATAAATTGCTTCTTTGAACTTTTGACCCAGTGCTTTCTTCAGGGCATGGTAAGTATGCCTGTGTGGACATCCCGGACACAGGCTTGGTGGCCTGGTTGGAAGTTCCACTTTTCTTGGGACCAGCTTATTATCATTAACTGGAATGTTCAAGAGCTTGCCTAGCCCAGCCTTTATGGTATCTGGACTGTATTCATTGCGCCTTGAGAAATGGTCCGTGTTCTTGCCGTATATCTTGACCTTCAGCTCCCTCTGATAAGCGATCTTGCTGAGATCGTTCTCCAGGAGTGGTTCTCCTTCTTCCGCGACAGCGACCATCTTGACCGAGGCCATGAAATCCGCACACATCTTTTCAGGCACTGGATGGCTCATTCCGAGCTTCAGCACCTTGCCTTTGATCCCATTGCTTTTCATGTAATCGATAACATAATTGTAAGCCGCTCCCGAGGCCACGATGCCGATCTCGTCTCCTCCGAGATCGATGACCTTGTTGAAAGGCGAGTTTTCCGATATCTCCATCGCCTTCTCCATTCTTTTCAGAAGGTTGATATGGCCTGTCCTGGCATGAGCCGGTATGGTGACGAACCTGCCTGGATCCTTGTCGAAATAACCCTTTCCCTTTCCAGGTACAAGAGGTCCGAGGTTCACGATCCCTCTCATGTGATTGATCCTGGTGGTCGTTCTTAGAAGTATGGGAAGTTCGATCTCTTCAGAAAGATCGAAGCCCAGTCTGGTCATCTCCTTTGCCTCGGAGCATGATGAAGGCTCGAGCATCGGGATATTGGCCAATCTCGCATAATAACGATTGTCTTGCTCGTTCTGGCTCGAATGACATGAAGGGTCATCCGCGCACACCATCAACATACCACCTCTGACACCTGTGTACGCGATGGTCATGTACGCGTCTGCGGCGACATTGAGTCCCACATGCTTCATGAAGGTCATGGCTCTAAGATTACATGCGCTTCCAGCGGCAGCCACTTCCATGGCCACCTTCTCATTGGTGGAGTATTCGAAGTACACTCCCGCGTCATCGCCCATCTTGTCAAATGTATTGCCGATCTCTGATGATGGAGTTCCTGGATAAGCGGCCGCGACATCGAGTCCAGCTTCAAGTGCCCCTCTCACGATAGCTTCATTCCCAAGTAGGAATATCTTCTTGTTCACGTCCTTGTCAAGTACCGGGTGCATTGCCATATTAAAACCACTCCTTTATTGAATCGAAGTTCGAGAGATACTCGAACTTTTGAATGCAATCGCTACGCTCTCGCATTCAATCTCCCTCCATTTCGTCTAGTTCCTTAGTAAATTCTTCTAATTTAAGAAGTCTATTCCACTTCTTATCAATCTCATTCTGAATGCCATCCAGCTCTTCCTGGGGAAGATGTCGGAACCTGCCCTGTAATGCTAGATATGGCATTACAGGTTTTAATTCTGGCTTTCGGGTTATTGTGTAAACACCATTCTCAACTTCATAAAGTGGGAATACGCCACAAGCTGTGGCCATCTTCGCGATCTCTACAGTTTTATCGGGGGCCATGCGCCATCCTGTTGGGCAAGGTGCGTAGATGTGGATGAATTTCGGACCCTTGATCTTCTGAGCCTTCTGAAGTTTCTTGATCATGTCCTCAGGATATGCGATGCTCATTGTCGCGGTGTATGGTATCTTGTGTGCGACCATGATCTCCACCATGTCCTTCTTCGGCATCTTCTTCCAGTCCTTTGTTGAACCGACTGGCGTGGTGGTCGTCCATGCTCCAGTTGGTGTGGCGGAGCTTCTCTGCACGCCCGTGTTCATGTATGCTTCATTATCATACATCACGTACATCACATCCGTACCTCTTTCCACAGCTCCGGACAATGCCTGGATACCGATATCCGCGGTTCCACCATCACCGGCCCAGCCTACCACAGTGATATCGTCGATGCCCTTCGCATCCAATGCAGCCCTGATACCAGATATCGAGGCTCCAGTGGTCTCAAAAGCCGTGTACAGCATGGGGATCTTCAGACAGGTGAGCGGGAACACACCTGGCATGACGGCCCAGCAACATGCGGGCACACTGATGATCGTTCTTTGTCCCAGAGCCTTGAGCATGTATCTCATGGCCAGTGTCGCTCCGCAGCCCAGACATCCTACATGTCCAGGGTACATCAGTTCTTCTTCTGGAATAGTTAACTTCGCCATATCACTCAACCCCCAAGCTATGTCCTTTGACATCCACCCATTCGATCTCTTTCTCCGTTCCGCTCTCATTGGTCACCAGCATCTTGTTGAAGAGCCTCTCCAGGACTTCTGGAGTTATGTCCTTTCCACCAAGGCCGGCTATGAAATTCTTAACTATCGGTCTGTCGCCAGTGGGTAAGAGCGCGCCATAAACTTCAGCCGCTATCGGTCCACCATGGCCGAAGCAGTAACTGCGGTCGACGACCCCTATCTTATTGACCTTCTTGGCCAGCCATCTGACCTCGTCAACAGGGAAGGGCCTGAAGTATCTGACACGCGCCAATCCTACTTTTTTACCTTCTTTGCGCATCTTGTCAATGACTTCCTTGGCCGTACTGGCCACACTTCCACCTATCATCAGGACGGCGTCCGCGTCTTCCACCTCGTAGAAGTCCATCAGACCACCGTATGATCTTCCGAACCTCTTCTCGAAGTCCTTCTCCACTTCCCTGATCCTGTCACGGGCCAGATCCATGGATTCTGCAATTTTATATCTGAATTCCATATACCATTCAGGCATCACGAGGCTTCCAAAGCCATGTGGGTCATCTGGATCCAATTTCTTTTCCGGGGCAAAAGGAGGCAGGAAATCATCCACCGCATCCTGATCCGGAATATCAACTGGCTCCACGGTATGTGAAAGAATGAAAGCATCCTCGATTATCATGGATGGTATCATGATATCGGGTGATTCTCCGATCTTATAAGACATCAATATAGAATCAAGCACTTCCTGATTGCTTTCACAATATATTTGCATCCACCCAGTATCTCTCTGGGCCATCGTATCATGCTGATCCGCCCACACGCTCCAAGGTGGGCCATTCGCTCTATTGACATTGGACATCACGATAGGCGTTCTCGCGCCAGACGCCCATATCAGCATCTCGTGCATGAGAAGTAAACCATGTGAGGAACTGGCCGTGTAGGTCCTTGCTCCAGTAAGGGAGGCTGCCACACACGCGGCCATCGCGCTGTGCTCACTTTCAACTTTGACGAATTCGGTCTTGAACTCGCCATTGGCCACAAAGCTGGCTATCTTCTCGATTATGGAGGTCTGAGGTGTAATTGGATAGGCCGCGATAACTTCTGCTTTTGCAATCTTCGCACCGTAGGCCGATGCTGAATTTCCACTAATAACTGCTTTAACCATGATCACTCCTCCATTACCATCTTTATCGCGTCCTTTGGACATTCATTCGCGCATATTCCACATCCCTTGCAGTGGAACAATGCGATCACTGGATATCCTTCTTCATCCAGTGTTATCGCGGGCTCGGGGCAGAACTTCCAGCATATGTTACATTTTATGCATTTGTCCTTCTCGAAAATAGGCTTGAAGGTCTTCCAGAACCCTGTCTGGTTGACAGTCGATGGGGTGTCGGTTATTGGCATTATTGGCAGGTCTTTGTATCCCTTGTATTTTTCCATACCCATTAACTCACCACCTTTGAGTAAGCCTGATCGGCCGCGGTCGCATTCTCTTCCTTCTTCACAGGAGCAAGAGACCTCACACCTTTCAGGAGTGAATCAAGTTCCACCACGCCAGATATCTTAATAAAACCACCAAGAATAGCACTGTTCACAATAGGAGCTGCCTTGCTTCCAAGTCGATTGTCTATTGCGATGCCAGTGGCATCCACAGTATGAACCTCAGCTTCTCCAAGATCAAAATCACCAGGACTCTTGGTGGTATTGATTATTACCTTTCCACCAGGTTTGAGCCCAGCAACAACATCAACTGCTTTGATAAGCGATTGATCCATCACTATGACATAGTCTGGCTCATAGATACCGGACTTCACTCTGATCTCTTTATCGTCTATTCTCGTGTACGCGGTGACCGGGGCTCCTCTTCTTTCCACACCGAAGTATGGGAAAGCTGAAACTGACTTACCTTCAAGGAATGCTGCTTCAGCAAGAATATTGGATGCAATAACTGCTCCCTGGCCTCCCCGACCATGAAATCTTATTTCGATCATTTTGCCTCACCCGCATGGGGATACAATAACTGCTTTTTATAATTAAGTGATAATTAGTGCTAACTTTTAGATACATCATGTATCATTATGGGTCAATGGCGTTCCTAAGAGTGCATTTCAGAACATTCATCCAGGCAACGGAATCCGAGGACAAGGTCAGGAAAGCACTGACCTTCATCGTAGCCGATGCCGAGAAATCCGAAATAAGGACAGAAGGCCATTTTGGCAATTCCATCACCATCATGGAGGCCACGATCTCAAGGAATCGGGACATCAAGGCCTTCCTCAAGAAGCTGAAGGGCACTGGAATAATAGAGGAAATGCTCGAAAAGATGGATGACAGGATGGACGATAATTGCAATCTCCATATCAGACTGAGTAAGGATATGGCTTATGAAGGCCAGATCGTGCTTGCGGATGATAGGAACATCATAGATTGTTCCCTGAAGACAGGAGCTTATCCGGCCAATAAAGAGAATGCGATGGAAGCGGCCGATATATTTTTGAGAGAGATAATGGACGATGCCAGATGATGAAGGCCAGAGGTAGATATTCTCTTTACTATTGTGCCCTCCTTCTAGGCCCCCTCCACACTGAGAAAACAATAAGACCCACCTTTGTTGGGAGAATAGCTTGTGAAGCTGGGTGAGGATAAAATCCTGCTGAATCCCTGCAAGGCATTTGCATTCAAGCATGCCCCGTCTGGAACAATCGCAAAATATTCAGCAGGGCGGGGTATTATATTCGATGACCCAGCAAGTGACAAACACAGAGTGCTCCCTATTCGGAAACCTCGTCAGGAGTTCAACGATGGGCGGGGAGGTTCAAACTTTGGCATTATCTTCGATACCTTTTAATATCCATACATGATTAAAGAATACAATGGCCAGAGAAAGAAAGTCAGATGAGATCATCATATGCGAGGTCTCCAACTGCGATAATGAATCAACCCGGTCCTTATCAAGGAAGAAGGTGGATAAAGAACTTAATCACAGCCTGACTGGCAGTGGTAGCAAGGTGAAGATCTGCAAGGAACACTACAAGGAATTCAAGAAGGCCACGAAGAAAGAAAAGAAATTGGATTCCCTTGGATGGTGAGCCACATACCTTTGAAAAAGATCAAGAGTGGTGTCTATGGACTGAACGGTCTGATGGACGGAGGCATTAATGAGAATACGATAACTGCGGTTATCGGAACTTCCGGTGCTGGCAAGACCACTTTTGCAACTTATTTCCTGAAGCGAGGTCTGGAATTGGGAGAAGATGCCATATTCATAACTCTTGATGAGAGCCCGAAGCAGATCATCAAGGGCGTGATAGAAATGGGTTGGGAAGATGTTGAGGATTATATTGATAAAGGGATGCTGATCTTCGTCGATGCCGGTGGCCGCGAGTTCTCGGATTTTATCAAAACAGAATTGGCGGGCTTTGTTGATGAATGGCAAGGATATAATGCCAGGATAGTCATCGATCCCCTTACACCCGTGCTCTGGTCCACCGAGGATAAGTACGAGCAAAGAGACTTAGTTTCATCACTTCTCAGGGGGACGAGGAACATAGGAACGGTGGTGTGCACCCTGGAGGAACATGGTGTTGTTGGTGATCTATCAGGACCGGAGTTGGTAATTCCGATGTACCTGGCTGATAATGTCATTCACCTCAGATACAGAAGTCACGATAGCCCTGAAAGAAGAGAAATGAAGATCATCAAGTGCCGGAGTAGCAGGCACAGCAAATTTTGGCATCCGTACACGATCGTTAGAGGAAGTGGCATAATCACTCAAAGAGCCAAACTTGCCAATCAAGTTCCAAAGAACATTGTGGACATGACCTCATTGCTGAATGGCATATTTGAGCAATTGCCCGCAGATAAGAAGGCGAAGCTGACACCCAAGGTCAAGCAGAGCCTTATCAGGACCATCAATAAATTATCAGAAGAGGATATTGGCCATCTGGATCCAGAGTATATATTGACTCAAATTCTTTCAGAATATGAGCTGATCGATGAGGGCTAGGCGGTCTCCAATGGAAAAGATAGGAGATGCATTGAAAAGGGTTGTCGAGGACAAGCTCCCTGATAAAGAAGAGACCACAAGCTCTCGAAGGAAAGCCAGTGTGATCTCGAACCATAATAGGAAAAATATATTCCAGCTTCTATGTCTAACACCATGCATCACTGTTTCTCGTATATCTTCAGAACTTGCCCTTTCTCGACCAACTGTCATCTGGCATCTGGATGCTCTTGAGGATAGAGATTATGTGCAGAGTAAATCTTATTTCAACAGGATGGTGTATTTCCCAACAGGTATGCTGAAAGAGGACGATTCCAAAAGAGCTCTCAGTCTTTTGAACGACCCTTCTCATAATATTGTTTTCAAGCAGATAGTGAAGGAACCCGGCTCAAGCACAGGGGCATTGAAGATGGCCCTGGAAGATAAGAATCATTCCCGATCTATGTTCGATAGATTGGAAGGTTCTGGCTTGATATCTGTATTGAAGGATGGCAGGCACCTGAGATATTACCCGACAAGTAAGATCAAGGACTTGGCAAGGATAGAAAGATCAAGCCTGAAGACCTTCAGGGCAAGTCTTATTAAGAGAATGAAGGCCGAATTCCTCAATCCTGAAATAAAGGAAATAAAGGGAAGGGGCCTTGTCATCACGATAAACATAGGCAATAACCTTGAACGTTTGGAGATCCCCTATTATCCGATCGAGAGAGCATTGGCCTAAGTATTGTTAAAACTTTTTTGTTATATAAATATTAACAATTAAAATAGTCGATGTAATATATTGCATAGAACCTTATTATATCCCCATGCATTATGTTTTAATGTATATGGTAAATTAAACAATATTGCGCACGCCTAATAGACCGATAAATAAACAGGCGTCACATTTCCACGATCACCTATGCAAGGGATTCAGGGAGACCATGGCACCAGAGAAAAAGCGATTCACTGAGGATTTTATCGCCAAATGGGGAAAAGCCTCAGATACCAAGCCTGTCAAGGTTAGTGAATCACTTCTGGAAAGACAAAAGCGATTGCTCAATGCCAATCCTAATAATCCAAGACTATGGATGGCTCATGGAGAGACCCTTTTATCATTTGGTAAAGATCAAGAAGCACTCAAATGTTTTGACAAGGTCAATGCTTTGGCTCCAAATACTCCGGGACTTACTTTGAACATGGCTCGAGCCCAAGCTGGAATTGGAAATTACAATGGTTCCAGTGATCTACTTCTTAAAAACCTCAAAGATACCTCATCCAGTCAAGCCCATCCACTCAGTCATACACTGTCATCGAGAGAAAGTGTGGATCAAATATTGGAGCAAATGGTATCCGAGGAAATGGCTGATCCGCATAGACAGCGACAGACAAAGGCCATTCAATTATTGACCTCAGTGCCTGGTTTGGGATCTCTAAAGGGAAAAGCGCTATACAATGCGGGATTCAGGTCAGTGGACGACCTGAGAGAGGCAAGTGTGGATGAGCTGTCCTCGGTAGAAGGCATAGGTCTTAAGTCCGCTCAGAAGATCAAGATAATCGTCACACTGGATGAGAAATCCGAGGGGATAGGACAACCAGTCATAGATGAATTGAACATTGAAGAAACAGTCGAGGAATTCGCGTGTCCTCTTTGTGCTACGATATTGGAAGTGGGAGATAATGTCTGTTATCAATGTGGAATGAAGTTCAAAGATGAAGCAGAAGATGATGTTGATTCTGATCTGGCTTCACAGTTGGCCGATATAGAGGCTGTTATAAGTTCAGATCCTTCAGACATAGAACAATGGTTCCTGAAAGGCGAGGTATTGTCAAAGATGGATAAGAATGACGAGGCTCTTCAGGCTCTGAACGAGATCACCAAGATCGATGCTAATTATCCTGGTGTTTGGAACATGAAGGCCGAGGTCTTCACCAAGATGGGCGAACATAAGAAGGCCGCATCTTGTTATAAAAGAGCCATGGAGCTTGGTGTGACGACCACCATCACCGAAACAGATGATGATATGGAAGATCTACTCCTTGAATTGGAATCCGTGGAGGATGATTCCGAGGTGGACAAGGAGGTCTGGCTGGCAGAGCAGAGACAGATCCAAAATGACATTCTTGAGCTGGATGACAAAGATGAGGACCTGCCAGGAAATATAACAGAGGTCTCTGAGGAAGAATCAGAGATCTTGGATAGCATAACGAGTAAATTAGATTCATTAGACCTTGATCTTTCTGAAGATCTGAGTTCTCTGGATCTCGATGATGATGAGATCGATCTGATCGAATCAACTGTTAAACCTCTGGATTCTGAACCAGAGGTTTTCAAGGCCCCTGTTCCTGACATTTCAGAAGAAGAGGAATCGGCGATCGATGAACTGGCCCATTTATTCTCAGAAGGCGCGGAGGCCACGCCTCACGCACCCGAGCCTGTTTCAGATGATGAAGCGAGAATGATAGAATCTGTCACCAAGCCACTTCAATCCAAGTCGCCAGTAGCGAAGGACAGGGGTATGACGAATGGCCTTCGTAAAGGCATGACGAATGGCCTGGCCAAAGCTAGCAGTAAGGGCCAGGGAAGAACCAATGGTATGACCAATGGTTTGACAAATGGCCTCGGTCGTACAAACGGTATGACTAATGGCTTGACAAATGGCCTCGGTCGTACAAACGGCATGACCAATGGCTTGACAAATGGTCTCGGTCGCACAAACGGCATGACTAATGGCTTGACAAATGGTCTCGGTCGTACAAACGGCATGACTAATGGCTTGACAAATGGTCTCGGTCGTACAAACGGCATGACTAATGGTTTGACAAATGGTCTCGGTCGTACAAACGGCATGACGAATGGTCTGACCAACGGCCTCACGAATGGTGTTACAAATGGCCTTACCAATGGTCTTACGAATGGTGTTACAAATGGCCTTACCAATGGTCTGAGGGCATTAAGAAGTGGCATGACTAATGGTTTGACAAATGGGACCGGTATGACCAATGGTCTTGGAGGAGCTAGATTCAATAGAGAAGCCCGTCGCAATAAATGGAAACTATACATCATTCCTTTGGTGGCCGTTCTCCTTCTGCTCGTACCCATGGTGTCTTTCTCCCCACCAGCAGTCGAAAATGATAGCATAGTGATCGATGGAGATTTCTCCGACTGGGAAGGTGTCGGTGAGACCACATCATCATCAGAAGGTGTGGATTTCAATCCCAATATAGATATTGTCGGTGTGGCCGCGGAGAACAATGATGACAAATACCTATCATTCTACATCGACGTGGTGGATGGTGGCCAGATTATGGCAGGCGAGCCCATTAACGATGCTGGTCTTGTTGATATTTTCCACTTGTTCATTGACACGGACCAAGATCCCACAACAGGCTACAAATTTGAAGAGATGGGCGCTAATTTCATGATAGAGATAAAGGGTTGGAACGGAAACGTGATCAGCTCCCAGCTCAATTCTTTCGGAGGAAGTGACAATGATGATTGGCGTGGCTTCACCTCGGTTGGAAGCATAGTTGCCAGATCACAAGCACAGACGGTCGAGACACAAGTGGCTTGGTCTGCTTTGGACATGGTGGATCCTGGCCCTGTGACGATCGCCGTACATTCACAATCATATGACGGATACCATGATCATTCAGATCATCTGGTCAGTAATTCTTTAGCCATACTCACTGTCGAACAGAGAAGTTCGTGCTCGGAGATCCTTTCTGGATCTGGTCAATCGCTTCTCGCTTTCGATGTCACAGCAACAGAAATAGATGCGGTCCTGGATTCTGTCCAGGTCACATTAAAAGGAACGATTCCATTGTCATCAATATCTTCTGTCAGGGTATTGAATAGCGCAGGTAGCACCGTGGTAGAGACATCACAATTATCATCAACATTAAGCCTCGCCATGGGAACCACCATCCCTGCAGGACAGACACAGAGCTTTACATTGGAAGTGGATATATCAGCATCTGCCAGCTCCGGAACAACACTGGGCGCGGAAATAACAAGCTCTGCTGGAATATCAGTGGTCGATGGAGTAGCTTCTCTAAATACCGAATCTTCCAGTTATGACCTTGGATACATTGATGTTGTTCCGTTCGGGGTAATGATAGACGGTGGTTTCAGTGATTGGTCCTCCGCTTCCAATGATGAAATAGGAGAGCCTGATACAGGATCCAGCACCTCCATAGATATCAGCAGATATGGCGCTTATAATGATGGTACAAAATTAGCCTTCTATATGAGGTCAAATGGCGATATCATGGGCGGGGCTAGTGTACCTCTAACTGCCACTGCAAGGGCACCTTCTTCCACGCCACCACCTCCATCCACCACCACTGCCCAGGTAGATAGTGATGGTGATGGTATATTGGATCAGTATGAACCTGGTTATGAACATGATTTCAATAATGATGGGATCCCGGACTCGGAATCCAATGACGATGATGGTGATGGCGAGATAGACCACGATGCAGGCGGAACTGATGAAGAACTCTATAATGAGGATACCAAAGTGACCAAATACATCGGTCCTGACCACATACCACCATTGAATGGCTATGACACCTCCACGATCTATGTGGATGTGGACAATGACACCTCTACGGGATATTCTCGCTCCGGGCTGGGTGTGGATTACATTATAGAATTCAGTGGTAAATACGGTGAGATCAAATCTTCATTTACCAGAGAGTTCACAGGCCTATCGCAGAGAGAATGGAGCTGGGCAGACATCCAGATGCCTGATTTCCAATATGATACCAAACAATTGGAGGTCATGCTGGATATACAGACTGTGGAGGATATATCAGCCTCTTTCGAGACCATCTCATGGAATGAGGATTCAGATACAGCCATTGAGGAAGACACTCCCCTTACATTACCAGTAACTCGCTCCGCTCCTGATCCTGAAGCTCCAATGGCCGGGGATATGCTACAGTTAAGTGAGGTCACATCAGGTAATGGATCAGCGGCCAGTGATCTATTTGGATGGAACGTGTCATATGCTGGCGATGTCAATAATGACAATTACCCCGATGTGGTGGTTGGAGCACCAGGTGCAAGCGGCAATGAAGGTCGCGCTTACGTATTCTTCGGATATTACGGTTTCAACTCATCGAATGGCAATTACATGCAGGCGGCATTTGCCAATGTCACCATAACGGGCGCGGCGTCGGGCGACCATTTCGGTTGGGATGTGAGTGATGCTGGTGATGTAGATAATGATGGTTATGACGATATTATAGTGGGCGCGCCAGATACGACAAATGGCAATGCGTACATATTTTATGGAAAGGGTCTCAACTGGGAGGAGGTTACCGGTGATGGCAGTTGGGACCTAGCATCTACGAGCGCGAATGTCACTATTACTGGTGGAGCCAGTGGGGATGACTTTGGGGCGAGCGTGAGTGGAGCAGGTGATTACAATAATGCCAATAATGACGATGTCATTGTCGGCGCTCCATATGCCAACTCGGGCAAAGGTAAGGCCTATATCTTCTACGGAGACGGAAGCATTCCAACAACAGCCGCGACAGCAGATGTATCATTGAACGGTACAGTGTCCAATGGTAATTTCGGCTTCTCTGTTTCCGATGCTGGCAACACGGATGGCACAGCAGGAAGCGAGGTCATAATCGGTGAACCAGGTAATGAGAGAGCCTATGTGTTCAGTCTACCTGTATTGGAGACTGCCGATACAGATTGGAATGTCAGTGGGACCTTGACCAATACCTACACCAGTACCCAATCCAGTAATGATGGTTATGAAGAGATTGAAGAAGTATGGGGAGGCGGTTCAGGGGGCGGCATATCATTCTTCAGTGATGGATTTGAAAGCGGCGATCTGACGACTGGTGGATGGACTGTCACTGGGGATCCTGCTGCGAGTACTGAGAACGTCAATACTGGCACATATTCTTGCGACCTGGGAAGCGGAAATTCAGTTACTACAAATCACATAGCCAGGACAATAGATTCAACTGGAAAAGAGGGCATAACTCTATCTTACTCCGTTGCCGCAACCGGGTTGGATTCGGGAGTGGATTATTTCAGAGCAGAGTATGATGTCGGTTCCGGCTATGTCATACTTGAAGAACTGACAGGGGACTTGGCTTATGCAGACAAATCTTTCCTCCTGCCAGCTTCTGCCAACAACAATCCAAATCTGGCAATACGATTCTATCTGTACAGATCCGCTCTCAATGAGGATGCATACGTGGACGATATAGTGGTGACCTACACTCCGAAAGTAAGCCGATTGGAGCATAAATGGAATGTGTCCATATCCTCCAGATCTCAGAACACGTTCTACCTCGAGGCAAACCACACTTCCAATACAGAAGGAGATGACTTTGACTTCTATTATTCAACAACGGGCACAGGAACAGTAGGTGACTCTGGCTGGACCAAGATGCTGACCGTGACCAAGACAACAGAAAATGACGCATATCAATCATATACGGATGACACTCTTTGCAGTCTCTCAGGAACTGTCTATGTGGGAGTCATTGATACTGATAGTAGTGAAGGCAATACTGTTAATGACACTCTATATGTGGATCATTTGTATTTCACATCAGTTCCATATAAGGAGCTACTATCGGAAAAAGCCTTCTTGACGACCGATTACACCACAGGGGCTGATGTTGCAGACACTGGCACGGTCTCCGGCACCCACACCAATACTCAGACGCAGAATGATGGCTATCAGAGCATAACTGAGGTAAGTTCTGCAGCTGTCTATGATGAGGATTTTGCTACTTCAGAAACATATAATGAATCAGATTCTGGCTCAAATGTAAATGATTACACTGATACGGCAGACCAGGATGGAACAACCCAGGACATTGTAGAGTACCAGATCACTGGGGGCAGCAGTACTACTACTCTGATTCCCACAGAGAGCTTTGAGAGCACCTCTTGGCCCACCGATTGGACTGAAGCCGCAGGAACAGTATGGAATCCAGAAACAGATCAGTTCCATACGGGCTCATATTCTGCAGATTTCGATGGTGCAAATCCTGGCTTATCTGGCACTCTTCAATCCCCATCAATGGATACTTCATCTGCAACAAGCATTGATGTTGACTTTTGGTGGCGCGAAGATGATGCCGATCCCAATGATTACACCCTCTATTACTATGACAATACCGGAACCTGGGACCTCATAGAAGATTTGGCAACCCTGCAAACTACCGAGGATACATGGTACAATTATCAAGAGACTATAACCGACTCGCAATATTTGCATAGTGCTTTCCAGATCCAGTGGCGTGCTGCATCAATGCGAAGTGGTGAAGCAGTATGGCTGGATGATGTGAATGTGACCATGGACAGTACAGCTGTGCCACATTACAGCCTTGAACATAAATGGACCTTCACATCAACACCCGCATCTGCCGATCAGTATGAGTTCCAACTACGTGCTGGCTGGGATTCAGGTGGCAGTCCAAATGATGAATTTATGTTCTATTATGCCACAACAAATTCTGGAGATGTTGGAACTAGCGCATGGACTTACATGTTCTCTGTCGACGCCCAGGCCCAGACAACTTACACCTTCGATCTGGATGCAGATGGCTTCACCGGAGGAGCGTTCTATGTCGGCGCTATTGACAATACTTCTGCCAATAGTCAGGCAGACACTTTAGAAATCGATTTCATGTGTGTGAACACCACCGTATCGATCGCTTCTACTAGATTAGAACATAAATGGACCATGTCCGTTACTGCTGGGACAGATTCCACCTTCTATCTTGATGGGTACAGGACAGATCTGGATAGTGAGAATTTCGAATTTTATTATTCCACTGCTGGAACAGGAGCTGTAGATACATGGACCAAGATGCTGGATATGACCAAGACAAGTGATGATGATGTATATCAGACATACTCGGACGCCACCCTGGATGCCTATACTGGAACTCTATATATTGGGGTGGTGGATGCCACGTCTGGAGATTCCAACCTTGATACTGTTTATATCGATCACATGTACCTCCATGTTTCCGGGGCCGCTGTTCAGAGTAAATTTGGCTGGAGCGTGGCCAGTGCTGGAAATGTAGATAATAGTGGCAATGATGATGTTATAGTTGGAGCTCCTGGAACTTCAAATGGCAATGCCTACATATACAAGGGAGGGGACATAGATGGAACTGGCTCTAGGACAGATACATCTCAGTCTGATTTCACGGCTACTGGAAGCAGTCTGGCATCGGCAAATCCTAACACAAACATATACGCCTCCTCCGGTGGAGACCTGATGCTCGATAAGACCATAACATATGAAGATAATTTTGATACCGGAGAGACCGTGGGGAATGATCCAACTGGGTGGACCATAACGGCAGAAGGTACTGGGTGTGATGTGGCTGTTGATGACACTTACTCGGTCTCGGCCTCTAATGGTCTTAACTTTAACGATACGAACAGTGTGGACCAGAACATCCAGATAGATGACACTTTCACGGATGCTACAGGTTTTGTCTGTATGGAGTTCAAGATATATTTCGAATCTCAGACCGCGGATGACTACTTTTCCATGGCTGGATTCGATGGCGCGACCTTTGCTTTCCAGATGCAGTTCATTGATGGTGATATCTGTGTTAGGGACTTCCAGGGCGGAGACAGTACCGAGGTAATAATGCCCTATGCTACAGGTTGCTGGTACACTATAACCGTTGTAGCAGATTGTGACAATGATCAGTTCGATATGTTCATCAACGGTACACTGGAATACACGGATGCCCTTATGGCCAATGTCGCTACAGTGGACTCTATGAGTGCCATAACCTTCCTTTCTGGAACAGCAGGGATGTCAGATGTCTGGATTGATGATGTGAATGTGTATAAATACAACACACCAGGAACCTATGAATCTTCCACAACGGCGGTCAGTGGTCAGATAACATCAATGACCGCGGATTGGACAGCGGTGACGAACGGAGCCAGCATGACGGTCTCCGTGTCACGTGATGGTGGAACCACTTACACCGCTGTTTCTGATGGAATTGAGTATTCTTTCACAGGCGGGGAAGCCCAGGGCGACGATCTCCGATACAAGATAGTGATGAGCACAACACAGGTTTGCTATACTCCAGTCCTTTCCTCAATAACTATAAGCTACAAGTATTGCAAGATAGCCGTCACTCTCACAGGCGAAACCTCCGGTGATAAGTTCGGCTACTCCGTTCATGGCTTGGATGACTTCAATGGTGACACATACGACGATGTCATTGTCGGAGCACCGTATTACAGTAGTGGAAAAGGAGCGGTGTATATCTTCAATGGCTCTGCCACTATGGCTAGTGCGATAAGCGCCGCCAATGCGGATTATGTAAATTATTCTGCCAATGCCAGTTCACACTTTGGATGGTCTGTCTGTAAGGTTGGCGACCTGGATGGAGATAATAAAATAGATGTCCTGATCGGTGCGCCACATTTCACAGCAGGCAGTAATGCCAATGCTGGAATAACATGGGTGATGTTCGCATCTGGTACGATGGTGATCATCATATCCGAATACAGCGCACTTGCATTCGTCATCTTCATGCCAATGGTCATATTCAGCATAGTTCGCAGGAAGAGGAAAGCATCCCTGCCCCAGTAATGTTTGTATCATATCCCTTAGCTTCTGTGCATAAATATAAATAATCGATTATTTCATCCCATTGTGGATAATATGTTAGCAAGCAGTTCGGAAACAATGACTGGTATCATGAACGAAGCAGGACCAGGAGACTACGCACTCCTAGTGGTAATTGGTATAGTCTTGTTCACCGTATTGCTGTTTATCTTCTCTCATATATCAAGATATATCAGTTTTCTCAAATTGAAAGAAAGAACATATGTGGATGACCGAACATTGGACTCCGTATTCACGGCAGTTCGGGTAATGAGCATCATCTTCGTTCTTATCTCCATACTTTATGTAGGCGCATTACTGGAGATCGAACTTTTCCTCACTCTCTTTGAAACAACTCTAGATTATATATTCATATTAATGGCTGGAGTGACCTTTTTCAGTTTCTTACTGCTAGCCCAGCTCAGCTCGGTCTGGATCTCCATTAAGGGTGAAGAAGCAAAAGGAGATCCTGATAATATGGTGAAGTCAGGTATACTGGACTTCGCCCAGGGCTTTGTCAAATACATACTTCTATTCTTCGGGATAGTCATCGCTTTCCTTGTAGGTCTTCTAACCACCCCCAATCAGGAAGTTCGAGATCAGATATTCGAGGTCACTGGCATAACTGGGATGGATGGGACACTGATCCTTCAGGAAGTTCTTTCGCTCATCACTATTATTGTGGTACTGTACCTTGTAGGAAAGCTTTTGTCAATGATGCTGGATGACTTCAAGTCCAAGCCTACGAAATTCCCAAATAAACTCATCGATCTGCTGAAGAACTTGATCAGATATTTGCTTTACTGGCTGGCTTTTGTTTTAACCTTGATGATCATACTGGATATTCTTGGATTCATGCATATGGAACTAGTTGTCTTTGTCATAATTGGATTAACTCTTTCCATCTTACTGATAATCGGAACCTCCCCAGGCATGAAGAATGCCATATCCGGTGTCATACTCCTGCTTACTGACAGCATTAACAAAGGCGACTGGGTCAAATTGGGTGATGAGGATGTTGGAGAGGTAGTTGAGCAGCACCTGATCTTCACAAGGGTGAGGACCAATTTCGGAGATTTCATGGATATTCCAAATAACAAGGTCATGGATTCCACAATTCACAACTTCACTACAGTCGATGGTCTTAGATTGGATATCGATATACCATTAAGCTCAGAAGTTGATTTCCAGGTTATTGAGAATACTATCACGGCTTCATCCGCAGGTGTATCTGGCCAGGATCCTAAGTATCCGATAACTGTCCGATTATTGTCCATATCAAAGGATACGTCGATCTACCGTGTCAATGCCTGGGTTTTGGACCCATCCCAGGGAGATATTGTACGATCTGAGCTCATCAAGGCTCTTCACGATAGATTGAAGAAGGATGGAATAGCACTATCATCCTTCAATTGATCTAAAATATTCCATCAACAATATACTTCGTCAATACTAGCAGGTATAGTGAATGATCAATCCTTTTTATCTGATGCAGGATCATCAGATATGCTGGATGACCTATGTGTGATCTTCCTCACCATGAGTATTGGTTTCTGTATGCCTTTCGCCATTCTGTCCTGCATGCTACCAAAGGCATACTTCTTCAATGTCCACTCTTCTGCGGCTCCGAAGACAACCAGGTCATGATCAGCAGCCTCTTTCACTATGGCATCCTCGATATTATCGACCATGATGACCTTCTTCGTATGCTCAACATCATGAATATGGCATAATTGTGTCAATTTGTCCGCATACTTGTCTTCCTCTATTCTTTTAGCCTCGGTCGCGCTTGCGCTGAATATCGTGATGTGGGAATAATCCTGTTTCGCGATAAGGATAGAATAATTGGTTGCATAACTGGAATGCCACTCAGGGGTTGAGACCACGAGTATCTTCTTCACTTCCTTGCCCATCTCCTTGGATTTGAACACGATGACATCACTGTTCGCCTTCTGGACCATTTCATCAATATTGTGTCCGAAGATCTGACCAGGCTTTGTCTGCCCCCTCCATCCGATTATTGTCAGATCGATCTTTTCTTCATTTATGAGATCCAGTATAGCATCGGAAGCCAGTCTGGAGATCAGGACTTTACTGTGGCATTTTATCTGCTCTCTGTCAAGTATCTTCTTCAGCTTGTCCACTACCTTGATATGAGGTGCCAGTTCTTTATAGGCCATCGAATCCAGGTGATCTCCTTTTGCCTGCTCGATCACCTTTACCAGGTATACCTCCGCATTCTCCACTCTGGCGACCAGGGCGGCGAATTTAACAAGGGATTTCTGCTCATCGCTTGTAACAGGTACCAGTATCTTGTATTTCTTACCCTTCTTCTTGCTCGCCCTTTCAGCAACTTCATCCGGGTGATCGGTCTTTTCGATCTTTTCCTTTCCGCCATATAAATAGAAGGCCATCAGGCCGATCTCGATCCACACGACAGCAATTACCCAAGCCATTGGGAACTCCCACCATAATCCTATGGCCAGGACAAATTTTGTTCCAATGCCGATAATCGGAACCCATGGGAAGAAGGGCATCATGTAATGGCGCTTGATATCCGGTCTTTTGTATCTTAGTGTGATGGCAGCCAGGTTCACGAAGAAGAAGAGCAGGAGGAACATGATATCGGCTGACGCGGCGATATCCTCGATGGGGAGGAACAATGTCATCATTATGACGATGGCTCCACTGGTGAATATGGCCACATGAGGTGTGTTCTTCTTTTTGCTGAGTGTGCCGAAGGCATCCGGAAGGGCTCCATCACGACCCATGGCGTATGACACTCTGGATGATGAAAATAAGGTGGAATTGATCGCGGCCAGTGTTCCGAGGATAACACCTGTGGCCACCAGTAGTATTCCGTATTTGGGAATGGTGATGTCTGCCACATGGGCCACGACATCATCCCCTGCTACCGTGTGCCCGATGGTCGTCCAGTCGATCACCCCTGTACAAACAGCGGCCACCAGAACGAATATGATGGTGGATATGATGATACATAACCAGCTGGCCTTTGGCACGTTCTTGAGAGGGTCGATACATTCCTCTCCACATTGAGATATTATCTCATAACCCTCGAAAACAATGAATGTGAATCCCATAGCTATCAGGATCGAGCCCCAGCCATTTGGTATCGGGTTGCTGACGACCGAGGTCACATCCCCTCCATGCGCTCCTGGGTTTAGAATTATATAGATGACTCCGGAAATGATGAATATGGATATGATCGCTATCAGGATAAGTGTGATGTAGATACTGGACTTACCAGTTTCTTTCGTTCCTCTGTAGTTGATGAGGATGAAGACCAAACACACCGCGACAGCCAATGATTTCACAAGAAGATCCGCGTCAAAGGGTATGGCGATCTCATTCGCCTCCAGTATCCACATCACTCCCTTCCCAAAACCAAAGACATAGAAACTGGTCACGATACAATGCCCGAACCAGGACATCCAGCCTGCCAGAAAACCAATAGGCTGGGGCATACCTTCCTTCACCCACAGATATCCTCCGCCAGTATCGGGGAAGGCGCTGCTGAGCTCGGCATAGGCCATGGCTGTGAAGACCGTGACAATGAAGTTCAGGACAAAAACAAGTACAAGTCCAGGTCCGGCGATCTCAAGCCCAAATCCTACAAGAAGAAAGATGGTGGAACCAAGTGTCGGCCCAAGCCCGATCATCAAAATACTGAAGAGACCGAGGTCTCTCTTCAATTTGACCTCGACTTTCGTATCACTAACAGGCTGGCTTTCCTCTACCATCGAGGGTACAAATGATCGACGATATTTAGGTATTTGGATTTCTTAAGTCCGCTACTATCTTTTGTATCCGATCTTTCTCAGGAATTCCTTCCTCGTGGCCTCTGCTTCCGCATCCTCGATCCCAAGTGGGGGCTGACCATCTATAACGCCCAGTATCCCACGCCCCTGCTCGCTTTCAGCGATTACCACCTCAACGGCATTGGCGGTCGCGCAGAATATATTGCAAACCTCAGGTACGTTCTTTATCGACCTGAGGACATTGATCGGGAATGCGTCCCTCATGATGAGGAAGAATATGTGACCGGCGGAGATCGCGTACGCATTCTCCGCAGCCAGCTTCTTCAATTCATCATCATTCCCCTCCACCCTGACCAAACGGTTCACCGAGGCCTCGCAGAAAGCGACACCGAACTTCACATTGGGCACGGTGTTCACCATGGCCTCGTAGATGTCTTCCGCGGTCTTGATAAAATGTGACTGACCTATGATGATGTTCAACTCATCCGGATTGTTGATCTTGACTGTTAATAATTCCATATCGAATTCCTCCATTCGCGTATTGGCTCGGTGGGATAAAAGGGTTGTTGTGAATAATTAGTCCGCCCGCCTTCCAGACCCCCACCACATTGGGACATCGTTGACACCCGCCCTTGTAGTGTCAATGCCCTTATGCCTACCCTTTTGCCATCTCTTCCAGCCTGGCCAGGTATTTCGGTAGCGACTCAATATCTTTAATTTCCTTTTTCGACAGTCTGGATATCGTGGCTCTGATATCATTGTCGTATCTCATGTCATTAGCCTCCAGTGCTTCCATCAGCAGGCGAGCCAGTTGCCCTCCTTTCCTGTCCCAATCTGTGAGAATTATGGCTTTTTTATGTTCTTTAGATAGATTTGTGCAAGTGTCGATGATCGAATTACCATCATTTAGAACTATTACGATACCTTCAATTCCAAGCTCCCGTAAGGCCCTGACATCCTTGCGGCCTTCCACGATGATCGGAATATTTGGTTGACTGGCTAATAGCTCCAGAGCTTCCTGGATATCCTCAAGTGTCTTTTCATAGTCCACATGTTCAGCATGGTCCCGTGCCTTAAAATCCTTATGATACTTCACAATCTTTATTAATCACATTCTATTAACCTGATACAACCCAAGGGGAGGCAAAGATATGAGCAGAGAACTGTTAAAGATATCCGATAAAAGATTGAATGAGGTAAATGATTTTCTAATGGATCCAGATAATAAGCTGGTCAATGATCTACTTGCTATCATTGACAAGTATGGTGGAGTGGCTGAGATAAACAGAAAGGCGGAGGAGGCTGGAAAGCTGGAAAATCTCCTCGGCCAACTGGAAGCCAAGAACTCACCATACCTGGCAGATCTGAAGTGGCTGATAGAGCAGAGGGACAATGGAGCCTTCATCAGCATCCAGGATTACAAGAAGAAGATAGTGGGCGATAATGCCACTGGCCTGGAGTTCGATGATGACATCGCCGTAACTCTGGAGATCAGTGCTCTTCAGTACTTTCCTTTCTTCATGAAGCAAGCGAGACAGGCAATAGCCAACCAGGAATTGATGCCTGGTCGTTTCATCCGCGTTCGAATGATGAAGGAACAGGAGGACGATGATGACCTTCTGGCAGTTCAGGCAGCCATGAAGATCGTCGGAGCCAGTGTGTGCGAGACCCTGGACACAAAAGGAACAGACGGATCCAATGTACATCTTGGTGGTCCGGAGACCATCACTGGTTATTTCGGTGGTGTGGGCCAGCCAAATGATCACGGACTCAAATGGATAGACGAGTTCCTGTATTATTACACAAATTACGGTGTCAATCAAGTGCTCAATGTCAACCCAGGAACTGTGATGCTGGCCTATATGCTTCACAAGCTAGGTGTGAACAATGAATTTAAAATATCGGTATTCATGGGTAATGACAATCCATATTCCATATTCTGGACCCTGATGGGTGCCAAATTGTTCAGCAGGGGAGACGGCACAACATCACTGATCGGTTTCAACTTCTCCAATTCAGTGAACAATGAGACCATCGAGATAAGTGCGGAGATCAGGAAGGCCATGAGCTTGGACGATGTGGTCAGGTTCGAACATCACATATTCGAATCATACAAGAGCATCGTGCGCCAGCCATACGATCGCCGTGATGAATTGATGCATATTGCCAAGACCGTTCCGAATATCAGCGCCAAGCACGAAGGCGGGGACATGGACATCGAGGAGTCAAGAAGCCACCCATCTGACATACTGGAATACTTCCTACCCAAGGCCGATGTCATAAAGAACGGGATGATGGAAGACCTCACACAGAACTACATGGACAAGCACCTGGCTATCAATAGGACGGCAGATGCTTTGACCAAGAATGGATTGAGTGTGATAGCGGCAAAGAATCTTCATCATAGGTGAAGAATTCTGATGAAAGTCGATTCACCACAGATGAATCAATATCCATCCAAGATGGACCCTGAAAAATAACAATTGTCAGGGGTGTTTCAAACACCCCTGATAAATTTTTTTTGATCCATTCATGTCCATTCTTCAGTCATCATCGTCCGCAGCCTGAATTTTATTATCTTTCTTACCAAGCCTCAGTCTTGTACCTTTGGGAAGGACAATTGCCAGTATTATCAGGACAAAGAACGTTATGGCGGAGATCCAGACAATAAGATCCATGGCATCAGGCCATTCAATGACTCCCATCAGATACCACAACATGAGGAACATGGCCAGGAAGATCAACATACTGAATATCATGGACATGGTCTCGGATCGGCTTTTGTTCCAATCCTTTCCCGCCCTGGGGAATTTGATACCCCAGACCCCGAGGAGGATGAATACCACGATAGATACGATCAGTATCCAGGAGATCGTTTCCATCTTACTTCCTCACCTTATAGCGCTCCATGAATGCCTTTGTCGATTCCAGATATTCCTTGGTAATGGATGTCTCCACCATCTTCAGCGCATTCAATAGATGGTCCTTGCACACAGCCCTTTCACATACTTCGCCACCAGGATCATTGTTGACGACCGCTGTAAGCTTTGCTTCATCGACTATGGCGGCTATATCCGCATTGCTGTATCCGCTGGTCTTCATTGCCAGTATGTCCAGTAGCTCATTATCGACATCGGGTGCTGTTGGTATGTTTTTCAGATATATTTTAAAGGTCTCTTTTCTGGCCTTGGAGCTTGGAGGTGGTACCAGGAATATCTTATCGAACCTGCCTGGCCTCATCAAGCTGGGGTGAAGGCTGTCCGGATCATTGGTGGTCGCCACTATAAGCACATGCTCCCTGGCCTCGACATTGTCCACCTCGTCAAGTATCTGGGATATCACATTGAAAGCCTCTGGATTCTCGAATGATTCCCTTGATCCCAGGGCATCGATGTTCTCTATCATCAGAATTGAAGGTGTGTTCTCTCTCGCTCGGAAGAATATTTGATTAACTGGCATGGTTCCCAAACCAGATCCAATCATCTCGGGTGCGCTTATGATCTGTAAAGGTATCTTCAGCTCATTGGCCGCGGCCTTCATAATATGGCTCTTTCCGCAACCAGGAGGTCCGAACAATAACATCCCTCGTCCTGTTTTCAGGCGGAAATCTTCCAATATCTTGGGCTCTTTGGTCAGGATGTCAATATACCCACGGATATCCTTCTTTGTTCTATCCGCGCCTGCAACATCTTCCCATTTGATCTTCTGCCACTTCTCATCCCTCTCGCTATGATGCATCTTCCTTTCATAATCCATCTTGAGAAGCTCATATTCTTTCAGCATGGCCAGATTAATACTGGGCTTGACTGTCGTAGCCACTTCCACAAGATCATCACCAGTGATATACGAATCTTCCCCACTTTCTACAGATCTCCTCATTGCGAGAACAGCGGCCTCTTTGGCAAGATTAGAAAGGTCAGCTCCTGAAAACCTTTCTGATTTCAATGCTGCGAGGCGAAGGTCGATATCATCTTCCAGAGGTCTGTTACGAAGATGGACCTTGAGGATCTCCACCCTCTCTTCGACAGATGGCGGAGGTACGTATATGATCTTGTCGAACCTTCCTGGCCTTAGAAGAGCTGGATCTATCAACTCTGGCTTATTGGTGGTACCCACAAGTATGATGCCTGCGGCATTGTCCATACCATCAAGCTCTGCCAGCATGATACTGAGAAGCCTTGGTGTGACATCATCTCCAGCATAAAGATCCCTGTGCTTGGCCATCGCTTCCATGTCATCAAAGAAGATGATACATGGTCTTCTCTCCTTTGCAGTTTCGAATAAGTCCGCTAGTTTATTCTCACTCTCACCATACCATTTTGACATGATATCGGAACATTTTATGGTGATCATCTCCACTCGAAGCTCATTGGCCAATGCCTTCATCAGCATTGTCTTTCCACAGCCAGGAGGTCCAAATAGAAGGATACCATGAGGTGCTTCCACCCCATATTTGGCGGTGACCTCATTCATCAGAAGCGGCATCATTATGGATTCTTTGATGTCCTCTTTAACATCATCCAGACCCCCTATCAATTGGAAGCTGCTCTCCCCTAGATTATCCATATCCGATATCCGGGTTCCAACATTGGTCTCCACTTCCAAATTCGTGAAGTATATGAAATATAATTCATGCCCAACTCTTCCAATGAGAATAGAAGCTATGACCATGGGTAAGATCATATATCCCATGTTGATAGCATCAGGTGTGGGTGTGAGCATGAGATTTATGGAATTAATGAATATCATCATCGCGGTGATTGAAGGTACGAGGGTCAATGCGATATTGAACCTTCCCTGTATCTTCTTCCTGTTGAAAAGCATGTAAACGAGGAAGGCCACGAATGCCCAGAGGATCAATTGAATTATCGGCATGATGGTGAGTCCCAGATTATCAGCTATGATATTTCCCATCATGCTCATATCCGCATCCTGTAAGTATCCAAGGGCGACACCGAGGTCCGAAGGTATGAAATCAACGATCTCTGGTTTGTAAAATACAATGAAGCTGGTATCATGCACAGGGCCTACCAGCATACCGGCGATCGTCATATTCCCGCATGTGACCATGAAGGTGAGGAACACTCCCGCAATCACGATAGTGGATATTGATAATAATAAAGGAAATAGTGTAGCTGCCACTATCGGGACCATAAGTGAAAGACCGAACCTGGAAAGGAATATTGATAGAAATACCAAGTATCCCAATTTCCAATCGAACATCGCTATTACCAGCACGACCATGGAAAACAGCAGCATGAAAAGTCCGAATTCCGGTGTCTGGTATCCGGCAGCCCCTATCACGAAGATGCTGAGCACTATCATTGAAAGGTAGGGAAAGCCGTATGATATCGCAGCTATGACGAATGCCACAAGTATGGACATCCACAGTGGGAGGAAAGGTATCCATGTACATCCGAACAATCCCAGGATGAAGAATAACAAAACCATGACCATTTTAGGCTCTTTTGATTCTCGTGAGGCTATTTTTCTTAGATTACTGATCACCCCATATGCTCCGGGATTAGCCATGCTTGTGTTCATTTGAACCACCTTCCTTTCTTGGGTTTTTGATCCTCAGTCTCATCCAGTATCTCGTCCTCCACTGGATCCTCTATTTCCATCTCTACTGTATCTTCAATTTCCATCATTCCGTCCATGGCTTCGCCATTTCCTTCAACTTCCAGATTGTATTGATCAGTAGTTCCATCCAATATTTGATGATCTTCTTCCAGATCATCATCTTCTTTCATCCCACCCAGGATCTCTTTCTCACTTTCTTTTATGATCAGATCACCCTTCTTCTTTCTTATCTTCACCTCTTTGATGTAAATGAAGGTGTAAAGTGGGACTATCATTATTGCCATCACGGCAAAGGACATGAATATTATCATATCCGGATACCATTTCGAATTGTCGATATCTCCATTATCTTCTCTTACTGTATATATGAACGGGTAATTGAACATAACAACTCCCGGTATGGAGTAATTCATGGGCTCTGACTTTGTCAGATTACTGTATTCATCCCATACGACCACCCAGTATGATATATTTGCACCTGCATCGTGGAAATTACCTGGTATCTCCCTTTCCAATGTCGTCATGTTCACTCTATCGAAAGCCCATCCACCAGACTCAATATCGCCATCTATTGGCTTGTAGACGAAATACAGATTCCCCCCTTCTATAGGAACTCCATCACGGGATTCGACAATTATATTGACAGGTTCACTGGCATTTGGAGATACGGGAGTTTGTGTAAGATTGATATTCCCATCAAAGGTCAATCTTTGCCATCCGCCAGTTCTCTCTTCTCCCACCACATTGATCGTGTATACTGAAGATTGCATCTGGACATTATTATAATCATAGGCATTGATGAAGAATGTCACCGTGGTCCCATTGTAATCAAATGGGCCTATCATGCACTTCATCTCCGTTTCACTGATCCTCAGGAATGTCCTTCCACCAGTGGCGACACCACCTTGAGGATAAGTGACCGTGACATCCATATAAGCCGTGTTTATGGTAACCTCTGGCTCAAGAGATCTGAGGGTTATGGTAACTGGATCCGTAGGTTTGGGGTGAATTGGTGCATAGTCCACCTCCAAATTCTCATCAAAATCAACATGTTGCCATCCTATGAATCCCTGTCTTGTTCCCTCATCCAGAACTTCTACTTCATCCTGACAACATACGATGTCCATTGTCATAGTGAATAGGAGCGATATCACGATTGCAAATCCTAGCATTCTAATTGTTTTCATATTCAACCCTCATGTACTTATCTTGATCTTCTGTCTTACGGCAGTTTTTGTTTTGGTCTTGCCCTTCAATCTATCACCTAAAGCAAGACCTGCAAATCCTGCGAATAGGTACTGTGCGGGGATAGCCGCTGTAGCCATTGGCACGCTTGGTGGTGGTGGCGGCGGCGGTGGCGGCGGCGGCGGTAAGGCCGGTGATGGCATAGGCATTGCGGATGGTGCCAAAGGAACTGGTGGTTTCAATGGAGCTGGTGGAGCTTGCACGAACCTATTGCCAAGGAATATGGAAGCCATTTCTCTCATTTCTCCATTCTGTTTCTCTGGATCGAATGAGAATAATTCCACAGTACCATCCCCATATCTGAAATAGGAAGCGAATAGTATCTGGGCATCATATCCATCTGCATAAAGCATGGGCTTGAGGTCCAGATCAGGGTTCACGGGCGTTGTGGCTATAAATTTACTTGTGGTCACATTGATGATCTCAGATCCATGATACTGAGATGGTGATTCACCGATATTGTCAAATGTGGCCTGATAATTCACCTCACTGTTCACAGCATAAGTGCTCACACACATTGGAAATATGTCCACTAGATCCTTGATGGCCTTGCCAATGAATATAAAGTTCCTGCCACTGGCCACAGCTGTTCTTATCATCTCCATCTTCCAAGTCCTCATTTCTCCGTTCTGGCCGGGATCTTCGATGATTATAAGGTCATTGTCCAAGAAATCTGTTGAATCGGGATAGATGTGCCAGATCTGTTTCACCTTATACGGTATCTTCATATTATTCAATAATTCGGCAGACAGGCTTTCTTGATAGTCAGTGCCTTCTCTCCCTATTATCAATATCTTTGTAGGTTCCTGGATCTTATAGACCTTTTGCCCTATGAATGTCTCAGACACCTCATGTATGGTGACCTCGGAGAATTGAGTTATGATACCAGCCAATAAAGTAATATTATACTCCACCAAAATTATAGGGCCGCCAGAATAATTACTCCCATTTGAATATGTCATAGTCTTTATGAAAGTAGTTGGAGGGCCAATGAGCCTATAACAAATAGTCTCATTTCTTAGGAGCGCGTGTAGCATGCCAAAGGCCTGTAATCTATCATTCTGTTTCTCATCCATCGGGATGATCAGACTACCAGGACTGAAGGGCAAGGTCTCATATCTTTCTTGAGAAGTTATAGACCTTCTCTGCTCGGCCGAAACAGCCGAATTTGATATACCTGATATTAGAATGATGAAAGTTACCAATGTCAATGTAGCAACAATGTATTTAGTTCTAGGTTTTGGTTGATTGTTCATTATTATCAACTTTAGCTCCTGGCTACTGATTATACAATGTATTATTTATTGTTTACCCATGATGGAAGCATATAACATACATAAATTAAGATTTTTTAATCATTTATGATAATTCTCGATCACATCATGTAACATCGAAATTATAATTTATAGTACATTATTCTCCAAAAAGGTATTTAATGGTAAAGCCATATAACATCCCTATAATAGACTCAGGGGTGAGGCAAACGGCTATTGACACAGGATTGAACTATCTTATTTATGAGGACAAGACAGACGAGACCTTTAGACTATTTGATGAAGTGGTCAGATCGGGAGTTCCAGGTCTATGCATAACAACCCTCTACCCGAAAAAATTGAAAAAAATATACGGTCTTTCTGAAGAGGCAAAGATATACTGGCTATCGGATTCCAGCAATGAGCCCGATACTCTAGTCCCTACAAGACTGGACTTCGAGATAACAAGAGTGATCAATAAATTCTTGAAGGCACATGAAGAGTCCATACTTCTGCTTGACGGATTTGCCTATCTGACTCTGGAGAATGAATATGACAAGGTAAGGAAATTCATCAAGCGTACTAATGATCTGGCATCCATGAATGGAGGGACCATCATGATCGCCATAAATCCAAATTCCTTCAATAAAGAGACGGTCACAACCCTTTCCAGGGACTTTGATATGGTTGGAACGATAAATGAGATCGCGGGCAAACCAGAGCCGGAGCCGGCCCCCCAGCCTGTTGCCGCACAACCCCAGGCGGCGCCAGCCCCCTCTCCCGAGCCATCATCATACACCCCCTCTCCAACTTCATACACGCCAGCTGCGCAATCACAGCCAGCAATGTCCACGCCTCAGGATCTGAGAATAGATGCCCCACCTGATCCACTAGCTACCCAGGGAGTGGAAATAGAAGATGACATCCCTGATCTGGAAATAGAGGACATATATCTAATTCACAGGAGCACTGGCACCCTCATTCAGAGGAAAACCTGGAGAGACCAGGATCTTATAGATCCGGATCTCATAGGAGGTATGTTACAGGCGATTTTGGATTTCATCAACAATTCCTTCGCGACAGGTGAAAAATCTGAATTTAGTAGAATAGATGTGAAAGGATACATAATTATCATTGCAGACGGCGAATACGTATCTGTCGCTCTGATATTTTCGGGCAAGGCTGAGGAATACCTGCACAAGGTAATGGGCGACATAAAGAAAGCAATGCTAAAAAATATTGATGGAGTAGAAGGCCAGTACAAGAACGTGCTAGGTGATTATGATGGAGATGTTAGCAAGCTTAGAGGTTCCCGTAAGAACTTGGATTCTCTTTCAATGGACATAAACGATGCAATGGAGAAGCATATCAAAGGAAGGCTTGCTAAAAGACGTCTTTCACCAACCGAGAAGTCTCAGGTCAGTGAAAAATTCAATATGGGGATCGCTGCTGGAAGGCAGAGGAAGTTTGAAGATGCCATAAAATATTATGACAGCGCCTTGGCCATAGACCCATCTCATGCCGAATCTTTGTTCAATAAAGGTGTTGTCCTTCAGATGTTAGGAAGGATAGAACTGGCTCTTGAATGTTATGACCTTGTAACCCAGATCAATCCAAATGATAGCGAAGTGTGGGGAAATAGAGGAATTGCATTGAGGACATTGGGTCGTGTTGATGAAGCCATTGACTCTTACAATAAAGGCCTTGCTGTAAACCCAGGCGATTCAAGTATCTGGAGCAATAAGGGTATTGCTCTGAGAAGTGTAGGAAGGATAAAAGAGGCCATAGAAGCTTATGATAAGGCCATTGAGATCAATCCAAGGGATGCGGGGGTCTGGAGCAATAAAGGTGTTGTCCTTGGTAGTATGGGTCTCCTGAAGGAAGCAATAGAATGTTATGACAAAGCGATGCAGATAGACCCTGGGAGAAGGCTTGCAGCCAAGAACAGGGACATTGCTTTGAAAGAACTGGAAAGGAGAGGATTGACGTAGAACATAATATGGGGAAGGTAGAATGATAGAAAGAGGTAAGAATCATCTGATATATGAAACACAAACACATTTTACTTTTGAGCTTTTTGCAGAATTCGATAAACATGGGATCCCATGTATATGCCTGACCACCAAACTTCCGCGCAAGCTGAAGAAAGAGTATAACCTTAAGAAGGCGGAATTCATTTGGCTTTCAGACCCCGCAGATCCCAAAGTACTCACTGGAGAGGTTCTAAAGAGCTTGAAGAAGTTCATGAAGGACCATAAAGAATGCATTGTGATGATAGACGAGGTCGAATATCTAATATTGGAGAACGGATATGATGTTACGGAAGAGTTCCTATCAGATCTAGGTAAATATGCGGCTAAGAATGGTTCCAGCCTCATAGTGCCTTTGAATCCAGGTTCCATAAATGAGGAGATATCCAGTGCTTTGGCCAGAAAGTTCGACCAGATAAAGGATGTGCGAAATATAATGTTGACCGGAAATAAGTTAGAATGTCCTGAATGCGGTGCCATGTGGCACACAGATGTAGACACATGTGACATTTGTGGCTATGAATTCAAAGCAGATCATGTGAAACCATCATTGGAATCAGATGAAAAGGTAATTCCTTCAAGGCATGAAGCTAAAATATCCGGAAAGCTCAAGACAAAGAATACTGAAGAGCCTGCACATGAAGAAGCCATAGAGGAAGAACCAGAAAAGCCACCAAAGGTCGAGGAACCCCCTGTTAAGAAATCATCTGAGACCAAGAAGCACATGTCTGATCTAACCAAAGATGAAATATCAGCATATGATTTCAATACAAGGCCAGATGATGATTCTTGGTTCAATAGAGGGGTCGCTCTGGAAAAGATGGGCAAAAGCGAACAGGCTGTCGAATGTTTTGATATGGCTTTAGAAGAGAACCCCAATGATTCCTGGGCTTGGTTCAATAAGGGCGTGTCACTGCATCGTCTTGGATTGCTGGGAGAGGCTTTATTGTGTTATGACAAATCACTTGAACTTAATCCAAGTGATGCAGATCTGATGTCCAATAAAGGTATTTTGCTCAGAACATTGGGCAAGACCGATGAGGCAATAATTTGGTATCGCAAGGCCTTGGAGATAAGTCCGAAGGATCCGGGTATATGGTCCAATCTTGGTGTCACTTACAGGGTACTTGGCAATAATAAAGATGCCTTGGAATGCTATGATAAGGCCCTGAAGCTCGATAGTATGGATATCGGGGTCTGGCTTAATAAAGCAGCTCTTCTTCAATCAGAAGGGAAGTTCGACGAGGCCATACAGTGTTATGAAGAAGTATTGAAGATCAATCCATATCATCCTGTCGCATTGCGAAATAAAGAATTTGCGATAACTCGAACATTGAGAAGTTGAAAAATCTCAAAGTCCGACCCTATGAAATTGATATAACTTAGATATTCTAGAGTACGAGGACCGCGACTGATATGACGGTCGTCCATAACCCATTCTTATCGCATACTGCCGATATGGTATGATTTCTTGTATTGACTATCCTGCCGTCTATCTTGAAGAAATCTTTCTTCTCATTGTAGCTGGCATGGACATCGAAGGATATACCGTATGTGGAGGCAAGCATTTCCGCCGCCAGGTCTTCAGCATACTCCCCCGCGACCTTCTCCTTCTGCCCAAAGGAATGATGCTCGCTAAGATATCCATAATGCTCGGTATTCTTTGGTATCGCGACACCAATAGAGGCGGCCATAAGGCGATTCGGTTCATTGGATGCATTCTCGGCAATTACGCAGAACACGATCTGCCCTGGCTTCAGCATACCCAGGCCTTTGGATTTTGGAATGATCTTACAACCAGGTGGGAAAATGGATGATACCCTTACCAGATTATATTTCTCGATCCCTGCATTTCTCAATGCCAGTTCGAAGCTACTGAGCTTCTCTTTATGCTTACCTATTCCCTTCGTGAGGAACATTTTCTTTGGAAGAAAGATGTCATTATCAGCCATATTCCAGAGTAATGAAAAATAGGTATAAATTTATTGTGTACATTTCACCTGTTCACATCTTAAGGATATATTTCCAATCGTATGGTACATCCATACTTCACATTTTAATACCATTATCGCTATCTGGGTACTATAGAGTATACTTGAGTTGATTCCATGGTAGAAAAGATCAAAACTTACATTGAGGGCTTCGATGAGAACCTGGGTGGAGGGATTCCCAAAGGGCATGTTGTATTGATATGTGGAACACCAGGCACCATGAAGACATCCCTAACTTTCAGCATAATGTACGAGAATGCGAAGAGAGAACATAAACGCGGCCTGTATCTTTCTCTCGAAGAAGGGTATGAAGGTCTTAAAGGAGCCATGCAGGATCTTGGAATGACCGGTCTGGACGACCTGGAATTATACATGGTCGATGTGGGAAAGATAAGGATGGGTCATCAGGAAGAGGAACATGGACGGAATTGGCTCGGTATATTGAGTAAATACATACAGAAAAGGGCAGAGGTGGAGGATTTTGATTTCATCGTGGTAGATTCTCTAGCAGCTCTTTATTCTTTGGCCGAGCTCAATTCACCAAGGGTCGATCTCTTTCATTTCATAAGATTTTTAAGAGAAATGGATTCAACAGTGTTCCTGATATCGGAGATCACACATGGTAGTGAGCTGATGGTGGCCAATAATGAGGATTTTCTAGCAGATGGCATCATTTACCTGCGATTACATGACGTTGGTGAAACAGATGTTCAGCTTCGAATACGATGTGTCAAGATGAGACGCACCAAACATGAACATAGCTGGCTGAGGCTAATAAGAAGAAAGAATGCCTTTGTCACCACTCCCGTAATATCTGAATGAGCCACAATAATATAGAACTCCGAAAGGATTTAATATTAAATCAGATTAGGATTATATCCTATAATTCCAGGGAAAGCTGAAGGTCACATCATGAAGCAAATGGACATAGTACTGAAGGATGTATGGAAATCCTATGATGATCGTAAAGAGATCCTTAAAGGGATCAATATGACCATCCAGTCAAATGATATGGTATTGATCAAAGGTAGGTCTGGAAGTGGAAAGACAACATTACTTAACTTGATAGGCTGCATAGACACTCCTTCAAGAGGTCAAATATTCCTAAATGGATACAATACTGGAGAATTGTCTGATAAGGAATTAGCTAGTATCAGACTTCACAAGATCGGCATTGTCTTCCAGGCTCATAACCTTATAAATGATCTTACAGTCTTTGAGAATGTCCTACTGCCAATGAAAATAGCAAAATGGCATGATGGTGATTGGAAGGTGAGGGAGCTTCTGAAGACATTCGACCTGTATGAATATTCAAGTAAATATCCAAATGAATTAAGTGGTGGTGAAAGACAAAGAGTGGCAGTTGCCAGAGCTCTGGCCAATAATCCAACGGTCCTACTTGCAGATGAGCCCACTGCATCTCTTGACATGGATAATTGTGATATCGTGATGGAAGCCTTCAAAAAGGCCAATAAGGAATTTGGTGCCACTGTCATTATCGCATCTCATGATCCGGCTGTGGAGAGCTATATAGGTCATAAGTATTATCTCAAGAGAGGGGTTTTAGGGGGGGATGACTGATGAGATCTCCTAATTCAAATGAAACCGTAGAGAGTGAAAAACATCCATTGGATCTAATACTTCTTTTATTGTGGTCCGTTGTGGCGGTAATTGTAGCCATAGTTTTGCCTGATGGTAATTTTATCAGAGTGATCTTTGGGACTTTTTTGCTTGTGTTCATACCAGGATACGCTCTCGTAGCAATTCTCTGGCCAGGTAAAGATGGAATTGGCAATATGGAAAGAATTGCCTTGAGCTTCGGTCTTAGTATAGTAGTGGTTTCGGTAATTGGCCTCATATTGAATTTCACTTCAAATGGGATCACACTATCTTCCACATTAGCAGGCCTTTTTATCATTCAGATAATATTAACAATATTCGCATACATGCGACGGCAACAGCTGACGGAGCAAGAAAGGTACCACATAGCTCTACCAATGCCCCAGACATTATTACCATCAGATAAGACCGAGAAATTATTTGTTATTATGATTTCTGTGGTATTAGTATTATCTGGCTGTGTTCTTGCCTATGTATTAATGACACCAAGTGATGGAGAGAGATATTCACAATTATATATACTGGACTCAAATGGCACCGCCGAGAATTATACATTGAACATGACTACCAATGGCACAGCCTCAATTATTGTTGGTATCAGGTGTCATGAATATGAGGAAGTCAATTATAAGGTAATTATTGGAATTGAAAATGCAACCACTATCAATGATGGTAGCAATTGGGATCAAACTTTTAGTTTCACAGGTGATAATAGTTTTGAAAGGGATATAACACTGGATCATGATGGGATATTTGAAGATATCATTACATTCAACATACCCGACCCAGGTAAGCATAAGGTAGTCTGGCAATTGTACATAGATGGGGTTGAAACCGAGTATGAAGTTCATCTGTGGGTGATCGTTAAATGATCATTTCCGATGCTTTAACTGTCCGCAAGACACATAATTTCTTGATGAAAAGCCAATATTGGCCCAGAGAGGATATCGAACGATACCAAAATCTCAAGCTGAGAGCGTTGATAAAGAACTCCTACGAGAACGTGCCATATTATCATGATATGTTCAGGCGACTAGATCTTAAGCCTGACGATATCAAGACCAAGGAAGATCTTCATAAACTGCCTATAATGACCAAGGATGATCTACGTCAGAATTTGGACAAGATGTTAGCCAGGAACCTGAGATCCAGGGCCATGCCGTCCCAAACAGGTGGCTCAACAGGTGAGCCTTTAAAATTTTATGTCCAGCGGGAAATGTGGGCATGGGCCAATGGTGCTCGGTATCGAGGGTGGAACTGGGCACATTATAATTTCAGGGATCGTATGGTAGATCTATGGGGAGCTAGTTTCGAAATTGAACAACTGGAAAAGATGAGTACGAAGATACGACATTCTCTCCTACGTCGTCTAATGCTCAATGCCTTCAAGATGTCAGATGAGGACATGAGCCAGTATGCTCGTCAGATCATTCAATTCAAACCGAATATCCTACGATCGTTCTCAGGAGCGATGTATGTTTTCGCAAAATATGTCAGTGATAATAATATCAAAGGCATCGAGCCGCAAGCGATCATCACAACTGCCGAGAACCTGTATGATTTTCAGCGAAAGAAGATAGAAGACACTTTCGGATGCAGGGTTTATGATGGCTATGGTAGCCGTGAGACATCATTGATCGCCCATGAATGTGAGCATCTTCAAGGATATCATATTTCCGATGAGAATTCAATTGTTGAGTTTCTTAAAGATGGGGAGCCAGTATCTCCTGGAGAGAGTGGGAATATCATCATCACAGACCTGCACAATCAGGTCATGCCTTGGCTGCGATACTCCATAGGTGATATGGGAACACCCAAAATGGAAAAATGTGGTTGCGGACGCTCCCTCTCCATGATGAGCTCTATCGATGGAAGAGTTCATGACTTCATAGTCACGCCTTCTGGTCAAAGACTCCCCGGGGAATTCTTCCCTCATCTTTTCAAGGATGTGAGTGGCATACAGGAATATAGAATAATCCAGAAAAAGATAGATAAGCTGGAGATCGACATAGTAAGGACATCGGAATTCACAGATACAGATATCCAGTATCTTCTGAAGTATTTGAGGGAATACCTGGGCGATGATATCGATATCGATGTAAAATATCCGGATAAAATAGACTGGCCAGAATCCGGCAAGCGTCGTTACACTATCTCGGAGGTGGCATGATGCGAATATTGATCATAGGTAATGTTTACTCGCTCCATGTCAGGAGATGGGCTGAACACTTCGCATCTGATCATGAAGTTCATGTGGCTTATCTTCCGAAGAATTCAGAGGACGAGGTCAAAGACCTTTTCGGTAAAGGAATGAACATTAACCTTGTCCCTCTGGGCAATCCATCTGTTACGACCCTCAAAAAAGTGCCCCGAAAGCTATCGATGAGTGCTTTCGGCGGTAAGCACTACATCACACTGGGTCTCAAGGAATTGAAGACTGCTATCAATGAAATAAAGCCAGATCTGATCCATGCTCACTATCTGCCAGATTATGGCTGGCTAGCTTCACAAACTGATTTTCATCCATTGGTCTTACATGCATGGGGCTTTACCATCCTTTTCAAAGGCCGTGATAAGGATAATAAATTATCAAGCCAGATGTTCAGTAAGGCAGATCTTGTTTTTGCAGGAGATGATACTGCAAAAGACCGTCTTGTCGAATATGGTTGTCCTCCTGAGAAAATTTTCTTGCAGGCTTGGGGCGTTGAAACAACCAGATTCACACCTAATGCCAGCTCTTCCGAGCTCAAAACATCTCTTTTTGGTAATGGAGATCTCCGTGTGGTCACCCTGGTCAGGCACCTTGTAGACATTTGTAACATTGACACTCTGGTCAGGGCCATTCCTGACATTGTGAATGAATTTGATGATGTGAGATTCATGATAATCGGGGATGGTCCAGAAAAGAAAGATCTTGAAAAGCTGGCTAAAGATCTGAAGATCGATAATAAGATAGTATTCACTGGCAATATTGCCAATGCTGACCTCCATAAATATCTGGCCAGCTCTGATTTGTATGTCGATACCCCTCACCCTACCAAGGGCGGGGGAGGAATAGGCGTTGCTCTCATGGAGGCTATGAGTTCCGGTCTCCCATGCGTAGTCGCAAAGAGGCCAGGTGCGGAGGCTGGAGTTAGACCTGGTTTCAATGGCCAGTTCTTTAAAGGTGGCGATCCAAAGGACCTGGCACAAAAGACCATTGCCCTTCTCAATGATATGGATAAAATGAAGACATATGGAGACAACAGCAGGAAACTGGCACTTGAGATTGGGGATTTTACCAAAAATATGGACATTGTTGTGACCCTTTACGAAAAATTGATAGGTGACCAATGAATATTTAGAGGGAAATCTAATTATCATATAATTGATTAGGGGTTTTATGAGTCACAATATACCACTTCTCAGACCATATTTTGATTCAGAGGAGATCGAGGAAATACGTAATGTTCTGGATTCTGGCTGGGTATCACAAGGTCCTAAGGTGAAGGAGTTTGAATTATTGGCATCTCAATATCTGGGTGTAGATTCTTCAATAGCGGTCACTAATTGTACATCCGCCCTGCATCTTGCTCTTCTAGCTCATGGGATCAGCAAAGGAGATGAAGTTCTGGTCGCAGATTACACATACCCCGCTACTGGGCATTCTGTCATGTATTGCGGTGCATCTCCAATTTTTGTAGATGTTGATCCTGGAACATACAATATGGATCCAGAGGCGATGCTCGAAAAAATAACATCAAAAACAAAGGCAGTGATCCCCGTACATACATTTGGCCAGCCAGCTGAAATGGATGAGATCAATAAGATCGCTTCGGAGAAGGGATTAGTAGTGATCGAGGATGCCGCTTGTGCCTTTGGTGCAAAGTACAAAGATAGTTTTGCAGGTGCCATAGGTGATATTGGATGTTTTTCCTTTCATGCGCGCAAAGGCCTGACGACGGGCGAAGGTGGTATGATAGCTACAAATGATGAAGCTGCTGCAACCTTGATGAGGAAATTATCTGTTTTTGGCATAACAACAGCCTGGGATAGAGAGGAGACGGATAGCTTCTTTATTCCCGAGTTCACGGATGTTGGCTATAACTATAAAATGAGTGATATAACAGCGGCAGTAGGTGTTGTCCAGTTAAGGAGGCTCAATAGAACGATCGAACGAAAGAGAGAGCTGGCTAAATATTGGGATGAAAAGATCGAGGAGATAGATTCTATAGAAGCCCCGGTCACTTCAAAGAATTCTTATCATATTTATCAGAGCTATGTTTCTCTTTTAGATAGGGGTGTTGATCGGAACAAGGTCATTCAAAAGCTCCAATCTAAGGGAGTTCAGGCTCAGATCGGGACATATGCATCTCATATACAGCCAGTATATGATTCAAGGGATCTATGTCCCAATTCATTGGATATTTTCAATCGAGCCATAGCACTACCAATGTACTATGGTCTTGAAGAAGAAGAAATTAATACGGCGTCCAGTATATTGGAGTCTGTACTCAGGGAGTTAGTATGATGAGTGATGATCCTAAACCATTTACCTATGACTATTTCAGAGCTTTAATGGCTAGAGCCAAGGAGATATCGTCTGTTACCACACTGAAAGGAAGAAAAGATGGATCATGTGTCATACTCAGACATGATGTTGACTTCGATATCTCACTTGCTTATGAAATGGCATTGGTAGAAGAAGAAATTGGAATAAGATCCACATTCTTTATTATGGCAACCTGCCAGTTCTACAATGCCGCATCTTCAAAAAATAGAGAATACCTGATCGCGATGTCAAAAAAAGGATTTGAGATCGGTCTTCATTTTGATCCGACCATATATGGAAATGTGACCCAGGAAGAACTGGCACATCATGTGGATGAAGAATGTTCATTCCTTGAGAATGTGATCGGACGCAAGATAGTTTCCATCAGCCTCCACAATCCTTCGGTAACTGGTAAATTTCCAATGTTCGAAGGCTATAACAATGCCTATTCAGATGAGGTATTCAGTGATGTCGCTTACCTGAGTGATTCATGTATGAACTTTCGTGATAAGGATCCCTTCATCTTTATAGAAGAGGCAAAGAAAAGACAGGTTCAGATTGTATTTCATCCTCTTCATTGGTCGGAAGCTGGAGGAGATTATGTCAAGGCATTTTCCAAATACATAAGGGATTCGATCGATAATCTGGACAAATTATTCCAAGTTAATCCCACATACAAAGATTTATTGAATGGGGACACTCTTATGAACCTACTGGAATTGGAGGCTGAAATAGATGAATGAATGGAATATTGAATTGAAAGATATATGCCAATCCTTGATCAATGAACATAAAATATTGGGATTTAGGGATATGGTGATCACTGCCCCATCTCCTATCAATGGATCCATAAGATCATCCATTGCTTTTTGCAATAAGAGAGAGACAGAAGAAGCCAGAAAAATTATCAATGACTCTGTTGCAACCGTAATTATCTGTCCGAACTCCTGTGATTTTTCAGAGTCTGATTTTCCAGAAAAAGTTATAATACTTGTTGAAAACCCCAGAATGTCCTACATAAAGATATTGAAAGGATTTTTCGAGGAGAAGATCAAGTATGGTATTTCTTCAGAAGCTACAGTTGACAAAGAGGCGATAATCGATCCAGAGGTCTCCATCGGACCGAATACCAATATAGGCAAGGTCATCATAGGTAAAGGCACAATAATCCATGGCAATGTGACCATCAATGACAATACTCGTATTGGTGAGAATGTGATAATACATTCGGGTGTGGTCATCGGTTCTACTGGTTTTGGCTATGAGAGGAGCGATACGGGTGAATTATTGGGATTCCCTCATGTTGGTGGCATTGTCATCGATGATGATGTAGAGATCGGAGCAAATACATGCATAGATCGTGGAACATTAGGAGACACAATTATAGGTAAGGGCACTAAGATAGATAATCTGTGCCACATCGCGCATAATGTCATTATAGGCAGGCATTGTGTGATAATAGCCCTCACACTTGTTGGCGGCAGTACTCACATAGATGATTATACCTGGGTTGCTCCATGTGTGTGCATAAGAGATGGGTTGAATATAGGCAAGAACAGCACACTTGGTATGGGTACAGTGGTTACAAAGAATATTGCCAACCACTCGGTAGTAATGGGCATACCAGGAAAAAAGATAAGGGATAATCCGATACCAAATTATCTGGATGATGAATCGGAGGCATGATATGAATCTTAAAGACAAGACAATAGTAGTGACTGGTGGAGCAGGCTTCATTGGTAGCCATTTGGTAGACAGGCTTGTAAAAGAAGAGCCTGAAAAGATAATAATAATTGATAATTTTTTCTTAGGGAAACATAAGAATATCGAGCCCGCTATAAAGAGCTTTGAAAATATCAAACTATATTATCAAGATGCTGGCCATTACGAAAAAATGAAGAATATTTTTGCTATAGAGAATGTGGATGTCGTTTTCAATCTCGCTGTAGTGCCTTTGCTGACCTCTCACAATCTGCCTAAAATAACCTGTGAGGATAATATAAACATCGCTCTTTCAGTTCTGGAGCTATTGAAGGAAGGGATGTATGATACTCTTATCCATTGCTCATCATCCGAGGCCTATGGGACGGCTCAAGAGCACATAATGACAGAGTCCCACCCACTGAAACCCACGACACCTTATGCGGCTAGCAAGGCGGCTTCTGACCTGCTTGTGGAGTCTTATGAGAATACATTTGACCTTGACACCGCTATTGTTCGGCCATTCAATAATTTTGGCCCTAGGCAGAACGAGGGCAGCTATGCAGGTGTGATCCCTATAACGATCGAAAGAATAATGGCAGGCAAGCAACCGATAATTCATGGTGATGGCCTCCAGACCCGTGATTATATTTATGTGAGCGACACCGTGGAAGGTATGCTTCAGATCTATAATAGCAAAGTTACAAGGGGAAAAACCATCAATCTAGCCACTGCTAAGGAGATCACTATTTTGGACATGATCAAGGCTATTGCTAAAGAGTTGGATTATGAGGGTGAGTTCATTTTTGAAGGTGAGCGATTGGCCGATGTGCGTAGACACAGGGGAGATATAACATTGGCCGAGAAATTATTTGACTTTAAAGTAAAAACAAGTTTCGATGAAGGAATTAAAGAGACGGTGCAATGGTACAAGAAATTGATGCATGGGCCGGTGCCATAATGCCAACAGGGGCCACTGTGTTTTCTAAGGGGGCGAAGCTCTCAGAGCGGCAGATCGAAGACATGTTGGCCAAAGTGGCAGAGTCATTGCCAAGCTATGCCTATGGGCAGTATAAACATTATCCATCGAAGAAGGATAATACGTGGGAGGATCTTATTCTTTCACAATTAAATGGAAATATGATGGATAGTGAATGGACATTCTTCTTCGAGATGGCCTCCGACCATCCAAACCTCATTGGATGCAGGGTCCCTAAATGGGATGAGGATCATTTTGGTTTCAGAATGGCCTCTATCAATGTATTCATTTCTCGAGATGGTCCTGCCATCGAAAATATGGTTGGAGAATGCTTGGATCACCTTAGAGGGTGCGGGGTTAAATTCGTATCATCTAGAATTAATGGTGATAATATAGCTCTTATCCATCTACTTGAATCAAATGGATTTAGATATTATGAAAATATAATATGGCCAGTATTGAAATTTGAGGAAGGTGTGATAGTTCGCCCTAAAGACGTCAGACTTATGACCGATGCAGATATAGAAAGGGTGGTGGAGATTGCGGGTGGTAATTCATTCCCCCGCAGTCATTTTCATTGTGATACTGGATTTAGCAAGGAAAAGGTTAATTCCATGCCTGCGAAATGGGTCAAGACCGCCTGGAAAAATAAAGATCCTATAGCCGTCATAGAATCAGATGGTGAAGTGGCTGGATATTTCGCTTTTAAAATGGATAAAACCTTGTCAGAAACAACAGGTTACAATTATGCCCGAATGCGGCATCTGGCTCTAGACTCATCCTTCAGAGGTAAGGGTCTGGGTAAGCGATTGTTTGGAGGAACGATCGCTCTGATGGGAGAGATGGGGGCAGAATATATTGACTCTGGCTATTCAAGTAAGAATCATATGTCTGCAAGATTGCATGTCCAGCATTCATTCGAGTCAGTTTACGAAGAAGTGACATTACATCTATGGCTTTGATGAAATAGACTTTTGTCCGATATCATTTACTAGCGAGTTGTTTGATCATACTGAACAGATCACTGGATATGACCCCTGTGAGATACAGACCTAAGGTATATAATGGGATAATTATCAATCCCAAGATATTCTCTTCTATCTCTATTAAGCCTCCCAATGAGTATAAGGCCAGTATCGTCATGAAGAAAAGAACCAACCCTATCCATATTTTCTTGATGCTCAAATGAATATCAAGGGATGGCTTGAGGTAAAAGATGGTCATGATAATACCAATTATGAAATTCCCTCCAAGAGCTATAGCGGCACCATTCAAGCCGCCGATGGAGAAGCCCCATAGAGCTATGCCAGTCATCGGGATCAGAACGATTGCCAGTCCAATGTTTGTAAAAGCTTTCACAATGGAGATCTTCAAAGGAATATCCGCCCTGCCAGCGGAGGTGAATACTGCGCCCACGGGTATGAGTATGCCAAAAGGGACTCCGGCGATCGCCATGATCTTCAAAGGAGCGACTGC
The DNA here is from genome assembly GCA_020697715.1 of Methanobacteriota archaeon. Lineage (GTDB taxonomy): Archaea > Thermoplasmatota > Thermoplasmata > SG8-5 > JAGLSY01 > JAGLSY01. Next base: position 185,516 of record JAEHCO010000001.1, on the reverse strand, counting down.
CAGAAGGAAATCATCTTTCCCCGGGAATACGAATCCTATGATATCATCGATATAAAATATAAGGAATAGGCAGGTCAATGACATAAGAATGAATGAAAACCGCATGATGATCTTCATCATATCTTGAATTAATGATATTCTTTTTTTTGCAAAATGGACTGAAAAGGCTGGATAGGTGATCTTTTGGATCGCTTGCGGGATCATGATCATGACATTGAAGAACATAAGGGCCATGGCATAAACTCCCACATCCCTATCGGTCATATAAAACCCGATAAGTAATATAGCTGCCTGGGCATTGATCAGGCTCACCCCACTGGCAAAATATAATTGACCTCCAAATTTGACAAGTTTTTTCGAATATTTTTTGAAATTAATGAACTGGAATTGAAAATATTTTTTATGCATCACCAGCATCGTGGAGGTAACCACTATAGGTGATAAGACCAAGGCGATAACAGCCCCCTCTATGCCCATTCCACTCCACAAAAGTATCAGAGTGAATACAAGCATAAGTCCTCGTCTAAATACTTCCAGCATTGTGTATTCCTTCATTTTTCTCAATGCATTAAGGGTGCCGATAAAGATCTCATTGATCACTATGAAGGGGAAAGAGAAGGAAACGATCCTGAGAAGGTGAGCCAGATCGGGAATATTAAACACATTCTCCATGGTAGACGATAGTAGGAATAGGATGATACTTGCTACTGTGGCGATCAAGCCGCCGGATACCATAGCTGATGAGACCATGGAATTCCAGATATTTGGTCTATCGCTGTATTCTGCAATATATTTTATAACAGCCATCGGAATTCCGATACCGGCAGTCAATGACCCTATTCCCCATATGGTCAGGGTCATGGAATACGCACCCAGTCCACTGGCATCGAAATAATTTCCGAGTATCACCCCTATGGCAAACCCAACGACCATCATGAAGGCCAGACTGGCTGTAGCCCAGCTGACATCGAAGGTAAATTTTCTGGCATTCTCCATCTCGCCCATGCAATACACCCGAAGCCATTGTAATTTTTATAACCTTGTGTTATTATGGTATCAGGAATAGCGGAGAAAATCCATGAAAATAATGATCATGAGCCAGTATTACCCCCCTAATTACACGGCAGCGGCAACAAGAACCTTTGAGATGGCCAAGTATTTAAGCTCGAAGGCCGAGGTCCAGCAAATTGATATTGTAGTGTGGAATCCAAATTATAAAGAAAAAGAAAAAGACCAATTTGAAGTGCCAAAAGTAACAGTTCATAAAGTAGGTGTAGGTAAAGACAGGGCTAATTTCATATTCAAATATCAGGATCCAAATCCAGTTTATGCCATTATTTGGCTTTTCCTTACAGCGATCTATACTAAAAAAAGGAAGCCGGACATAGTCTTTTTTTCCACACCACCAGGAGTGATCCTATCTGGTTCGATATGGTGTAGGTTTTTCAATATAAAATATGCTGTAGATTATCGTGATAATTGGGTAAAGGTAAATAAGAACATCATTCAGCAAAGAAAGGGATTTATGAGACATATTGCTTTGATGTTACATGGGCTTTCACATAAGCTCGCTCGCTTTGCCAATAAGAAAGCTATTTTTGTTTCATCTGTGCATAATACGATAACAGATGAACTGGGTATCTGTCATGAGAAAGTGATCGAGGTCAGGAATGGCATTGATCGGAAGGAGATAGAAACTGTGCAGCCTGCATATATGCATACGCCCAAAGGAGATCATAGATACATAGCATATGTGGGAAATCTACAGACGCCATATTACTCTCCAGAAGTGATAATTCCTACTATCAAGAAAAATCCAGATTACCACTTATTGGTGTTCTCTACAAGCTCTAGTAAGAGATTCGAAAATTCAATTCATGGATCTAATTTAGAGACGCAGATATCAATGATGGGTGTGGAGCATAAAAAGATGTTATCCCTTCTAAAGGGTTCTGATGTCGGAATACTGGTATTTCAAAAAGATGATCCACAGGGAACTTATGCCATCCCATCAAAATTCTATGATTATATCAGCTGCGGTGTTCCGATCCTGGTAATTGCAGACAAAGACACCTATGTTCATAATTTTATTAATAAGTACAATAATGGGATCGCGCTTACATGGGAAGACCTGAACGAAATTGAGAAAGCGATCGAGCTTTTGATAAGCAATTCGGAGTATAGAGAAAATGCTCAAAAAATAATTGACATGGTCCTCGAAAAATATGATCGGGATAAATATAATGAGCTATTGACAAAGAAGCTGTTGGCATCAATGCCATAGGCTGAGAAAGAATATTATTGAATTATCTCCAAGCTCTAATTTATGACCTGGCAGCTTAAGAATACTTGTATTTGTATATTTGACAATCTGGAGAATCAAATATCTTAATATAATTATCACTGTTAATCTCGCTTTTAAGTGAATCGATGTAAGCATCATCTCCGTGATACCATAAAGAGAAATATTCATCCGAGGACGAATATACTAAATAAAGGTCATAACCTGAGTCATAATAAAGGTCCATATCTTCAAAATCAACCCTTCCATATTTTTCTATATACTGGCTTCTGTCCACGGGATTTCCACCAGATATTATGCCATCTGGCGGTACATTATCAAAAACAAATCGAGCTCCTGATATTTGAGAAGGGGGTGTGTAGTCAACTTTTTCATTGCCATACATGCTTAGCGCATGTAAGGGTACGAACATGAAAGATAATGCAAGTACCAATACCAGAAACTTTTTATGACCAAGCCCAAGAGATATCAGGACACCCAGGGGCAAGGCGGAGAATAGAAATGCTCTTTGAACGATCTCAACACCATAGTAAAATAGGAATACGGGTACAATAGCTGAGAATATGATGATGTACATCGTCACGGCCTTATCTTTATCATATGCCAATTTTGCCCCAATAAGAGCCAGAGATACAATGATCGCGGTGAATACCATCCTGATCAATACTAATGTTCCATGAGCATCAGAGCCTGTTCTCAGTTTATCGATATAAGCTGAAGTAAGTAAACCTATCATATCGAGATCGATACTCCAATTCGCATAAGCGACCCAATCCCTTGCGAACAGGTACCATATGATGATCCCTCCAATCGCTATCGCTATGAAGAACATGATCTTGCGCTTATTGACTTGCAATGATCTGAATTTCATATCCCATGATCCTTTATGAAATAATTTCTCATAACTTGTTTTTTCCATTCCATCTCTTTTATCCGATCTATTTTGAGCTTTAGGCTTAATCCCAATTATCTGATATAATATTATAAGCCCCAAAAATAAACAAGCGACGAAAGCTGTCAATAAATGCGTCATGATCAATAGCATGATCATTATTCCCATGATAGCCAGCATTGTGATGTTCTCTTTTTTCAAATAGAAAATGACCAAATATAAAATGAGCACAAATATAACAAATCCAAAAAATTGAGGAGCAAAATGAAATTGATTTTCCCAAAGTATGAGATAGAAGATACTAATTCCGACAAAACGAATTCTAATATCTTTAAATAATTTTGAGAAAAATAGTACTATGATAAAAAATAGTATGATGTCCAGTATCAGAGGAAAGACCAATGGAAATGTTATAGGGTCGATCGATGTAATCAAGACCATCTCGGCACAGAATATGAATGGGATAGGCCAGTTATGATAATGAGTGACACTTTGAGATATGTGACCATTCCTTACAATATAATCCACATATCCATATTTTGACCAGCTATGGGGTGATCTGGCAAATCCCTCTATCAAAGATGGTGTAAATAAGAGGAACACCATCAATAAAAATGACTGGAAAAGCAAAGCGTAAGTCAAATGCCTGCCCATTTCTTGCTTTGGACCGAATAAGGTGTAAAATATTGAAGCCAGTAGGAGAAAGACCGCCGCATAATATGTGATCCCCAAAATTGAGAAGATCCCATACTCACCCATTGTCTCTCCTTTAGCTTGTACTAAAGAGATCGTCCACAAGAGGAGTGAGATCGCAGGAAGCAGAAAAATTATGTACTTATTGTACCTGAGCATGAAATCAGATTTAATATCAAATAAAACAAATTCTCCATTCCCAGACTTTGTTTGATTTTCCATTAAGGTTGCTATAAACACATAAGATATAAATGTTATCAAGTTCAAAGATCATGTTTCGTTCTTTTTCCCCGATACCAAGTAAACAAAATAACCAGTGAACACCGATACAAATACAAAAAATAGGCTGAAGATCCCTCTGAACCTTGACAATAATGATTTATCTTTCTCTCTCATCAAGCTAGCCAGAGTATGCATTATGTATTCCTGCTCCAGAGAAAGAGTATCTTCTTTTCCATCGGTGTATTTTCTTTTCAAATGACCCTTTGTCAGCCCTTCTCTATATCCTCTGTTAATGAGATTCTTAAAGGTCAACCTGTAAGGATATACTTTGTGCTTGACACACATATTGGATGAGTTAATTATTTTATATCCAGACCTGGCCAGCTTTATGCACAGATCTCTTTCTTCTCCGACCAGGCTCATTTTTTGCACCCATGAGCCTTTTATCTTCCTCCAATTCTGTACAGCTCCCAGTTTGCTATGGAATCCTCCCATATCGAGAAGCACATCTTTCTTGAAGGCCATATTAGTGCCTATGGCTGTCTGAACGAATTCTCCATCTTCTATATCGATGTATGTACAGCTGACGATCCAATACATGGATCTTGGAACCCATTCCATTCCCTTACCGATCCAGTCCGGAAATATGGTTCCAGTAACGGCGGCGATATCATTATCATTCGACAATGCGGTCTTGATGGCCTTGATCCATCCTGGACATATGGTCGCATCATCATCTATGAAGGCGACGATATCTCCCTTGGCGGTCTTGACCCCCAGATTTCTGGCATTGGATAATCCCTTCTCTTTGGAGATCTCTATTCTTATCCGATCTCCATATTTGTCATCTAGATCAGATACCAATTCATCATTCTCATCAATGACGACTATCAATTCACATTCATTGTCCATTTGAAGAAGAACAGAATCTATTGACTGGCGTGTGTCATCTATCCGCTCCATTCCATATGTGGAAATTATAACTGAAATAGTCACAAGAGCATGACATTGGAACCAATATAAAAGCTGTTCGTTATTGAATAGGATATTACCTCATACATTCATATTCAAATAAGATAGCATATTTCTAGCTCGAAGGCTATTCAATAAAACTAAATAGTGTTATAATTTTGACCTCATGATAATATGCATTACCTTGTAACCGGAGGCGCAGGCTTCATAGGCAGCCACATCGTGGATATATTGATGGAGACCGATCAGGTTACCATATATGATAATTTCAGTAGTGGTAGAAGGGAGTTCATCGCACACCATGAAGGAAAAGATGGGTTCAAGGTCATAGAGGCTGATACATTGGACCCCCCATCTCTGATAAAGGCCATGGAGGGTGTGGATATCGTGATACATCTGGCATCTAACCCAGATGTTCGACACGGTACATCGAATACGGACTATGATCTTCAGCAGGGGACGATCGCTACTTACAATGTACTGGATGCCATGAGGCAGACGGGTGTGCGGAAGATAGCTTTCTCATCCAGCCAGACCGTATATGGAGAGCAGGGTGAGATCGCTGTTCCAGAGGACTATGGCCCGATGCTTCCGATATCACTTTATGGAGCTTCAAAACTTGCATGTGAGGGCTTAATTTCGGCCTATGCCAGTTCCTTCGATATGCAGGTGTGGATATTCCGATTTGCCAATATCATTGGTAGAAGGGCCACCCATGGTGTGATAATCGATTTCATTGCCAAGCTGAAGAAGGATCCGAAGAAGATGGAGATACTTGGTGATGGGACCCAGAGTAAATCCTACCTCCTTGTGGAGGAGTGTGCGGCCGCGATCTGTTATGGGATCAACAAGTCAAATGAAAAGGTCAATTTATTCAATCTAGCCTGTTTGGACTGGGTGGATGTCACACGTATCGCGGAGATCGTTGTGGAGGAGCTTGGACTGAAAGATACGGAATTCACATACACTGGTGGAGCCAGAGGATGGAAGGGCGATGTCCCCAGGATGCGATTATCTGTTGATAAGATAGCCGACCTTGGCTGGACACCTGAACATGATTCCGAATCAGCGATCAGATACGCTGTGAAGGCCAATATATTGGAAAGTGAATAAGGCCAGGATCCAATACCTGGCCTTGATCATTAAATCTTCAGATATCGCATATCTATTATTTCTCCACAATTCAGAAATCTATTAATCATAACCTTTCTTACGGTGGGCTATGAAATGCCTTGTATCATCGCCATATGGCAAGACCGAGGATCACGAGAAGGTCGCCCAGGCGATCATGAATATATTTCCTGAGGCGATCCTTGAGATAGAAGAGGGTTGCATAAATGGATCTACACCTGATATTGATAATTTTCTTAAACTCATAAACCAGCAGAGGATAAGGGACACGGCCAGGCAGGTGATGCACAAAGGTTCGTCCAAGAATAAGATCAAATTCTTTTTGAACAAGCAAGTGGCCTATGTCTCGAAAGTGAATTTCACGGATGGGAATTCCGTATTGGGTGATATCAAGGTGATCATCGAAGTCGATGATCCGGATGTGCTGCTGGATTCCATCCTTCCGAATAATAAGGACAAGGAAAAAATGGATCTGGAGGATTGAAATGATAGGTGTATCAAGTCCCTCATTCTCCCTCAGATCTTTTGAAGAGATATTGGATTCGATAGAGCCACATTTCGACCTATGGGAGATAGTTTCGGAAGCGGATCATTTTTTACCGGATATCCACAAGACCTTGAGAGAGGCCATGGAGACCACCTCCATGAAGTTCCAGATCCACGCTCCTTTCAGTGATATCAATCTGGCTGCCTTTGATGAGAGAACGAGGAATTATTCCATAGGGGTGATCATGGAAATAATGGAACTGGCAAATGATCTTGGAATAGATGTGGTGACCGTCCACCCTGGTAAGCTGGGGCCGATCCAGTGGTATGGTAAAGACCGAGTACCCAAGCTTACTCGTGAGAGCTTGGAGATCCTGTCAAAAGGCTGTGCGGAATTCACAACTGTTCTGGCTCTGGAGAATATGCCAGCCATGAAATACACGATATGCCACAAAGCATCGGAGTTACAGGAAATGGTCAATGGCCTGGACATCGAGATGTGCTTCGATGTCGGCCATGCCAATATATGCCGCCAGATCCCCGAATTTCTTGATATGAAAGACAAATTCTCAAATATTCATCTTAGTGACAATGTCGGAGACAAGGACAAACACATGCCTCCGGGAGCTGGCAATATCGATTTCAAGATGATAATGGATGGATTGGTAGGCTACAAGGGTAATTTCATAATTGAATCGCGTTCTTTGGAAGACGCGATATTGGGACGAGATCACTTACTTAGCCTGTAGGCCTCGATACAGATGGGCATTATCCGATTCCAGGTATATTTCTGGTAATAGCTTTTTTCAAATAATCCATTATCGCACGGATGATCATGACCATATGATATCCGCCAACGACCATCCATAACAACATCGTCAATCCTATTATGAGAATGGTCAGATCACCTTCCCATAATTGGGCAGAGAAGAATATGAAGTTTGTCGAAAAATGAAATAATATGGATGTGAACAATCCCCTTTTCACATAGAGATATCCCAGCATCATGCCACTCACAAGTGTTGGTAAGAACTTGTATATGTCCCAGCTATCAATATGAGCTGCTGCAAAGACGATGGAAGAGAATATGATCAGTATTATGGATAGATGATTTATAGGGATATTGCCCCCCAATAGCAATTTGCACTTGGCCCTGAACTCACTTTTCTCTCTTGACCGTATCATCCTTGGCCCTATGTTCCATGTATGCATGATCATAAGTGGAATACCTATCAACATCACTCTTGATACGAGCTCTTCATTCACAGACGCATTCACGAGACCGAAGACCAATTGCTCTATTGGCCAAGAATCGAAATCTGGAGTGGTGGGGCTGATGCCAGCCAGATCTAACAGCATGAAAAATCCGAATTTGAAAAAGAGCGAGGCGAAGAAGAATCTGGAGATTAGGTCCAGGTCTCCAATATCCTTAATATATGGTCCTAATCTGGATCCTTTGATATCTTTGATCACGCCATACAGGCTGTAAAGAATTGCCATGGTCACAATGGATATCACGATCATGAACCATAATTGGAAATAAGCACCCTCTATGATCCAAAACACACTTGGGATCATGGATATGGACACCCAGCCATATCCTCCACTTCCTCCCCAATCAAGGACCCCTGGGGTCAGGTATATGAGCAAGATCCAACTGAATATCAGCATAGCCAGATACAGTGGAAAAGAGGCATACCATGATAGATTTTTGAAGGTATCTATCATTTCCTCGAACACTCCTTTTGGCTTATCGTGCTCTATGATGGGTCTTTCAAGCATCTATATCTATATGGGGTCACTGCATTAAATAATACACCCTTCGAGCTCCATCAATTATGCAAATAAATTTTGTGTAATTGATGAATATAAAACAAGCTTTATAAGGAAGATATCAATTCAAGAGATGAAATTGGAGGCAATAGAATGAAAACTAGGACATTGACCTATGCATTGATGCTTACTTTGATCATGGCCGTACTGGTAATGCCAGTATTCTCCGGAGTGGCTCAGGCCGCGGAAGGGGACATCCATCAATTCCCTATAGATGAGTACGATAAACAAGTGGATGTTGAGAGTTCCGTGACCTATACCTGGGTCTTGTATAACAATGGTAGCTCGGACCACATGATATTGCTCACAGACCCCTATGAGGAATATGGATGGACAGCGGAATTCACCGAGACCTACATCTTACTTCCATCGAATGGTTATTTCACAGTGGAGCTAACGGTCACTGCCCCAGACTCTTGGGATTATCCCGATCATATGATCCCAGTGACTGCAACTATTATCGATGTGGCGACCCAGGAGACCTGGGCAAAAGATATTGGCGATACAGCGACCACGATATCGGGCAGCAATTACATACCACCGACAAAGGCCTTTGGTGTCATCGATAATTATTTCGGAGCCTTAGAGCCTCTCGATAATGAGTATGGTGTCTTTCTTCTGACCGTGTTGATATGGGCATGTGTCGGATTGGCAATATTCTTTGTTCTGGATCCGGTCGTCAAGCACTTCACCAAGAAAACTGAGACTGAGATCGACGATCAGGTACTGGCCATTGTAAAAGGTCCCGTATTTTACCTGATAGCCGCTTATGGCTTGGTCTCATCTTTGGAGGTCCTGAACCTATCATATTCCCTTGTCAGCAATATCGAGACGATCTATGGATTGTTCTTGATAATACTGATATCCTGGATGGCCTACAAGGTATTCCAGGATGTCCTGCTCCTATGGGGTAAATCCTATGCTGAAAAGAGTGAGACCAACTTAGATGATATCGCATTGCCTCTGCTGGAAAAGGCCGCGATGATATTCATTTTCATAGGTGCGACGATCGCCGCCCTCAATCTATTCGGTATAGACCCAACTGTGCTGGTAGCTGGAATGGGGATCATGGGTTTGGTAATCGCATTTGCCGCTCAGGATACCTTGGGCAATTTCATATCCGGTATGTTCCTGCTTACGGACCGCCCCTTCAAAGTTGGCGATCTGGTCCTAATGGAGAATGGCGACTACTGCCGTGTGGAAAAGATAGGTATGAGGAGTACCAAGCTCTACAATACCTTCGATCATGACATGATCATCTTGCCCAACAGCAAGATCGCGAATGAGAAGGTTATAAACCTCACTGAGCCAGACAACAAGATGAAGGTCAAGGTCACCATCGGCATCGATTACAAGGCCGATATCCACAAGGCGAAGGCCATCATGCTGGAAGTGGCTACTGCACATAAGGACGTCATGCAGGAGGAAGGCAGTGCACCATTTGTCAGACTTGTAGAATTTGGAGATTCAGCCATAAACCTCAAACTTTACACCTGGGTCTTCCACTTGGATGATCAATGGAGAGTTGGTGGCGAGATGAGAGAGGAGATCTTCAGAAGATACTGCGAAGAAGGAATTGACATCCCATTCCCACAGCGTGTGGTACACATGCAGGGCTATGAGGATGATGTGCCTTCAGTATCTGGTTAGTTCAAAGGAGCCAATATCGATGGAGGCCTTCGAGTGAACATAATGATAATGGGAGCTGGAGCTCTGGGCAGTTTGTTCGGGGGCTTGCTATCTCAGCATCATCAGGTGACTCTTGTCGGAAGAGGCAGGCACATTGAGACCATGCGTGATAATGGTCTCAAGATCGAGGGAGCTACATTGCTTCATGCCTGGCCAAAATGTATCATGGATATCGAGACCATTGAAAAGACCAGTCTTCCAGATATCGTGATACTGGCTGTCAAGGCCTATGACACCGAGGAAGCCATAAAACAATGCCTTCCTGTGATCGGCCCGGATACTCGGATAATGACCTTTCAGAACGGCTTGGGCAATGTGGAGACCATACAGGATCATGTCCCGGACACGCATATAATTGGCGGCATCACCAGCCATGGGGCCACGAGGCTGGATCCTGGTATGATAAGGCACGGTGGTATTGGAGACACCGTGATCGGCCACCTGTCATGTGATGATCATGAAAATATACAAAAAGTGGCCGATATCTTCACGGCCAGTGGGATAATCACCTCAATTTCCGAGAATATCGGGAAGGAGATATGGTCAAAGACCATCGTCAATTCAGCCATCAATCCCATCACCGCATTGCTGGGAGAACCCAATGGAGCTATTTTGGAAGATCCTGGGCTTGTCGATCTGGTGAAAAAGATCGTATCTGAGGGTGTGAGTGTGGCTAATTCCATCGGCATGGAACTTATCAGGGATCGAACTATCGATATGACCTTGGACATCGCCCGCAGGACCGCGAAGAACAGGTCCAGCATGCTCCAGGATGTCGAGGCGACCCGGAGGACGGAGATCGACCACATAAATGGCGTAATAGTCCGTATGGGCCAGGAAAAGGGCATTGAGGCGAAGTTCAACAATGCGCTTCTGGATGCTGTCAAGGTCAGAGAGCGAGGCGAGATCGACAAAGATATAATAAAGAAAATCGCATTACTAGACTCATGAAGAAGATAGCACTGGCACAAATAAGGCCGGAACTGGGTGACAAGGAAGCCAATTTGAATAAAATAAAGGAAGTTCTGAATAATACCGAGGCAGAACTTGTGATCTTCCCCGAGATGTTCCTGACCGGATACACCATCAAGGATCATGTCATGACCCTTTCCGAGACCATCGAAGGGCCATCTGTCAAAGCAATATCTCAAATGGCCAGTGATAGGCAAAAAGCCATAATCGTCGGTATGCCGGAACGCGACATGGAAAAACAGGGCATCCTGTACAATTCCGCCCTGATCGCTCTGCCTGATGGTTCAGTATCAATGACAAGGAAGACCCACCTTGTGAATTTCGGACCCTTTGAGGAAGAGACATACTTCGCATCCGGAGGGCCAGTATATCCCATTTTCAATACACCCGTGGGCAAGGTGGCCATCATCATTTGTTTCGATATCTTCTTCCCCGAGCTGACCAAATACTATGCTCTCAAAGGAGCGGATATGGTGGTCTGTATATCCGCATCTCCCTCGGCCACACGCGAGTTCTTCGAAAAGATCATGGAAGCTCGAGCCATTGAGAATACGATATTCTTTGCCTACACCAATCTGGTGGGCACTGAAAAGAACATGGTCTTCTGGGGTGGCGATGCTCTGATCGGACCAAGAGGAAATGTACTAGCGAAAGGCCCATTGTTCGAGGAAGACATTATCGAAGTAAATGTTGACCTTTCGGAACTGGATGTAGCTCGGCAGTTTAGACCAACTATAAAGGAAACGCGCGGTGATATGCTGAAAGCACTGGCCAGATTATACGATATGGCCGATGATGAATGATCACCTATCTCATTCGATCATAGATATTTACATGCAATTGTACATAAGTTCGTACATAAGGTATAAATAACCTGGGAACTATTCCGAAAATGGAAGAATATGGCTCTTAATGTTTTAGTTGCATTTGCAGGTATCGGCGCAATAATCTGTATAGGATTCTTAGGTTCCCTGCTATTTGAAAGAACAAAAGTGCCAGATATTCTTATTTTGATATTCATTGGATTGTTCCTTGGACCCATACTGATGAGTTATAATGTGGAGTTAATACCCGAATCATACTTGATCACCATAGCCCCGTATTTCGCCGCTCTAGCACTTGTGATCATACTTTTCGATGGTGGATTGAATCTCAACCTGGACAAGGTCATGAGCCAGTTGGGTATAACGATCCTACACACGGGCATAGGTTTCATGGGCACTATGTTCGCAACGGCCATCATATGCTATTTCGTGCTGGGCATAACTGACATCATGATCGGTCTTCTTCTTGGCTGTGTGATCGGGGGAATAAGCAGTGCGGTAGTCCTTCCCATCATGGCGGGGGTCAATGCCAAAGAGGATACGAAAACCATACTGTCTCTCGAATCGGTCTTGTCTGATGTTCTATGCATAGTGACCGCCCTTATCCTTATCGAGATATTGAAGGGAGGTGCGACCAATGCTGGTGATGTGATACAGGACCTTCTGAGTACCTTCATACTCGCTGGTTTCATAGGTTTATTATTCGGTCTGGCCTGGCTCCTGATACTCAAAAAAGTACATGGGAAGCCTTTCTCCTTCATGATAACCATCGCGGCCTTATTGATACTTTATTCGGCCGTTGAATACATCCATGTCAGTGGGGCTATAGCGGCTCTCGTGTTCGGTCTAGTGCTCAGTAATAAGGATGAGTTCAAGAGGATGTTCAAGCTCAATGTGGACTTCGTGTTCGATGACCAGATAAAGGAATTCCATTCAGAGGTATCATTTGTTATCAGGACCTTTTTCTTCGTCTACCTTGGACTTACTTTCACACTGAGCCTTGACTTCGCGGATCTAGCTTTCTTACCTCAATATCCAGTTGACCTGATCATACCGGAGTGGATATGGGGTGTGGGAATGTACATGTTCATCATCGCCCTGGCTGTGGTGTTCCTGGGACTGTTCCTGGTCCGATACATAGGCGCGACAGTTACCACCACCATAAAGAAGGAGATCAAAGAGGATAAATCCTTCCTGTATGCGATGATACCAAGAGGTCTGGCAGCAGCAGTTTTAGCTGCTCTTCCCTTCACAATACCGGAGTTCAAGGAATCATTGACCCCTGCCGGAACTCCCTTGCCAGTGGATCAATGGACGACCTATTATTCATCCATATACATGTATGAGGATCTATTTCTCAATATGGCCTTCATGCTCATTGTAATAACTGTTATTGCCACGACCATCGGGATATTCATCATCGAAAGATCAAAATCAAAGAATGAGGAAGATGAAGTAGAGGTCGAACCAAAAACAGACTGGACAGAAAAATCCCGTATGTATAAGAAACACTCATCCGGAGTGGATGTCAAGGGCAAGGAGCATGTGGAAAAGTGGAAGGAGACCAGGAAAGCGAAACCCAAGGGTGATGTTGTGAGAGTGCATCCACCATCAACACCTGTCAAGAAAACAGCATCCAGTCCTGTATCCAAACCCATAAAGAAGACCCCGCCTCCACCACCTGCCAGATCTGAAAAGCCTGTTTCCAAGCCTGTTTCCAAACCAGTTGTTAAGACCACTGCAAAAACAAAAACTTCAGCCAAAAGAGAATTGACACCTCTGGAGAAGAGGGCGCAGAAGGCCAAGACATCACCACCACCAAAGAAGAAGTGATGTTTTCCACTATTGGATCATAATAAATATATTCATGAGTTTTTGAATCCCTAATACAGTGATCACACCAGATAGTGTTGGATCAAATGCACCAGCAAGGCTGTTAGAACTCCAAGGATCATCAATTTCAGTCCAGAGAACAATATCCATTTTTTCGATACCTTTCCAATGTACGCACCAAGGACGAATAGGGTGAGAACAGTACACAATACGGACCAAAGTATGGCTTCCCCATGGTCCAATAGGATGAATGGCATAACGGGGATGAAGCCACCTATTATCGTGGAACTCCCATCCAGGAATCCGGCTTTTATCCTCTCTTTTTTCATGCTTTTTCCAATCTGGCTGTTCTCAATGCTCTTGCTCAACATTGCATTTTCCAGTTTCTGTATCTGTAGCTGGCTTTTGTATTCTTCTGATGAGAACGCACCAAGGAAATTGGACACACCATTCGCAACTGCTCCACCAATACCAGCAGATAGGATTATCGCATTATCTGCGGCTGAAGCTCCTATCACCACACCCAAAGTGGACAAAAGTCCATCTATGATCCCTCTCACGAAATGATTCAACATTTTCAGGCACCTTGCTTGATCTTTGTCAATTCACCATTGCTCCTGTTCATGAATTACCTCATCATACCTTGCTAACATCAGGTTCTTGCGTATGCTTGTGATTATGTGCATATGTATTATATTTTCTCATCACTATCTTCTCCAATTCAACAAATGTGAACAATGCTCCGGCTGCTGCCAATATGGGCATCCATCCCTCCATGGAGATAGGTGCGGTCTTGAAGAGGGAATTGACCACTGGAATGTACACGACACCGAGTTGAAGTAGGATAGTCAATCCAGCTCCAATGAATATCGATCTGTTGCTGAAGAAATTCTTGCTCAATGCAGGTATGGTGAATGAGCGCGATGAGAATATGTAAATGACTTCCATCATGACTATCGAGGTCATGGCCACTGTCCTGGCCTCCATCTCACTAGCACCGGAGTTCAAGGCAGAATAGAAAGATATGAAAGCACCCAGCATCATGATCGAGGACACCATGATCACACGAGCCAGCATACGATTGCTGATAAGTGGAGCCTTTGGATCCCTTGGTGGACGTTGCAATATGCCTTTTTCCTTCCCCTCTAGTGCAAGTGGAAGAGTACACGTCACCGAGGTAACTAGATTGACCCATAGAACATGAACTGGCATGAGGGGGATGACAAGACCTGCGAGGATCGCTATGGTTATCACCGAGGCCTGCCCGATGCTTGTAGGAATTAAGAAAGTGAGCATCTTCTGAAGATTATTGTACATATGCCTTCCTTCCTCCACAGCATTCACGATAGTGGCGAAATTATCATCAGCCAGTATCATGTCCGATGCTTCTTTGGTAACATCGGTTCCCATGATCCCCATTGATATGCCGATGTCCGCTGCCTTCAATGCAGGTGCGTCATTCACACCATCTCCCGTAACTGCGATGACTTCATTATGCTTCTGCAATTGCTGAACTATCCTGTATTTGTGTATGGGTGAAGCGCGTGCATATACTGGCTGATGCTCGACGATATCATAGAGTTCATCATCATCCATTGCTTCCAGCATGTTTCCAGTCACGATCTTGATACCCTTCTGTGCGATACCCAGCTTGGCCGCTATCGCTCCTGCTGTGACCGCATGATCTCCAGTTATCATCACCACCCTTATGCTGGCTCCCTGGCAACGTTTGATGGCCTCGATGGCCTCTGGCCTTGGTGGATCGATCATACCCTGCAATCCGAGGAAAACAAGGTCTTTGAGATCACTAGTATCTATAGTTTCTTGATCCGAGCTAATTTCTTTCTCAGCAATCGCGATAACCCTGAGAGCGGAGGAGGCCATATCATTTGCCTGTGCCTGTATCATTTCTCTGTCGATATCAACAATATTTCCATCACTGGACAGGGCTTTGCTACACATTGTGATGATCTTCTCCGTGCTCCCCTTTAGATATATAATTTTCTTATCGCCCTTCTTGTCCAATGTCGCCATGCACTGGGTCTCGGATTCGAATGGTATCTCATCGAGTCTTGGGAGATGAAGGTAAAGATCGCCTTTGGCAGCAGAGACAAGAAGAGCTCCTTCTGTGGGATCACCAATTATATCATTATCATCCTTCAGGGATGCATCATTGCATACAGCTCCAGCTATCAGTGTTCTCATAAGTGCGGGCTGTTCCTTTGGCATGATGACCTCATCATCAGAGCGAAATTCCCCATTGATGGAATAACCATGGCCAGTGACATCATATTTCTTATCGCCTGCGAAGATCCGGGTCACGGTCATCTGGTTCATTGTAAGGGTCCCGGTCTTGTCCGAGCATATCATCGTGGTGCTTCCCAATGTCTCCACTGAGGGTAGATTTCTGATAATGGCCTTTTCATCGGCCATCCTTCTTACACTGAGAGCCAGGGCGATGGTCACGAGGGCTGGCAATCCTTCAGGTATCGCAGCGACTGCGATCGAGACTGAAGCAAGGAATATGAAGACTGGTTCTTGACCAGCTAGAAGACCACCAAAAAAGGTCAATATTGCCAGGATGGCCACAGTTCCAGATAGATAAACAGCGAAAGACGATATCTTCCTCTGCAGTGGTGTTTGGGTTTCCTCAGCTTCCCTCATACACGCGGATATCCTGCTGATCTGAGTATTATTGGCAGTGGACACAACGACGCCTCTGCCTCTTCCATAGGTGACCAGTGTGCCGGCGAAGGCCATGTTCTTCATGTCTCCGGCAGAGCATATATCGTCTGCCAGGTTTTCAGTGATCTTTTCAGAGGGTACGGATTCTCCTGTAAGCATGGCCTCATCGATCTGCAGGCCTTTGGAATATACCAGCCTTATATCAGCTGGTACTTTATCCCCTGATTCCATGAGGACGATATCTCCGGGAACGACCTCTTTGGATGGGATCACTTTTCTCTGCCCATCACGAACGACCGTACATTCTGACACGATCATCTTGTCCAGGGCGTCTATGGCCTTGCCTGCTTTTCTTTCCTGTGTGAGTCCGATTATTACATTGGCCAGTACCACGGCCAATATAACGGCGGTGTCGATCCAATGGTCGAGAAGTGCAGTGACCACGGCCGATAATAATAGAATATAGATAAGAAGTGAATGAATTTGATGGAAGATGGATATAAGAATTCCATCTTTTTTCTTGCCAGTCATTTCATTATAGCCATAAGTAGCTCGTCGCTCTTCCAACTCTTTTTCACTTATGCCAGAGGTTCCAGTTTTCAGGGCAGACATTATTTCTTCAGTAGAAATAGCGTGCCATTTGCGATTTTCAGAGAGCCCTTGCTCTACTGCTTTCTTTCGATTAGAATTACTATGTGTCATTGGACATCCCATCCCTGCCCAAATTTGACATTTCAGAGTTTGGCTCATCAAATTCTGTAACTATACTATATACCGAATGTCAATTTTGGGCCGTATTCAGTCGGTATATTGGATGTTGAATATAAATATGTTGATATAATAGTTATTTGGGTATTCCCAGTACCCGCTCATAAATTAATGGGAAATTTCTCGAAATCTTTATAAGCTCATAAATGGATTATTAATTGATATTAGATGATTAGGAGAAGTGAAAAATGGTGTTTGAATGTCCTTCATGCGACTATCGGATGAGCTGGGTTGAGAGATGGGAATTCTCAAATCTTATTGGAATAAGACAAGAAGCTCCATGTCCGAAATGTAGGACACATCTTATATGGGCAAAAGTACCATTTCGAATGGTCCATATCACATCAATAATCACTTTTTCTCTGATGCTTGGCATGTATATATGGCCTGGAATAGAATTCTATATGGATCATTTCTCTATCTTTTTATTTGTCCTGATAATTCTTGCAGGCCTCACTTTGATTAGCACTTTAGATATGAAATTTGAGATTGTTGAAAGTAAAGATGAGCTTGCCTAAACAACTTCAATATCACTGCAGAGCTTTGAAGTTAAGCAACTTCAATACCAGTTGAAGGCTGGGATTTCTTTTCCTGCTGGCCACCCACTTTCACCTGTGGCATCGGTATAGGTGGTGGTAATCGTATATCCCTTGCCAGGATCACTGCTTCGGGCAAGCAATTGCTCATTATCGCACCATGGATCTGATTGGCAACATCATCGGGCATCTTGTGCTCGGTGGCCCACATATGCGCTATCTCGGCCGCCTCACCCTCAAAAACTATTCTGCCTTCGATCTTTATGACGCCGATACCAGTGTAATTGGCAGTGAAGCGATAGTCGATGCTGGCTTCCTTGTCATTGATCTCCACTATCTGGGTGATCGAGCTATTATGATCTATTCTGATATTGGTATGTTTCTCGCCAGACTTTGAAAAACGTCTGGCATCTATAGTGACCATCTCGAAGTTCTTTACAGGCAATGTATCATCTCGCCTGTATTGATTTCTTCACGTTCGGTCTCTCTTTGTAGAATATCTTTGAACCGCAATTCGTACACTGGATACCAACGATGTTAGTATCTCCCCTGATCTGATTCTTGCACTTCCCACATCTGTACATATTTAATCACTCCATTTCATTTCGTGCTTTAGAATACAATCGCTTCGCTCTCGCATTCTACTCCACCTCTTCTGTTTCCATCTCTTCAGGGACTATTTCTTCAGGAACTATCTCTTCCGGGACAAGTTCTTCTTCTACCACTTCAGGCTCACTTACAACCTCTGGTTCTTTTGTGTTCGGTATCTCATCCGGGCTCAGTTCTTCATATTCCAGCATAGTTGCCTGTTCCTTCTTGAATTCTCTGGTTCTTATAGAGTAGGCCGATGCCGCAAATTTAAGACCGCAGTGATTGCATATCCAAATACCACTGCTCTCCCTCTTGACTGCAGAGTGTTGGCACTCTGGACATTTCTGAGGGGTCTGCCTTGCTTTGCTGACTTCCTTTATCTTCTTTCGAACTGTGACACCGTATCTGGGTCCAAACTTGCCTGTGATTCCAACTTTCTTGGTTCGCCTTGCCATTTTTAATCTCTCCTTTGGATGATTTCCCTTATGTTCTTACCTGTTTTTATGGAGTGTTCTATAGCTTTGGTAACGTCCTCGTAATAAAGAGCCCCACTTAAACCTTTCTGCATAGCACGCATGTCACCCGAGGCATCCGTCGTGATGGTCAAACGGGCATCGGCCACAGCCTCTTCAGTGCCTGTTGGGTCGATCAAAATATGCTCCCCGATCTTGACAAATGTGGTCGAAATCGGCATATTTCCTATCGGCAGTGGGAAATCCTCGCCCAAATCAAATAGCGATGCCGGAACTGTAGTACCGGAAAGCGCCACCAAACTTCCGATCGTGGAAGCATCTATCAGATTACCATCAAAATTCAATACCATGATATCGAGATTCACCATCCAGCATTTTCTGCCAGACTCCAGGCATAGACTTTTCAGATCTATCATGCCACTTTCCCGAATTCCCCTATCGACGACTCTGGATATCTCGATGGACATGGGCTTCGTGATATTTTGATCAAAACTGTGGTGGGCGATGGGCTTGAGCTCCACACTAGTTGCCAACATTCCATGATCTGGCTTATTGCTGTATGGCTGCCCCATACCGACCTTTATGCCGACAATGAGCTCAGTTTTACCAAGTTTGATCCTGGCCGATCCTTCCGCGCTACCCAGAACATCTCTCTGTATCTCGATATCACGAAATTGATCAAGACCTCTGCCATCTAAACGACCACCGCTGGCCGCCAGCCTTTTTATCTGCTCGACCTTGAGATCAGGCACTATATCTTTCATTGTAGCACCCCTCCCTCGGCCATATCATCTTTATTTTCTCCATTATCATCAGTGCCATTCTCTTCAGGTTCTTGTGAATATTTCTTAACAAGAGCCTCCTTCTGAAGTTCTTGGATCTGGATGCAAGCACCCCTTGCCAGGACGAATGCCTTATCAAATTCTTCAGGAGTGAAATGGCCGTCCATTTGCAAAAGCACGACCTCCTCGGTCTTCGGTATGTATCCCACTGGAAGGTCAGCGTCTCCGATATTATCCTCCAGCTTGTCCAGGTCAAGTACCACCTGGCCATTTATCTTGCCAGCAGCGCATGATGCCACCATTCCGATCATTGGAATTCCGGCATCTGCAATTGCTACAGATGCCGCGGTCACACCAGCACATCTAGTTCCTGCACTTGCTTCCAAGACCTCGATGTAGACATCTATCGAGGTTCTTGGGTATTGATCTGATATGATCGACCTCTCCAGTGCCTCGGCTATGATCTTCGAGATCTCATGCTCTCTTCTACCTTGGCCTGGCTTCTTTCTCTCATCCACTGAGAAGCTGGCCATACTATAGCTAACTTGAACGATGGCCTTGTCAGGTCTTTGAAGATGTTTTTGATGCATCTCCCTTGGACCATAGACACCCACGATGATCTTGTTCTTACCCCATTCGATATAAGCAGATCCATCAGCATTGTCCAGGACACCGGCCTCGATCTTGATAGGCCTCAGGTCTTCAGGACCTCTGCTATCTTTCCTCTTGCCTTTCTTATCAATAAGTTGTATATCGTCCATTTTCAATCCCCAGTATTTCCAATATCCTGGCTACTAATATCTTGATTGTCCAGATACTTCTCCACATACTCTGTCAGCCCGGACACATGAGCTCTATCTATGATGATCTGTATCGCCTGTGATACAGCCTGCATATTCTCATTCTCGCCTTCGATCCACACCATGCCATTCTGCCCCACGAACATCTTTGTCTGGGTCTTCTGTTTCAACATGGATATCATGGACCCACCTTTTCCTATTATCCTGGGTACTTTTGGTTGTGGTATCTTGACCAGTATCCCATTCTCCAATTTCCTCAGGCCATGATCCTTCATCGTGATCTGTATCTTTTTGACCTCGTTCACATTGGAGACCCTTGACAATATGGCATCACCGGGCTTGAGGTACTTTCCAGTTTCCCCAAACTTGACATTCCACTGCACGTCATTCGTGTGCATCATGGCAGTGTATGGACATCCTATATCCACCATCCAGCTTGAAGGTCCATGATCAATAATCATCCCTATTACGGAGTCTCCGAACTTTGGATTATATTTACTGGAAATTGGCATGACATTGATAAAATCCCTGTTTATGTTCAGGATACCAGCCTGTGAAGCATGGATCGAACCATCTTTACTATAGGTTCCAGACCCAGATCTAAAACTATCATCTCCAAGAATATCACCAGGCAAAACAAATACCCTTTCATTCGAAGTAGTTTCCTGTGAAGTCATTTTATCATCCTGGGAGGAAGGTGGACCGTCTACTTGACCACCTTGATATCCGCGGCCCCTTTGGTCTTCTCGCCTATTTTGGACATGAAGTCCGTTTGAAGGCCACCAGCCATCTCGATGATGCCTATCCAGGATCCATCATTTTGCCATTCTTCTCTAATGATCTTTCCAAAATTCTTGATATCTCCAAAGCATCGGCCATAATCTGTTGCGGAAACCTTGACCGCCATCCTGACCTTCTCGAAGCTTATGGGAAGAAGTGGTCTTAAAGCGTCCACGACCTCTTTCATCTGGACATTGACCGATTTGAAAGGATCTATATGCACACCAGCCTCGTCCATGGCCATCTCGATCCTCTGTGGTGGATGTGGCATCTTGGTCTGCGGGTTCATGACCTCTCTGGCGATCAAGTGGATCACTTGCTTCCTCTTCTCTTCGGTCATGACCTTTCTCTGTTCGGTAGTAAGCTGAACCTGGCCTTTTTTAATGATCACCTTGGCGATCTCAGCGACATCCTCTGAAGAAAAAGCCGTTTTGAGGGTGTCCTCGGATGCCCTATCTCCCTTCCGTGCATCCTTGAATATCGTATCCTCTGGCATATGCTCAAGAATATCTTCTATATTTCCAGTCTTAATATCGTCGACAGCATCTGCTTCTACAATGATCTCAAATGTATGTCCATGACTGTCAAGGCTTGCGATCACCATACCGTCCATTAAGTTGTCCGTGTATTCCTTTTGGATCATCCTGTCCTTGACCATCTAACCAGCACCTTGAATTTAATAAAGATAAAATCTTTATTACCCTTCCTTTTTCGGTTTTTGTCCCGATAGCTTATCGAGGTACTTCTTGATAGCGGCCTCATCCAGCTTCTCGAAATCCTTTCCTTTCCTTATGATCCCGATCTCCACCGTATCTGGTGTCAGTGGATCATCACTGGCTCTTTTCAAGCCTTCCAAACCAAGGAGTATGGCATCTTCCATTTTCATTTCATCCTTGAACTTATCTTCGAAAAGTTCCATGACAACCGCCCGTCCAGAACCTATGCTTCCTGCTTTGTAGGATATCAAGGCACCACTTGGGTCTGTTTCGTACAGGTGGCTTCCATGTGAATCAACGCCTCCAACCAGGAGTGCGGTTCCAAAGGGACGAACTCCACCATACTGTGTGTAATTCTGTTTATAATCACATATCTTCTTAACAAGTATGTCGACACTGATCCTTTCCTCATAAGTCACCTTGTTGACCTGACCAACGACCCTTGCATAATCCACAAGTGCCCTTGCATCGGCAACCAGGCCAGATGTAGCACAGCCAACATGCTTGTCGATAGAGAATATCTTCTCTATTGAATTGGATTCAATGAGCCTGCTGCTCATCTTTTTATCTGCCATCAATACGACCCCGTCCTTGAATTTGAGACCGGCTGTCGTCGTACCTCTACCCACGGCGACCCTCGCATATTCTACCTGGAACAGTCTACCATCTGGGGAAAATACAGTTATTGCTCTATCATAAGCCATTTGTCCTGCTTGCATTTTATCACTCAACCAGGGTTAATATCCATTGTGATATAAACTTTCCTGAAACTATCAGGCCCTGAAGGATTTGAATGTATTTTAATCGAGCCTGAAAGTTTCATTCCATAGGCCATAAGCCCATACTCACGGAGCAAAAAGCCCCGCGTTTAGTTAAATTTTTATTGATGGTCTTACGGCAACCGACTACTATTCCATACTATAATTTAACAAAATGCGATATATGTTCCGAAGCCTTTAAAATCAAGTTTAAGCATTGCGGTTGCCATGAGAGATTGGGCAGCAGCAAGGACAAAAAGACTTGAGATATCTGGAATAAGAAAGATGTTCGAATTGGCTAAGCCAGGAACCATAAACCTGGGTATCGGTGAATTGGATTTCGAGCCGATAGATGAGGCAAAGCAGGCCTTGTCAAAAGCAGTCAATGAGGGACATAATGGCTATGGCCCGACCAAGGGCATGCCGGAACTAAGAGATTCCATAGCCGAAAGCCTTCACATAAATAGAAAAGATGTCACCCGTGAGAACGTGATGATCACCGCAGGTGCCACCCAGGGACTTTTGGTGTCCGCGATGGCACTCTTTGACCATGGTGATGAGATACTTATCCCGGATCCTGGCTTCGTGCTTTACTCACCCCACGCTATCATGTGCGGTGCTTTCCCAGTGAAATACTCGCTCAAGCAGGAGCATGCTTTTGTTCCACAGCCAGATGAGATACTGGAGCTCATAAACACCAGGACCAAGGCCATCATTCTCAATACTCCCAATAACCCAACATCCGGGGTCATAGACAAGGACACCATTCGGGCGATCAGGGACATAGCCATCGATCATGATCTCGTAATAATATCAGATGAGGTGTATGACAAAATAGTCTATGATGGCAAACATTATTCTTTCCTCAATGGGGATTATGACAATGTGGTTTACATAAACTCCTTCTCAAAATCCTTCGCCATGACCGGCTGGAGGGTGGGATACATGGCCTCTTCCGAGGAACTGATCAAGGACCTTTCCAAAATTCAATATTACAATATCGCATGCCCACCAACTCCATTGCAATATGCTTGCCAGAAGGCGATGGAAGCACCTGACAATAAGATCGATGAGAGAGTGAACATACTCAGGAAAAGGCGAGATGTCATCGTCGATCGTATCAACAAGATCGACGGCTTCACGTGCTTGAAGCCCAATGGAGCTTTCTACGCTTTCCCATCCTTCGATCATGATATACTGGGCATGGATTTCGCGATGAAGCTTCTGGAGGCTGGAATGATATGCGCTCCCGGGTCTGCCTTTGGCAGCGGTGGAGAAGGCCATCTCAGGT
The DNA here is from genome assembly GCA_020697715.1 of Methanobacteriota archaeon. Taxonomy (GTDB): domain Archaea; phylum Thermoplasmatota; class Thermoplasmata; order SG8-5; family JAGLSY01; genus JAGLSY01. Next base: position 161,487 of record JAEHCO010000001.1, on the reverse strand, counting down.
TCTCGTATGCTAATACGATTGAGAACATCGAGAAGGGCATGGATATATTGGAACAGGTCGCGGGCACAATTCCCATGAAATAGGCCAGCATATTCTCTACAAAGCACATTCCCAACAATGTATGTTCGAACCAGTGCGAGCATGCCCCGTCTGGACTATTCAAAGAATATTCATTAGGGCGGGGTACTATATTCTATATCTCAGTGAGTGACAGTTGCGATGTGCCAGTAGGAAGATTGACTCCTCGCATTTGAAAGCGAGGAGGAAAATCAAGCCCCGCCCCGAGAGACGCAGGGGCGGGGTCCTTATCCTCACCCCACATAACAAACGAACACGACACACCCTCAATAGAATGGTCAAACCCCTGAATCGCCCACCCCAAAATATCGACAATCCCCCCACCCCACTCCTCTCTGGCCAATCCCTTCCCCCATTGGCCTGCTCGGAGTGGATATGATTGGTATATCATAACACAAGGCATTTAAGCAAGCCTTCCTTTTCCGTTAATGCAAGTGGAGGATTAGTTGGTGGAAGAGAATAAAAGAATAATTTCATGTGTATTGATCATTTGTATTCTTATATTTGGATCACTAGCTATTCCATATTTTACTTCAGCAGACGATGAAAAAACCGCTATGGATAAGAAGATCATTGCAGATGAATATGCCAAAAATTGGGATGAAAATGCTACACTGGTCGGATTATATTATCACCAAGGAAAGAGCTATGATGTATTTGGTTTCACGTTCTATTATACTGATGAATATATTTTTACCAACTCCACTAATCAAACACGCATTGTCGTTTATCAGAACAATACAATTAAAAATGAACCTGGGTATATTGGGGTAGATAATTCGAACAGAGTGCCCATTCATAACTGGTCAATTGATAGTGACCAGTTATGGCGCATATTACAAGAAAATGAAACATTCAATGAATTTCTTATTGAGGCTCCAGATCCTAGTGGTAGATTTAACCTTGAGATGTATGTAAACACCTCCACTCCAATATGGAATTGTTCGATTTCTCAATTATATTGCAGTGGGCTTGGTTTTGATATTCCATGTAATAGAGTATCCTGCGATGTAATCATTGATGCTAATACAGGAGAGATACTTGAGATTCAATGGGAAGGTCAAAATCCAAATTATTGGGTTGGCTGGTTATGTTGTACAAGCTCATTAATTATAATTGTTTTGATTATGTACTTCTCAATGAAACGGAGAAAGAAAAGTCAATTGATGGCTGAGGATTTCTCAGAATATACTCTTAACCGCTAATCTGCTCTATCATCTCCAGCAGGTACTTCGCCTCGTCCCTATCTGGCTGCCTGTTGATTATCTTTTCCAGGCATCTTTTCGAGGCCGCGTACTTCTTCTCAAATAGTAGGATCTTCGCCTTGCCGTAAAGAGCGTCCATATCCTTCGGGTCCCGGTGGACGGCCATGTTCACCATTTGCATCGATTCTGCCGGCATTTCGAGCGAGTATAGGCCGTTGGCCAGCATGATCATCGTCCTTGTCCGCACTCGGGAAACAAGCTCGAGTGCGTCTGGGTCAAGCAATCTTCTGGATATCACCAGGATGACCTGCTTTTCTTTGTCATTGAATTTTATATCATCATCCAGCTCGATCGTCGCCGGTATGTGGAGATGGGATACCGCTTCCTCCACGAAGGACGAGAACTCACCTGGTCTGATGCTGTTCGGATCCATGTTCTCGAAAAAGGAAATGTACTTGGAAAAACGCTCTGCCAGTCCTTTTTTAATATCACTGGCTTCCCTACCATCATTCTTACTGAGTATGGCCTGGTCGCGGGTGTCCGATGTCACTTCAGACGGGAAATCGAATCCACATCTGGAGCACTTGTCAGATCCCTTTGGAACTTCTTCCCCGCACAGCTCGCACACTATCATTATCCAATGCGTATGCGCCCACACGATAAAAAAATATTTAGAGAGATCGGGCTATAGCGGGTCAATGGATATCAAAAGGGAAAAGGAGGAAATTCTGGACTATCTCACGGATGAGGCCAATATACATCATGCGCCAGTCGATGGCGTCGGTGCGGTTTATTTTCCAGAAAATGAGAAGGATATCATCCAGATAATGCAGGATGCCAGCTCTTCCAAGACTCGAATATCCACATCAGGAGCCGGTACTGGAATAACCGGCTCGCGAGTCCCGATCCACGGCGGCATCGTGATCTCCATGGAAAGGATGATCCAGCTTCGGCCAAAAGATGGGTATGATCTTATAGAATTCCAGGCGATGGCCGGCAAGGCCAGCATTCTTATTTCCAATAATAGAAAGTCCGCGATAGTTCCTCCAGGTCTTACTCTGATAGACCTGGACAATGGCCTGCCCCATGACCTCTTCCACCCACCGGATCCCACCGAGCGCACTTCCCAGATCGGTGGTAATGTGGCCACCAATGCGTCGGGAGCCAGAGGCTTTTATTATGGCTCGACAAGGAGCAGGGTCACTGGCCTACGGATGGTAATGGCCAGTGGTGATCTACTTCAGATAAACAGGGATGAATACCTAGCAAATGAGGATGGTGAGATTCAATTCAAAACAGAAGCTGGTAATATGCTTTCGATCAAGATACCGGATTACGAGATGCCGGATGTGAAGAATGCGGCTGGCTTGTATTCCCAGCCGGGTATGGACCTCGTTGATCTGCTGATAGGTAGCGAGGGTCTTTTCGGCATCTTTTCCGAGATAGAACTGGCCATGGAGGAATTACCTGGCCAGATCTTGGCCGACATCGCATTTTTCGATGATGAGGAGCAAGCCATCGCTCTGGCCGATGACCTTCGTTTACTGAAGGCCAGGGGTATCCTTTCCATCGAATTCTTCAATTCCACAGCTCTTGATTTTATCAGAGAAGAATTCCCGGCCATCAAGGAAGGTATGAAGTCCGCGATATTCTTGGAAATGTCAACACAGGATAAGGAGATGACCAGTGTCCTGTCCAGCCTTCTAAAAAAGCATGGGTCACAGGATGATTGGTTCGCTGGAAATCGGATAGACAATATGGCCATGAAGGAATTCCGGCACGCCCTGCCAGACAAGCTGAACGCTTATCTGAAACAGCATGGTAGCTACAAGATGGGAACTGACTTTGCAGTTCCCCCGGAGGTCTTTGTAGAGCTCATGGCCTATTATCATGATATCGGCGAATTATTCCAAAGCCAGCATCCCCGAGATGGCGTGCATTATACCATGATGGGGCATATCGGCAACCATCATGTTCATTTCAATTTCATCACCCACACGAAGGAAGAACAGGCCAGTGCCAAGGCTCTTTATCTAAAACTGGCACAGAAAGCGATCGCATTGGGTGGTACGATATCCGCCGAGCACGGTGTGGGAAAGAAGACCGTGCTTGTCGAGGGCCGGGAAATTCCATACCTGGAGTTGATGTATGGAAAGACTGGCCTGATGCAAATTGTGGAAATTAAGAAGATCTTCGATCCGGATCTTCTTCTGAACATCGGGAATATGGTGCCTATTGGATATTTCTAGGTGGCAGTGGATCATCCAGCCCCCTTAGTTCGAAATATTCTTCTCGGATCATGTCCATGCAAAGACAGTCAACATATTTTCCACCGATTATGCTGTCCTCCCGGAACCTGCAGGCGATCTTGAATCCCAATTTGGTAGCTGCTTTCTCCGCCCATGGAAATCCAGTCTGGGTCCACAGTCGGACCACGTGCAGTCCCCTCTCGATGAACAGGAAATGGAGCAATATTTCCTGCGCTTCTTTTGCATAACCCTTGCCCCAGTGCTCTTTTCCCGTAGTGATGCCGAAGCTGGCCGCAAGTCTAGCTGGCTCTTCAGAATAACTGATCGTGCCAATGAGTTCACCATCGTGAGTTTCGATGGCTAGATTGGCCGAGTTCTTCCTTTCTTTGCCCTTTTTGTTCTTCTCCTCCAGCATCTCGGGGGTGAAGGTTGGAGGCAGGCGCTGGTTCCATCCCTGCGTCTTCAGATCGTTCTTCATATCTGCCAGATAGGGCCAATCCTCTTCTTTTGGCGGTCTCAATCTCACTAATTCCCCTTCTAATTTTTCCATATTAGACCCCCCTGCCTTGATGATCATTGAATTCCGTCTTCAGCATATCGAAACAGACCCAATCAGCGTACTTCCCCTCATGGATGCTGGTACGTCTCATTTTGCCAGCTGGTTTGAAGCCCAGGGTTTGGATGAATTTCAATCCTGGCTTGTAATAACTCGGAGTGCCAACAGAGACCTTGTGGCCGTGATAATTATTGAAAAGTTTGTCAAGAAAGATATTGGCCAATTTCTTGCCATGACCTCTTCTTCTGAACTCTGGCCAGATGAACACATAGGCAACTGGACATAAAGGATCCCAGTCTGAATAAATAATTGCCAGGCCAATGAGATCGGTCTCTTCCCAAACTGCGAAAACATGGTTATTATCATTCTTGTCGATATCTTTGACCTTGTCCTTGATAGCTTCCTCCGTGCAAGGTATCCAGTCTTGATCCATGTCAAAGAATTGTGATATCTCGAAACCCAATTCCGAGTTCTGATATTCATGGATCTTCTTTATCTCGTCCTCACCCAGGGATCTGAATCGAAAATTTGTGGACTTGTTCATCTTTTGCATCTTCTCACCAATGCAGAATATACATTGGCGATTTATAAAACTTACTCAGAAGCCAGTATCAAACATTTCTACTCAATAACAGTACAGCTGCCGATCACCCTGGGGCCAGTGGACTCCAGCCAGCTCAGTGCCATCTTGTCCGAATCATCATAGACAAAGGGATTGTCCAGCTTCACCGTCACCTCGCCTTCTTCCCCGGCTTTAAGCTCCCCGCTCATGGATATCGTGCACGCATTGAACTGCATCCCGGATGACATGTGGATGGCCATTCCGTCCTTCAACACATTGCGCCAGAAGGGACTGATCATGACCTTCAGCTTCAGGGTGTCGGCCACCTTCAGCACTCCTTCTTCAGCCAGGACCGATCCTCGCCTGACATCATCTGGCTCTACATTTTTCAGAACCAGTCCCACACGGGATCCAGACCCCGCGTCATTGACATCATTATCATGAACCTGGATAGAACGAACTATTGATTTTTTGCCACCTGGCAGCACCATGAGGTTCTGATGTTTCTTCACAATGCCCTGGTCAACCAATCCGAGACTCACAGTACCCAGTCCTTTTACAGGGAAGGACTGGTCCACACTAACTCTTGTGGGCCCCTCGCGAACAACTGGCTCCTTTTCCAAAAGCCCTTCTCGCATGATGTTCGGGTCCGGCATGCCTTCCACCATCTCCCAGTTCTCCAGAACAGTGTCCTTGATCAGCGGTTTGATCTGGTCTGGCGCGATATAATTATCCAGAATTATCATGCCTTTTTGTTTGCCCATAACTTGGCACGCGACCATCATCTCCCCGATGGTCCTGTCCAGCTTGTCGATGACCATGATAACTTCTTCTCCAAGATATAATGAATAAAGAAGTGGTGGTAGTTTCTCGGGATATTTTGTCGGGCTGGCCACTGTCAGGGATTTATCATCCTTCTTGAGATTGTAGAGGGTCATATCTGTCTCTGATCCTTTCTTTCCCAATTTGGAGGCCAGTTCTTCCGAGTTCAGCACGCAGAGCATGGTGGTGTCCATAGGATGGGGTGAGTTGGAGGGGATACTAAAAACTATTCCTTGATGATAAGTAAATCTTAAGTAATCAATGGGATTACCGCCTAAATAGAATGATCAGATATGCTTCCGTAGTGTAGTGGCCAATCATGAAGCCCTCTCGAGGCTTCGACGCGGATTCAAATTCCGCCGGAAGCATCTTTTTTTCTTTAATAGGCGGATTTGGATCGTAGATTCACGAGCAATGATAATTGCGAGCGAGACTTGGTTAGCCAGCCAAGTTGATGAATTCCGCCGGAAGCACCTTTTTTATTATAAATTCCGAATAAGTTCTTTCACCAATTCCTCGATCAGATCCCTTATCTCACGGTATTTGTCATCGGACTGGCCATATGGATCTTCCAGTCCCCAATCCTCACAGTCTACAAGAGGCACTGGACATGATTCCTGCACCCCGCATCCCATCGAGATAATGATGTCAGCTTCCTCCAAAAGGCCGACAGTTATAAGGTCTGGCTCGTGGGCGGATATGTCGATGCCTCGCTCTTTCATGACCTCCACTGCTTGCAAGTTGACTGAGTGAGCTGGTCGTGTGCCCGCACTGCTTGTGGTGACCTTATCTTTGCCATAATAATTCGCAAAACCTTCAGCCATCTGGCTCCTGCACGAATTACCAACACAAATGAACAATATTTTCTTTAGCTCTTCCATAGGGAAGACCCCCTTGTTCTTCGGGCATAAATACTTTTTTATTATTGATGCCTTTTCCCCTATATATATAGTATATTTGAATAATCACATTATATATTTTAATTAATTACTATGAAATGACCCATATCTTTAAATACAAAAGCAGTATGCCCTGAAAGTACCATAGAATAGAGCAGTGTGTTTGCCAGATGTAAAATGCATCTGATTTACGCCGCTTACTCGACCACACGATATGGGTTAATGGAAACATACCCAGCGCGCCCCCAAACGATGGGTTTTTGGAGGGTGATTGAATCGTCACGGTCGAAAGGTGATGCTCAAAATCTCCTATTGATTTAGGAGGTGAATTGGTTATGCGAATCCGATTCGTATAAGCAAAATTCCGAAATGAAATGGAGGAATTAAATATGTCACATCCAAATAGACCTAAGAAGGGTTCTAGGGGCTACTCACCAAGGAAGAGGGCCAGGAACGAAACACCCAAGTTTAGCTCATGGCCTGAATGCAAAGAGGGTCCCAGGATACAGGGATTTGCAGGATACAAGGCTGGAATGAGCCATGCTTTTGTAGTAGATTACAGGCCAAAGAGCACGACATCTGGACAAGAGGTCCAGGTCCCTATAACGGTTATAGAAACACCGCCAATGAAAGTGGTGGCGATCAAGTTCTACCGCAGGGATGCCTATGGCATGAAGACCATGGGTCAGATATGGGCCAAAAAGCTTGATAAGGAACTGAGCCGAAGAGTGCCTGTGCCAGCAAAAGGAAAAGGTACTAATTTTGACTTCAATGAGGTCGATCTGGAAGATGTTCGAATACTTGTCCAGACCATGCCAAAACTAGTCTCAGGGATCCCAAAGAAAACTCCAGAGCTTATGGAGACCAGGATCGGCGGTGGAACCATCTCCGAGAGGGTGGAATATGCGAAATCCATCCTGGGTAAAGAGATCACTATCGAGGAATGGACAAAGGGTGGTGACATGATAGATGTTGCAGCTGTTACAACTGGATATGGTTTCCAGGGTCACACAAAGAGATGGGGAGTTAAGCTTCTGGATCACAAGAACAGCAAGCACCGAAGAATGATCGGTACACTGGGTCCAAAGAGTCCAGGGTATGTCAGGCCAACTGTACCTCAGGCAGGTCAGATGGGATATCACCAGAGGACCGAGTACAACAAGAGGGTGTTGAAGGTCGGGTCAGATGGAAGTGAGATAACCCCGAATGGTGGATTCCTTCACTATGGTGTTGTCAATAATTCATACATTATACTTCATGGATCTGTTCCAGGTCCAATAAAGAGATTGATAAGGTTCAGGGATCCAACGAGATCTCAGTGGGCTGCAAAGGTGGAGTCACCTGAGTTGACCTACATTTCAACAGAATCAAAACAGGGAGGCTGAGATAAATGGCTGAAGAAACCAAGACAACCAAGACCAAGGCAGCAGCTAAACCAGATACCAAAGCTGCACCAAAGACAGCAGCTAAGGCAACTGCCAAACCAGTGACCAAGGCCGCACCAAAAAAGAAGGCCGTTAAAAAGCAGGCTTCCAAACCAAAGGCCAAGAAGTCAACCGGACCAACTGTTAATGTTTATTCACTGGGTGGAAGTGTACTTCGCCAAGCAGACCTACCAACAGTATTCCAGAGCGACCTGAGACCTGACCTCATAAGAAGGGCAGTGAAGGCCGCACAGGGAAACAGAAGACAGCCATATGGGCCAGGTCAAATGGCAGGTATGAGGCATGCCGCGTCACAATGGGGCAAGGGCCGTGGAACAGCCAGGGTTCAGAGGATGACCCAGGGAAGAACAGCAGTCGAATCACCACCAAATGTCGGTGGTCGAAGAGCACACCCTCCAAGACCTGAGAAGGATTGGTCACAGAAGATCAATAAAAAGGAAAAGAGACTGGCTCTGAATTCCGCATTGGCTGCATTGATGAACCCTGATGTGGTAAAGGCAAGGGGACATAGGATAACTGATGAAATGACCCTCCCACTTGTTATCGAGGACAGATTCGAATCCCTTTCAGTAGATATAGTAAAGGACAATCCAAATAAAGAGGACCAGAAATTCACAAAAGAGACAATTAAGATCCTCAATGATCTTGGATTGGGAGATGAGATCCAGCGTTCAATAGATGGTAAGCATGTCAGGGCTGGGAAAGGCAAGATGAGAGGCAGGCGTTACAAGAGGCCAACGAGCATTCTTTTCGTAGTCTCTGAGAAAGACAATGTTGCAAAGTGTGTGAGAAACATCCCTGGAGTGGATGTCGCTACGCCAGCACAGTTAAGCGTGGAGCTACTAGCTCCCGGTGGGGATCCAGGAAGATTGACCATATTCACAGAAAGCGCTTTAAAGACATTGGGAGAGTGAATTGATGAAAGGAGACATACTTTTGCATCCATATGTGAGCGAAAAGACGATGAATGCCCTTCTGGGTACACCCCTTCAAAACAATACAGATGGAAACAGGATCGAGTTCATAGTTCGCAGAGAGGCTTCAAAACCAGAGATAAAGAAGGCATTTGAAGAACTTTTCGAAGTAAAGGTGGAAAAGGTAAATACAAGGATCCTAAAGGATGGTAAGCATGCCATCATAAAGCTGACTGCGGAGCATTCGGCTGAGGATCTCGCGATGAGGATCGGTATATTCTAGGTGGTGTCAAAATGGGTAAACGTATAATTCCGCAGAGGAGAGGAAAAGGAAGCAGTACTTACAGATCACCAAGCCACAGGCATAAGGGAAAACCAACATACCCGCGTGGCCTCAAGGGCGAGGGAAAGGTCATCGATCTGTTCCACGCACCAGGAAGAAGCTCGCCAATGGCCAAGGTCAAGTATGAATCTGGCCAGGTATTGATAATTGCACCTGAAGGCCTGAGAGTGGGTCAGACGGTCAATGCTGGATCCGGCTCAGAGATCGAGCTTGGCAACATTCTTCCATTGGGTGAGATCCCAGAGGGTACGATGGTACACAATATCGAATCGATCCCTGGTGATGGTGGTAAATTCATAAAGACCGCTGGAACATCCGGTATGGTCATAAGCAGAGGAAAGGATGTCATGATCCAGATGCCCTCTGGTGTTTTCAAACCATTCAATTTGAGATGCAGAGCGACTGTCGGCATAGTTGCTGGCTCAGGTCGTAATGAGAAACCATTTGCAAAGGCTGGAAAAACACATCATTGTTACAGAAGTCTTGCAAAGAGAAACTTCAAGGTGAAGGGTCTTGCAATGAACCCGGTAAACCACCCTCATGGTGGAGGAAATCATCCTCATGTCGGTACGCAAAGCTCGGTATCAAGGCATGCTCCACCTGGAAGAAAAGTTGGAAATATTGCACCTAAGAAGAAGAGCAGGAGGAAGTAGATATGGCTAGGAAAGTAGTCCGTGGAAGCACGCCCAAAGCAGCAAGGAGAAAGGCGAGGAAGAAGAAGGGAGCAATAGCGGCAAGGCGTAAGAAGGAGTTCACATTCCGTGGCTTCACCCTTGAAGAGCTCCAAAAAATGACCTTGGATGAGGTTCTGCCGCTTCTACCTGCAAGAGCAAGACGCTCATATGGTCGTGGCCTCAACACTGAAGAGCAGGCCTTCATAGACCGATTGATGAGCTCAAATAAGCCCGTAAGAACACATAGAAGAGCTATCGTGATCCTACCTTCTTTCGTAGGAAAGACGATCGCCATATACAATGGAAAAGATTACAAAGAAGTCGAGATAAGGCCAGAAATGATAGGTCATTACCTCGGTGAATATTCATTGACCAGAAACTCTGTCAAACATTCAGGACCAGGTGTGGGTGCTACCAAATCATCCAAGTTCATGCCATTGAAGTGAGGTGAGAAAATGGGATACAGCGGACATTACAATAAGGAAACAATGGCAAGGGCTTACGGAAAGGAACTGAAGATATCTCCAAGAGCATCAAATGAGATATGCAGAAGGATCAGAGGAATGGTGGTCGAGGACGCTATCGAGCTTCTCGAAGATGTCATCATTTTGAAAAGGTCCATTCCATACAAGAGGTACAATAAATGTGTGCCTCACAGGAAAGAGGGAGCTGGCGGAAGATATCCGGTCAAAGCTTCCAAACAGATATTGAAGGTCATAGAGGCTGCGGTCGCAAATGCAGAACACAGAGATGAATTAGGCCATCCAGACATGGACGAGCTAAGGATATCCACAGCTGCAGCTTACAAAGGCCGAATACTTCCTGGCTGGATACAGAGAGCTCATGGAAGAGCGACACCTTTCAATGAAGAGACCACGAATGTAGAGATTATATTAGAGATCATGGAGGACTGAACTTGGCCGGAGAAAGAAAGTTTGTGACGGAGAACATTAGACGTGTTCTGTTGAAAGAGTACTTCATGAAAGAGGTCAAAAGGGCTGGATTCGGAGGCATTGACATTCAAAGGACCCCCATGGGAACCAGAGTGACATTATTGACCGAGAGGCCTGGTCTGGTCATTGGACGAAGAGGGTCCACAATCAAGATGTTGACCGAGGCTGTTGAATTCAAATTCAAGTTCGACAAGCCACAGATCGAGGTCATAGAGGTCAAGAATCCAAATCTCAATGCTCAAATAATGGCCGAGAAGCTCGCAGCAGCTCTGGAAAGAGGCTGGCATTTCAGAAGGGCTGGCCACTCCACCGTGAGAAGGATCATGGGCGCCAAAGCCAGAGGCTGTCAGATCATTATATCTGGTAAGCTCACTGGTAACAGACACAGAATGGAAAAGTTCAAAGAAGGCCACATCAAGTTCTGTGGAGATCCAAAGATCAAATGGATGGAAGAAGGATTTTCAGTTGCCAAGCTTAAGGCTGGCGTTATAGGAGTGAAGGTCCAGATCATGCATCCAAATGCAAGATTACCAGACGAGGTCAGTGTTATCAAACCCAGTGCCCTCGCTGCTCAAGTAGAACCTGAAGCGAAGCCATCAGAGCCTGCAGATGTCCCTGCTGAGAAACCAGTAGAGGACGTGAAGCCTGAGAAAACAGAGAAGAAAGGAAAGAGGGCTGAAAAGAAGGCTGCTAAGGCTGAAAAGAAGAAGGCTGATGCCAAAGAGAAGGTTGAAGAAAAGCCAGCTCCTGCTGTAAAAGAACCAAAGCCTGCAGAGGAACCCAAGGCCGCACCTACTGAAGAACCAAAACCAAAGGCCGAAGAGAAACCAAAGGAGGGTGATTAATGGCACTTCTTAGGACCAATGAACTCAGAGAATTGAGTCAAGAAGAGAGGGATGAGAGGCTGAAACGTCTGAAGGCCGATCTGATGCATGAGCGAGGAGTAGCTGCCATGGGTGGTGCTCCAGCCAGTCCAGGAAAGATCAGGGCTATCAGAAAGAACATCGCTCGAATAATGACCATAAATAAGGAGGCTAAGCAATAATGGCTGGCGTGTGTTCAACCTGTGGGCTCCCAGAAGAACTCTGCATGTGCGAGGAGATAGCCAGAGAACAGCAGCAGATCAGACTCCTTACAGATCGTAGAAGATATGGTAAGTTCGTGACCATAGTTGAAGGCATAGACAGCGGGGACATCGATATCGATGACTTGGCCAGGGTGCTTAAGACTAAGTGTGCGGCTGGAGGAACCATAAAGGATGGAAAGATCGAGCTCCAGGGCGATCATAAAAAGAAAGTGAAGGCAACTCTCGAAGGAATGGGCTTCACTGTTGATGAGGGATAATAAATGAGGAATGCGAAGAATCTCGGTAACCATGAGCTGATCGGGCTCAATGTCCAGGTCTACAGGGCCAGTTCAATGGAATTGGCAAATGAGGGACGGGTGGTCGATGAGACAAAGAACACCTTTGTCCTCGAGACCCAGGGCAGAGACAACCGAATAGCTAAACATGGCCATTATTTTGATTTCCTGCTGGATGACAGCAAGATCAGAATGAATGGGGATCAAATAAGCTTCCGACCCGAGGATCGCACCAAGAAAGTGAAGAGGGTGATGTAATATGATAATCTTACAATTCAATATATTAGTATATAGCCAAAGGAGGGATTAATTTGGCTGAATCCAAAGCAAAGACGACAACAAAAAAGACAGCAAGCAAAAAGACCACGAAGGCCAGCAAACCTAAGATAGCTAAAAAGAAGCTGGATATTGGTATAGATGTGAAGCTACCGACAAAGACCTGCGATGACCAGTTCTGCCCGTTCCACGGAACATTGAGTGTCAGGGGACAGATACTGGATGGTATCGTGGTCTCTGACAAGATGCAGAATTCTGCGGTTGTCAGAAGGGAGTACCAGAGAAAGATCGAGAAATACGAGAGGTTCGAGAAACGCTCAGGCAAATATATGGTTCATAATCCACCATGTCTCGGGGTCACAACTGGTGATCATGTTAAGATCATGGAATGTAGGCCTTTGAGCAAGAATATTTCGTATGTCATTATCGAGAACATTGATGGAGGGAGCAAATGAAGGGCATACCAGGTAAGCAGATGAGAGGTCTTCCAAATGGAGCTCGATTGAATTGTGTCGATAATACTGGTGCGAAGATAGTCGAGATCATTGCTGTTCCAAAATATCACGGTACTCACAGGCGTTATCCCTCCGCTGGAGTCGGTGATATATTAGTCGTCAGTGTCAAGAAAGGCACACCAGAGATGAGAAGGCAGATACTAAGGGCTGTCATCGTTAGACAGAGAAGACCATTCAGAAGACCAGATGGTACAATGGTCCAGTTCGATGACAATGCCTGTGTGATCATGACAGAGACAGGAGAGACCAAGGGATCCGATATCAAGGGCCCTGTAGCTAGAGAGGCAGCAGAGAGATGGCCAAGGATAGCGGCCACTGCTTCAACAATAGTGTGAGGGATTTCTATGAGCACAACAAGTAAACATGCAAGATCACAGAGAAAGGCTCTGTACAATGCCCCTCTCCACCAGAAGAGGAAATTCATAACCTCTCACCTTTCAGAGGAATTGCGTAAGAAGTATGGCATCAGGAGCATCCCTGTCGTCAAAGGCGATATTGTCAGGATAATGCGTGGCGATGCCGAAATAAAGGACAAGGAAGCCGAGGTTGTAACGATACTTACGAAAGAAATGAAAGTTTCTCTCGAGGGTATCAATATCAAAAAAGCCGATGCATCAGAGGTCAGTAAAAAAATCCATCCATCTAATTTATTGATAGTTAAGTTGAACCTTTCCGATCCAATGAGAAAGGCCAAGCTTGAGGATTTCGAGGCCAAAGTGAATGGAGGGATCTAGAATGAGCAAACATATGAAGAGATTGACCACACCAACGATTATCCCAGTTCCAAGGAAGGGGATAGTGTGGATCGCTAAAGCATCACCAGGAGCCCACCCGATACAGAGGAGCGTTCCATTGGTAGTTCTTCTTAGGGACATGATCAAATGCTGTGACACATCCCGTGAGGCAAGAAGGATAATCGGTGAGAGAAAGATATTGATCGATGGTAAACCAGCAAGGGATTATAAGATCCCAGTTGGTCTTATGGACGTTATATCCATTCCTGAAACCAAGGAATATTTCAGATTATTGATAGACAATAATGGTAAGTTCCAGACAATGCGCATATCGAAAGATGAGGCCAAATGGAAACTTTCCAGGATCGAGAACAAGACCTCTTTGAAGAAAGGCAAGGTTCAGCTCAATCTTCATGATGGAAGGAACATAATCTTGGACAAGAACCAGTATTCCACTGGCACTGTTCTGAAGATCGAATTACCTTCCCAGAAGATCTTGGAATCATATGATATGAAACCAGGCAACAAGGTCTATCTCATAGGCGGAGGTCATATTGGCCAGATCTGCGAGATAGAGAGCTATGAGGCAACAAGGAATCCAAAACCCAACCTGTTGAAGTTCAAAGAGGGATTTTCGACCATCAAGCCATATGTCTTCGCTATAGGTGAGAAGACTCAGTCCATGTCAATACCAGAGGCGGTGAGAGAATGAGCAGTGGTAAATCAAGGATGATAAAAGTTGAAAAAGCCGTCATCAACATGGGTGTTGGTGAAGGTGGTGAAAAGCTCATGAAGGCAGAGAAAGTGATGGGAATGCTCACCAAGAGGAAATCGGTCAGAACAATATCCAGGACCACTAACAAGGATCTTGGATTGAGGGAAGGAATGCCGATCGGATGTAAGGTCACACTTCGTGGAGAAGAAGCCGAGGACTTCATCAAAAGGGCTTTCTGGGTCAAAGAGAACAGAATCGCTGACTATTCCTTCGACAAAGAAGGTAATTTCTCATTTGGAGTATCCGATTATACAGATTTCGAGGGTATGAAATATGACCCAAACATAGGAATATTCGGACTTGACGTATCGGTGACCCTCTCCAGGCAGGGAAAGAGGATAATATCGAGAAGGAGGCAGCCAAGACGTCTGCCTGTCAAGCAGAGAGTGAGTCAAGAAGAAGGCAAGAACTTTGTTAAGAACAAGTTCAAGGTCGAGGTGATATCTTGAAGCCAACAAAGAATTTTGGAAGGAAGGAAGGATGCCTTAGATGTGGTCGAAAGCGCGGTATGATCCGCAGATACGATATCAGGCTTTGCAGGCAGTGCTTCAGGGAACTGGCGCCAGACCTGGGCTTTAAGAAATATTCATAGGAGGAAGAAGTATGCAACATGATCCTTTGAATGATGCGATGTCACAGATAAACAATGCCGAGAAAGTAGGTAAGAGACAATGCCTAGTGAAACCGTCTTCCAAACTTATTGGAAGAGTGTTGAAGACCATGCAGGACAATGGTTACATCAAGGAATTCGAATACCTTGATGACGGAAGGTCCGGGCAGTTCATGGTAACTTTGAACGGCAATATAAACAAGTGCGGAGTAATCAAACCAAGATTTAGCGTGAGAAAGACCGAACTGGAGAACTTTGAATCCAGATACCTCCCGGCTCAGGACTTTGGTGTTCTGATCCTTACCACAACGGAAGGCGTGATCACACACACCCAGGCTAGAAGCCTCGGTGTCGGTGGCAGATTACTTGCATATGTATATTGAGGTGATTTGAGATGCCAATATCAGGAAAATCAGAAAAGGAGATCCAGATACCCGAGGGTGTTACGGTCACGATCAATAATGGTAATGTCACGGTCAAGGGTAAGAAGAAAGAGCAATCCAGGGACCTGAATCACGTGAGAATCGAATCAAAAGTGGTAGGCGACAAGGTAATTCTTTCTTGTGAATTCCCTCGAAGGGCGGAGAATGCACTTTTGGGAACATTCGCAGCTCATATCAATAATATGATAATAGGTGTGACAACCGGATTCGAATACAAGATGAAGATAGTTTACTCTCATTTCCCTGTAAAGGTGACTGTGAAAGGCGACATCTTCGTTATTGATAATTTCGTCGGAGAGAAATTCGCTCGGAAGGCCAAGATCATTGGAGAAACAAAAGTCGTCTCCAAGGGCGATGAGGTTGTTCTTAGTGGGCCAAACAAAGAACATGTTGGCCAAACAGCAGCCAATATTGAAAAGGCTACAAAGATCAAAGGATACGATCCTAGAGTATTCCAGGATGGTATCTACATAATACAGAAAGGAGGGATTTAATGGCCGAGAAGATCAAGAAAAATGAAGAGAACCCAGTCGATGATGAGAAGATAGAAATAGTCGACGAAGAGGAAGAAGAAGTGGGTTACGTCGTTAAATTGAAGCCAGAGCTTTCCAAGGAAGAGATCAAAGCATTGAACCTCAGAGCGAACATAGATGATAAAAGACCCAGGTTCAGAAGACAGGAATGGTTCAGATATAAGAGACTGGGAATTGCCTGGAGAAGGTCGGTCGGTATATCTTCCAAGATGAGAAGGAACTACAAATACCGCCCCAATATGCCATCCAAGGGTTACAGAGGACCAAAGTCCGTTCGAGGCAGACATCCATCTGGATTCGAGGATGTTCTAATTCACAATCCTAAAGAATTGGACAAGCTGGACCCAAAGAAGCAGGCAGTTAGAATAGCCCATACTGTTGGAACACGAAAGAGAGGGGATATCGAAAAGAAAGCCAAGGAATTGAACCTCAGAATATTGAACAGGGGGCAATGATATGCATTTGAAAAATCAGAGAAGAATGGCTGCTGAGATCCTTAAATGCGGTGAGAACCGAATATGGATAGACCCGAACAGGGTGGAAGATGTAGCCAGTGCCATCACACGTTCCAATGTCCGTGTGATGATAAATGCTGGAGCCATCAAGGCAGTTCAGAAGACTGGTATTTCAACCGGCAGGAAGAAGCACCAGGCCAGCCAGAAAGCCAAAGGCAGGCAAAGGGGACAAGGTAGCAGAAAAGGTGCAAAAGGCGCCAGAACCCCAAAGAAGAAAGTATGGATGAAAAAAATCAGGATCCTGAGAGCGAGGCTAAAGGAACTGAGAGATGAGGGCACGATCGATACCAAGACCTATAGGAAATACTATCGTCAGGCCAAGGGCGGAATGTTCAAGAACAGAGCCCACTTGGAAACTCAGATGAAGATCCATGGTGTATTAAAGGAGGAACAATAATGGCAACCGGACCGAGATACAGGGTGCATTTCGCCAGAAGACGTGAGGGCAAGACCGATTACAGGGCTAGAAAGAGCCTCCTTAGGTCTCATCTCCCAAGAGGTGTGGTCAGAGCATCTTCCAAACATATCACAGTTCAATTGATCGACTATGACCCAAAGGGAGATATCATATTGGTAGCAGCCAATACGATCGAATTGAAGAAAATGGGCTGGACAAGAGCTACATCTAATACATCATCCGCTTACTTAGTAGGACTTTTGGCTGGTACAAGAGCAGTCGAGAAAAAGATCGATAAAGCAGTTTTGGATATTGGCCTACACGCACCTATCAGGGGTAGCAAGGTCTACGCAACTCTCAAAGGTCTTTTGGATGCAGGTTTAGATATACCACATGATCCAAGTATATTACCGGACGAATCTCGAATAAAAGGTGAAAACCTCGGAGATGATGTCCCTAAAATGTTTGAAGCAGTATCAAGTAAAATCAGGGGTGGTGAATAATGGTAGGAGGAAGAAGACCCGCTGGAAACAGAGGAAGACCTCAAAGAGAAGAAGTGAACCCGGCATTGGACTGGGTACCAAAGACCACATTGGGAAAGCTCGTATATGAAGGAGAGATAACTAGCATGAGCGAAGCTCTAAGATCAAGGCATGTATTGAAAGAAGCCGAGATCGTGGATATTCTCCTACCGGAGATGGACGATGAGGTCCTTGATGTGAACATGGTCCAGAGGATGACCGATTCTGGACGTCGTGTCAGATTTGCCATAACTGCTGTTGTCGGCAATGGAGATGGTTTTGTCGGTATGGGACGTTTCAAAGGTAAAGAGGTCGGACCATCTATCAGAAAGGCCATAGACAATGCCAAACTCAACCTTGTAGAGATAAAGAGAGGTTGCGGTTCATGGGAATGCGGATGTGGAAATTCACATACCATTCCATTCGCGGTCTCTGGTAAGGCAGGATCTGTTGTAGCGACCTTCAAGCCAGCTCCACAAGGAGTGGGTCTCGCTGTTGGTAATATACCAAAGCATGTCCTCCGCTTGGCCGGAATATCAGATGCTTGGGGTTTGTCAAAGGGCCACAGTAAGACAACTGTCAATTACAGTTTCGCATCTTTCTACGCCATGCAGAATACGACAATGGTAAAGGTCACACCTAAGCAAGCCGAGCAGCTCCACATAATAACCGGACCTGTGAAACCTATCTATCTGGACACATCACCTGAAGAGTACAATCATATCATCCAGGAAAAGAAAAAGAAAGAGGATGAGCTCATCAAGAAGAAGGCCAAGGAAATAGCAGATAAGAAGGCCAGTGGTGACTTTTCTCAAGAAGGTGGGGACAGACCGCCAAGGGGACCAAGGAATGATGACAGAAGGAGGAGATCTTAATGAAGACCCATGCTGTCATACAGGTCAGAAGCCTGATCAATATCCGCAAGGATATCAGGCGCACCCTCGAACTATTGCGTTTGAACAGGGTGAACCATTGCATAATACTTCATGAAGATGCTATAACCAAGGGTATGCTTCAGAAAGTTAAGGATTATGTCACCTGGGGAGAGATCAAGCCAGAGGTATTGGCAAGAATGATCCTCACCAGAGGACGATTGGAAGGCGGCAGTACAATATCCCCCGCATACATCAAATCCAATACAGAATTTGAAACACCTTTGGACTTTTCAAAGGCCGTGGTCAACGGTAAGCTCAGGTATTCCAGCCTTGAGAATGTGAAGCCATTATTCAGGCTTCACCCACCAATAAAAGGCTATGAAGGCATTAAGAGAGCTTACAATGTCGGAGGCGCACTGGGATACCGAGGCGATAATATCAATGACCTCGTACTTCGTATGCTGGGACCGGAAGCCTCGCCAAAGGCCGCACCCAAAGCCGCACCTAAAGCAAAGCCAGCAGCTAAAAAAGTAGTAGCTGACAAGCCTAAGCCTGTGAAGAAAGTGGCTGCAAAGAAGGAACCTGTAACTGAGAAGAAACCAGTGGCAAAGAAAGCCGCTCCTGTAAAGAAAGTGGCTGCCAAAGAAGAGACAAAGGCTCCAGTTAAGAAGGCCGCGCCAAAGGCTACACCAAAAACAGCGCCTAAAGCAAAGCCAGCAGAAAAGAAAGGTGATGCCGAATGAGTAGAAAGTGCGAGAAACATAGAGGTAGCAGAACCCATGGCCGCGGTAAGAAAGCCGGAAGAGGAGCTGGAAAGAGAGGCGGAAGAGGTCAAGCTGGTCTGCATAAACATAAGTACATAACTACTGTTAAATACCACCCAGACTATTTCGGCCGACATGGAATGAGAAGGGATCCAAGCCTTTATCTCAGGCCAAACACCATTAATGTGGGTGACCTGATGGAGAACTTGGATGCATTCGTCGCATCCGGTGAGGCTGCTAAGAAGGATGATAAATACACCATCAACCTTCAGAAGATAGGGATCGATAAGCTTCTCGGCACAGGAAGAGTAAGTGCCAAGATCATCGTGATGGTCGATGAAGCAACAGAAAAGGCTGTCAGTAAGATCGAGACAGCCGGCGGTGAGGTCAAGATTCTCGAAGATGACGAGACGGACTCAACCGATGATACAGAATAAAAATATAGAGATCAGTGATCATTATGGCCGATGACGACAAAAAAAGCATGTTATACGCTTTCAAACCGATCACAGACAGATTGCCTGCTGTGAGCCAGCCAGAAGGCCACGTTCATTTTAGAACTAAGATGATGTGGCTCGTTTTGATCCTCGTATTATATTTCATATTAACAAATGTGATGATCTATGGACTTGATCAGGAGAACACCATAGATCTATTTGCGAGCTATCGTACGATCATGGCTGGAGCCCAGGGTTCATTAATGCACCTTGGTATCGGTCCAATTGTTACTGGATCTATCATAATGCAGCTTTTTGTCGGTGCTAAGATCATCAAATTGGATCTGACCGATGAAGAGGACAAGGCAGTTTATCAGGGATTCCAGAAGCTCCTTGTCATAGTGATGATCATTGTGGAGGCAGTTCCACAGGTGTATGGTTATCTTGTTCCATCTGATAATTTAATATCAGGTATGGACGGAGTCTGGTCTGGTCAAGGTAATACTTTAGCCATGCTGGTCATCATCATTCAGCTTTGTTTCGGCAGTTATCTCGTGTTCCTCATGGATGAAACAGTTTCAAAATGGGGAGTTGGAAGTGGTATCAGTTTGTTCATAGCAGCTGGTGTGGCTCAACAGATGTTCACGGGAACTCTCAATTGGTTGCCTATAGATACGTCGATGGCCCCCAGTATCGCAAACCCACCTGCAGGAACTATACCCAAGACTATCTATTTCCTAACACATATCCCCGCTTCGGGGATGACTAATAGTGGCTACTATCAGCAATTGCTAATTGCTCCACCGAATCCGATCATCGCTTTGATCGGAACTATAGTCATATTCCTTTTCGTGGCATATGCGGAATCAATGAGAATAGAACTTCCTTTGGCTCATGAGAGTGCGAGAGGAGCCAGAGGCAGATATCCGATAAAATTGATCTATGCATCTAATATTCCTGTTATATTGATAGCGGCAGTTCTTGCTAATGTCAGTATGTTCGCAATGTTGTTCTGGTCAAATCCTTTCTTCTCAGACTTACCATTGCTAGGACATAATCCTGCCCTTGGATATTATCTGGAGGGAGCATCATCACCATCTGGTGGTCTTGCGTGGTATCTATCGACCATACAAGGAATACCGGACTGGCTATTGCCATTGTTCAATGATGGCTATCTTCCGCCCGGGAAGAGTGCTTTACAGGTGTTGATACGTATATTCACTTACATGGGAACCATGATATTCGGTTCCATTCTCTTCGCCAAGTTCTGGATAGATACCACAAATATGGGTCCGGAATCAGTCGCGGAACAGATCCAGGGAAGCGGTATGCAGATACCTGGATTCAGGCGTGATCCAAGAATATTGAAGAAGGTCCTTGAGAGGTATATACCAGTGGTCACCGTGTTAAGTGGTGCCATTGTGGGTGCCCTTGCGGCCTTTGCAGATCTACTTGGAACTGTAGGTAACAGTAGTGGTACGGGTGTGCTGCTCGCTGTCGGTATCATGATACAGACCTACGAGGCTATTGGCAGAGAACAGATGATGGAAATGCATCCTGTCATGAGAGGCTTCTTCGGAAACTGATCGTGAATATCCCGGGATGATCAAGTCCATACACTAGACTGGGTCATCCCTGGATAAAATAATCTTCTCTTTATTATACAAACCAAAATTTATATATCCTGTATTTGCAATACACCTTCGGAGATGGGATAGATGTGCTCTGTAGACGATTGTGATATATTTAAAGATAAGATTTTAGCCTGCCGTAATTGCCAAACTTATATGGATGAAGAAATGAAGATCTAGGAATTTCAAGTGTCTGGGAAGAAAGCGTAATATTGTAGTAAAGTGTAATAGCCAATGCAACATAGAGTAATAGCCAACTTAACTTTTATAGAATATATTACTGCGAGCTTGGGCTTTCTAATCGCCTTTATTCTATATTTCACTAGCGATTAGAATAGCTAATACGATTCCAATTATATCCTCATCATAGTATTTGCTCCATGGCCTTGGATATGAACTTTCAGACCAGGTACAAATATATGATTCAACAATTCAAGGTCTGATAGTTAATACAAAAAAAGGGTGAGGTTGGGCTGTACCCAACCTCGTGGGGGAAGAGTAATCGTGATTTGTGATCAGATCCTATTATTCGAGGTGTCCATGAGCTTTTGGAAATCATCCTGGATGGCGGATATTTGCTTTTCCATCCTGGCAAGCCGGCAGTTTATGCATTGACAGAATTCTTCTTCCATGATATCTCCCTCACCGTACATCATAGCGAATCCTCCATTTCTGCATTTATCGGTGTCCAGCGCATGGCACTTGTGCCATCCATCTTGGACTTCAGCCATTTATTGTTTCCAGCGTAGATCTCATTCACAATGCCCAGACTGGTCTGGAGCATGATCGTCTCGCTTTTATTTTTTGAATTTATCTTTATGGCTGCCATTTTCTACCACTTTCCACTACTGTTTTGCTTCCATTATTTTCAAAGCATTTTTCAAACACACAACGAAGTCCTCATCGAAGCATTCGTCGGTGCTGGAAGTCTCTACAGTGGTATTTCGTATCTTTTCCACCTGATTTCTTTCTCTGTAGAGCATTTTTCACACCTCATACGTTCTGCATACATTTTGTATACGTAGACATTCTCACGGGGGTATATAAACCTTGTCACTACGGGTATATAAGTATTGTTAATATCCATTAGTAATTCTCTCTAAATCAACCTCTTGATTTCTATGATTCTGATATCAATTTGTGTATTTTTCATATTTTTTCAATATATTTTATTGATTTATGATATTTTTCATATGCCTGCTTGAATTTTGAACTTCATGTATTTTATTAAGTTTAATTCATCTACAAAAACCTACAAATTGTAAATGCAATACATGCCCGAATCGTTCAAAAGGATTTTATTATGGACTGCAATCACCATAGGATGACCGGAGAAGGAAGCTCAGGGCTGAAATACGAACTGAGCCAAAGTGAAAAGCGAGTGCTGGTAGCTATTTCTCAATTGGGAGGAGAAGCTACGCCAGAGGCCATAATAGAGCAGGCTTTACCAGATAGCCTCAATGAGCTAACTTCCATACTGAAGGATCAGTTGAACTCGATCCTTGATGATTATGACAGATCATTGGGCGATAGTAAGATATCGGAGTTGATGATGGATCTAGCCTCCATAAAGCCAGAAAATGAGAAACAAAAAGATGCGGAGATGCTGGTCATACTGATCAAACATCTATCTCATATACTGGTCGATCTCGATGTCCCACTACAGAGGAAGATCATCGGCAGGGTGCTTGGTGATATCAAGCCAGCAGTTGCAAAGACACTGAAGTCCGAAGAAAGCTCCGATCTCCGATCCAGCATGATGACCATGGTGGATGTTATGAACTCATCTTCATGGCTGAAATCCAAATCACTTATCACCATGGATGAAAGAATAGAATATTTCTACTCCCTTTCATCAAAGAGATTGGCGGGTGTTGATCTTCCCGAGAGAAGGGCACTCAAGCTAATAGACAAGAACCATGGCTCCATCACGGTGGACGAACTGAGAGCCTCGAAGAAATTGAGAAATGAAGAAGTTTCGATCTCAATGGGGTGGCTCAAGAGAAAGGCCTGGATCAATATTCAGAAGAGCGGGGATGACACTATCCTGGAGCTCACCGAGATAGGCAGGGACCACATAACCAAGAAAGGCAAGGATGAACTATTGATAGAAGAACTGGCCGGTGCCGAGATACCAGCCAGCCAATTGGATATGGATGTCATCGATCAGTTGAAGAAGAGACAGGACATCCTTGTGGAGAGGGAAGTGGTCACACGCCAGATGAAATTAACACCCATGGGCAAGGACATTGTGGATGCCGGTCTGGATCTGGGAGATGATATTTCCCAGCTCACTCAGGACATGATAAAGGACGGTAGTTGGAAGACTGGAAGCATAAGGCCCTATGACGTGGATGCCTTCGCTCCGAACATCCACGGTGGCCGTAGACATCCCCTTCAGCAGTACATTGACATGATCCGTAGGATATTCCTAGACATGGGCTTTACGGAGATTGAGAGCGATTACGTCCATTCAGCCTTCTGGAACATGGACGCGTTGTTCACTGCCCAGGATCACCCCGCAAGGGAGCTTCATGACACTCTTTACCTCAAGTCACCATCAACGATGCCATTACCGGACCCGGCCATGGTGGAGAAGATCAAGACCATGCACGAAAAAGGTGATGAGCTTTCTGATGGCTGGGGATATGATTGGAAGGCCAGCGAGGCAGAGAAAGCCTTGCTCCGAACCCACACCACTGTGAATACGATCAGCTATCTCAGGGACAATCCCAACCCCCCGACCAAGGTATTCAGCATAGGCCGTGTGTTCAGGAAGGAGGCGGTGGACGCTACGCATCTACCGGAGTTCATTCAGATCGAAGGCATCGTGATGGAAGAGGGAGCTAATATGGACATGCTGGCAGGCCTGATCAAGGAGTTCTATCACAGAATGGGAGTTGATGACATACGCTTGCGACCAGGTTACTTCCCATACACGGAGCCAAGCATCGAGCCGGAGATCAGACATCATGGTAATTGGATGGAGCTTGGTGGAGCTGGAATATTCCGCCCAGAGGTCGTCGCGCCCTTCGGCGTCGAGCATCCGGTACTTGCCTGGGGACTTGGTCTTGAAAGACTGGTCATGGCACTTCTTAACCTGAAAGATATCAGGAAATTGTATGTATCTGACATAGACTGGCTGAGGACAAATCCCGTAGTGAAGTAATTACATCCTCTATATCACAATAGTTGATTAGTTGTTCAAACTAATTGTTCTTATAATACTAAAATAGGTAATACTTTACAGATCTAATTAATGATAGTAATACTGATAGTTAAAAGTCCGCGATCATCACACCAGCCAGTGGATGCAATCTCTCCACTCTGACATTCGCTCCCAGTTCTTCAAGTGCCTCTCTCAGGAATTCCATGCTGGATGGAAAATCATGCTCTCCACCATCGTATCCGACTTCTTCGAATTTACTATCATGTTTTTCCGGGCTCTCGAAGAACATGATATCACCAATGACCATCCTACCAGGTCTTTTCATCATACCTGCCAGTTTTGTCAATCCCTGCTTCTTCAATTCATCCGGCAAATGGTGCAATGCGTAATTGACCAGGATCTTGTTGATACCATATGAAGTAAGATCCGCATCTTCATTTGGTTCTTCGATGGAACCATACAGGAATTTCAGGTTGTCAAAGCCTTTTTCAGAGGCTTTGATCCTCGCTCTGTCCAGACTCTTGTGGCTTATGTCTATGCCGATAACCCTGGAACATGACAATGCGGCCTTGATCGCATTCCTCCCAGCTCCTGTTCCAGCATCCAGAAGAATATCTTGTGGTTCCAATTCAAGTGCTTCCAATGCCTTTGAACCCACCTGCTTGAACATGGCATCATCAGGCCTGTTTTCGATATGCTCCACTTTACCATCGAATAGTTCTGCAACTTTTTCCTTATTGTATATCATAATATTTTGTCCAGCATGACATTTTCCTTGACAAGATTGCGAATAAGTTCCTTCTTATCCTCATCAGCTGGCATCAGCTCCGCGACTATATGCTCGACCATCTTCGCTGTCGTGTAAGTGTCCATAGGAACGGACATGACTGGCACATTCAGCTGATCGGCCTTTGAAAGTATACGTGGATGAGGTAGAACATTGTTCGTGAGTATGATACCAGCAGTATCTTCTGCCAGTGAAACAAGTATGAGGTCCACCCGATCGCCGCCAGTTATGAGCATCTTCCCCTCATTCTGGAAAGCGGGCATCCTCAGAGCCGCGTCAGCACTCAAAGCACCGACCATCACCTTCTGTATCTGTTTTTCTAGGCCGCCGGCACCTGCCACCAGCTTGGCATGCAGTTTATCCACTACCAGAGATACCTTGGCCTTTTCCAGCTCCATAGCATGAGGCACGTATCCCAGATAATCGATATTCTCCTCTTCCAATGCTGGAATTATCTCATCATCCAGCATTTGCCTATCCTCATCTTTCAGCTTGTTCACGATGACTCCGGCCAATTTGGAATCTGTGGATCGGAATACCTTGGCGGCCCCGATGACCTTGTCGATCACCAATCTCGCATCTCCCTGCGCGACAAGGATGATATCTCCGCCAAATGTGTTTCCCAGGGAATCCGCATCCATGCAGAGGGAGCTTCCGAAAGTGTAATTCCTTCCACTTTCGATGATCATCATATCCTTACCCTCGGATATATTCGCGAACCTTTCTTTCAATGTCTCATCTGCTCCTGCCAGCTTGCAGGACGAGCTCACCTTCTCATGCTCGAAGCCGATACAACAATCGTTTGGGTCGATATCGAGACCCAACCACTCATTGAACACTTCGGTGTCTCGATCCAGAAGTGTCTTCTTCGTGTACACGGGCTTATCGCCAAGGGGCTTGAAATAACCGCATTTCATATCTGAATTCAATGCGATTCCAGTCCCTATCGTTGTTTTCCCTGCATGAGTCCTTGTTGATGTGATTATCAGTTTTTTCATTTCACTTCACCTCTTATGGTCATCCTGGAATCAACGACCAGGCATCCCTTTCCCTGGTCCATTGCCATTAAAGGATTGATATCCAGTTCCACTATCTCTGGAACATGGGTGGATAAATATGATATTCTTGAAACTGCATCGGCCAATGCCTCGATATCTCGCAGATTCTTGCCTCTTGCTCCGGCCAAGATCGGGTATGAGCTTATTTCCTGTATCATGCCCGTTATCTCAAGCTTCGATACTGGTGCCACTCTGAAAGCCACGTCCTGAAGGATCTCGACATATATGCCTCCCATTCCGAACATAATGACAGGCCCGAAGGACGGATCTTGAGAGAAACCCAGGATCATCTCTGTACAATCCTTCACCATCTCGGTTATCAATACACCGTTCACACGAGCCTTTTCAAACCGATTGCGAACACTGGCCATGATGGACTCATAGGCCACTTCCAGCTCCTCGTCGTCCTCCAGATCAAGACGCACTCCTCCAAATTCCGTCTTGTGCAGGATATCCGGGGAAAGGATCTTCATCACCACTGGATAGCCGATCTCATTGGCCACCTTCTTCGCTTCCTTCAGATCCTTCGCTATCTCGGATTTGGGGAAGGACAGTCCAGCTTCCCTCAGGATCAGATTACAATCATCCTCCGTCAGGCTGGACATTCCAGTATCCCAGGTCTTTTTCACTATGCCCTTGATCTTCTCAATGTCCATGTCGAACTCTTCTGGCTCCTCACTCTTCACTTTCAGCCGTCTGAACCTCTTATACAGAGCGCCCATGGCGGACATGGCTCCATCTGGTGAGGCATAACTGGGAATTCCGGCCATATTCAATCTCGCTATGGATTCTGCTATTCCCTTGCCACCGACCATGGAAAATACAATAGGTTTCTTCTTTTTAGCCTTCCTGATACTGGATATGGCCGCATCAGCGATCTCCGTCGGGTCACCGGTCGCAGTTTGACAATAAAGCCCGACGATCGCCGGTATTCGATCATCCTCAAGCGCGATGTCCAGTGCCATCTCATATTCCTTGTTCTTGCCCTGGCCAGTGATGTCAATGGGATTCTTCGTGCTTCCATAGGAAGGCATCGTGGGGCGGAAGAGCTCTTCAAGCATTTTCGTATCATCCATCAGCCTGACCCCGTATCTTTCTGCGGAATCAGAGGAAATAACACCAATGCCACCACCATTGGTGACTATGACGGCTCCATCCATACTTGGTATCGGAACCTCCGCCATGGCCCTCAACCATCCAAAGCCATCCTCAAGATTTAGAGCACGTAGGATACCAGCTTGCTCTAGTGCGGCACTGAATATCTTATCCGAGCCCGCGAGGGAGCCTGTGTGGGAAGCAGCAGCTAGAGCACCGCGAGCGGAGCTCCCAGATTTTATAGCGATTATCGGCTTCTTCATGGACACCTTCTTCGCGATGTCCATCAGCCTGCGACCGTCCTTCGACCCCTCTAAATAAAGAAAAATAACTTCCGTGATATCGTCATTGCCCAGGTACTCGAGTGCTTCGCACTCCGAAATATCGGCCTTGTTACCAAGGCTGACCACTGCTGAAAGACCGATCCCTTCAGTGACAGTTTTCCCCATCAGCGCCACACCAAGTGCCCCGCTCTGCGAGATCAAGCCAACATTACCAGGCTTGACAACCGAAGGCCCGAAGGTGGCGTTCATACTGGCCTTGGCGGAATAAACTCCAAAAACATTGGGCCCCAACATTCTGGCCCCATACTTTTCCAGAATGTCTTTCATATCCCATTCCAGATCGCGGCGCCCGACCTCTGCAAATCCGGATGCGATATTGATGAACATGCGGCAGCCGTGTTCACATGCTTGTTTGATCGTGTCATTTGACACATTCGCAGGAACCGCCAGTAATGTCAGATCCGGCACGATCGGCAGGTTGGTTATCGAATCATAGCACTTGAGATCGTAAACAGAATCATATCTTGGATTGATAGGGAAGACATCGCCCTTGAAGCCTCCACTCACAAGATTCATCACAAGACTGTAGCCGATACTCCCTTCTCTGCCCGATGCTCCGATAATGGCCACCGAGGTGGGTGCGAACATCTTTTCCATCTGAGTTATGGTTTCCATCGAGCGTGTAATGGAGATTGTGGATATATTAATTTCTTTTTAAAAAAATGAAAATGGACAAGGCGGGACAAGCGGAATTCGCCAGAATTCTGCGGGCGAGCCTTGTCCACGTATGCTATCAAAATAAAAAATAAGTGGACAAGGCGAGATTTGAACTCGCGCCCTCTTCCATGCCAAGGAAGCGATCTTCCGAGCTGATCTACTTGCCCATTTTGTACACAACCACGTCATGTCTCGGTATGAGGGCGAAACAATGATGGGATAAAAGGATTTTGGGTATTTCCTCATCAATTCTATAGAAATTCGTTTCCATTCCAATCCCTTCAATCGCACCATCATGCCACAAACCTTTTAATAATGAAATAACATGATTTAATTAATGAAAGGGAAGAAATGGCTTCTCGTGGTCAGCTTTGTTATCGCCCTTTTCCTGGGACTCGCTTTGATCGTGCCAGCTGATGCTTTCGATACCGGAAATGGAGGGGATGGCGGCAGTGATGTGATCGACAACGTGGTCGATGATCCGGTTGACGACCCGGTCGATGACACTGACAATACCACTGATGCTCCCCAATACCCAGCGACTGCAATTATTGATGGCAATTATATCGAGTACGATGAAGGGGCCAGTTATTACACTTTCACAAATGACACCCTGGCGGAAGAACCGGTCTATGTCGCCAGTGATGGTGACTACGACATCGCTTTGTTCTACGATACTTCGGATATTGTCAATGAGACCCTTTTCATCAAATACGATAATGAATCGTATGAAATGATCTACGATGATTGGAATTACACGGATTCGCTTGGAGCTGGATCCACACCTTCAGAGGATGCCGCGGATGAAAGAGTCCTGTACGCGATACCACTCGATCAGGATGATGTAGTAGATTCTGCCGCGGATGGTGCAAGTACCTCGAATACCACAAGCAATTCGGATGCCTCTGATGCTCAAGGTCTATCTCTTTCTTCAGATACCTGGAAATTCCAGTCCATTGCTTATATAGTGATCTGCTCCGTTTTCTTCTCCCTCATGTTCGCCAGGCTGAGCAATGAGGATATAATGGGCGGAGTGAGGAAGCATATTTACGAGTTCATATCTCAGAATCCTGGAGAACATCTGGCCAGCATCACGAAGGAATTCAGTATGTCATCCAGCAGTGCGAGGCATCACCTCTATGTTCTGGAGGTCAGTGATAAGATCGTATCGCACAAACCTGGAAAGTACAAGCATTATTATGTCAATCAGAATGGTTTCAGCAGGTTCACTAATGGCCAGGAATACAAGGCGGTGATATCTGTATTGAAGAATGACACCTCCAGGAATATCGTCAAGATACTGGCACGGGGTGATGAGATCAATCAACAAGCTCTTTCCCAAGTATTGAGCATTCACCCATCGACCGTCAACTGGCACGCGAAAAGGCTCATGGCCGCGGACGTCATAAGAAAGAATAGGAAAGGAAAGGACATCATCTATTCCCTTAATGACGAGATCGATATACAGAGGATGATATCGATAATCGAAGGAACTTCTTCCTGAATGAATTAGGAAATGAATATCACTCTTTTTCCACTTCATCATTTTTTTCTGGCTCTTTCTTATCGTAAAGCCTTCCCACGAACTTGAGATAATCATGCCCAGGCTTCCTCCTCCAGGGCAGGTCGAACATCCCGTTTATGTCCTCATAAAGCTCCGGCACCTTCCAGAATGCTATCAATATCAGGACTATGAGAACCACCAGGCTCATAGTTTTGCCAATGCTATTGTGGGCGAATTCAAAATATTCAATGCCATTATCAGCGACCAGTATCATGACCAGCGCGTTCCTGATCAAATTGGTTATGTAGATGACTGGAATGAAGAGGGCGAATATCACCGCCCTCTTTTTTGGATCGCCTCTGCTTCCAAAGAGAAAGGATCCAGCGACTAGAAATGCCTGTATGGCTGTGCATTCCAGCACGATCGTGATATTGATGCCATGTCCACCTAAAGGAGCGCCTGTGGAGGTCACCCCTTCGACCCAGAATTCATATCCAAAGAGATTGGCCAGCCAGACGCTGTGTTCTGCCACAGTCCCTATTATGATCTTGGGTATGATCGGCACATTCCCGATCAACAAGTACGAGATGCCAGCAATGAACATCGCCCCTGTCACGAACCTGAGCGGATGATATTCCTCATCCCATTCATACGACTTCCATTCATGATATGCGAGGAAAAGAAAAATGGGGAATGCCATGGAGGATCCCAGGCCATTTATCCAATCACTGTGTGCGAGATAGGGTGTGGCCTTGGTGAGCCAGTATATGCCGAGACCTGCCCATCCCAGAGCCCTTGCTATGTGGCATCTTCTATCTTTCCAGAAGAAACCAATGCCCAGTAAGAGCAATGAAATGAGATTCAATAGTTCAAATTCAGCGGATGCCATATCGATCACACATAAGCAGGTCAGGTTTAAAAAATATGGTCATGGTCCTATATCAGGATTCTTGCGAGCACTTCCTACCCTGGACAATTTCCACATGAGGATACGCTATTCCAACATCTGGGTCTTCCATGAACTTCCTCCAGATGCCTTCGACTATCTGGGATTTTATGACCCTCCTCTGTTCGATCCTGCACCAATAGATTATGGTCAGGTTGACCCCGGAATCCTTCAGGTCCATCCTTATCTCTGGAGCTTGTGGAAGCAATTTGTCTAGATCATGAATGCTCAAATTTTTTCGATAGGTTTCAAAATTCGTCTCCATACTCTTGCCAATGACCCCTGTTGTTGCATCCAGCATGTACTGCTTTGCCTTGTCGATATCGCTCTCATATGTTACCAGATTCGTGATCTCGTCCCATACGAATGGGGAGTCTTTGGTATAATTGTTCATCGAATGGTCAAAGACAATTGCATTTGGGAAGGTACTGATCCTTCCAGTGAATGTATGACCATCCATCCAGGTCCCGATCTCCTGAAGTTCAGTGTCCATTACTCGGATATCTGTAATAAATCCAGTAATATTGTTCACGGATATCCTATCACCTATCCTGTAAACCCTGTAATAGGTGATGTAGATCCAGCCTATGATATTCAGTAATGGCTTTTGCAGTACGAAAGTGAGTGCCGCACCAATGACGGACAAGCTTAGGACCGATGATGCCACATCTCCCAAATAAAGAACAAATAATGCAACAAGAACGAAGATCCAGATGAAATAGCTTATCAGCTTCCACATGGAACGAGCGGAAGCATAGCTCTTTACTCTGGGAGCCGCAACGCTCTCGAATAAAAAACCTAGTATCCATAGAGATATCCAGATAAAGGACAGTGTTACCGAAACAACCAGCATTTCGTGTAAGGAATCACTTAGTCCAAGGTCTATGAAAGGGATTATATCGTAATCCATATCCAAAAGAAGCACAAGTGCCAGACTGCCCAATATCAGTGTTGCTATGAAGAGACCAATACCCTTCAATTCCCTTTGTTTCTTCTTTTTCATTGCCATAAAGATTACACTTTGTGTATATAAAGTTTATACACACATAATATATCCTGAGTATTGTGTATTTGTGAAGATCGATCATCACTATGGCTTGAATCGGTTCATAGTCCTTGGGAATGCGATGGCATCCTTGATATTATCCAATCCACATATCCAGGCCAGCACTCTCTCAACACCCAATCCATATCCCGAATGAACAACCGAGCCGTACTTTCTCAGGTCCAGATACCAGTCATAGTTCGCGATATCCTCATCTTCCTTTTCCAGGCTTTCTATGAGAGCTTTGAGATCAGTGTCCCTTTCCGAGCCGCCGACTATCTCGGTCCCGTCAGTTGCCAGCATATCGAAGCACTTGGCAACAGGCCCTGGTGCATCCGCATCTTCTTCAACTGGCTTGTAGAAGGCCATGGCCTCTTTCGGGTACTGGATGACCGCCACTGGAGTATCAAAATGCTTCATGATAGCGACCTCTTCGATCGTTCGAAGGTCTTTGCCCCATTCGACATCCATACCATCTTTTTCCTTGAGCATTTGAAGCCCCTCGGTGTAGGTGATGGTCGGCCATTCCTTTTCGACCATCGTTCTTAGGTTCTCGATGTCGACCTCCAGAAATTCCAATTCCTTCTCATTCTCTTCCAGTATCCTCATGATGATGTATTTGACCTCATCCTTTGCGATCTCGATGACGTCCAGATAGGTCAGCCATGCGGCCTCCATCTCCGCCATCCAGAACTCGGTAAGGTGACGGGATGTCTTGGATTTCTCGGCTCTGAAAGTAGGTGACATATCGTACACCTTGCCAAGTGAGAATATCATTGCCTCCGCATACAATTGCCAGGTCTGGGAGAGATATGTCTTTGAATCATAATATTTCACTTCGAAGAGGGTGGAGCCCCCCTCGCATTGATTTGGTTGGAGTATGGGTGGTGTGAACTCATGGTATTCCAGCTCCCTGAAGAATTCATGGATCGCTCCTGTCATGGTGGAGCGGATCTTCATTATGGCTGTCATTCTTTGCGACCGGATCCAGAGATGTCTGTTCTCTCTGAGCCATTCCTCACTCTGATCCTTGGTTATAGGGTAGGCTTCTGCATAATCGTATATCTTGACATCACTGGCCCTGATCTCATAGCCTCCTGGGGCTCTATCATCTTCATGAACTGTTCCCGTGATGGCCACTGAGGATTCGACAAGTGCATTTTTCGCCTCTTGGAACTTATCGTCAGCCACATTCCCCTTCTTAACAGTCACTTGCACAATGCCAGTGGGATCTCTCAATACTGCAAATACTATGGACCCACTGCTTCTGGTGCGGTGTATCCAGCCTCGTATAGAGACCTCTTCACCTACTTGATCGCCCTTCAATATATCTTCAATGTCCAGGAACATATTACTAAGTCAAACGAGTGACAGATATATATCTTTTGATTGGGTAGTATGAGTAAAATTACTCAGGGTCGTGGAATATCGATGTCCCTGTTAGATGGTTTATAATCTCCTGAATATGAATCAATGATATCGACATTTGGCTGTGGTGATGAGTATGAATAGGACAATGTTCTGTAATAATCTCTCAAATGCTCGTCATCCCCATCACTTTCCCACTCAGTGAACCTGGAGCAATCTTTGATCATGAACTGGTCATTGACAACATCAATAGTGACTGTTCCCCCTCCACCTTCTGCAAGAGGAATATAGACTTTCGCCCAGGCATGAGCTCCCCACTCATTGGACAATGAATCATATAGTGGTCCAAATTCTAACCAGGCTGGTATTCCCAAAGAACGTAACAATGAGATGAATAATATAGATTGATCATCACAATCCCCTCTTTTATCGCTCAATGTCTCAGTGCAGGTCTTTGGCTCACCAGGGGAATTATCATCATATGTGTATTCATCTCTCATATGATCATACACAGCCCTGACCATGGTGTATACATCGTCCTCATCATCCGTCAATGATCTGGCAAGTGATCTAATAGAACTGTCAGATGGCTCGATCTTCCATTCATTGTCATTGTAATCATTATCAATGAACCACTCATTGTCAAGATATCTTTCCATATTATTGGGTATATCATCCACCATACCTGTATCCCCCTCAGATATGTCCAGGACGACGGAATAAACCCTCATGTCATATGTTATCGTGGCAGTGAACCCTGAATACATGATCCCATCCCAGAGTGCCCAATCATTACCATATTTCTGTATAATGTCATATGAAAAAGGTTCGGTGGTAAGTTCATTGACAACCTGGATCGGCGAATCTTGATTTGAGATGATGTCCTCTGGCATTGGAATATCCAATGTGTAATTTATCTCTTTATTGGTTGAAATGTATATAGTTCTGGTGATCTTGAAATCTGCATAGGCCGGTATAGATGGCCCTAGTGAGCTAGATAGATCATTTATCAGCTCACTATATATGGAATTCCCATTATCCATGGGTACGAAGAAGACCAGTGATAGTAGAAGTATAGCTACGAGCAGAGCGAATAGAGATTTGAAAGCCTTGTTCGATCTTTTTCTTCTTTGTGGCACTTCTTCTCTATTCCGATATACCCCATCCCAATCAGGAGGTGGTGGCGGTAAAGGTCTATTGGATTGCACATAAGTAATAATTCATCTGTTCTTATTAATGTTTCCTCTGAATGTGAATAAGATCATTGTGAATGATCCCCAGATCATCTGATATGATCCAGACTGAATGATCCAATGACCAGTCCTTTCTTGCTGTAAGTGTAATCTATCCAGGCTCTGGATTGAACATCCCCAAGACCCTTGATCGCAAGATAGGTCTTCAATTGTTCTAGTTTGAATTCCACAATTCCATCCGTTACACTTCCTATCATCTGAATGTCCTGTTCATCGTGCATACCTTTCTCAATGGCGAATAATCCCACTGCTCTCTCTCTCTTTCTTCGGCCACAGAATGGTTGCAGGAATTTGAATGCGGATGCTGAATCCAGGTATGCGATCAGGGTGGATATGGATCTGAACCCGAGTCTGTAATATTTATGTTCTTTCAAGAATTCTTTGGAGACCTCGTCAACAGCTTTCATTATTGCCTTGAAATCTGTTGGCTCCTCCACGTATGTAACATGGTCCTCGACATCATCAACACCAATGGACCTTGAATAAGCATCAACATATTTTACGAGTCCCATCTTCTCATACTCCTCATAACCCTGGAGCATGAACATCATCTCTTCCCTTATCTCGGAAGGCAGTTTATCCGTGATGACCCAGATAGCTGGCACTCCCTTTTTCAATCCTTCGGCAATGAAGCCATTTATAACAACTTCTTTGCCTGTGAATGGTGGCCCATATACGAGAATATTATTACCAAATGGAATTCCACCAAGTAATAGGTCATCCAGTCTTCTGTCTCCTGTTTTGACCTTCTCTATCTTCAATTCGAGCATCCGGTCCTCTTCTCTTGCCTCGATCTCATCACCTATCAGACCTTGCTCGCGTACCTTCAGGTCCTCTGTCTTGGCCTGTATGTACTTCTCCTTCGCCCTGAGCTCATCTTCCTTTCGGTTGATCTCATTCTGGAGTTCTTGGAGTTTTTTCTTCATCTCATGGGATTCCAGGCCGCCAGATTCCCTCATTGCCTCTTCCAGCTTCCTCCTCTCTTCCATGAGCATCTGTTCACGGTAGATCATATCCTCTTCGCGTCTCAGAACCTCTTCTTCCTTGTATGCCAGTGGCTCTTTCATTTTCTTCATTTCATCTTCAGCGGTTCTTAGTTTGTCCTTAAGCTGCTGTATCTCATCCTCTCTCAGCAAAAGGGATTTTTCTTTTACTTGAAGTTCTCTCACCTTACGGTCGAGTTCCTCATTGACCTCGCTATCTGATTTTCCCTCCAGTTCCTTGGATTCTGATCTTAATTTATTATCAATTTCAAATTCCTTGACCTTTTCTTCCAGATCAAGTATGGTCTTCTTCATTTCCCCTTCCTTCTCAATGAATTCCTGCTCTTTCTGGGCCAATTCCGCCATAACTCTCTGCTGAAGGTCAGAGTCCGCCTCACTAGAAACTGTGCCATTGGCTAACTTCTTTTCCAATGCTTTTTCCTTTGCCACATGGGCTTCAAGCTGTGCTTCAAGGGTCTTCTCCTTCTCAATGAGCTCCAGTTCCTTTTTCTTTATGTCCTTGGTCTCTTCAGGGAGAGAATCCAAACCCTTGTCGATCTGCTTTTTCAATTCCTCGACAATGCCTTCCTTGGCTTTAAGCTCCGCTTCCAGTTCTGTAATGGTCTCGCTGTCCTCTTCCACTTTCTTCTTGAGGGATTTGGCTACACCACTGGAATCTCCCTTCTGCGTCTTCACATATTTGATCACGGCCAAGCTACCCTTCTTGACCTGGACGATCTCCTCTTCAAGCTGTTTTCTCTTTTTGATCTCATTCTGAAGGTCTTTGTTCAATCGGGCTGTTTCTTCCAGAATGACCAGAGGGTCGAAGTCACCACTCTTTACCTTATCAAATTCAGACTCCATACTCTTCTTGAATTCGGACATCTCCAATTTGAGATCATCTATCTCCTGTTGCTTCTTGTCCAGTTCGATCTCCCTCTCATTCAGGATCTTCTCCCTTTCCAGAAGCTCCTTACCAACTGGCTCTAAGCCAAGGCCAATAGGTTCAGGCTTTTTTTCCTCCTCCTCATCCCCCAGCCAATCGCTGAGAGTATCTTCCTCTCCACTGAGCCATTTTTTCAAGGCGTCATCGCCCTCTTCTTCAGGCCCAGAGTCTTTTTCTGCTTTTTTTGTCTTATCATCTGGCTCAGCCTTTTTCTTTTCAGATGGTTTCCCATCTTTTTTTCCGCCAGCCTTTTTTTCCTTAGAAGGTTCTGGCTCTGCCCCTAGCCAATCTCCCAAAGCTTCTTTTTCACTATCTCCACTGAGCCATTTGGCGAGTGCCTTATCCTCATTACTCACTTTTGATGGTTTGGATAATTTTGGGTCTCCGCCATTACCACTTTCTTCCTTCTTCCCAGAGGCTTTTTTTGATGATATATCCTTTACCATGGATATCTGAACTTTTTTCCCGCCTTTCTGCTTCTCATCTAGAGGTTCCTTACCACAAACAGAACAAATGCCTGTTTCTGTATTGATACTACCTCCACATACTGGGCAGCTTTTGCCATCATCATCTTTTTTCTTGGGTCCCAGATCCTCACCTTTTAGTTATATTATTTGGCTCCGACACCCTTAGAATATTCATCAACGAGCCTCACCACTTTTTTAAGCCCACTAGCCCAGGATAAAGAAGTCATCATTAATAACCCTTCTTTAAAAACCTATTTAAATGTGTAGGATGGAAAAGGAATATCCACGATTCTATGTTCATCAATGGCAGGACGAAGAGGAGGGACAGACTTAATACTAATTTAACAATAAACCTGTGCTAATATGTTAGATGAAAAGAAGAAACGTTTGATCAAAAGTCTGAGATCACAAGGATATGTGAGTAGTGAAAGGGTCATAGAGGCCTTTCTCCAAATACCTCGGGAGAATTTCGTGCCCGATGAGTTCAAGCCTTTTTCTTATTCCGATACGCCTCTGCGAATAGGAAATGATCAGACCATCTCCGCTCCTCATATGGTTGGCATGATGCTTGAGATGCTGGAGCTATCTGGGGGCGAAAAGATATTGGAGATCGGCGCAGGATCTGGCTATCACGCATCCATGGCGGCTCATGCTATTGGAGAGCATGGCCATGTCTATACAATTGAATACATTGAGGAATTGTCCAAGATCGCGATAGCGAATATCAAGAGCATTGGATTAGATAATCGAATAACAGTCATCAATGCAGATGGCTCCAAGGGTCTGGAGGAACATGCTCCATACGATCGGATCATGGTGGCTTGTGGAGCTCCTAAAGTACCCCAGCCTCTTATAGACCAGTTGAAAGATGAGGGCATAATGGTGATACCAATTGGCAGTGGTTATTATCAAGACCTGGTCAGGCTGGTCAAGAAGGATGGCAAGGTCACGGAGGAATCCAAAGGCGGCTGTGCCTTTGTCCCCATGAGGGGAGAGCATGGGGTTTAGAAAGTAGCATTTCAAATATTTTTTATATTAAAGATTGCCAATATGGCCAGCATTAGTCTATCTTGATAAATTCATATCAAATAAGGCAATATGTCTCTCATATCATCCGAATGTATGACCACATCTCCGGATCTAATGGTTTCTTCATCGATCGGGTTGAAAGCGATAGAAAATGCTCCAACTTCGAACATACTTATGTCTATGCAGCTATTTCCTATGACCGCGCAGTCCTTTGGCTCTATGCCGGCAGTGTCCAGCATATCTTTTAGTGCACTGCCTTTGTCCATCAGAAGCACACGGGATATTCCATCGCCAGTTAATTTTCCATCTTCATCCACAGCAAGTCCATTCGCGATCACATGATTCACATCGCAGAGCTTGCCCACATGATCTGCTAGTATGTCGATGCCCCCGCTGATTATCCCGATAATACTGCCTCTATCTTTGAGGATACGTATGGTCTCCACTATGCCTGGGGTCAGCCTGGCACTCATCAAGATCTCCTCTATCCTTTGAATTTTAATATCTGGATCAATGGACCTCCATTGCTCCACATCACGCCTCATGAACTCATGATCGTCTATCTTCCCATCCATGAAAAGACGATAGCCTTCCTCATTATCCACTCCCATGTGGTGATGTACCCATTCCCACGAGCTCCGCTCGGAGACCAGTACTCCATCCAGATCAAATGCGACGAACTTGAATTTCATGATATCCAAGATACATAGTTACATAGAATATTTATACCTATTTCCCTATCGAAGTAACAATGATAATCCTGGTAGGTGTTGGCCATGTCTTCGATATCAAGTCCCAGATCCGGGGCATGATACTGGAAGAGACCCCGGCAGTGGTGGCTGTGGAGCTGGACAAGCTTCGATACGCCACATTGAGGCAAGGCGCAAGAGGTGGAAAGGCTCCTTTGGTCTATAAGCTTCTTTCAAAGTTCCAGGATAGGATAGCTGGCGAGTTCGGAACCGAGGCCGGTAGCGAGATGTTGGCTGCCGTGGATGCCGCGATCGAGATAAATGCGAAGTACGCTCTGGTGGACATGGACATCATGAAGACCAGAGACGAGATAAACAAGAACATAACTTTCGGTGAAAAGATCAAAATATCCTTTGCTGGAGTATCCACATTGTTCATCAGGAAGAAGAGGGTGGAGAAGGAACTGAAGAAATTCCATGAAAAGGAGGAGCAGTACATGGATGAATTCGGAAAGGCCTTTCCCAGTATCAAGATCGCTTTGATAGACAAGAGAAATGAATACATGGCCAATGCCATCCGTTCTCTTGATCAGAAATTTGGATCGGTCATGGCCTTCGTGGGTGATGGCCATATAGCTGGTATGACACAACTTCTTGCGGATATGAATCCGCAAGCAATAAGACTTTCAGAGGTCAGGAACTGGAAGCCGGCTGAGAACGTGGGTGATGATGGCCAGGCGGATCCAACATCCAGCGTCAGCTATTCTTTTGATATTCAGGTATAGGCTTATCTTCCATTCTAATCGAAAAGCTCATTCTTCTTACTAATGAAAGCATCCTTTCCCCATGCCAGCATCAGTGTCAGAGGTGCTTTTTCACGGGCGAGTGCGAGCATATCTGCGGATACATTCTGAATATCCCACTGTGCGTGCGCGTCTTCCCTCAGTCTCGAGATATGGTATAATTCTCTTGCATTGGCCTTGACCAGCATCCTACGTCTGTGTCCATTTGTCAGAACATACTGTGCCGCGATCTTGTGGGTCTTGGCCAGCTCATAATAAGCATCTGATGTGAGGTCGTATATCTTCTTGAAATCCTCTTCCAATCCAGTCTCGATGATCGATGGCGGATAGGTGTATCCAAGTGATGGATCATAATCCTGGACAAGTTGTGTGCACATCCTGTGTCTCTTCATCTGCCCATAGCACGCGGAGCTCAGCACGACCTCGAATGTGAAATCCACGGCCTCGAACTCCCTTGTGGCCGCTTCCCAGGGATTTGAATAAGCCATGTAATCGCGCATCATGTCCTCGGCTTTGCCATTATCAATCAGATTCTCTGCCAATGATATGCAATCCTCTATAGTGGCCTGTGAATGCGAATGCAGGATCGTTTGTAGTAAGATCCTGTCAGCATCCTGTGTCCAGTCGACCAGTTTGATATCCCCTTCTTCTGGAAGGTCAAGGCGATATTTCTCTATATCATCTCCAATATCCTCGAAAGCCCCTTCCGAGTTCTTGATAGCATCTGGCCTGGTCTTCATGAAATAATCATCATTCAGTATTCTTCCGAACTCCTTCTCATATTCCACAGGGTCACTAAGCAATATCAATGAAGGCGCGACATCACCTGCCAGCTTGAAGAATTCGTCACCAAGTTCTCTTACTTCGGCTAGTGGGTTTGCCCTGAGTTTCCTGATAAGATACTCCAGGTTGCGCGCATTGGCCGAGAAGCCCAATTGAGCCTTTGTGGAAAGTCCGACAGCGTATCTGGCATCCTCTTTCGCATATCCTTGTATCACTCGCAGATCCCGCTTCTTCGCCAGCATGTCGGGAAATTTCTTCTTGAAATGATCCAGTAGTATCTCATAGGCCTTGGAATAAAGCTCATTCTGTGCATCCATCGTCTTCACAAAGATGTCTTTCGCATCACCATCCAGTTCCTTCGGTATATGATAATCACCGAAGAGTTCCTGGTATCTTTGGGATTTCTCCGTGAATGAGCACAGGCGGTGCCATTCCAATGATTCCACACACAGTCTGGATATGTCCAATATATCGAAATTAAAGGTCGCGTGCTCGGCCACGGATTGATGGTTCATTTCAAAAACAATAGCCCGGGCGGATCTTCTCGCGGCCTCCACATCGTCTATCGATTTCTGCCGTAGTTCGGTGACTGGTGAGGGATCGCGGCTTATCCTGGCATAGGCCACTGAAACGGTCTCCGGTGTAAGAGGGAGGTCTTTGACGATCTCTCCGGCCTTCGCCCTGTCTATTATCGTGGCATCGATATTGTATCCTGCAAGTATGACTTTCATGTTCTCCACCTGAAAACTGATGAGCCCCCTAATGAAAAGCTGCTATTAAATTCCTTCTTTTTTAAGAAATAATCGAATGCGGGAATTGGAAATAGACCAACCAGGAATGAACAACCCGTTGTGTTCAGCCTGGTATGAATAATCCAAAGATGCAGAACACGGTCGTCATCATGTACATGGCGTATGTCGCCTGTTTTTCCGTCATCCTGAAATGATATGGCAGAACCCATTTCAGTGTCAGCCTATTGGGAACTTCCAGGGTGCCATCCTCCCTGACCTTTCCCCATTTCACTATCTTCCACTTTGGATCTTCTGGATGTCTTTGTTGCATGATCCTCCAGTAGAAATACATCAGGAAATTGATTATATGAGGCATAAGCATGACTATTCCAGCAAACAGATAATGCTCAACTACAAGAGCGGCTCCGATCGCCGATCCCACAGCCAGTGATCCGATGTTCCCCTCGATTATCTTGGCTGGATATTTATTATACCAGAAGAAAACAGCTTGTGCTCCGACTATGGCCGCTATCGTGTACATATTAGAAAGATTGTCATCCATGGATGATTTCAAAAGCAAGAATGACAGGATGATCAGTGCACATCCTGATTGAAGTCCATTGAAACCCGCATGCATGTTCTTTAGATTGGCGACCACCATTATGTACACTGGCACGATGAGATATTTCAATATCATCACACCTGTAAGAACTCCGAACCATCCAAAGGATATGTCAAAGTCCGAGAGCACTATGTGACCCAAACCGGGGAACCACGGGCTCCATCCGCTCAGGGCGATGACAAGAGGATACGAGAACATCAATGGGATTATTATCTTGGAAAATCGTCCAACATCGATATAATCATCCAGAACCCCATAGAAAGCATAAAGCAAAATGGTCATGAGGATGGCAGTATCCAGATCAGTGAATTCCCTTGGGAAATCAAGGTTTATCTTGTAGAATATCCTGAAGACCAGAGGCAGTACTATTAT
Source organism: Methanobacteriota archaeon (assembly GCA_020697715.1). Taxonomy (GTDB): domain Archaea; phylum Thermoplasmatota; class Thermoplasmata; order SG8-5; family JAGLSY01; genus JAGLSY01. The sequence goes on along the minus strand of JAEHCO010000001.1, from coordinate 119,748 downwards.
GGTCGTGAAAACAATGAAAAGGGTCAATATCCCAGCATTGGAAGGGATCATCTTATTCCCGGATTTGTAATAATCCCTGACCACGAGACCCTTGCTCTCCATCTTTCTGATGAACCAGGGTGTGGTGAAGGCAGCCAGTCCAAAGGAAAAGAAGACTGCCATCAATATCGATATGGACTCCATTATGTTACCTCACACTATCCTTAATATTTATGGCTTTTCATCATACCTGGTTTATCAAACCCGGGCGTGGCCTCATTATTTTTCCTCATAGTGTCCGTCTATCAGATCCACCACGTATTTGAAGGATCCTTTGATGGATGTGACGTCCCCATCCCATTTAGCAAGCTGTTCCTCGTATTTTTCCTCAATGTCAGCGATGCATTTTGATATCTGGGGTTTGAATGGCTGTGTTTCATCTCCTATTATCACGGCCGCGATGATTATGTGTTCACCTCTGCCCATAAGAGCCTGGAATCTGCCAAACTTCATCTCATCCAGTGCACCCTCATCGCCTCCGAAGGAGTCCTTTACGAATTCCTGGACCGCGACAAGCATGCTACTGAGAATATCCTCGTCCATATCCGGCTTCAGTCGTCTTGTGAAATGCTTGATGAGCCTCCCATCATTGTACATGAAGAATATCTCATCAATGATAGTTCCATTCTCTTCCACAGGAGGTGGCACTTCTCCTTTCTTCCTTGTGGCCAGGAAATAACCTACAAGGGCTGCGACCACCAGCAATATGATCAGAATGAAGAATCCTGCTGATTCGCCATCATTTGAAGTATCATCATTTACTGGTGTGCTTCCTGCTAAAGGCTCAAGCGTCATGTCAAGAGATGTGATCTGATCCTGAAGGACCGTGATGTTCATGATCTCTCTTATGAAGCCATCTTTTCCAGCTATGATGGTCTGTGATCCAGTAGGTACATTTTCCAGAATGTACACTCCCCAATCATCTGTTGTATTGACGATGCTCGGATAATCCTCTACATAGACCCTGACCCCTATGATGGGGGATCCGTCAGTATCCAGTATTGCTCCAGTCACTGTCCCGGTGCCAGTTATTGCGGATACATTGACCCATGTTATAGATGTATCCTCATTGCCACTTGGGTCTGTCACCACCAAAGTGATCTCATAGTTACCTGTGGTGTTGAATGTGTAATTGGCGATCTCTCCATAGCGCCTTATAAGGCCATTATCATTGAATGACCAGAAATATTCAATTATATCATTATTGTCCGAGCTTCGGCTGGCATCCAGATTCACCAGAGTTCTCACGAGAACATTCTGGGATGGTCCTGCATTAGCGATCGGGTCAATTGTATCCCGTCCAATGAAAGTCCCCGATACGCTGGCTGTATTACCGGACATATCATCTATCCAGAAGGTGTAGCTGTACGTACCGATGGAGTCTATCTCCAAGATGTAATAATACTCCGCTCTGGTCAGACTCGCGGTCACATTTATGAAGGTATCATCAGGATATAGGATGTAGATGCAGACAGCTTCTATTCCCGATGCATCCACCGCATCTATGGAAAGTCGTATATCCTCTCCAAATTCCTGAGTATGGGGTATAGCCATTCCTCCTGTGAAGGTCGGGCTAGTGGTGTCCTGCACCATAAAGATCAAAGAAGCCTTGTTGGTATTGTTCGCCATATCCTCCACCCACATTGTAAGGTGATAGGTACCCTGCTCCAGCAAGATGAATTCATACCAGTAATGTGTATTATTCCCATCCAGTGTGACATTCCATATTTCAGCTGTGCCATTCTCCAGGAGGAGGTTGACCCATCCAATGCCAGATATGTCGCTTATCTCGGCAGTGAAATTGATGACCTCGCCTAACTCGGGTGATGTAGGCGTGATGATTTTTGAAGATATATTGGCAAATAATGTGTCCTCTATGGTGAAGTTCCCGGATACGGAATTGATCAATCCATTATTATCCTTTGTCCAGATGGTGAAATCATAGACCCCTATCACGGTGTAATTATCCTCAACAGTGTAGTAATCTCCCGTGCCCAGGGTCATGCTGGTATTCGTCATATCTCCGTCTGGATCCACGATCTCTAACCAGGCACCCTCGATACCTGAAAGATCTGTGATCTCTGCCCCGACAACGACTGAATCTCCAGCCTCTTGGACAGATGGTATGGTGACTGGATTGATCAAGGATGGGGCATTTGTATCCTGAATAAGGAAACTGCCTATTGTGTAATTCACCAATCCATTGTTATCGATTGCCCATATTGTGTAATCATATGTTCCCACAATATTGTAATTATCTTGCCAATAATAAGAATTGCCAGCTACATTGCTCATAGAAACATTTGTCATGGTGCTGTTTGGATCAATTATCTCGATGAAGACCTGATCGATGCCAGACACATCCACAATGTCAGCCGATATATTGACCGCTGACTCTATCTCCTGGGTTGCAGGAGACACTGATATGCTGGATATGATAGGGCGCAATGTGTCTGCAACCACGAATGTTCCAGAAGTGTAATTGATATTGCCAAATGAATCATTGGTCCAGATGGTATAATCATATGTGCCGAGGTCCAGATAAGTATCATTGACAAAGAATAGACCATCTCCGTAGAAGGAATGATTATATGTTCCTCCGCCTGGGTAGGTGATGTTGATCCACACTGACACATTAGGCGAATGATCATCACTTATGATGGCGCTGATATTCGTGTATCCTCCATATTCAGTAGATGAAGGATCAATGGCAACGGTCATCAAAGGAGATGCCAGCTCAATGACATTTATGATATTCAGAGAAGACGTTGTGTTCGCTGAATTACCGGCTGTGTCATTGGCCATGAAGTAATATGTTAATGTCCCGGGAATTGTCTGTGAAGGTATGGTGGCCATGAAATTAGTAGCATCCATCGCATCCATCGATGTCACTGTCTGTACACCGTGAACATCCGTCATCCACATGGTCACCTCTCCTACAGAACCATCATCCAATACCTGGACAAAGATAGGTATTGGAGCTGTATTATTCTCCAAATTGAAAACTACCTGGGTATGGTATATTGTTGGCGGATAGGAATAGAGGGTCAGATCAACATAGGTTGTTCCTCCAGCAGTTATGGTAACCGGCTCAGTGTAGTCAGACACATATCCTGGCTTACTGGCAGTGACATTGTACTGCCAGGCATCTATGCCGTGGATATGATATTGACCATTTGCATCTGTGACTCCAGATGCAACAATGGCATCAGTTGTGATATTGTATACCGTGACCGTGACCCCAAAGTGTTGAGTATTGCCATCCAGGGTGATGCTCCCAGCCAGGTTACCTGTAGTGACTGGCTGCCCATCCTGTGCTGTTATGTTTATCCATTCTGTTTGATCATTGTCGCCAAGATTTGGATCCCCTCCGGGGTTGATAGTGACATAGTTCGTTCCAGATATTGATACATTGGTCTGAATTGCAGAAACATGTCCCCACATCCCAGGGAGCTGGATATAGCATAGTAGCGAAACATTTCCACCACTGAACAGATCTACATTCACATTGTCATAGGTGACATTGAGTTCGAGGTAATGATCTGTCGCACCTGGAATACTGGAGCTTGCAGTGTAATTCGCAATCTGGTGAATGTACACTCGCTCTTTTGTCGTATAGGAGCCAACGATTCCCAGATCCACTGAATTTGTGCCACCATCCATATCGTATTTGATATTATCAATGAGCATGGTCTCATTTGTGTTCGGATCCCACTGGACCTCACTTCCAACAAATGACATGAGCGTATTTGTTTCTGATTCGCTCATGAACCCATCTCCATTTCCGAACTGATCTCTGTCCATTTCGAATCTTATGGTCTCATTGTCGCTCTCGATGTAGATGGTCTCTTCCATCCTGGTGGTGTTCCAGTCTGTGAATGTTATTGTCCTTATTATTTGGTCTGGAATCGTGTATTCAAGATTCCTGTCTATGACCTGGGTATCATTGGATAGCATTTGCAAAACTGTCATATTGCTCTGATACACACTCGTATCATCGTTGTCATCGTTCATATAGAGCAACCATTCTCCATTCCATCCACCCAATTCGTAATAGCCAGCTCCATCGGTCGTGGTATCGTTCCAGGTCTTGGAAGTTATATTATAAATTCCAACTGTGATATCAGAAAGTGGTGCACCACCAGTGTCCATAACTGTGCCATTGACAAAGGAATCAATATTGTAGTACTGGAATTGCCTGTAGTCCATCGGGATATAGCATATACCTGAATCCTGCATTTTGCCATTGTCCATGTCAATTGAGCCATTGAAAAGCATGACGGTCATCGCACCCAGGTGATATCCTCCATTGCGGATATTGGATCCCGAATATGACATACTGATGGTCTGCACTCCAGCCTCCAATTCCTCGGTCGTCATCTGCATACCCAGCTCGCTGTCATCCCTGTTGGGCGCCATGCTCTGAAGCATGGTGAAGACAGAATAAGTGCCTGGGGCTTTCACATCCACCGTGACATTGAAAAGTAGTAGATTGTACAATCCGTCAAAGTCCGTGTCCACGGGGAAATATTCGAAAGGCATGTTCACCAGAGAAATATCTGGCTTCTCGAACTGATCCCATGTGTAGTTACTGGTCGTGCTGTAACCGAACCTGTCCACGGAGTTCCAGTTCTGACTTTCCTCCCTTATTTCCAGATCAACATAATAACCATTCATTTCAGAAGCCCTTATGGAAGCTCCTGGGAAGGCCAGCTGGATCACTCTCATGCCCGGGTCAAAGGCAGACTCATTGTCTGTGTAGATGGAGCTGCTTCCGCCCATTCCACCATCGCCGCTCATGTACTTGGTAGGCATCAGGCCGCCCTGCAGATCGAATCTTCCCTGTCCACTGACATTCAATGTGACATTGACATACAGCCAGTCAAAGAATCCATCTCCATCCTCATCATAGGCCCAGTCTGAAATTATATTGGAGATCGTGGCATTGGTTGGATCTGCTGTAAGGTCTACTTGCTGGTTCTCCCATTCCTGATTGAACCAGTCATAGAAGATGTCCTTTGCTCCATATCCTGGATCTCTGGCTCTGATATTTATCCTTCCACTTGGGACTTGTAATGAATACTGTCCTCCAGCATCCGTTATGGTCGTGAACTCACGAGAGCCAACTTCGGCTGTGACATTTATTCCGGCCACAAGTGATGAATCGCTTTCCTGCACTGAACCGCGTACTATTATGGACAATGGTCTCGAGCGTAGGCTCACATTGAACCAAATATCCACTCCGGACTCAGCATAGAATCCAAAGCCACTTGGGGAATAATATCCATAGGAATCAGGCTCTATTCTGAGGCTAACCTCTCCGACAGGGACCTCTATCTCGTAATAGCCTCCCGCCTCCGCGTTCCCCCATACCATCCAGTCATTTCCTGAAGCGGTGGGTTCCAAGCCAATTATGGATTGGCTAGTGTCCATATCTCTGACGAATCCCATTATCGTGATGGTATCGGTCATGGGGTCAAGGGTGGCATTATCCCAGTTCCATTCCGCGGATGATGTATCAACCGTATCCATGATCATCTCATACCCCTCTGCCAGAACCATTGTATTGAACTGGCCACTGGGTGCCAAGATCTCATATTCACCCTTGAAATCTGTCATTCCGCCAGTCTCAAAGGTATTTTCCATTCCAGGCAATGCGTTTCCCATGTATATCAGAGCATTCTCCACAGGCAGACCGGACATAGAATCCTCAATTGTTCCTGTGAGTATGGAATCCAATGACAATCTGCTCAAACTATAATTCTTCCACACATTGCCATTGGCTGGTGTGGTCATGAAGGTGGAATCCATTTCAGAGCCAAGAGTCCCATCCATTGGTCTATAATAGCAGACCATCTGTATGTAGCCAGATGGTACATTTATGGAATAATCTCCCAATCCATCTGTACTGGTCTGCCAGTTATTGTTACCATGATAGATAGTGATCTGAGCTCCGGTGATGAGCATGGAATCGAACTCCACATGCCCCTGGATGGTGGTCCAGTCCGTGTCATTGGTCAATACCATGTCCTGGGTAAGCACATCACTGGGCATTGGGTTGATGGTAGTGGAGTTGCCATAATGTCCCCAGTAACTCTGGGCCGAGAGCGTCAGCTCCTCCGAAGGTCCGGAAATCTCATAATAGCCAGTGGTGGCATTGACAAGTGTCTGATTGAACCATGAGCGGTTTGCATTATTGAGGTAAACGACCCCTGAAATTGGATCTCCAGTGTTAAGATCAGTTATGTATCCAGATACAATGAAATCATCTGGTGGGGCATCAGGCATTGTGACATTGAGCCAAGATATCTCGTCGAATTTTAGTTCGACAGCTCTTGAAATGGAAAGGAATCCATCTGCACTGAAACCAACTGGCTTGGAGCCCTGAGTGAGATTGATCTCATAATATCCTGTGGCATCGGTCCAGGCCTCGTATCTTATTCCACTCCAGGCGCCGCCCCAGGGGTCGGTTATGCTGATCTGGGCATTGTCCAGTGGTCCTCCACTGCTGAGAACATAGCCCTTGAGGGTGGAATTGATGGGCTCCAGGGTGATGTTCCTCCATGAATTATCTCCGGAATTCAAGTAAAATTGCTCCACCCAGTCCTCATATCCATCAACATCGGGGCCCATTGAATATTGATCAGGAATGAAGCCCATGTGGTAGTAGCCAGTGGCATTTGTCTGTGTAGAGTTCAAATAAGAATTACCAGAAGCGGTGATATTGATGCCAGCTATTGGCATGCCAGTCAGAGAATCTGTGATATAACCTTCCAAAGAGCAATCCCTGGCTGGAGCCATATTCAGGTCGAAGCTTATTTCCCTGTTGCTCCCCTCATTGAATCCCACATAATTCTGATACAGATAAGCGACATTGTTAACCCCATACATCTCGAATATATGCCCATCATAGGTCACATTTATAGTGATATTATAGTAGCCAGTTGCATTTGTCGAAGTCGAGAATATTATCCCCTCGGTATCTGTATCTCGGAATATCACACTGGTGCCGGGCATTGGATTGCTACCAGTATCATTCACCCATCCATAGACCATGGTGGAGGTCATCGGAACAATTGGATCCACAATACTATCATTCGCATTATCATTAAAAGTCATGCCAGTCACTGGTGTCAAGCTCATCATTAACACAATGACCAAGGTTAAGATCTTCTCTGTCTTCATTTTCGCACCCCGTTTGTTATATTTTATGTAAGTACTATTTTTATTATATATAAAACATTCAGTGCATTTTACTCTTGAGGATAGGTATAAAGGTGAATATGATTGCCATTAGAATAGATATGGACTCCGTTATATCGTCTCTCACTCCACTCTAATTTATCATTCATTCACATGATATTATGGAATTGTCCAGGTGAAAGCACTCGTACAGTATACCCAATATGCTTGTCCTATCTGGAATGCATCTCCATCAGGCATGATCTCTATGTTGTAGGATGCCACATCATTGAACCTTTCAATCGATGTCACTAGGCCACCAGAATCTGTTTTCAGATCTCCGGCGGTGTCCCCCTCTACCTGTGATGGAAAGCCCACCATGTTCCAGCCAGCTACCAGTTCTATGTCAGTGCTAATGGGTTCATCCCCCTCTACCTTGATGAATCCGTCTCCAACCACGTCCACTAATATCCATACTCCCATGGTCTCGTCCAGATTGGATAGGTCTGAGATGACTGGTATTGCAGGATCATAGGCCTTCCAGTGATCTGTCACATTGGAACCATCATAGTATTGGAGGCATATCCAGGTGGTGTCTCCATCCAGATCCGTCAGTACATTGGGTATGGAAGTGTCACCTGGCATCAGTTTCATGGATATGAAGTTCCAACCTGCCTGCACCGGAATGAGGTACTCTGGAACGATCGCCACGGGCTCTTGAACCGAGACCGTGTTCATCTCTTCATTGGATGAAAGATCAACTGCCCTTACCACGTACCACCAGTCAGTGGCATCTGCCTGTCCTTTCAGGAGATCGATATAGCTGTATGATGCCGCTCCAGTCGCAGTTACAGTATCGATCATATGAGCCAAATCCCATGGACCAGTCTGAACATCCGAACGGTAGATATTGTAATAGTCCACATCATCTGCTCCTGCTCCGTCATCAGAACTGGCAGTCCAATTGACAGCATTGTCATCCAGGCCTCCGCCTCCACTGGCTACTACCATTATCTTTATGTAGTCAAAGGAGACCGCTGTAGGTCCTGCACCATCATTGCTGGTGAATTCCACATCCAGTGTGGATATCTCTGCAAGGGTATCAACACCCTGCGCGAAGAGGTCGTATGTACCTATCTGATCCAATTGACCATTTGCTGGTGTAATTCCTGTGGAGGCGAGTCCACCACCATCCAGGGCCCATTGAATCGCATTGCTACCTGTGTATCCGCCTTCCACCGAATATTGCACTTCCAGTGTAGCTTCAGTGACCGTGCCACTCAAGCCAGTTATGTCAAAACCATCCATAAATAATACAATGCCCTTGTCGACGGTATACCATCCGTCAGCAGCGACCACCGCACTTGGTGAAGCTCCTGCTGCATCATCCGCCTGTATATCGACCAATGAATCTATGGTTGTATCTAGTGCTCCGGCAAGGTTGGGGAATGCATCCCCTCCTGCTCCCCCAGTTCCGTAATGCTCCACTGTAAGGCCAGTGACTGCTCCAGGTGGAGTCAGATCAATAGTTATGGTTGTGAAGTCGAATGGATTCGGAACAGGCCCTGCGATCAATGGATTGCCACCTAGATCTAAGCCGCCATCCACCTCGAACGTATACGGGGTGGAATCGGCGAAGTCATTATGGCTGAGTGTGAGAACGGTATTCCCGCCGCTCCAAACCTCTCCCCATCCTCCTGGGTCTGGTGTACAAGTGTATGTTATTGATCCGGTATTCATTTCCACATCGAATGTTATGACCACATCGCTAGTTATTGGAATATCCATAGCGCCATCGATCGGTGCTGAGTTGGAAATAATTGGATTTGAGATAATTAGTGTTGTGAAGTCGAATGGATTGGGGACAATACCTGCCGCTAATGGATTACCAGCCACATCTTCTCCTCCTGTCACATCAAATGTGTACAATGTGGAATCAGCGAAGTTATTATGGCTGAGTGTGAGAACAGTATTTCCACCGCTCCATGTCTCTCCCCATCCTCCAGGGTCTGGTGTGCATGTGTATGTGATAGTTCCCGTGTTCATTGCTTCATCAAAGGTGATGACAATATCAGTTCCCGTAGCAACATCAGTTGCTCCATCCACTGGTGTTGTAGATGTGATCGTGGGTGATGTGGTGTCTCCTCCGGCTTCCTCGTCAGAGGTCCAAGAGGCCAAACGCCATGTATCTCCATCGTTCTTTGACCCATCTGCATTGGATGTCATTCCGACAGTCCAAACTGTGATGGTTCCCGCACCCGCACTGGGAGCTGTCCAGTCCATATCCCAGCTTGTGAACTGGTCTGTGTTCTGTGCGGCCTGGTTCGGGGTCGAATCAATATCCACGTTTGGATCTGTCGTGGATAAGGTGCCTGCAGAGACCTCTAGATTGAAAGCTCCCTCACTAGTTCCTGTCCCGCCGCTGACACTCAAGGTCAGTGGATATGTCTGGTCTGGAGTGTATGAAGCAGGTAGGCCAGTCAAGGTTATGATGATGGTCATATCCTCTGTATCCCCATGGCAACTACCGCAGCCTGTCTGAGCACTGTCAAAGTATCCCCCAGCCTTGGCCAGGACAATAGAAGCTGATGTAGTTAGCAAAGCTATACAAATCAAAAAACTCATTATCTGTTTATATCCATATTTTTTTCCCATTATTCTCACTCCAAATACCTGTATTTCAACAGTGTTACCTTACTAATAATATTTATATTATCACTATAGTTAAGCATATTAATTATAGCAGAAATGATATTCCAATAAAATATAGGCTCAAACAATTTTCTTTACAACGATCATCGCATGGTCCTTTTCAAAAGGTCCAAGATCTCGGTTATCCTGTATCTCGAAACCACTGGCTTCCAGCTCCTTTGCACAATCCGAAAAGATCTTCTTCGGATCTCTGGATACATCGATGCATCTTGCCTTGACAGCCAGGAATCCCTTGCCGCCTTTCTTGAGCATTATGGAGTTCTTGATGAATATCTCGACCTGATTCTTCTGGGACACATCCTCATAAAGAATATCCGCCTGGCCCACCATGAAACTGTAGGCATCGGGATCGTTCGCATCGCCCTGTATCGGCATGATATTCTTTCTTGTCTCACACAGACCCAGTAACTTGGTGAAAGGTATCCTGGAGAACTCGACCGCGAATACCCTCCCATTTACAAGAAGATCGGAAAGATGGCTAACGGTGGTACCACTGGCTGCTCCGAGATAGAGGATGCTGGAATTCTCATGATAAGAGAATTCCTTTCCCTTTTTGCGAAGATAGGCGGCCAGCTTGCTCCTGCTTGGATCCCAATATCTGTACTCTGAACCAGATATTTTCTTCAATGCCTCTCCGTACACTGAAACTCCAGGGTTCATATTGAGTGTGTAAGGTTGTTTGTCAATGCTTTTTAGACCTTGTGGGGAAGCTTCGTCCATGCAAGGGTCATGGACCTGTGGACTAATAAATTTATCAATGAGATATCAATATAATATTTTGCTACAGTTCATTGATCAAAAAGGCAACCTCAATTATTGTTGAAGTAAACAAAAGGGTTATAGATACTCTAATCAATATGGTGTCGTGGCGAGCAAGGACGAAAAGAAGGAAGATGCCGATATCCGGGAAGAGCTTAGAGACATCTCGGAGAAGATGGCCAGTCTGGAAAACACCATGGGCGACATATCCAAGCCATATGGAGAATTCGCTGAACATATGGGCCGCCTTCGAAACATCACCGAGGGTTACTTCAGAATAATCGATCTCTACCGCCGCCACGGCCATATCTCGCCCGACCTCCTATTGCCGGAACTGAAGGATTCGATATCCAAGGAGATCATCAACATACTCTTTGAAAAACCGGAGCTGAACATATCCCAGATCGCGGATCTCCTGAAGGAGAGACGCGGTAGCGCATCTCGAAAGACCGTGAGGGAAAAGTTAGCCTTCCTGGTGGATGTCGGAGCTGTTGAAGTTCTGGACGATAAGAAGACCAAGAGGTATGCGATCACGCAGGAGCTGGCTGATCGTTGGCTGAAGATACTTGGTCTATCGTGATAAAAGAAAAGGCTTCTGGCTGAAGATATTGGGACTGTCCTGATGGATTCATTCGCCCGCCTTCCGGCCCCCACCATACTGGGACATCGAATAGACCCACCCTTTGCAGGGGAAACAATTTATCACATTTTGTGTGACCATTCGGGGAATACAGCCCCACGCCTGAGTGGAACAAAAAGTGGTCACTTATTTCCAGTTTTTTTATATACCCTAACCACCGTATTCTACTCATAGAGCAGTTGAAAGAACTTCGGAAACTCGAAGTAAAATAATGTGCGAAGCAAGTTCACACATTAAAAAAAAGAAACTGCATAAGGAGGTAAAAAAATGTCAGATAAAGACGCACAAGAAGTAAGAGAAATACTCGAGGCCGTATCCGATACGGTTCCCAAGTTACTGAATGAGATAACAGACGCACTCTTCAATCCCGAGAAGACAAAAGAATTCGGAAAGTCCGTTGCCGAGTTCTATAAGACCATGGTGGACAATGGAATGCCAGCAGACAAAGCTTACGAGCTCACACAGAAGTTCATGGAGAGTTCCAGCCCTGGATTATTGATAAGCCAGGCCATTGGCGGTCTTGGCGGAGATAATATCAATATCGGTGGTGGCCACAAGCATGGCGATGAGTTCGGTGACGAGATCGAGAAGAAGATCAAAGTGAAGCTGAAGAACAAAGGTATATTGGACGAAGACGAGTGACCTGATAGGAGTGATACCTACGCCAAAGAATGAAGAACTGAGGATGGTCGCAAGTATAGTGCCAAAATTACCAGGCCTTGTCATGAAATTTCTCTGGGCATATATGGTGTTCAAGAGAAGGATGAAAAGGTCTGCTAGAGCTTTCAAGAAAGGCCTCATAAAAAATGGCATGGACAAGAAGCTGGCCAAGCAACTTGCCGAGTCCTACGAGATAGACTTCAGCATTCGTAAGCTGATGAAAGACCAGGGAATAGGTATCCCTGGTTTTTCCACTATTTTTAATGATTAGATAAATTATATAAGCTCGAAGTTCCTCTATCAATATGATGATGGACGAACTGATAATTCTGGCTCAGGACATTGGCAATGTGGTCAATCAGATCCCTGTTAAGGATAGAGCCAGGCCAGTGGAAATGGGTGCTGATGGTACTCCCACCGCTCATATTGACAAGGTGGCGGAGAAGATCATATTGGATTATGTCGAGGGTGAGAAGCTACCTCTTAATATCCTGAGTGAAGAGGCTGGATTCATTGACAGAGGTTTTGATGATACCCTTGTTGTGGATCCAATTGATGGCACATCCAATGCCAAGAGGAACATTCCTTATTTCAGTGTATCACTGGCCATAGGAAGGCAGAATATCCAAGATATCAGCCTCGGTATCGTCTACAATCCATGCACTGGGGACCTTTACCACGCGGAAAAAGGTGAAGGGGCTTATTTCAATGGTGTGAAGCTGGATAGCACCCAGACAAATGCAGAGTTGGATAATCTCATGATATCCACTCATTTCGGTGGCGATACAAATACTGGCATATATGATATTATTAAGAATTTCAAGAAAGTGAGAGCCTTTGGATCCGCTTCCCTCGATATATGCTCTGTGGCCTCTGGCCAGTCCAGTGTTTATTACTATAATAATGATGATCCAACTCAGAGATTGCGAGTGACGGATATCGCGGCCTCGGTCCTGATACTCCGAGAGGCTGGCGGCCAGATATACGATACCTCTGGCAAACCACTCTCAATGAGCCTCGATCTCGATGATCGAAATAATATGATAGCCTTGATGGATGATAGTATCCTGGAGGTCTTTTTATGAAATATGGTCTTGTAGCCAATCCCAAAGTCAGAGATGTGATCGACATAGCCAAGAGGACCATGGAGATCCTTGGTCCCGATGTGAAGATATCTGGAGATCTGGCATCCATGTTGGGTATCGAAGGTTACAATATCAAAGACCTTGATGTTGACATCCTCATAACAATAGGTGGGGATGGAACCATCCTGAAGGCATTGCAGATGAACGACGCTCCTATTCTGGGAATCAATGCTGGCCTTGTGGGCTTCCTGGCTTCTGCGGATATGGATGACCTTGATGAAAAGCTCCAGAGGGTGAAGAATGGAGATTACACTATTGAGGAAAGGATACGCATGCAGGTGTCCATAAACGAAAAAAGACTTCTGGATTGCACGAATGAAGGTGTGATCCACACTTCCCATATCTCGAAGATGAGAGATTTTGAGATATTGATAGATGGAGATCAGGCCATGTGCATAAGGGCTGATGGCATTATCGTGTCAACATCCACTGGCTCGACCTGTTATTCTCTGAGTGTTGGAGGTCCGATCATCGACCCCAAGGCCGAGGCTTTCGTCATCGCGCCCATCGCGCCCTTCAGATTATCCGCCAGACCCATCGTGGTCCCGGCCAAGAGCCAGATCCAAATTAAGCCATTAAAGGGCAAGGATTGTGTCCTGGTGCTGGATGGCCAGGAGCAGATAGATGTTGGGCCTTCTGACACGGTGTCGTTCACCATGTCAGAAAAACCATCCAGGTTCATCCAGTTCGGTAAAAGTTTCTATCAGAAGGTTTGGGAGAATCTGACGGTTTGATATGGTAGAGATTATTCTGGAGTTATTGGAACAATGATAAATAAAAAACCATATGCTGTATTGAGATCCGTCATATCCATGATCATGGCATCAGCCAAAGATAGTCATCCAAAGGAGTTCGCATGCGCTATGAGAGGTCAAGATGGCGTAATAACCGAGTTGATACTTGTTCCTGGAACTATATCTGGTGGAAGTAGTGCGATACTGCGCCTTCATATGTTGCCCATTGATTTTTCAATAGTGGGCATCGCACATTCACATCCCAGCATGCACCCTCAACCATCGGATGCTGATCTAAACTTATTTTCAAGATATGGCTCCACACACATCATCGCTCATTATCCCTACAAAAAAGATTCCTGGAAGGCCTATGACAGGAGTGGTAATGAGATGCAGTTGAAAGTTCTTTAATGCCTATAATTTTATTTGGCATATTTCTGGATATTTTGAATAATATTTCCCGATAATCTCACTCCCACATCGATATTGTTTTAGAAACGATTATATACATCTATACATATGCATGATGTAGTTTGTTATCATAGAAGACAAAATGAAAGAGTTTGCGGTTTACCGCTTTCTATATTCTATCAACATTTTGGGTGAGTGATTACATGGATAATGAAAAAAATAATTTACTGAAGGGGACGACAACAGTTGGCCTCACATGCAAGGATGGAGTAGTTATTGCTACTGAACACAGAGCCACCATGGGTACGCTTATTGCACATAAGAAGACGCAGAAACTGTTCAAGATCGATGATAATATCGGCCTGACAGTTGCAGGTCTTGTGGGAGATGCTCAGGTATTGGCCAGGTATCTCAGGGCTGAGGCTGAGCTTTATAACATGAAGCAGAAGAACCCGATGCCGATCGTGGCTGCTGCCACGCTCATGTCAAATATCCTCAATGGGCGCAAGTTCGCTCCCTATTACGTTCAGCTGATCGTAGCAGGTATTGACAAGGATGGATACCATGTCTATTCTTTGGATGCCGCAGGTGGATCGATACCTGATGATTATGTGACAACTGGATCTGGTTCTCCATATGTTTATGGTGTTCTTGAAGATCATTTCAAAGAAGGCCTGACACTTGATGAAGGCGCGGACCTTGCCATAAGAGCATTGCACATGGCGATGAAGAGGGATTCTGCCTCTGGAAATGGCGTGAGTGTTGCATTGATATCAAGTAAGGGCTTTAAAGAATTGACAGATGATGAGATCAATAAGAAACTGACCAAAATGAAAATATCATAATTTGACCAGATTAAACAGAGTAGTGAGTGAATGCCATGTCTGTAGATAAGATACTGGAAGATGCAGAGAGGGAGATTAAGAAGATAGTCCCACCCAGCATCACAATTACCAGCATAGATTTCGAGGGTCCTGTTATTGTAATTTATACAAAGAACATGGAAGACTTCGCTGACAATAATGAACTTGTCAGATTATTAGCTCAGGCATTGAGAAGAAGGATCTCCATAAGACCCGATCCTTCACTGCTGACTCACACTGAAGAATCCGAAAAGAAGATCAGGGAGATAATACCCACGGAAGCGGAAGTTACCGATATCTTCTTCGATGACGATACTGGAGTGGTGACCATAGAGGCCATATCTCCCGGCATCGTCATAGGCAAGCACGGGGCAGTTCTCAATGATCTTAAAAAGAAAATTGGCTGGGCACCCAAGGTGGTTCGTGCTCCTCCAATTCCATCAAAGACAGTTAATGAGGTACGCAAATATCTGCGCTCGGTCAAGACCGAGAGGCAGGACTTCCTTCGGAAACATGGCCGTAAACTTGCCCGAAGCACTTCCTCCGGGGAGAGCTTTGTCAGGATGACCGCCCTGGGTGGTTACAGAGAGGTCGGTCGTAGCGCCAGCTTGCTCATGACCAAGGACAGTAAGATATTGATCGATTGTGGTGTCATGCCTTCAGGAGATGGCGCACACCCCTTCCTTAATGCTCCCGAGCTACAGCCATTGGATTCTCTCGATGCGGTGGTCATCACACATGCACATCTCGATCACTCCGGTCTTCTACCAGCTCTTTACAAATACGGTTATGAAGGCCCAGTATACTGCACGGCCCCAACAAGAGACCTGATGTCCCTTCTTCTGATAGATTTCATAAAAGTTTCTTTCGGAGAGGCCAGAAAAGCACCGTATGACTCCACCCATGTCAGGGAAATGGTCAAGCGCTGCATAACCTTGAAATATGGCGAGACAACGGATATCTCGCCAGATGTCCGCCTCACATTCCAGAATGCGGGCCATATCCTGGGGTCAGCGACCAGTCATTTCCACATAGGCGATGGATTGTATAATATCGCCTTTACCGGTGATATCAAGTTCGAGAAATCCTGGCTCTTCAATGCGGCAGTCAATCGCTTCCCCAGACTTGAAGCGATCATTATGGAATCCACATACGGAGGATATCATGACCTGCAACCAAGCCGTCATGATGCCTCTGCGCAGTTGAAAGAGGTTCTGAAAAGGACCTTGAAGAGAGAGGGCAAGGTCATAATTCCAGTGTTTGCCGTTGGGCGTTCTCAAGAAGTTATGTTAGTTATGGAGGATCTCATGCGAAATGAGCAGATCCCAACAGTTCCGATATATCTGGATGGTATGATATGGGAAGCGACCGCCATCCACACTGCATATCCTGAATTCCTGAACAGTTCCCTGAGAACCCAGATATTCCAGCAGGGCGAGAATCCTTTCCTTTCACCCATCTTCCAGAGAGTGGACAGCCATGAGATGAGGCACAGGATCTGCGATGATCCAGAGCCTTGCATCGTTCTCGCGACCGCGGGTATGATGAATGGTGGGCCAGTCCTGGAATATTTCAAGGCCTGGGC
Organism: Methanobacteriota archaeon; assembly: GCA_020697715.1. GTDB lineage: Archaea > Thermoplasmatota > Thermoplasmata > SG8-5 > JAGLSY01 > JAGLSY01. The sequence goes on along the minus strand of JAEHCO010000001.1, from coordinate 103,018 downwards.
ACCCCATCCCAAGAATACTATTGTGTTTGTCGGTTATCAGGCAGAAGGCACCATTGGGCGAAGAATTCAGAAGGGCTGGAAGCAGATCATGCTCAATGAGAGAGGCGGTGGCATAACTGTCGATGTCAAGCTTAACATCGAAATAATCGATGGTTTCTCCGGGCACTCGGACAGGATGCAGTTGCTGAATTACATCGATGGGCTTGACCCACGGCCGGAGAAGATACTTATCGGCCACGGTGAGGAGTACAAATGCTCTGATCTGGCCAGCAGCCTTTATAGGAAATTTGGATTTGAAACTCGAGCTCCAATGAACCTTGAGACTATCAGATTGAAGTAGGATAGTTTTTTATTATCTAAGTCTCATCATACATGCATGGAGCCCAGGGTACTTGCTTTATTCCCATTTTTACCAGAGGTGTCATCATACCTCAAGCAGAATGGAGTAACCCTGGATACCATCATCACTGACCCGGCCTATGAAAGGGCCAGGGATCTCGGGATACAGAGGGTGATGGAGGCTTTTCTCGATAAGGAGGTGAAGGAACATCCGATGGTCTCCGATGTGGACTATCTCTTCGAGATGCTGTCCTATATCGTGGCTCGTATGATCGTGTCCTCCACTGCTGATGAAATGCTGATAATCCATTATTCACTGGCCGAGGCTGTGAGCATGCACAAACGCCTTGTCGAGCAGGACATGGATTTCGTTCATGAGGTCGCGCTATCCCTGGACATAAACGCATCTTTGGAAACTGGCGAGAACATGAGGATCCATTTCACGGATTATCTGAAGTTGAGCTCGAAGATGAGGGCGAAGGAATGGGCTCTCGTATCCCAGGAGCTGGATTCTGGTTATCTGGTCCTGGACAAGAGAAGGATGTGCAGGTTGATCCAGCAATCCCTGGAGAATAAAATATCTGATGAATTACCATTGCCAGTGAATGACGAGATAATCGAAACCTTCAGGCCGACCATTGAGAATGTCAAGGTGGAGATCGAGAAGAAAAAAGAGGAATTCAAGAAAGAAGGATTCGGAAGGATCAGTTTCGTCCGACTGCCTCCTTGCATGAAGATCATGCTCAATGCCCTGAAGGGTGGGGAGAATCTGCCTCACGTTGGCAGGTTCGCACTCACAGCTTTCCTGAACACAATCGGGATAGACACTGAGGGTATACTAGCTCTATACGCCACATCTCCAGATTTCAATGTCAATCTGGCAAGATATCAGATCGAGCACATCACTGGCAAATCATCAGGCGTGGAATACCTGCCTCAAAGCTGTCACACCATGGTGTCCCAGGGAATTTGCTTCGAACCCGATAGTTTGTGCAAAAAAGAATGGATGACACATCCTCTTTCATATTACAAAATAAAAGGCAAGCCTCGGGATAAGGACAAGGGAAAAGATACTGGCAAGGATAAGAAAGGAGAAAATGGGAAGAGCCAGCAAGATGAAAAAGAAGGAAAGAATGATACTTCTGATAAGGATAATTAATCTTTCTCAGACAAGCCCTGCCAAGTTCTGATACCTCTCTGGATCGCTGTGAGATTACCAGCGATCCCGAACCATATCATCATTATATCGAATAATGTGAGGTCTATATTGAAGACCGATACCAAAGCGGGGCCATCGAAGTATTGGATGTGGATGAATAAGAAAATGGGGAACAGGAATAACATGGCCAGTCGGTCCGCTCTTCCCAATATGCCTCCATAATCTCTTTTCACTCCCAGTGCCTGCGCCTGGGTTCCCATGTAGCTGGTCATGAAGACCCCCACGAGGGCGAACAATCCGATATAGAAGTTCGTGTATCCGGATATTATGATCCCACCCAGGATGAAGATGTCTGCATAACGATCAAAGACATGATCTATGAAATCTCCCTTCACAGAGGCTTTGCCAGTCATCTTCGCGACCAGGCCGTCTATCATGTCGAACAATCCATTTAGGATCACGAACAGGGAAGTTACAAGAAGAAGATATATTGACCAATCTTCGGAATAGTAGAGGAAATTACCTGGGTCTCCCATATAGAGAGTGATGAAGCTCAGAATGGCAAAGATGATGGCGATCACACTGATGGTATTAGGTTCGATCTTCAAAAATGGTTTGACCAGGGGCTTGACCATGGCAGTGCCTCTGTCCCTCTGCCCATCTAGTACCATTCCATTATCACCTCGCTCCAATTGACCTTGCCTGGCTCATATCCCTCGTCATTGCCTGAGATGATGCTTATTATCATCTCCGCTACTTTGTCCGAGGATATGTCAGTATTGTCTATCTCATAAACCTTTTCATTGAGCTCTATTGATTCTATCAGAACAAGATCAATGGCCTCGGCCTCCACATTATCGCGCACCTTCTGCTCTGGATAATCCCGTTCTTCCAATCTTTTCTTCAGGATCCGCGGATCACATCTCAGCACGATGCAGATATCTGGCCTGAGATAATGAGATAGATGGCCGTCCAGTAGGACAGTTCTCTCGGTCTTTTCCATCTTGGAGGCGAGCAGATCGACATCCACTTCCCGCAACTCCTTTCCGGAGATCGCCCAGTGTTGTGTGGCCAGTTCCTCCACACTGACTATCTCGTACCCGCGTCCTTGAAGGATGGGCTCGGAAAGCACGCTGGTCTTCCCAACTCCTGGTGTGCCGGTTATCGCGATGATCATCACCCCCTCATGGTCGCGGGGTGATAAAAACATTTCACATGATTTAACTAATTTCTCTCAAGCTAGTGTTGTATCGAGCAATCAAAAGATATTTAATATCCAATACAATGGGCTATTTATGGCAGGCAAGCCAAAACATGTACTGATGTTACTGACGAATCCCTTCAGGCCAGACCCCAGAGTTCACAAGGAAGCCAGGTCCCTGACAGAAGCAGGATATAAGGTATCGATCATAGCCTGGGATAGAGATATGGCATCCCCGGAGGAAGAGGTGGTCGACGGCATTAGCATAAAGAGATTCGGACCTGAGTCTGGCTATGATTCTTTCTTCGATCATCTGATAAATCTGCCAAGGTTTTGGAAGAGGACTAGATCTCATACTAAGAAGATGGATATCGATATAGTCCATGCCCATGACCTTGACACTCTGTTTCTGGGTGTCAAGATCAGCCGACAAAAGAAGATACCACTTGTGTATGATGCCCATGAGAGTTATTCCAGAATGATATCTGGCACATCCCCATCTATGTGGATAATCAAACTTATAGATCGAGTAGAGCGCTGGCTGTCATCTAAGGCGGATATTATCATAACCGTGAATGACAAACTGCAGAAGATGCTGGAGCCATCGGGAAAAAAGCCCATTGTCGTCATGAACTGCCCGCTCCTTCCAGATGCTGGTGAACTCAATAGGCTGGATATCAGGAAGGAATTTGGTATTGAAGATCAATTCGTGATCATATATATCGGAGTTCTAGAGAAGGATCGTTTCTTATTGGAATCTATCGAAGCTATGAAAGGGAGCAAGGACAAAGAAATCGTACTCCTGATAGGAGGCTATGGAACTCTGGAAGATGAGATCAAAAAGAAATCTGAAGGAATGGCCAATGTCAAGTTTCTTGGCCGTATTCCCTCTGATAAAGTGATGCCATACACATCGGCATCTGACATGGTTCTCTGCATGTTCAATCCAGCGGATCTGAATAATCAGATCGGCACTCCCAATAAATTATTCGAGGCCATGGCCAATGGAAAACCGATAATCGTTACAAGGGGAATATTGAGTGGTGACATCGTCACGCAAGAGAAGGTTGGCCTCGCAGTTGGCTATTCTGAAAAAGATTTCTTAAAGGGTGTGAACAGGATATCCAATGACAAGGATCTCCTTTCTCAAATGCAGGTCAATGGGAGGCAGGCGGCAGAGATGAAGTACAATTGGAAGGAGATGTCGAATAGACTGGTCGAAGCCTACTCAAAGCTTCATTGATCCATTGGTATCTCTATGATACATAATTTTAATTATCATTATAGTTTAAAGAAGTAGTGGAATCAAATGAAAATATGTTATATCGCTAATGGTGGATCGATACACACGGTCAGATGGGCAAAATGGTTCCTACGGAAGGGACATGAGATTCATTTGATCACGCCCGAATGTGAGCCAATAGAAGGAGTGACCATACATCATGTTCCGATAGATAAAGGGTTTTTCATACCCAGACCTAAAATTAAGAGCTCTATAAAGAAGATCATCAAGGAGATCGAACCAGATATACTGCATGCGCATCAGGTTTTAGGATATGGGATGTATGGTGCACTGTCTGGCTTCCATCCATTCATTGTCACCGCTTGGGGAAGCGATATATTTGGCCTGCCCAATAAGTCCAAGGGAGTCCGTAAAACAGCTAAAAGGACACTTGAAGCCGCGGATGTGATCACCTGTATGACCCAGAACATGTACGACACCCTCCAAAATGAATACTCCCTGGGAGACAAATTAAAGCAAGTTCGCTGGGGTATTGATACCGATACCTTTCACAGGGGCTATGAAAAAGAGTCCTCTTCCCTCAGAAAAGAGATGGACATCCCGGATAATGCGGCCATTGTGATCAGCCCAAGGGGGATGCAGGAAGTATATGGCAATCATCTTTTTATTGAAGCTATACCGGATATTTTGATAGAATATCCGAACATATATTTCATTTTCCTAAGAGGTGGTCAAAAGACCCCTTATGAGAATCAGATAAAACATCGCGCCAAGGAACTAGATATCATGGCCAATGTTCGTTTCGTGGAGAGATTGCTGGAGCCCAAAGAATTGGCCATCTACTTGAACATGTCTGATATTTCAACATCCTTCGTCGCATACGGCCAGTTCGGTGCAGTCCTACTTGAGTCCATGAATTGCGGCTGTGTTCAGTTAGCAAGTGATATCGCCATACACAGTGAGAAGCTGACACATATGGAAAATGGCCTTTTGGTCGATATCGACAATAAGGATGAAATTGTAAAAATGATCATTCATTATATTTCTCATCCAGAGATCAAAGGGTCATTCTACCAGATCAATAAAGAACTGGTTGCAGCTACGGAATCCTGGCAGAAGAATGCAGGGTCCACCGAGGACCTTTACATGGCTTTGATAACCTCTGACAAGGAAAAACTTAAAACTTAACACACCATACAAAGCCATGCCTGGAATAATTCACTGGCATTAGGTATATGACGATCATAAATAAGGATCCAGGGGTAAGATGAAAGACAAAAAACACTATTATGGAATTGACCTATTGAAAGGCCTCCTTATCCTATTGGTCATAATTGGGCATGTCCTGCAGCAGCAAGACCTCTCAAATTTTTTAAAGTATATGATATATTCCTTCCATATTCCATTGTTCTTATCTGTATCTGGATTCTTAATTAAAAAGAAACAGTTGGAAAGTATCAGTCTCAAAGATATCATCAAAAAATATCTGAGAAGAATCATCATACCATTTTTGATCGCGGTAATATCATTTTATCTCGTCCTGGCTCTGATCGACCCGGCAATTCAGATGGGCTTAACTGCCTTTATTCTACATCTGCTAGTGCCATACGGCCACCTTTGGTACATACCTGCCTTGCTGGGTATGATCTTCATCTTGTGGATATCCTTGAAAATCAAGATCTCAGAGAAAATAATGCTCATTGCATTTTTAGCCATTTCGATAATTTGGCTCGTGGTGCTAAAGTGGGAATATTTCCATACTGGATTGAGCGGCCCCTTTAATGTCATTAAACCAGTATGGACCAGAATCATCAGCTATTTCATATTTTTCTACATAGGATTCTTCTATAGGAATCATCTTAAAGAAAATATACCCAAGAATATAAGCTTGATATTTTTTATCGCATTGATAACACTGATCACTGCCAGAATAATGCTTTACCGCCCCACCGATTATTTTTACAATTCAGATATCGTCTTTGTTCTATTGAACGTATTCCTGATCTTCTTGACCTTGGATCTCTTTAGCAGGATCAAAAGTTCTTTAAGCAAATTCATCGAATGGATGGGGCAATATTCCCTTCCGATATATCTATGGCATTATATGGTCTATTTACTGGCTTATAGATACATATTGGATAATGTGAGCTTGATGATGTTTTATGTCATCAATCTTTTCCTCATCATATGTATATTCATCCCAGGTATGTATTTGCTCTCAAAATTACGACTTATCAAAGTTTATGTATTTGGTGATTATAAATAATTAGAATTAGACACTTTAGATAAGTATAAATACAGTATAATAAGATGAAGTGTTGAAAGTATGGCTATGAATGGAAAACATATTGACATTTCACCCTCAGAGATGGTCCATAGATATTCAGATATTACCACTTCATTAAAGGATGATCAATTTTTTTGTAGGAATATAGACATAGGAGACAAATGAATGATGGGAAAAGGAGCTATCATTGAGGGAGAAGTTGAAATTGAAGATGATGTGGAAATTGGAAACTACTGCATTATTAAAGGTAGTGAAGATTTTCCAACAAAAATTGGTAAAGGGTCAAAAATTGGTGATCTCTCTACAATACAGCCAGGAGTTGAAGTTTCTCCCAAATCCATCATTGGCGAAAGAGTTACATTGGGCCATCCTTCGAAAGAAACACAGACTGGGATCAATTCATCTGATATTTGCCCAATATTGAAAGAATTTGAAGTTGGTGATCCAAGAACTATAATAGGCTCTGGAGCAATCATTAGAAGCGGAACTGTAATTTATAGATCTACGAATATTGGTAAAAATCTTAATACTGGGCACAATGCCATCATTAGGGAGCATCTGACAATTGGAGATAATTGTATAGTTGGTGGGCACACTGAATTGGATGGATACACGATAATTGGAAATGGAACAATAATAAGTGAGCTGATCGTCACCTGTCAGGCTATGAAAATAGGCAATGGAGTATTCTTCGGTGGATTTTTGTCATTTAGTGAAAATAAATATACAATACCTGGAAAGATCACCTATGGCCCCTTCATCGATGACTATGTAAGAATAGGGACTGGGAGTTTATTGATGGCTGAAACAAAAGTTGGGAAATATAGTATGATCGGAGCCAATACTCTTGTAACAAAGCAAATACCTGAAAGGGTCTTGGCATTTGGAAGTCCTGCAAAGGTAATAAGACAATTGACCCAAGAAGAGATCGATGAATTCGTGAATGCCATGAACATCAGGATCAACAAAAAATGATATAGGCGATATTGCAGATTAATTCAATATCCTCTTCTATACTTCAATCACTATTTGCCTCTAAGCACCACCACACTGTCAAAAGATAACTCTATGTCCTTCTGGGCTTTTGCCTATCTTAAATAGGCCATACCCTCAAGTGTTATGAACCAGCCATGCCTAAAAGGAAACATTTAAAACCTAGATATATATCCAAGAGATGATGACGGTCAAGGGAAACCAGGTGGACATCGCGGAGTCAGCAAGAATTGACCCAGGGGCCGATATTTGCGCCTCACACATAATCATCGGTGAGAATGTTATTATCGGCAAAGGCTTCATTGCCAAGGTCGCCGGTAGGCTGGAGATCGGAACGGCCTCTGTTATCAAGAACACACAGATATTCTGTAGGAATGCGGCCATTGGAAGCAATAATTATATCGATGGCGTATTGATCGAGGGTGCTTCCAACTCCCATTCCCAGAATATACGGATCGGTAATGAGAACCTGATCCTTCAGAATACCAGAATTAACTGTAATGATGATGTTGAGATCGGAAATGATGTCGGTATAGGCCAGTATGTGGATATTTGGACACATGGAAGTTTCATGGATGTCTTTGCTGGATATCCTTATACATCGGGTCCGGTCAAGATCGGTGATCATGTTTGGATAACCGCGCACTCGACAATTATGCCAGGGGTTACTGTTGGTGATCATGTCATAATCGGAAACAATACCATTGCCAATAGGAACGTGCCGGGTGGTTGTTTCTTCGCAGGTATGCCAGGCAAGGTTGTGAAGGAGAACATATACCCTCCGAAATTCAGTAATGAACAGAAGGAAGAACTCCTGGATGCATTGATACTGGATTATATGGAGATCGTCAAGGGAAAAGGATTCAAACCAGCAATCCAAAGGAAAGGACTTGATATCCATTATACCTCTCCAGATGGAGGTGAACTGGTCTTCCATTCAGAAACAAAAACCATTGAAGGTATTCCAGATATATATTCCGAGGACTTCAGAGATTATTTAAGGTTCAGAGCGGTGAAGTTCTTCACCGATAAACCATTCAGTTCGATAATTCCAAGTGACTTCAAGGCACTGGATGAAATGGAGTGATTCATAATGAATGATAAAATTCTGGTAATAGGCGCGCACCCTGATGATGAGACCATGGGTGTTGGAGGAACAATTGCCAAGATGGTGGCCGATGGAGCCACGGCAGAACTATGTATCGTGACCGCGGGTTATGAGCCACTCATAACAAAAGAGGAGTTCGCCCTGCGCAGGAAGGAAGCTATTAAGGCAAGCCAGATACTTGGTTTTTCGGAAGTTCATTTTCTCGAACTTCCGGCAGTGAAACTTGATACTATTCCCAAGGTTCAGCTGAATGATCTATTACAGCAATTGATCAACAAGGTCAAACCAGATATAGTTTATACCACTAGCCAGACAGATATAAACATGGACCATCGCATTGTCCATGAGGCAACGATGGTGGCAACCAGGCCCCGGCCAGGTAACACGGTGAAAAGACTTCTTACATATGAATTACCATCATCCACAGAGTGGGGAAGTATGATGTTGGATACTCCTTTCACACCCAATGTGTTCTTTGACATAAGCAGCACTTTGGAGAAGAAGCTGGAGGCCATGGCTGCCTATGAGCTAGAGGTGAAGAAATTCCCCCACCCCAGATCCTTGGAGAACATCGAGGCTCTGGCACGCAATCGTGGAACAATGGTAGGCATGGAGGCGGCAGAGGCCTTCAAATTAATTTACGAAAGATCATATTGATAGGAGGGAAAAGTATGCAGAGCATTTGGAAAGGAAAGACCATCCTGGTAACAGGCGGAACTGGCTCTATAGGTAGTGAGATCGTTAGACAGCTTCTTGAAAAGGAGCCGGAAAAGGTCATTGTCTACAGCCGTGATGAGATAAAGCAATTTATCATGAGGTCGCAGATCGAGAATGATAGGCTCGAAATGATCATGGGTGATGTAAGGGACTTCAGGAGCACGGAGAAGGTCTTCAGCAGCCATGATATAGATTACATTTACCACGCGGCCGCGATGAAGCACGTGGTGGTCTCTGAAAAGGAACCAACTGAGTGTGTGAAGACAAATATAATGGGTACCGAAAATGTGGTAGATCTGGCACTTAAATATGGTGTGAAAAAGATGATCACAATCAGTACTGACAAGGCAGCCAACCCCACCACTGTCATGGGTGCCAGTAAATTCATTGCCGAGAGGATCACTCTAAATGGAACCACTTTGGCTGATGATGATCAGGTATTCGCATGCGTGAGGTTCGGCAATGTGGCTAATTCCAGGGGATCTGTCATTCCAATGATGATAAATCGTGTTATTGGTAAGGGCAAGCTCCTGATCTCCGAACCGGATGTTACAAGGTTCATAATGAAGATCTCAGATGCTGCTAGTCTTGTTCTGGAGGCCACTTCCCAAGCACATGGAGGAGAGATATTCGTATTGAAAATGCCTACATTCAGACTTGGAGATATGATGGAAGCTGTCATCATGTATTGCTGTGAGAAATATGAGATAGACAGGGGCAATATCATGATAGAGACCATGCCAATGGAGGATGGTGAAAAGATACACGAGGAGCTCATCAATGAGACCGAGAGCCATAATATTTATGATGTTGGCAATCTCTATGTTATTTCTACCTCGAATAAATACCTACCAGCTGGAGCAAAAAAGGTGGAAATAGGCAATTACAATTCTAGGGATGCTAGATTGCTTTCCGTCGAGGAGCTCAAGGACATGATCTCCGATGTCACAGATATCTCTGCTCCCAATAATGATGATCGGTGATCACGATGCCCAGAAAAATTTCCCTCTCCAGTCCCGATATAACCGAGTCGGAAATAGAAATGGTCAATAATGTTCTGAGAACCAAGCACCTGAGCATGGGGCCGTATGTGGCAGATTTTGAGAAAGAATTGGCTGATTATATTGGATGCAAGCATTCTGTGGCAGTCAATAGTGGTACAAGCGCACTTCACCTGTGCATGAGAGCCATTGGTCTTAAGGATGGGGATGAGGTGATAACATCTCCCTTCAGTTTCATATCATCCAGCAATTGCATATTATTCGAGAGGGGTGTGCCATTGTTTGTGGACATTGATCCACTAACAATGAATATGGACCCTGCAGGAATCGAAGAAAAAATTACAGAGAAGACCAAGGCTATTTTGCCTGTTCATATCTTTGGACAGCCATGTGATATGGCCCCCATAATGAAGATAGCTGAAGAGCATGATCTCGTGGTCATCGAGGACGCATGTGAGGCCATTGGTGCAGAGTACATGAATAAAAAAGTAGGAACCTTTGGGCTAGCCAGCACCTTCGCTTTCTATCCCAATAAGCAGATGACGACAGGTGAAGGTGGTATGGTCGTCACTGATGATGATGAAGTTGCCAAATTATGCCGGAGCATGAGGAATCAGGGCAGGAGTGAAAGCAATATATGGCTGGCACATGAGAGGCTTGGATACAACTATCGCATGGACGAGATCAGTGCAGCCCTGGGTCTGGGACAAATAAGACGCTTAGAGGATATGCTGGCACTCAGGAAGAAAGTTGCAGAGACCTATAATGACCATCTATCTGGGCAAGAGCATGTTGAAATTCCTTATGTTATTCCAGGAGTGAAGATGAGCTGGTTCGTATATGTCATAAGGCTTTCAGCCAATGCTGACAGAAATAAATTGATGGAATACCTGGCATCCGTGGGCATTGACACGCGCCCTTATTTCTCGCCATTGCATCTTCAGCCCTTCTACAGATCCGAATTTGGATTTGCTGAAGGTGATTTCCCGGTATGTGAATCGATAGCAGGCTCCACGCTGGCCCTTCCCTTTCATAATAACCTGTCAGAGGACGATATAATCTATGTTTGCCAGTCCATTGTATCTGGCCTCAGAGAACAGGGCCTATGAGCAAGGATATCACTCTTCTTTTCCAGGTCTCAATTCGGATTTAAAATATTGAAAGATCCCTTTTGGATTGATGGCATCCATGACCATATTGATATCATCTTTTCTCAATTCCTTCAATAACCAAAGCACACTGAAGTATAATCCCAAACCCATGAGGGCGAAGCAAGTAAGGTGATACCATCTCAAAGGATCGACCATCGAGCCCAAGAAATATATTACAATTCCCATGATGGAACCAGCAGCTATGTGAAGAATGATCTGTGATTGAAACAGCCTTGTATCCACAAGCTTCCTTGATGCGAAGCGGAACATGATGAATGTTATGAGTACTGAAATGGTCGTTGCAATAGCAGCACCATTTTGGCCCACAATGTCAAAGCCACTCAATACCCCATAACTTGGAATAAAAAGATAATTCAAAATGATATTAATGACACAGCCCGTAGCTAGGATCTTGGCCGAGATGCCTGGTTTATCCATCCCTACGACCAGATAAATATACGGCATCCTTAATGCTGCGATCAATGTGAACACTGCCAGGATACGCAGGGTGTGGATCGCAGGTTGGAACGAACTGTTCAGGGCGATATTGATAATATCACCACTAAATACAATTATAAAAACGGTCAGAGGAACGATCATCATCGAGATATATCTTTCAGCTTTGTGAGTAGTGTCTCTGATCTCTCCAAATTTCTTCTTTACATGATACATTGATATCGTAGGGAATAGAACTACACTGATCCCGGTGGAGAACATTATCAGCATATTGGAAATACGCTGTACTGCGAAGTAATATCCCACCTCTTCAGCAGCCCAAAAATACCCTATCATCACCTTGTCCACATTAACCGAGATCACGGTGAGTGTTGTTACAAACATGATAGGCAGGGCAAAATGCATGTAGCTTTTTGCATATTCTTTGCTTGGTCTTTTAATAGGGTAACCACGGAATTGTATGAATGCCATTATAAAAACTGCAGCAGCGCCTAGTAAATACGCAGTAGCAAATGCTCCTAATGCATGGCTTGCCAAAAAATCCTGTAATGGATGAAGGAATGAGGGCCAAGAATATTTCGCGGTGATATTTACTTCGTTACTGAGCCCATCTATTCCAATATAAGCGCCCGTAACACCTGCAAGTGCGACAATGATCATCAATGGCACTCGGACCAATGAATCCATGACAGCAGATGTCTGGCTTTTTGCGATCTCTATCTTTGCATTGAATGTGAGGGTCATTATCTGATAAAGACTTAGAAGTACATAATAGATCAAGAAAATGTAGATTATATTTTCCTTTGTAGCATCATAGAAGTCTTGATTCAAAACATATTTCCAGATGAGCATGCCGCCAATTACGATGGCGACCATGACACCCGTAAGTATTAATTTTATTGAGATGAATGTTCCAATGCAAGTTCCCAGGTCCTTACCCTCTGATATTCTTTTTACATGAGCGGTATTAAAACCTAGATCTGTTATGAAAGAGAACATTCCAACAAATGCCATACCAAATCCAACCACTCCCAATGCCGTTGTAGCAAAATCTCCCCATATTTTTGCTATGATGAGAAGCCCTAGCATTCCCATGATGGCGCCGATCGCCTGAGTGACCATGATGATAAATGATTTTCTTGCAAACATTATGTACCTAAGCTTTGAATTCCTAAGGTATATATAAATGTACTAGCCTTGTGATTTCTCTGTTTTCATTCTTTCGTAGACCCCTATCAATACTTTTTCCTGTGCTTCCCAGTTATATCCATCCAAGGCGGCTTTCAGTGCATTTCGCCCCATCTGTTCCAGTTCCTCAGGATGTTCTTTGATGAATAAAAGTCTGTCTTGGATCCCACTTATGGTGGGATCAGCCACAATACCACAGTTCAGTTTCTCGACCATCTCCCCTACATAAGTTCCTTTGGATGCGAGGATAGGTCGGCCAGTGGCCAGTGCTTCGAAGAATTTATTGGGTGAGCCGATCTTTGTAAGAGGGTGATCTGGATCGAACATACAATATACAATATCAGAAGCCAGGGTCATGGGTATGACCTCCTTCATGGGTACTTTGCCCAAGAATTTCAAGCTCTTAGAATCCTTTGCAATGCTTATCAAAATTTCTTCTTCAGATCCCATTCCTGCTATGATGGCCTGTATGCCATCTATTTTTGAAGCAGCCTCTGCCAGTTCCTTGACGAATCTATTCTTTTTGAGAGTTCCAATGTACAGCACACTGGGGATATTATTGTCTGTCGGAGTATATGATCCAACAGGCTCTTTAGCATTCATCACAATATTGATGTCTTCCATGTTGGCTCCCTGAGAAACAAGATATTTCGCTACCTTTTCACTTACAGTTATCAGCTTGTCTGCCCTTTTTATCATCTTTCCCTCTTTCTTTTCAAAGTGGTCTATAAGAAAGTTCGGGATCTCACCCTTGACCATATATGGCCATATCTCATGGGCATCATATATCAAAGGTAATTTCAGCTTATCCTTCAGTTTAACACCTATGTCCAGTGTGTCCATGTCATGGCAGTGGATGATGTCAAATCCTTCTTTTTCATGCAATGCCACCGCACGCTTGAAGCCTAGTCTCCACCATGATCCAAGCTTAAATAGATCATAAGGAATGAGCTTCATAAATCCAGTATTATGAACTCGATGGATCTTAATACCATCTTTGGAATCTTCCAATGTATGCTGACTCTGCCTATCCCAGCATACTATTTTGACCTCATAGCCATGCTTGATAAGGCTCAAGGCTTCTCTATGCACCCTGGGGTCATGGGTGAATGAATTGGAGAGGAGCATCAATATCTTCATCACAGCTGATATAAGGTCTCTGGTAAAAATATGTTGCAGTCGATATTTTGCCCATTCTGGTTTGTAACCATCTAATTCGGTATGCGGATATTGGGAATGAGTAGATGACCTACCAGGGTTTTCGACATGGTCCGCATATGGGATGTTTGGCTGTTTCCTTCTCCGAGTTAAGTATCTTCCTGAGCTGTCTCATCTCCTCCCCATTCCATATGTCCAGGAAGCTCTTTGTCTTTATATTGCCCAGATCGATATCTCCATTGAAATCGTAGCAGCAAGGTACGACCGCGCCATTGGATAAGATCCCGGCAGAATAATACGGTGCGAGGCATATTTGTCCTTTATTGAAATGATCTTCCTTGCCACTGATACTGTATAGGACACGATGCATCCGTCTCCAAGCGGCCACAATATATTTGTTGTGGCCTTTCTTCTTTTCTTGTGCCAGACCTTCCACATCGACCTCATCATGCCAATCCATTAGATCCCTGATAAGTACATTATCAATTCCTTCCAGAGCCCCATAGGAACTCTCAAATTCTGTTATGCGGTCTTTATTATTTTGAGTACGGACGATATTCACCACAATATCCATCTTCACCTTCCTTTCTATCTTTTTGGCGGCTATATTGATCGTGTTCTGCCTCACTTTGGCATATTCATCTTTTTGGCGAACCAGAGCATAGTCTTCTTCATCCACACCAGCAAAGGAGATATTCAGTTTATCAATACCAGAATTCAATATTGCCCAATCATCTTTCTCCAGAAGAGTGCCATTGGTGGTCATTCCTACCTCCAATCCATTCTCTTTCGCATGTTTTATGAAATCCACCAGTTGATTATGCAAAAATGATTCTCCAGAGTGATGTAAAACGACCATAGGCTTGAAATCTTTGATATTTGATATTATTTTTTGGAATGTCTCAAATTCCATATGCTTTTTTTCTCGTGTCATCTTATTGGTCGCATGGAAACAAAACACACATTTGAGATTGCAGTGATTGGTGGGTTCTATCCATATACTGCGTGGAGGTGGAGATTTATTCAAGGAATACTTGACCATAGCCCAGCAATCACAAATGGATACTTATAATTTTATCTCATGGCTTGCTTGTATAAATCCACATGCATCAATTTCCATTCAATTTTTCATGAATCTATAAACAGAGAGAACCTCAAAGAACAGGTTCTCTGTACCTTTTTTTGTGAATTCAAAATACTTACTGGCATATTCCAATATATTATTTTCTGACTGGGATGATGTCAGAAGGAATATACTGCCCTCTTCGCAAAGAAGATCGCGCACTTCATCCAGAAATCTGATAGATAATTCATGCCCGCCCTCACCACCGACCAATTGCTCCTTCTCCCGATTGTTCAATATTTCACTATCCTCGCCTGTGATGTAGGGTGGATTGAACAGAATGATATCGAACTTGCCAGAAATTCCGGAACCCAGATCGGTCTGGACAATATCGATCTGTAAATTGTTCCGCTTTGCATTGGATCGGGCATTGTCAACAGCCACGGGGTTAATGTCCGTGGCTGTTACCATTGCTCCTGCTTTTGCACAATGCAAGGAGATGAAGCCAGAGCCAGTACCTACCTCGAGCATCCGCATACCGAGCATCTGCATGCCTGGCTTTAGGTCAATGGATCTCAGCAGAAGGAAGGAATCCTCTGCTGGTTCATATACGCCATCAACCACCTGAATATCAATATCCTGATCATATTCCATGATACGAGCATCGCTCATTGATATAAAGATTTGATGTCGGCACCTGCTCTGATTTGCATATATGCACATACATACAAATGTTTAAATATCTATGTCTATATATGCACACATATGCAGTTGTTCTGTGAGATGGTTCATGGAGGTGTCTGAATTAGCAAGACGGTTCAAACTTCCAAACGAATGCAGAGAATGATACTTCGAGGTCCCATAGCGAAGACCCTTTTCATTCTTGGCTGGCCCATGATGCTTACACAATTCTTTCAAATGGCCTATAATCTCATAGACACTTACTGGCTTGGCAAGACCGGAAGCCTGGGTCTTAATCCAGTAGAGGCAGTGGCAGCACCTTCATTGGCCTGGCCAATAGTATTCCTTTTCATATCTCTTGCTTCCGGGCTTTCAGTCGCTGGTGTGGCTCTCGTAGCTCAATACACGGGAGCGAAGGATGAGGAAGAGGTCAAGAAATCTGCAGGGCAGGTCATGGGCTTGCTTACACTGATGTCCATCGTGATATGCTTCGTGGGAATATTAGCCACAGATACTGTTCTGAACTTCATGGGTGCGGACCCAGCTCTTATAGAACTGGCATCTCCCTACATCAAGGTGATATTCGTCAGTATGCCCTTCATGTTCATGATGATGACCTATGCCGCCATACTTCGTGGCTGGGGAGATATGAAGACACCCATGTACATCGCGGCCTTCAGTGTGATCCTCAATATCGTTCTGGACCCCATTCTGATATTCGGATGGGGGGGATTGCCAGCCTATGGGGTCACAGGTGCGGCATTAGCAACTCTGATATCTCGCAGTATTGGAGGTTTTATCTGTTTCTACCTTCTCTTCAGGGGCAAGAGCCTGACGATAAAATGGTCCCATCTCAAACTGGAGAAGGAAAAGGTCATCCAGATATTCAAGATCGGGATCCCAGCATCAGTTGGTCAAGCCATGGTGGCTTTTGGATTCGTTATATTAATGGGCTTTGTGGCCCAGACCAGTACTGTCGTTCTGGCGACTTATGGAGTTGGGAACAGGGTGATCAACATGGTATTCGTCATAACTGGCGGATTGACCGGCGCGGCCATGACCATGATCGGCCAGAACCTGGGAGCCAATAAGATAAAACGGGCAGGCAAGGTGCTGAACACCACGATGGCTCTCACAGCCATCCTGCTCTTTATGTGCTCGACCACTTTCTACATCTTCAGGAAGCCGATATTCGAGCTATTTATCAATGACCGTGAAGTGATAGAAGAGGGAGGAAGATTCCTGATGATATTCGGGATGTCCATTCTCTTTTTCGGGGTATTTGGCAGTGCGCAGTCCGCTTTCCAGGCATCTGGCCAGACAGTTCCCAGTATGATACTCGGTATCATCCGATTATGGGGTCTGCGTGTTCCACTAGTATTCCTTTTAGCATTCTATATGGACTGGGGGGCCACAGGTATCTGGGTGGGTATGATGCTGAGCAATGTGATCAGTGCATTGGTGGCGATCGCCTGGGTGTCAAGGGGCACCTGGAAGGTTCCTGTTATCGATAAAAAAATCTCTACCAAACCATCTGATGTGACAAATGTTTGATATTCGAATCAGGCTTCTGCATTAGGGGCCTTCATTTGAGCTTAAGATCAGGTTCATCATCAAGAAAGGTTCTGCAAAAGTATTCAAAACTCACGATAAGAGCGAGCTTTGGACTATTGTTCTTTAAGAAGAAGGCATTTGTATGTTGGTACCATAGTCTTTTCAATTCATCTGGATCGAAAAATCCTCTATCTAGTGTCCTTTTATCGAGCACGAAATCTCTGAACACATCTTTGAATTCATGCCTTGTCATATACTCAAGGTTCCAGTAATGTATCTTTTGTGGAAATAACTTGTTTGAGATGTATTTTCGGTAGGCCATTTTGGGTAGTGCCAATAACCGCTTGATCCTTTTCTTTTTAATATCTTCTTTGAATAGACTGGTCTTAATCTCTTCAATATCTATTCCATGAACTCGGGGGATGCTCATGGTCTCCGGGAATTGTTCAATAAGAGTATGGATATATGCATTTTGGTTCTCTTTTTGTGATTCTGATAGGTTCAGTGTGAGATCGATGAGGTCATTATCAAAGAAAGGGTTCACTGGTTCCATATGGTTGTTTATTACCCAGGGTGATACGCTGACATATCGTTTGACTTTCTGCACAAAACATAGATATTCGGATATCCTATTGGCAGAATGATCTTTATTTGCCGGATATGCGTCCTTGAACATCTTAAGAGTGCCATTCCATATTCTGTTTGAGTATTTGGGTTTGAATAATTTTTCCATCTGGTCCTTTGTAAATCCTGTATTATAGCTTTTGAATATTATGGAATATGCCTTGTCATCCTTTGGCAATTGGTCGAATTCCAGTCGATAATAAGAGCCGAAAAGCAGATCGCCTCCATTACCATGAACCGCGATATTCCAGGTCTTCCCCATTTCATCCCATGGAAGGGCATTTGACATATATGCGCATGAGACCATTCCATCGGTGATCTTTAAGAAATCTTTGAGGATCTTCTCCCCTTGCTGAGTATTGAATCCATATGCAGTGTGGCTTTTTGATAGTTTATCAGAGACCTGTTTCGCAATCTTCACATCATTTGTTTCAGATGTCCCAAATGAACCTGTCGAATATTCAATATCATGGCGGTTGAAATAACATCCTATCGCTCTGGAATCCAATCCTCCGCTTAGGAACAAAATCTTATTGCCAGTCAATCCTTTTATTCGCTTCATCGCCAGATCCAGGTAGTGGTCTATATCTTTCAGGTCAACAGGATCTTTTTGATCTTGATCCGTAGGATATTTCACAAACCAATAATTTTCAATCTTCGTTCCAGAGGCATCCCATTCTAGAATAGAAGCGGCGTCCAGCATCCTAACTCCTTCAATAAGGGTTCGATCTCCCCAAACATACCCAAAGGCGAAAAGACTTCCCACGCTATCCAGATCGAGCTTTCTGGGGATCCTTCTATCACAAAGGACTCCCTTGAACTCATAAGAATATATCAAATGCTTATCTCCAGCATAATAATAGAGCGGCCGGTGTCCGAAACGATCATTTGCCAAAATTATCTTATTATCCACACTGTCGGATATGAACATATTGAAAGAGCCATTCAATTCTTTTATGAATTGCTTTCCTAGTTTTTCATAAAGCTTAATGCACAATTCTGACCATGAAGACTCTTTGAGCTTATGATCGAGCCCATATTTCTCGATTAGCTCATCACCGTTAACTATGTATCCATCGATCATAATCATTATGGTCTTATCAATATTCCATGAGGTTTGATCCCCTTTGTCAAATATGGGTAATGAGAGTTTTCCAGCAAGGCCGAGATCTATTTTTTCCTCTTGCATTTTGAATTTTGGTATATAATTCAGTGTCTTTTTCATTAGTTCAAAGGTATCATTTATAGAATGATCGAGATCCATAAGTCCGAATATTCCTGGCATTATTATTTCCACCTTTATTTATTGAATCATTCCAAGCTCTCATTAGGGTAATAAGTGGTATTTGATTATGCTTTATTATCCTTTCTGCCATTTCATTGATAGAATGATCAAATACTCATTCCAAAACATAGGTAATTCTAACTCTTTCCTTACCTTTATTGTCCTTCTTGATAATGTTGACCTTACCCAGTTCTTTGGTATTCCGCACATGGGTGCCAGCACATGGGCATATATCAAAGTCCTTCACATTCACCACCCTCAGGTTCTCGATATGCTCGGGTATGAGGTCCAGATTACTCCTTTCCACATCCACACTGGATAGCAAAATGGCTCGAGTCTCGGTATATATGCTGACCTCCAGTTCCTGCGAGATGATATCATTGGCCATCTTTTCTATCTTTGTCAGATCTTCTTCATCTAATTTGATCGGATGAAGATCCACCCTTGCCTTGTCGTGGTAAAGCTGGTTACCCACTGTTCTGGCTCCGAACTCATCGAACACCACCCCTGATACGATATGCTGGGCGGTGTGCATGCGCATGTGGCCGTATCTTTTATCCCAGTCCAGTATGCCCTTGACCTCAGTGCCATCTGGAGGTATACCTCCCTCCAGATGGTGCTTGATGATACCCTTCTTGGTGACCTCGATGACCTTGCTTTCTCCACCATTCCAGCGAAGAAGGCCAGTATCTGAAGGCTGGCCTCCGCCGATGGCATAGAAAGCGGTCTTGTCCAGTACGACATAATTATCCTTGGTCTTGACAACCCTTGCCTCGAATTCCTTGATGTAATTTGAATCATTATCTTTCATGTACAATATTTCGGTCATTCTATCACGTTCCAAGTCATACTAATAAAAGATAAAACATTTTTCATTCTTTTAAGCACATTCTCTCATTATATTCAATTCATGAAGGAAATGAAGTTGTGCAAGAAAATCAGAGTTAAATACCATTAACTATTACAGGTGGCCAAGTGATTGAAATGGCTAGTGATAGAATTTACATGGACCATGCATCGTCGACACCTGTGGACCCCCTGGTATTGGAGGCCATGCTCCCCTATTTCAATGAAGTATACGGGAATGCATCCAATATCCACTCCTTTGGTCGAGGATCCAGAGAGGGAATAGAAAAGGCAAGGAAACAGGTAGCGGACCTTATCGGGGCAGAGCCTGAAGAAATTATTTTCACATCTGGCGGTACCGAATCCGATAATATGGCCATAAAGGGATATCTCAATGGCTCAAGGAAAAACGGCACGCATATCATGACCTCTTCGATAGAACATCCCGCAGTCCTCAGAACCTTCCAGCATCTGGAAAAAACTGGCTTCGAGGTCACCTATGTCCCTGTGGATGAAGAAGGCATTGTGAAGATCGATGAGTATACAGATTCTTTCAGGGACAATACATCATTGGTCTCTATAATATTCGGTAATAATGAGATAGGCGTTGTCCAGGATATCAAGGAACTGGCCAGGATCGCGCATGAGAAAGGAGCTATTCTGCACACGGATGCTGTTCAGGCATATGGTAAAATTCCCATTGATGTTAAGGAAATGGGAATTGATCTTCTATCATTATCCGGGCACAAGATCTACGCTCCAAAGGGAATAGGCGCGCTCTACATTCGAAAAGGCTTGCGAATATCAAGAATAAATCATGGTGGAAGTCATGAAAGAGGTCTTAGATCGGGAACCGAGAATGTACCTGCTATAGTTGGCCTTGGCAAGGCCGCGGAAGTATGTGGCCAGAGGATGGAAGAGGATACGGCCAGGGAAATGAAGATGCGCGATCATATGATCAATGAGATCATGGCCAAGATACCAGAGACCTACCTTAATGGTCACAGGACCAAGCGCTTGCCCAATAATGTCAATGTTAGGTTCTCCCACATAGAGGGAGAAGCGATCCTTCTGAATCTGGATTATCATGGTATAGCGGTCACCACTGGATCCGCATGCTCATCCGCATCTTTGGATCCATCCCATGTCATGCTGGCCATTGGCCTCAAGGCTGAGGAAGCACATGGTTCCATGAGGCTCACACTGGGGCGTCAAACCACCGATGCTGAAGTCGAGAAGGTGCTTGAGGTACTTCCTGGAGTGATAGAAAAGCTCAGGAAGATGTCACCACTGGGATAAATAGGCAGAATGTGTTTAGTGAGTTTAGAATGAACTCATGTCCTGGGTGTAATAATTAGTGGTGGTTTCAGATTTATTCATCAGATCATGATAAAGGCTAATGGCACCATTAATATTGCTGACAGAATACCCACCAATATCGCCGCTCCCAAATAGCATAAGATCCCCTCGCCGAATGAGACATTATTGGCCACTGAAACAGCAGAGCCATATACTATCAACCCCCATATCAGGCTGATAATTCCTATGACGCCAATTACTGCCGCATAAACGAGAAGTGCATTTATGTCAAGATCCATAGGGTCTGAATAGTCTGGCATTGTCACAAGACTGGAGGCGATTATCATGCTGTTCAGTATCCCAATGACAAACCCTGGCATTCCAGCATATCCCATTAGCGCGATCGTTTTCTTGAAATCATTTCTTCCCTTGAAGTATTCGGATATCTTTGCCGCGAGCCAGCCCATTATCAATGAAGATAAAATTGCCAGTGGCAATGAAATTAAGGCCAATGTTACCCAGGAAATGGGAAGTTGGGAACCCATTCCGACAGCAATATTATCCGAGCCTGATATTTGATAAGCCAAAAATGAGATAGTCGATGTCAATACTGCAAACATGATCAATAATGCGATCCCCATCTCCATGCTGGATATATGGTACAATTCCGTAAATGCTTCTTTCGGCTTGAACATTGCTTTGACCAGAAGGTTTGGTGAGAATTTAGTAGGCTTGTCCTCAAGCTCGTACAAACCTGGATAATGTGATCTTTTTGAATAATAGTTATGCTGTGTCCAAATTTCATATGGAATTATCTCGCCAGTATCTGGGTTGATATTCACTGTAGCTGTGCATTTCTGGCAATAAAAATACCCCTGGTGAGGTGACATGTAACCTATTGGGCCATTATGGACTGTTCCGCAACTCGGGCATTTTACTGAATAGATCCTATCTTGCATTTATCTTCCCCATTTGAGTGTGTGTATCGATGAACATGTTTAAAAGGATTTCTTATTCCTCATTCAGTTATTCATTATAAACCGAGTCAAAGCCATCTTCATTTACTCATTATTGACCGAGTCAAAGCCATCTTCATTTACTCATTATTGACCGAGTCAAAGCCATCTTCATTTACTCATTATTGACCAGGTCTTTGAACCTGTAGAAATCATACTTCAGCATCTCTCCTCCCAGATACAGCAGGAAGAAGTAAATGATGGCCGCGAAGATGGCGAACATGAAAATGTGTGGGGTCTTGACATCGATATCCCACAGCCAGATCATGAACTTCAAGATCACGAAAAGTATGCCCGATGCCAGGAAATGGAAGGCGATCCTCGGATGGGGTTTGAATCCGATGTCCAACATCACTTTTATTCTGAATCCGAAGAAAGCGATGGCATTGGACACCAACAGGGCGATAGCGGCTCCATTTATCCCATGCATCCACTCGATATCTTGTGCGATCCCATTGCCCGGTATTAGAAGAAGACCAAGGCATATGTTCATTGCCAATGAAACCGCGGCTATGGTTCCCAGATACTTGTAATCCCTCTTCTGAAGAAGATATAGCAATGAGGGAGTGGAGAGGGCTATGAAGAGTCCGGAAACAGCCAGGATGATAACTGGCTGTTCAGCCGTGGCAAAGCTGGGGCCAAGGAATTGTGTCAATAAATGATAGGCAAAGGCGATATAGAAGGCTGTGACAGGAACAGCCAGTAGAGTTATGTATCTTTCAGTCAATCTCAGTGATTCTACAAGATCCTTTTGATCATTCTGGAACTTCATCACGGCTCCCCCCAGTATTGTCCCGATAGCGGCTGATGATGCTCCTATGAAGATAACGATCCTCTGCGCTCCGAAGTACAGGCCGAGGTCTGCCAGGCTCCACCAGTGCCATATCAATATCTTATCCACATTCAGGATAAGGGATGTGAAGAACAGGTATGGAAGTATTTTCTTGGATGTCAATATGAAATAGCTATCTATTTTCTCATCCAAGTCTCCTTTCCTGAGCTTTCTCGAACTATTGATCAATACCATGAGCCCGACAGAAGATGCCAGCAAGTAGATGAAAGAAAGATTGAACACTCCGGCCTGGTCATTTTCAAGGAAGCCGAGATTTACAACTCCAATTATCAGGACGAGTTTTATGAAGGCATCGAAGCCCTCATAAACCTTCTCTGACTCATTTTTACCTTTGATATTTGAGCCAGTTATCCATATTTGAGCTATGCTGTTTGACACAAAATAGCACAGCATGGGTACCATCGCGGCCACATGGAGGAACTTATCATCCTCCGAGCTTAGAAAAGAACCATATATGAGGATCATGCCACTTGAGATCAAGGTGAGCACGAAGGCCAAGCCCAATTTGGCCTTTTTGAACTTGGAAAAACATTTGGAAAAGGGATATCCATCACTCACAGCCGCCTGGAAAGCGAAGGAATGTCCCATATCGCCCACAATGGCAAAGAGGCCTACGAAGGAAAGTAGGAAGGCCAATGCCCCCAACATCTCTGTCCCGAGGTTCCTGGCGATGTATAGCAGAGCGACAGTGTTAAAAATAGCGACAAGGAATGAACTGGCAATAAGCAATATTTTCTTGCCATTCTTGTTCTTCCCATCCTTCTTCTTAGCCATGGTCAACCATATGTGTATTGCCGGATGAGATAAAAAATAATGGGAGCTTCATTCAATAGCCTGTTCAATTCTTCTCTCCACGAATTTCCTATCCTGAGAGGCCAGAAGGAATCCTAATTTGGGTCCGCGATTCTTACCTAAGAATATCTTATACAATGCTTTGAAACACTGGCCTGCTTTTAGCTCACAGGTCTGTGATGTTTCGTAGATAGTGTCATGGATCTGGCTGGCTTCCCATTCTATATCACTGATAGCACTGGAAAGGGCAGTGAGGAATTTTCTATCATCCTCGCTAAGCTCCACTTCTGGCATATCCTTCTGAATGGAGAATTTCACATTTTCCGGGGCATGGCCATCAAGCCATTCCTTAACAGCAATGCCTTTTGCCTTGCTCCTTTCATCCATCTGATCGATATTATCTGTTCTTTTCAGTGTTGTCAATACACCGTTCCAATCGATCTCTCCTTCCAGATCGAGGTTCGTCTGTATGATTGAAACAAGATGAGAATAGGCATTTCCCGGAGCTTCTGGCACTCCGTTCATCTGGGATATCTCATAGCTTCTCTTGATATCATCAATTTCCTTCTCCGGAACATTATCCGTATCACCGAAAAAGACACGTTCACTGTTCTCATAGTCCTCGGCCAGCTTTGGGATCGCGAATTCAAAATCGATCTCCTTGTGGCTGGTCGGCTGTGATCTGAAGAAGAAGTATTTGGTAATTTCAGGGGTCACGATATCGATCATTTCCCCAATGGTCAATATTCTGCCCACGGACTTACCCAGTCTTTTACCACCTATGACTATCCATTCATAGGGGACTGGCATTGGTGCTTGGCTTCCGAACACACGCTCACATATTATCTTACTGCTCTCATATGTTCCACCTGCGGCTCCCAGGTCCTTGCCCATTGGCTCGCAGGTCACACCAAGATGGCTCCATCTAGCTGCCCATTCCACCCTCCAGGGCAGTTTTCCATCTCTTATTCCGACCTCGCCCTCATGTCCACAGCCAGGGAAATTGGTCTTTCCCGCGACTCCGCCACTGCACCTGTATTGAACTTTATCATTCTCATAAGCATAAGCCTGTGTTGTCAGAACTTTTCCGCATTTCTCGCAGACCGGGAAGAAAGGAAGCCAGTCATCCGCTTTCTTGCTCCCGGAGACCTCGTACAATATGGTCTTGATCTCCTCTGCTTTTTCAAGCGCAGTTCTAATGACTTCGTCGTATTTGCCATCCTTGTACATGCTGGCGACCGATATGGCCTCGGGCCTGATATCGATCCTTTCCAGGTTCTTGAGGAAAGGCCTTGTAAAATGCTCGACAAAGGAACCACAGCATCCATCCGGGCATGGCAGATCTGCTGCTGGAAGGCCCAGATACTGTTTGAAATCCTTTGGTACTTGGCCGGGAACCTTTCTGAACCCGTCCATATCGTCCATTATCCAGATAGCCCTGGACTTTCCACCTTGTTCGATGATGGCTTTGTGAATTCCATCAGCGTATATGATGTCACTGGCACTACCCAGATGGGGCTGGCCTGATATTCCAGTACCACTTTGTACCAGATGGCTATCACTCAATTTAAGAAGCTTCTCAGCGTATACATCGACCCAGTGCATGCTTTTTCCTCTTTCTATTCCAATCCAATGGACCTGGCTCTGATGAGAGACCTGACAGGCACTCCCTGGATCTCTGTCTTGTCGGTCTTGTTGACCAGAATAAGTATGAGCACTGGCTTAGCACCCAGGCTCTTGAGGTTCGAGACAGCACTCTTCATGGTCTCTCCACTGCCTATGAAATCATCCACTATGACGACCGACTTTCCCTCCACACTCGCGAAATTCGAGAGCACGGCTCCCGGGGACTTGTCATCATCGGAGGGGCGGAATATGGCCAGCTCCAATTGTAATTCGTCAGCAATGTAGGAAGCCAGAGGAACCCCGTTTATGGCCAGGCCAACTACGGAATCCGGTTCCAGTTTTCGGTTCAGGGTCTCCTCTTCCAGGATATCTGACAGGATCGCGGACATCATCGCAATACGGTGTCCATATACGCCCACGGATTTCCAACCGATCTTAATATCTGAAGGTGGAGCCTCGACCTTGACGTCCCTGGTCAAAAGCCATACTACTGTTCCAACCGAGAGATGCAACTCTCTGGCTATTTCTTTGTCATTCATGCCGCTTGCTTTTAATTCTCTGGACTTCTTGACCAGCAGATCGATTCCCTTCATAGTTTTTCCTCTCATCCGGTATTATATAGTATGTTATATAAATGTAGTTATAGTGGATTCAAGGTCTAAAATCTGAATATGTGAACATTTAGACCTGATAATAAATAATGAATCCTTTAGGGTCTGATTGTTCACATCAATCGCAACAATCCTGCCATGTTTCCAGTTCCCGCTCGATCATCTTCAGGTCCTTCTCATCGAGTGTCAGAGGGCTAAGTGGTACGATCAGTATCGAATCCCTTATGGCGATCTGCTCATTGAGAAGCTGAACGAATTTTAAAACGGATTGGTAGGTATTGTGGGATATCAGGTATTCCATTCCAGAGAGTATTATGATACCGTTCTCGCTCTTCTTCAGGAAATTCTCTATCTGGTAGAAAAGTGCAGATAGATTCTGAGGGGCCACAGTGTTCTCCGTGTCCGATGTAGAAAGCCAGATTATCGGTGTCTTTTGGAGGTCGAACTTCTTCCTCACCTTTGCTGGGAAATCTCTGGTTATGCACAATCCCTGATGCCCATGGGTGACATAATCCTTGAATATATTGTATGAGACATCGGGAGACTCCTCTTTCACCAGGTAGCTTGTGGCGGTCTCCAGATCGAATGCCTGTTCTGACTGCTCCACGCTTTCAGCCTCTGGCTTGATATCCTGGCTGCTCAATGTAAGCCTGTGCATGCATATCTCGTCACCCTTGCATATGCATGTTTCTTCCACGCAGTCATATCTTCTGTTGAAAAGGGTGGTGACCACTCCTGAAAGATAACCTCTGGTGAAATTACAGCTTGGAACTTCCGCTTTGCCCATTGCATTCGCTTCCACAGAATCCTCGAATTCGATAAGGATCTGATCATCGATCAATTTGAGAGCCCTTGTTCTTCCCAGGCCTGTTTCGATCAATATTCCAGGCATCATTTCCTGGAATTCGTCAAGGTCTTCACATTCGAATCCAATACTGCGAACAAGTCCCTCGCCGCATCTGAATCCATATCTTTCCATTGTTTCTTTGGAAGGATCCTCGCCAAGAACGATCTGGAGTTCATCGCTCAGGCTTTTCAATGCATCTCCAGGAATTACAAAGAAGCTGACGGTGCCATCATCACTCATATCAGAACCCCTCCGTTACACTTCGGGCTTTTAAAAATGCAAATATGATTTGCATTTTCAAACACCTCCTTTCAGGAAGGAAGTTATGACCTCATTTCCAAGCTCGAGGAAAGATTCCTCAACATCATCGCCTGTTTTGGCACTGGTCAGATGATATGATAAATTGAATTTGTCAGCCACTGCTTTGATCTGTTGATCCGCTGGCCCTCTGTCATCCAGAAGATCGGATTTATTCCCCAATAATACAATGGGAGCGGCATCATTGACACCTCGGAACACATTGATCCAGTCCTCAAGCTTATCCATTGTTTCCTTTCTTGTGACATCACATACTATGAAGGCTCCTGCAGCGCCTTTATAATATGTGGAATGAAGATTATTATGCACTCTCTGACCAAGAATATCCCAGATAAGGAATGTGAGATGGAATTCATCCTCTGGCCTATTGATGTCCACCTGCTTCTTGGACACCTTTGTGCCGAAGGTCTTGATATATTTATCATCGAATGAGTCATCCACGAATTTCTTGATAAGGCTGGTCTTACCGACAGCTCCATCTCCTAGCAAGCATATCTTCTTCATCAATTTCTTACCCATCTGATCACCCATATTGTTCGATCATTCTCTTTCTCTTTGACAAATTACTCTTGACCTTGAATTCGTCCTTGAAGCCCATTTCCACTTGGGCCAGATTTTCCACTGCCTGGATCAGATTTTCCTTGACTGGGCCTTTTACATCCAATCCCGCTCTTGAGAATTGCTGTCTCACCATCGCCATCGCGGTTTCTCTGTCTCCGAATCCATCGCAGAATTCATTGATTATGATGTCAGTGACATCCACGAGATCCTTGATCTCCTTTTTTGCCACTGTTTGAGCTTCTGAAGTTTCTATGGCCTGATCTGAAATGATGGACATACCAAGGGCTTCGAACATATCCTCCACATTCTCTCCAGTCTTCGCACTGCTGAGGAAATATTTCGTATCATATTTGTCTGCCAGTTCTTGAAGGTCATCATTCGTGATCTCTCTCTTGTCAACCAGATCAGCTTTGTTCCCGACGAAGATGAAAGGTATATTGTCGCGTACCTTTCTTACCTCGGGTATCCAATATTCCTCCAGGCTGGCAAGGGTCTCTTTCCTTGTGAGATCGCATACCATAAGTGCGCCTTCACCCCCCTTGTAACTGGTGGATTGGATCGATGTGTATCCTTTCTGCCCCAGTATATCCCATATCATGAGTGTGAGCTCGACCTTTTCACTGTCCTGTTTGAGGCTGAGGATCTTCTTCGTGATCTTAGTCCCGATGGTGGTGATGTACTTGTCATCGAACTTATCCATCACATATTTGTGAATAAGACTGGTCTTACCGACAGCCCCATCTCCGAGCATGAGTACTTTTCTCTTCACACGACGAACATCCATACAATTTCCTCAATAATGAAAGTACATGGCACTTACCATAGATATAGATTACTAATTTTTTTCATCAATTAATAAGTCATTTCAACTCAGCAATATATTCTTCCAATCCAGTACCTGACCTTTTGAGGATCTTTTTCAATTCTTTGGACACTCCTGTTCCATATTGCATGGCCTTCTTCGGTCTCTGTGCTATCGGGGATGGAAGGCCAATATCTTCTGCCAGGAGTCTCAACACTCTCTTGTTCTGATCCTCATTTATCTTATGGGCGAAAGGTATGGTCTTGCCGTATTCGATGATCGCCGGGTCAAGGTAAGGGAGTATCAATCTCTTGCCGAAATGTCCTCCCATCTTGTGATAAAAGGAAGCCTCGCTCTCGATTATTTCCATGATGTCCCTATCCATCATGGCCTGTGCTTCCTTCTCATCAACTTCCCTGTACTTTCTGTATCCTCCAAAGACCTCGTCAGCTCCCTGGCCCAATATAAGGGAGCTTTCCTCCACCTGGCTAAGTATGAGATAAAAAGGAATGAAGACAGCCATCCATTTTGGATTGTCCATTCCGATATCATGGACAATGTGCTTGATCGCCATTTCAATATCTTCCACATCGATCACAACTTGCTCAATATACAGCCCCATCAGGTCTGCAGCTTC
Source organism: Methanobacteriota archaeon (assembly GCA_020697715.1). Classification (GTDB taxonomy): domain Archaea; phylum Thermoplasmatota; class Thermoplasmata; order SG8-5; family JAGLSY01; genus JAGLSY01. The sequence continues at coordinate 73,602 of JAEHCO010000001.1, read as the reverse complement.
CTTCGACCAGTTGAGGTCATTGGATTTTTTGAATCCAATGGAATATAATTTCGGCTTGAAGAATTCCTGTGAGACGATATGAGCCAGTAAAGCACTGTCCAGACCGCCGGAGAAAAGAACCGCGGTCTTCTTTTGTTGATCCGGATCATGATGGCCATAGCGACGATCATCGCCCAGCTCTTTTTCAAGATGGCTCAGAATAAGACGATGAGTATCATCAATATTCTTCTGAAGGGCTGGATCATCTGACAAGGTATCAACCAATAGCTTCGAAGGTGAGTGAGGAATCCGCAAGGGATATAGCTACCTTATCCAGATCATCCATCTTCACCCTTTTCTGATCTTTGGTATCCCTGTCACGAATCGTCACGCAATCATCTTCCTTGCTTTCATAATCCACGGTTATGCAGAAGGGTGTACCGGCCTCGTCCATTCTGGCATACCTTCTGCCGATGGTCCCGCTGCCGTCGTAGTATGTTAATAATCCTTTCTGTCTGAGTTTCTTATCGACCTCGGAAGCGATGTCATCCAGTCCGTCCTTCGTCATGAGTGGGAATACACCAAATTTGATGGGGGCTATCGCGATCGGCAGGCCGAGTGTCACATACTCACCATCTTCCTTGTAATTGTGATCCATCACGGTGTAGAATATCCTATCTAATCCATATGATGGCTCGATCACATGAGGTACGATCCTCTTGCCGCTCACCTTCTTGATCTCTTGCGATATGGTGAAGCAATTGGCGGGGACGGTGACCTCTTCTCCATCCATGTCCAGAACGATCGGCATGGTGGCATCAAGGCCATCACAAGGCATCTCACCAAGCCTTGTAGCAATTGCTCCTGCCTTGCCTTTGAACAATGGGCCAAGGGCGCTCAGGTTTGGTACTATGACCGTGGCCTCCATCTCGATGGGCTCTGGAAATCTAATAAAAGCGGTAAGCTCCGCATCCGAATGGTCGATATGACTTTGAAGGTCATAGCATCCACGATCGGCCACACCAACAAGTTCCAGCCATCCGTAGCCAGTCAGAGCCTCGCAATCCCAGCAATCCTCAGCATAATGCGCCATCTCGGTCTTCAGATGCTGTCTGAATCTCAGCCTCTTATCATCAAGTCCAGCAGCCAGTAATATTTTCTTGGTAACATGCATGAAATAAGCCAGTGGCTCATTCGCGATTATGCCCTTGGAAACCGCATCTTTGAGAGAAAGTTCCTGCTCTTCCAGACCATCAGGGAGCAGTCTGAGCTTGAGGTCCGCCACTTCGGCAAAGCCCGGCCACACCTTGTTCTCAGGGTCGAAGAACACTTCTGCCTCCATCATATTGAATTCCCTTAGACGGGTGATGCCCTGGCGCGGAGATATCTCATTCCTGAAACCCTTGCCAAGCTGCACTATGCCAAATGGTAGTTTTTCTCTGTAAAACCTGTGAAGGAGATGGAAATTGAAGAACATCGCCTGAGCGGTCTCCGGCCTCATATATCCATCACGGCCGCCAAGAGGGCCGACCGTTGTCTTGAACATGAGGTTCACAGCGACTGGCTCGGATAGTTCGCCTTTGCAGGATGGGCATTTGATATCATTGCTCACCATTGCTTCGCCCAGTTCTTTCTGGCTCATGGAATCCGGGTTATCGACCACTTCTTCAAGTAAGTGGTCGGCTCTGAAAGCCTGCTTGCATTTCTGACATTGGACAGAAAAATCACTGAACTCTGCCAGATGGCCAGATGCTCGAAAGACTTCCTCCGGGGATATTATCGGAGAAAAGATCTCCGACAGCCCTTCGTGAAGGACATAGTTCTTCCTCCACAGAGATTCGATATTGTTCTTCATGGCCGAACCCAAAGGTCCATAATCATACATGCCAGCCATCCCTCCGTATATCTCGAAGGATGGGAAGAAGAAGCCCCGTCTCTTTGCAAGTCCAAGGACGATATTAGGATCCATGGTATCACGGTAGCATGGCTTCAAGGAGATCGAGCTCGTATATCATCGCCACGAGCTTGTCCTTTGAATCCCTTATTGGTAATTGTCCATAATCGTATTTCTTCATGATCCGTGCGGCCTCGCTGATCGATGTCTTTCTGAATACGGTTCGAGGTTCCTTGATCATCACATCCTTTACAGGAATGCTTGGCAATTCTATTCGCCTTACATCGAAATACAATTTCATGATGTTCCTGAGGCCTTCCCAGCTCCATTCATCTTCATCCTCTCCTAGGCCCAGTGCGGACACGGCCGCGCTGACATTGATGGTCGAGAGATTGAACATGTCCCTGTCCGTGACAAGTCCTACGAGCTTTCCATGCCCATCAAGGACTGGCGCGGCCACCAGGCCAGCCACTCTGAATACTGTGTCGACAGCCGGAAGTGGCGATCCCTCGTAAACCGGTACGCAAGGGGTTCTGACGAAATTTTCCACGTGTGTCTTAAGCTCCATCTCCTCTATTATTTGGAGAAAATCTGCAGGGGTGATGATACCCACCAGCTTGTCATTCTTGACTATTGGAAGGTGATGTAGATCATGAGTGAGTAGCAATTCAGCTGCTTCAATTATATCATCGTTTGGCTCGAGCGTGGGATATTCCTTATTGATTATCAAAGCCAGTTGTTCTTCTTCTGGCTTTCTGGTGATGTCCTGCCTTGTCACAAAGCCCATAAGAGTTCCTTCCTTTGCCTTGATCACTGGAACTCCAGTTTTATTCTCTGTCACAAGCTGTCTCAATACGTCTGTCCTGTTGCCAGGCAGTTCTGCAACGATTGGGTTCGTTGTCATTAGCTCTTTTATTTTCACTTCCTCACCTCCAATTGGTATGGATCTCGATCATTCGAATACCACAATATCATCTGTGGCTCTTAACTCTGTGATCTCCACATGAAGCGGATATCTTTTGGGGAAGAACCGATCACTTGGCTCGCTGGTCTCTCAGTTGGCCGGTCTATTACAATGAATCCATCCTGCCCCCAGGGTTCGACCCCTATATCTGGATTCGAATTTAATACTTTTCTACTATTGTCTAACATGATATTTAATAACTTCTCATCGCCCACTGTATAATCCATGCCTTGATCGATGCCTTGATCCATGCCGTGATTGCTGGTATTATTGGAAATGGAATTCCGGAGAAATTCCATCTCCCCGAACATGTCTGGCTCCACCAACATCATATTATCAGTTCCCAGGCATATGTCGATCCCCGCTGCCAACATCCTTTCGATCGGGGGGGTCGTACCGAAGAAGGCATTGGATCGCGGGCATATGATGATGGGAATTCCTCCATCCGCACACAGGGCTAGATCATCATCACTCGCATGGATCATGTGAACTAAGAACTTAGGTTTCAGATCAAGTATCTTGTCAATATCCTCCCTTGATCTTTCGCTCGCATGCAGTGCCAAAGTCTGTCCTTCACCCGCCACATACTCGCCCACTGCCTTCAATTCATCATAGTCCCAGTCGGATATGGCGCTGATACCCAGGCCGGTCGATACCTCCAATAAATTATCAATCTCATCCTGGTCGAACACATTATTTTCCGGTCGGGCATAGATGTCGCATTTTATCCTTCCATCATGATCCGAATATGTCTCATCTTCCATGGACTTGGAAAGCTGTCTGGTTCCTTTGATCCCTTCTTCTCTAAAATCAATGAACCTGCCAATACCATTGCTTTCCATTATCCTGATGCTTTTCCTCATGCCCTGGACAATATCTTCTTCCGAGGTCTGTCTCAACATCCGATGCTTGTAGCCATCCGGTGGCCCCACGATCTCCTCCACTGTGCCTTTTGGAGGTCGCGGTATCGCGGAGTCACCGATATGTGTGTGGCAGTTGATGAACTTCGGAATTATGATACCATTATGATCAGCTCCTTCCATTATGCCTGGTTTGATCTCATATCCATTATCGGAGACAATAATGTGCCCCTCTTCGAACCTTCGATCCTTGTATATCAACCCAGATATCGTGATCATCCCGACCACATAAGGAATGGTAAATTAAAAACATTGCATGTGAACTATCAGGCTCTAAAGATCCTGAAAGTTCCCAGAATAGGCCATAAACCTCAATTCGCAGAGTCAAAAACTCTGCGTTCATTTACTGATACTTTGATAGGTTTACGGCAACCGCTTACTCTTTGAATATTTCCACATATTTACTGCTAGTAACCCATGGGCCTTAAATGATTCAATAATAGGTTGTGAAGTCTTTAATTTCAACAATGGTCCTATTACCTGTAAAAACTGTAGTGATTGAGAATACGCCCCAGTCTCTTCACCTGGTCCGCGTTCAGAAGTCCTTCTTTCTCTTTCTCCAGAACGAAATCCATCGCGGCATTTATATCGATCTTATCCGCTTTGGCGATTATCGAACCTTTTATCGTACCTTCGAGATTAGGAGCCAGTCCTTCGAGGACATCGGCCATTTCGAACTTGAACTCCTCGATCTTCCTGAGGTTCAGCCTCTTCTTCTTAGGCACGTAGGTCTTTTTCTGAGTGCGGGACTCTTTTCTATTGCCCTTGTATCGGGGATTAACGAAGGTGATTCCCCCTTCTTTTGACCTCGACTTCATCTGTTTCGATATTGGAGCTCATGACTACATTCCTGTCTCTGGACATCCTCATCAACACATGCTCCTCATCCTTGTACTTGACGTATTCCTCGAATGATATATTCGGAGCTATGTCTCGGAATATTTCATAGGCTACCAGTTCGGAATTGTTAGATAGCATGTATCTTCCTTCTCCGATCTCGTAAACCATCTCCCCTCCGACCATCTTTTTCAGATCATCCTGGAGTTCGTCCTCGCCTACCATGATCTTTTCAGAGAGGGCTTGCATGGAAATAACTCTGTCCGTGTTCTTCCTGAAGTGGGTCAAGAGCCTGTCGATATTGCTTATTGTCTGAGCCATTAAGGCGCCCAATACACTCAAGTGAATTAAAGGTTTTGCAGTTTTGTTAGCTTTCATCAGGCAGGCGTAGGGATCATTAACTGGTGTATATTTCACCAATCCACATGGTGCACTGTATGCTATGTTGGGTGTGGATAAGGACCCCGCCCCTGCTTCATAGTTCGAATTGCTTTGCTTCTCGAACTATTATTTTGCGCATTTAACGCAAAATAGATCGGGGCAGGGTTTGGTTTGACTCCTCGCGTTCGAAAGCGAGGAGTTTATCTTTCTACTGGCACATCGCAACTGTCACTCGCTAGCACATCGAATATAGTACCCCGCCCTATTAAATTATCAATGAATTATCCAGACGGGGCATGCTCGAATACAAATGTCTTGCTGCTAGATATTTCAACCGAACTAAAGTTATCCCAAACCTTTATTAATAATACTTCAAATAGCCTATAATATCTTATTAATACTTTATATTTAATGAAATATCTGAGCGCGATAAGAAACTGGCAACTGAAAAAGAAGGGGATAATATGAACAAGAAAGAACTTCAAACAAGCCTCTCCATATTGGGCAGGGAGAGGTCGCTGGACATTATTTCGGTAGTTGTTGACCGCGGCTGGTCAACAGCTACCGAGATATCTCATGGTCTGGACATGCACGTGGCAACTGCAGTTAAGCATTTACAGGACCTCGAGTCCATAGGCGTGCTGGAATCCAGAACAAGAAAGGGCAAGACACGAAGCGCCCTGGAATATGATATAAAGAATTCCAGGATATTCTATGATATCGATATTAGGTCATTGGGTAGCCAGGGTGAGATGGAGAAGGATAATGATCTCCATCTTTCCATGGTTTTCTTATGCGAATTCTCCCAGCGTCTTATGAGGTTCACTGGTAATACCATGGGATCACTTCTCGGATCCTGGAAGAAGGATCTGGAGCTGGAATATGATGTGATGAATTATCTGGAAACGTGCATCGACACATATGAGCCAGGCGGGGCAATTACACCGCCTGGCTCATCTGATAAGATGGATGGTTTGGATCACTTGCAGATAATTGCTCGAGTACTTGAGCTCGAGGAAAATGCATTGGGCAGATCGTCGCTGATATCCCTTGTGAACATCTCACTGGCCAGGGCTTTTAAAGATATGAAAATAGATGGGGATGGCTCCAATTCCTCCCTTTACAAATTAATTAATGAAAAATATTCGATCAAAGACAGAGAGGTGGAAAAATGACAATAATAAATACAGGAATAAGCGGTTTGGATGAACTTGCAGGCGGGGGATTTCCCGAGCGAACTATCAACTTGATATCCGGACCTGCTGGAAGTGCAAAGACACTGTTCGGAATGCAGTTCATATTCAAGGGATTCACTGAGCATGGGGAGAAGGGATTGTTCATCACCCTGGAGGAGAGCAGGGAGAATCTACTACGGGCTTCCAAGGCCTTTGGAATGGACTTTGATGAATATCATGGTTCTAATGACATCCAGCTTGTGGATTTTGGCGAGATGAGGAAGGATATCGATCTGGCGGAGGATGTGGATCTCGGAATAGTCAGTCTTAGAAATCTGCTGGATTTCATTATCCAGACGGTGAAAGAAACAGGAGCAACGCGATTGCTCATAGATTCCATTTCCGCTGTCGGCCTGTACTACAGTGATATCGACGAGTTCAGAAGGGAATTATTCAGATTCTGTCGTATTCTGAAGGACCATGAACTGACGACCGTGTTGATAACCGAGGCCAATAAGAGCGGGGAAACAAGATTCGGCATCGAGCAGTTCATTTCAGATTCAATAATCGTACTGGATTATGAGAATGTCGAGGGCGAGTACAGGCGCACGATAACGATCTACAAGATGAGGTTCGCCCGCCATGATCCGTACAAACATCCCTTCCTCATCATGAGCGATGGGATCGAAATAGATAGCCAGGAGACAATTTATTGATGATCTTAGGATCTTAATTTGATGATATGAGAATCATAATTTGATGATCCAAATATCATAAAAAAATGGAGAAAAAATGCCCGGAGAAAAAGCCGAATCATTTGCCGTTATGGCCCTGGAGGAACAAACCTACCTGTCGATGGCCCACCTTATTGAGAAATATGTGGATGAGGGTAAGACCATCATCGCCCTTGTGGCCACTTCTTCGGGAAAGGAATTGATCGATGTCCTGGAGAGCATGGGTCCGGAGATGCAGGGTCTGAGGGAAAAGGACCAGCTCTTCGTGATAGACTGGTTCTCCTACCAGATATCTCAAGTGATCGGGGTTGAGGAAGATAATAATCTATTACTCTGCGCCAGGGCTCTTTTGAATGTCAATATGGCCGTGAACAAGACCCTGAAAATGACCGAGGGAAGAGAAAATATCGTGTTCATAACCGATATTCTTCAGCAATCGGCGGATATCTTCGGACCTGATTCCGCGATGGACTTCATGAGAAAGAACATGAGCAAGATGCAGGATAAGGATATCACGTCCGTTCATGTCATCTCTCCCAGTTTCGTGAACCATGATATTGTGAATCGGATGCATGTTCAATTGGGTCAGCCAGTCGATGTCGGCTCCATTACTGGCACTCGTATTTCGACCTCGGATCTTATCTTGGATGAGAAAGGCGCGATCGAGAACATAATCAATTTCCTGGGGCTTTCAGTTGGCGAAGATGCTGCTGATATCAAATTTTACCTATGTGGGAACTGCGGAGCATTTCTGAACGAGCACAGTGCGGTCTGTCCAATATGTTACACCACGGTGGAGGAAGATGAGGATGATGTAACTGATGAGATATTATCCAGATGCTCGAGTTGTGGTGCATTGATCAGCTCCATATCCGAGGATTGCGGGGTCTGTGGTGAGATATTCAGTCAAGATATCACCGCAGAAGCATTGGGCAATGAACTGGCAGATGAGCATGACGATCTCCTTGAGACGATACCGGAGATCGATTTCCAAATGTGCAGTTCCTGCGGGACATTTGTGGAGGGGGATGTGGACACGTGTCCCAAATGTGGCGAGATGCTATCTTCCGAGATCGATGAGATATTGGAAATGGACCTGGTGGATGAACCAGAGGTGGATAGGCTTGAGACCGCCCCGGATCTAGATATTGGTATATGCGGATCCTGTGGAGCATTCCTGGGCAGTGGGGCAGAAAGCTGTCCGAACTGTGACGATGTCATAGACATGAAGGAATTCAAGCTGGATGAGGCCATCATCAATTCCCTGGGTGATCTGGAGGATGAGATCGGAGATGTGAATGTCCTGTCCAAGGAAGTGAATGAGGTATTATCCAGGGAGCTGGATGAACCGGATGAGGACCCTGAAGAGGAAATAGACCTTCTCGAGACAGTTCCAACCATAGGGTTCACGGTCTGCGAGTCCTGCGGCACCTTCGTTATGGGAGATTCCAGTTCATGCCCGAACTGTAAGCAGATGGAGATCGAAGAGAAGGGCATGATGAAGGACGATATCCTCAGATCTGAAATGGCTGAATTGGAGGACGAGATGTTCTCCCTGGAATTATTGGAATTGAAGGATGAAGAGCTGGAAAGGATCGAGGTGGTCGAGCACGATGATGACGATATATCTGATCTTGACCAGGGCTCTGATGAGGCATTCAAAGAGGACTGGCTCTTATTGGAATTGGATGGATTGGACGACCTGGCAGAATTGGGTCTGGATCTTGAGGGTGAAGAGTTTGAAGATGATATTGAACATGAACCCGAGCTAATCCTTGAAGATGAGCCAGATGAAGACATGGACGATCTTCTCGAATCTCTTGTTCTTGATCTTGATGAGACTGATGAGCCGGATACTGCTCCAACTCCCATTATTTTCGGTTTAGATGGAGAGATAATTGAAGATCCATTGGAATTGGGCTATACGGATATGGATGAGGTCGAGTCAGATGAAGAGATGCAGGATCTTCTTGATTCCCTTGAATTTGATTTAGATGATGAGGACGATGATGATGACCAGTCATTCGAGGTCATCGATCAGGATGAGTGTGTGGACGATCAAGAAGAGGACTATACGGAAGAAGAATTGGAGTCCATATTGGATTCTCTGGTATACGATGTGGATGCCGAGAAGATATCCCATTCCAATGATCTTGAACTTTCTGAAAAGATGAGAAGGAAATTCGGTCATGCTCAAGGCTTTACCAATGGTCAAGGTAGGACAAATGGTTTGACCAATGGTCAAGGTGGTGCCCATGGATTAACTAATGGCCAGGGTAGGACGAACGGCCTTACAAATGGTATGGGAAGAACGAACGGTCTCACCAATGGTCAAGGCCGTACCAATGGGTTAACGAATGGGCAGGGTAGGACGAATGGAATCACAAATGGTCAAGGTCGTACCAATGGCTTGACCAATGGGTTAACGAATGGCCTGGTCAACGGCTCTGGCATAGTTAATGGCGATGGTTTCATAAATGGTGATTCCTTGGTTGAGAGAAAGCAGGATATGGCTATATTGAGAAGGAATCGTCAAAAAGCACGTAGGTGGAAGATCGGCTTTTTATCCATTGTCATTGTGATATCTTTGATACTCTATGTGCCGATATTCACCGAGAATATGAATAATGGTGACACACGAGATATCTCGATAGACGGAGCTTTCAGTGACTGGAATAAGTTCACATCCTATGCCGATGAAGTATCGGATGTCATAAACCCTGATATAGATCTGGTAGATACTAGATTTTCATTGGATCATCCATATCTTGACATTTTCCTACAAGTTGACGGGACCATGATGGAAGGTGGTAGTGCGAATGGCAGTGGTGTGGATTCCATCTATATCTTCCTAGATGCAGATGGGAATAATCGCACTGGCTATTCCATCGACAATCTGGGCGCCGATGTCCTGATAGATGTTCATGGTTATGATAATCATGTGGAAGCATCTGAACTATTGAGATTCGATAATGATCATGATCCTGATGACTGGAGTGGGTTCATGTATATATCCTCGGTATCCAGTAAGGTGAGTGGAGATAAGATCGAACTGAGAACGGCCATGAGCGATCTGGCAGACCAGTCACCATCAGTCCTTGTCATGACAAGTGATTCCGAAGGAAATACAGACACTTCCGATGGCATAATGATCCCCAATACCGCATCCCTGTCTATAAGGTCGATCACTGACCCTTCGAATGATATACTGGCAAGAGATGATGTTCTCTCTTGCTCCTTCGAACTCGTATGCTATGAGGATGAGGTGGAGATCGACTCACTCGACTTCCGTATATTGGGAACATCCAGTCCGGATATTCTTTCACAATTCACATTATACAAGGATATGAATGATAATGGCCTGATAGAACCTGTCATTGACGAGGTGGTTGGCCTATCCTCGATGCAGGTGGACGGCCAGGTCCTTCATTTGGAATTATTCGACCCCATGCCACTATCGCCGTCTGAAATCACTCAACTTATTCTTTCATCCACATTGACCGGGACAGAGAATGGCCAGACCATCGGCCTCATGCCTTTGAATGTGGGCATGATCGACACCGTCAACTTGGACATGATAGTAAGTGCACCATCTCTCAAACACTATGGCCAACCATCTGGTACGACGATAGATGGAGCATTTGGAGACTGGCAATCGACACCTCCAAATATCGATGCGGCCAATGATCAGGTAGTTCCAGGAAAGGATCCTGCAAAGCTGAAGTTCCTGAACAGGAATGTGGATATCAGGGATTACCGCATGAATATGGATGATGAGCTGAACATCTACACATCCGTGGGTGGGGTGGCCATGGGAGGATCCGCAATACCAGTGCTGAGGATCAGATCAACACCATCGGCTCAAAATGTCACTCAGACTTCTCCTAATTTGGACTCGGACAATGATGGTGTCCCGGATGTGCTGGATGGCCCTGATGGCTCATATGCTCATGATTTTAATAATGACGGTGTCGATGATGCGAATTCTAATGGGGATCGTGATGGCGACGGTGTAGTGGATCACGATGCTGGAGGTGTTGACAATTGGCTCAATACCACCATCCCCCAGAGCTATGATGCGAATTATTCTGGCAGGTTCATAAGCCGTTATATCGGCCCTGTGAGGCACATTGAGAGAAAAGGTATGGATCATCTGTTGATATACATAGACGCGGATGATGATATCGAAACAGGCCATTATTTAAATGGTCAGCTTGGAGCTGACCATTTAATCCTTATAACTGGCAAATACAATAAGATACTATCCAGCGAGATATACTCATATGAGGAGATGTCCGCGAGCACTCCATGGACATATCTCGGCAAAGCATCCGGGGCCAATGATCTATCCCGGATTGAGGTAGGCGTGCCCCTTGGACTTCTTGGAATATCCAGGCAATCTGATATCTCCATCGCCATCGAAATGTCAGACTGGCTGGGTATGGAGGATGAGACCAATAGTATCAGGCACAATGCCGAGGCCGCAAGGTCATCCCGATCGACTGGGCTAGAAGAAATAGAGCTTTCTGACCCCATTGATCCACTGGCACCTAAACTCCCCAATATGTCCATATCCAAAACAGCCAATGTGACCACTGCCCAACCAGGCGATCTGATAACCTACGAGATATGGTACAATAATACAGGTTTGGGAAAGGCCTGGAATGTTCAGATAGATGATGTACTTCCAGCGAATGTCGATTATGTGGTCGCCAATCCATTGCCCGTGACGATAGTTGGCCAGGATCTTGGCTGGACCTTCACCCAGATTCCCAGACAGAGTACGAATCTCATAACCATCGAGGTGCAGGTGAATGCCAATGCGACCGATCTGGAATTATTATCCAATTCCGCCACTTTGACATACTCTCTGGGAACCGAGACCTCATGGGCCAATGTCACCTGCCAGCGGCCTGTTATAGATATCCAGAAGACCGCCAATGTCACAACCGCCTATGCCAATGACACCATCATGTACACCATCTTCTACAATAATACTGGCTCGACCAATGCGGGCAATGTCTGGATAAATGACACATTACCCTCTGGAATTATCTTCGACAGCGCGGTTCCAGCTCCTTCGACAATACTGGGTCAGGATATTAGCTGGTACTTCACAAATATCGCGCCCGGCTCATACGCGATATTCATCAATGTGACAGTCAATGCGACGCCACTTGCTGGCCCTGTTGATAATTGGGCACTATTGAATTACACTACTTCCAGTGGCTACATGCTTCTGCCGGATAGTGATGTGGCATCGGTCGATATAATCATTATTGACGAGTTCAGTAATATCTTCTCATTGATCCTGGCAACCATGATCGGAATATGCATCATGCAGGTCAGGCAGAGGCCTTAGTACTGCCATTGGTACTGGCTGCTCCATGCTGTCCCATCTTTTTCTCCCCTATCATCGACACACATTTGAGCGCCTCATCCTGCTTTCCCATCTTCATCAGGACATAGCCCTTATTGATCCACGCGTCCTTATAATCTGGATCCAGCTTGATCGCCCTGTTATAGTTCTTCAGGGCTTCGATATAATTCTCCTTCCTGGCAAATGCATTACCTCTATTGTTCCAGGCTATTATGTATCTGGGGTTCGCGATCAATGCATTGTTATATGATTCCAAAGCACTGCTCATGTCCCCGAGCTTTGAATAGGCATTTCCCTTGCTCACCCATGCGACCTCGTTATTGGGATTTATGGATAGAGCCATATCCAGACATTCAATTCCTTCTTTCAAATTACCCATCAATATCAGGGTCGCACCTTTACTGTACCATGGGACATCGTATTCCCTGGTATCATCTGCCTTCAATGCGGATTCGGTCTTCAGGGTGCTTTTCTCAAGCGCCCTATCATAGGAATGCAATGCCTTCTTGTAATTCTTATTGAGATAGTCCATATCTCCTCGAACGATCTCCGTCTCTATCGAAGTGTGTAGACTTCTCTCATAGGCCAGCAGTATGGAACTGGCCACGATCAGAGATATCCCGATCCCAGCCACTATCGCTCCTGGTGGCTGGATGGGGGAATAGGCCCATTGCTCGAAATAATAAAGCTCTCCTATGGAGAACAGAAATAGGAATATGGTGCCGGATAACCAGAGATGGATATATCGGATCTTGCCCCTTATCCAGATTATTCCTATACCGATCATCATTATTCCTATCGACAGTAGCATTTTGTCCACCATCGGATCATCGATCATGATATCCGCGAACCAATGGAGCAGGATGAAAGAAATTATCACTCCGCCTATCATGAACACGGAACCACGGTACAGATCGCCTTTCATGAATATGGATCTTGATGTGACCATCATTATGAAGGCGAAGATAAGTATCACGCCAAATATTATGGCCAATGATATGGGATTGATGGGTATGTATGAGGAAAGCGCGACATAGAAGAGGGATGTAAGAAGTGATGCGATGACACCATATTCCCATCCGGAATGATTGAGATATTGCGGTCCTCCAGTGGTCTCCGCCATGGCATGTGATCTGAAGGGTACATGGATCTCGTCTTCCTCTTCGAAATATGTTTCCTCGGGGTCATGATCATCTAAATCGGTTCCTTCAGGATCATCGACATCCTCCTCATACTCTTCGATGTCATCCTCATTTACCTCGACCTCTTCATATTCTATTTCCTGGCCATCTTCGTCCACATAGACCTCGACCTCTTCGTATATGACATCCTCATCCGAGGTTTCATCCTCTTTCGAGGTCTCATCCTCTTCCTCATAAGTTTCAATATGCTCATCCAGATCTTCCTGATAAGTATCATCCTGGGTTAGATCCAGATCCTGATCATCGAATTCGATGATATCATCATATTTTCCGTCATGGATGCCTTCTTTGATGTCATCTTCTGAAAGGGACAGATCATCATATTCCATTTCCACATCTGGCTGGGTATCCTCGTCGTCCTGAGCATCTGGATCGATATTCAGATGAAGATCTCCAAGCTCCAGACTTTCTATTTCATCCTCTTCGGTCGGCACTTCCACGGTCTCGGCCATCGTCTCATCAATATCTATCAAAAGCTCATCCAGGTCATCTTCTATCTCATTCATTTCCTGAACAAGTCCGTAGAACTTGGCCTTGTTGATTATGTAATTGGCCTTGCTAAGTTGCCCTTCTTCATAGGCCTTTTCTATCCTGGCCAGCTTTTCTTCATTGGATAGTTCCCCACTCTTAACCTCGGCAGATGATTCAGGCTTTACTTCATCCAGAATTAGATCATCCATATCATCTTCCATTTCATTGAGGTGATCGATAGCGCTTTCCTTTGTCAATTCTGGAACCTCGAATTCTATGATATCCGATATGTCCACCCTGTCTTCATAGGACATTTCCTTCTCGTCATGATCACTTTCATCACCGAGGAATGTGAAGCCACAAACCTCACAATCTCCTGCCCCGACCCCGAACTTGGAGCCACAATTGGGACAAACACTGTCTGAAAGAATGACCGATCCATCATCCAGATCCATGACTATGCCATCATCCAGGCTTATATCCGTGCCCTGGATCAGATCGCTGCCACAAATGGAGCATGATTTGGCATTAGCTGAGACGAAAGCACCACAATCCGGACATAGATCCAGTTCTCCACCGATCCTTTCCTCTGGTGTCGTATCTCGTAATTCCAGCACACCCAGTGCTTTTTTCAGAATATCCATTGGGTCATCCGCATCCATCCCCATCTCCAAGACATCATCTGGCTCTATGGATCTTAGCATATCGGCATCGACCTTGGCTCCACAAACATTACATGTATCTGAATCGGATTTGACAAAAGCTCCACAATCCCCGCAAATGGACATAGAATCATGATCATCTATAGGCAGTTCCGTGTATATGATATCTGGAAGACTCTTTTTGTCCGCATGACATACGGGACACGCACTCTCGCCATGAGGTATGAAAGCTCCACATTTCTGGCATATGCCAATATCATCCTCATGATCTGCCATTGGATCCGGATCAAGTATGACATCATCCAATATCCCAAGTATGGACCTCAGGGCGGTCTCTGTATTTTCGCCATCATTCTCTGAGGGGATCTCATCTTTTTCAATAGCCAGATGGCTGCCAGGTCTTATGTCATTTCCACAAACATTACATTCCTTTGAAGATTGGGAGACAAATGCTCCACACTCTCCACAGAGCATGATCTCATCTCCACTATCACTTTCGATAGCCACTTCTCCGGCTACCCTTTCGCTAATGGATTCCACTATCCTGGTCTTCTCTATTTCATCATCAATGTTCATGTGAAGAAGATCGCCTTCCGGATCGTCATCTGCCAGATCAAGATCAAGTACGATATCTGGTTCATCATCGAATAGCTCTTCATCTTCAATATCCGGCATCTTGTCAATGACCGATATCAGATCTTCTGGATCATCTATGCTATCCAACTCCAGGATAAGCTCATCTTCTTCATCTGGCTCATTCTCAACAAGGAGATCCAGCAATTCATTATCATATTCTACAAAATCATGTTCTTCTTCAGCCTCATCATCAAGTGAAATACCACATTTGGGGCATTCATTGGAATTCGAATTGATAAAAGCCCCACATCCTGAACAAAGGAATAGAGCCACTCCTTCCTCTTCTCCTTCAGATGCGGGTTCCAGTCCATCCTCGATCTTCATATTGCAATCCAGGCATTCTAATGATCCTTCTTCCAGCTGCTTTCCACATCTGGGACAGGATTCACTTCCTGACATGGCATTGAGATCTTCATCTATAAGATCATCCAGCTCTTTCTCGAATCCACCTTCCACCTCCTCTTCCAATGGTTTGCTGCAATTGGGACAAACCTCGGCCTCCTCGTTTATGAAGGCGCCACAAAATGGGCATAGGTAAAGTGTGGAATCGCTCAAAGTGCCAGTCTCCTACTTGATGTCTGCTTGATGTTATGGACAGTTTTTTATATATCTGTTAAGACTTATAAATAGATTTGCAGGTAATTACAAATTAATCCATCCTTATGCAAATGATTAAAATATGGTTAGCTATATTGGAGAACGGAAATCATGGCCTCAGAAAATATCATTGAGAGAGAACGTTGCGTTACAGGAATAGATGGTTTGGATAATATTCTAAATGGAGGAATACCCAGAGGAAATACCATTTTGTTCACAGGCAGTTGCGGTACTGGAAAGACCACACTGTCCCTTGAATTTTTAGTGCATGGGGCTCTGGCCGATGAGAATTCACTTTTTGTTTCAGTTACAGAATCATCTGAGAAACTTACCACGAATGTCATCCCATATGATTTCTTTGAGGAATCCCTGATAAAAACAGGAAAACTGGCATTCGTCGATATGCCAGTCATCTATGAGAGATTGGGTTTGACAAATGTGGAGTTCAGTCTGGAGGATGTCGACACTCTGGTTCGTGCACTGGGTAACCTCGTGGATGAGCTTTCTGTCAAAAGATTGGTCATAGATTCCATAACCTCCGTTTGCTACAGATTGAAAACAGAGGAGAAGATAAGGGAATTCATATTGAAGATAGGAAAAGCTCTTTCTACCAGGGGTTGCACCAGTCTTCTGATATCCGAAATATCACCATCTGCCGACAGGTACTCGCTCTACGGGGTGGAGGAAGCCATCGCGGATGGTATCGTCCTTATGGGGAATTATGAGCGGAGGGGAGACCTTCTGAGGACATTGCAAGTGGTGAAAATGAGAGGAACAGTACATTCCAGAGCGAAATATGTTCTGGATCTGACACCCGCGGGCGTATTACTTGTTCCATTGCTCAAGGGCGGTGGTGGTCTATGATCAAATCACCTGGCGATCTGGCAGATGAGCTTCATGAGCTCCCACCTTCATCCGCTATAAACCTGAAGATAGTCAGTGATAGTTATTTCGATGCCATAAGGGGAATAGTGGATATCTTCGCCAATAAGAAGAATTTGAATGTCATCTACATCACGGTGGCTATTCCATCACATTCAATAATCGATGTCTTGAAGATCCTGGAGATCGATCTTACCAATATTTACTTCGTGGACTGTGTTTCCCATATCATGGTCGGAGGGGCCAAGAAATACAAGAACGTGCTCTATGTGGAAAGCCCCACCATGCTGGAGAACATCATGCTGAAGGTGGAATACCTCATAAGGAAATCAGATGGCAAGAACAATGTCATTGTTTTAGATGCCATAAATGCCCTGGGTATTCACAATAATATGAAGATCCTGTCCGAATTCTTGCATATATTCATAAACAATCTGAGAGCCAAGGATGCCTATTCCATGGTCTTCACAATGGAAGAGTTCAGCACTGAAGAGATATCCAATATGATGAAGTTGGTATGTGATACCACGATAACCATAGGGGGTGAATGAGTTTGATCGAAACTACCAGCATAGGTGTGAAGGAGCTGGATAAATCCCTGATGGATGGTGTTCCGAAAGGATGTACGATATTGATCACCGGTATACCCGGAACCGGTGTCGAGCTATTTGCCAAGCAGTTTGCAGCAGCTGGAATAGGAAATGAGAACGTTACCTATTTCTCCACCACTGAAAGTGATGAGGCTGTTAAGACCGCCATGGGTGAATTCGGGTGGAAGCAGGATATCAGGGTCGTGAATATCGGCAAGATGTATTATGAGAAGGTTCTGGCCAAGAACCTGGAAGTTAGCAAGTATCGCCAGGAAGGATTGAAAATGCGAGATATCAAGCAATTCAATGCCGCCCAGGCTGAACAAAGCATGGATGTCAATTTCCTGACCACGCTCACATATGGTATATCGAAGCTCAAACCACCATTTAGGATCGTATTGGATTCTCTGGATTTCTTCCTAGAGTATTATGATGAGGCTGATGTGCTTTCCGCCATAAGGACCATCAAGGCTCATACTCAACTAAATAATGGCATAGCCCTCGTCACGATGCTGAAAGGGGTTTTTGACAATCGCGTGGAAAGTGGTGTCCAGGATATAGTGGATATCACAATAGAACTGGAGAGGCTCAGAGAGGGCTCCACTTTCACAAGGAATCTGCTGATAAGGAAGGTGAGGAATCACCCAGAGAAAACTAAGATCTTATCATGCAACATAGATGATAAGGGTATATCCGCAAAGAACATATGATCCTTTGAGGCACAATGCATCGGTATTTGCCGTATGTATATACGTTGATTGCCGTATTATTTTGAGAAAACTATAAATATATTGTCCTTGTAATCTATAATTACGTAGGCTTATAGTCTACAGGAGGACAAAATATATGAAAAACACATGGAATATAAGAAAGAAGGACGACGCAGTGTCTCCGGTTATTGCTACCATTTTGATGGTCGCTATCACCGTGGTTTTGGCTGCTGTGCTTTACGTCATGGTCATGGACTTTGGCGGTGGAGGCAGTGTAGCTGCAACAGGAAACTGGTCAGAGCTCGATAAGGACTCTTCAACAACCGCAACAATGAAGTTCGGATCGTTCAGCACAGATATCGAATGGACAGACATAACAATAACAATAGCTGGTGTTAATTCCACTAGTTATGTATTATCGTTTGATGCCAATCCGCCAACAGCAATTTCTGTTGCAAAATCTGGCGCTGGACAGGATATCACTGCAGTAGCAACTGATATCGGAGCCAACTCTCTTATAAACAGTGGAGACTACGTAACATTGACCTGGGCAAACGCACAGGCTGGTGAATACGAAATTACAATAGTCGACCTAGACGGACAAGAGATCCAGATGAGCGGCGGCAGCTTACTGAATATGTAAGCCAGCTATCGCTAATCAACTAAGTTAATGCGGGTCTTCGGACCCGCAAATCTTCTCTTTTTTATTATCCTTCTCTGCTTGTTCCTCTTTACTTATTATTATTATTATTATTCTCATTTCTGATCCGAATAACACATTCGAATTCTTAGCCACAACCATTAAATATCACTCCATCCTATTTTGGATAGTATAGAAAAGTGATCAATATGAAAGTAAGAAGCGGACACATAAAATTTGACAAGGGTGTGCAATACAAGGACTTCACACCTATATTCTCAGAGATGTACCTCAAGTTCCTGGAGGACACGGACCAGACACCCGAAGAGGAAGAGGTGGTCAATATGATGATAAAGGAGAACCTCATCGATCTGGAAAAGAACAAGAAGCCAGAAGGTTACAATCGCCAGGGACGCATGAGAATGATATTCCCGATCCAGGAAGAATCAGATGACCTGGAGATGTACATCTACGGACATTACCATTCAGCCAAGTCATTGGAAGTGGCCAGGGTCACCGAGTCCATGAGTCGATATCTGAAAAGCAAGGGCTTTGAGAATGATGTGGACTGGGACAAGATGTTGATCCACAAATATAAGAAATGAAAACACTGAGAATCTATTAGTGGATCATTAGGGCCATAAGCTCGAACGTGCGGCGTTTGGTTCGCCGCATCCAGTTGATGTTTTATGATGAGCTTACGGCAACCGACTGCCCCTCGTATTTCCTTTTCAATAGGTGCCAGTTATAGCTCAACAGTTACAACATCCGAGTAGATCGGACCCTTAGGTGTGAGCTCGGATTTCTTCAAAATGATCCTCTCGACCTTAAGTGTGGTGAACTCCAAGTTCTCGAACTTTTTGACGGTTTCCGGCAAGCCGATCGTATCCAGAGTGTTCCCCACTCTCGCGATCGTGATATGAGGTGAGAATCCCCTTCTTTCCTGACGGAACCCCATCATGGTCAAGTTGTTGTTCAGCTTATCTGCGATATCGGCCAAGACCTCTGTCTTCTCAAGGCCGGCCCATACCACTGATATCCTTTTGTAATTGGGAAACACACCAGTACCTTTCAGATCCATTTCAAAAGGTCCATGTCCTTCAACTGCCTTCCTCATAAAGCTCTCGATCTCCGGAACCAATTCCTCATCGATATCACCCAAGAATTTCAAGGTTATATGAAGGTTATCCAGCTTTACGAACTTGAGATCTGAATCTATATCTCTCAAAGCCTTGACGAATTTCAAGAGCTCAGGAACGCGGCCTATATCGACAGCGATGAAACTCCTTATTTTATCTCCCATATCTCAAACACCCCTCATTCTGATACAATGGTACCGTGGAAATCCTTGCCAAGTATGGCCTTCTCCAGTTCCACTAGCTCACGACCGTGCACGATCCGTGTCTCGATACCAGATCTTGCAATTATCTTCGCACCCAATGGATCGAAGACCACATTGGGTCCAGCTCCGCCTTCGACTTGCAGGCAGATGCGCACCAGCTCGGGGAAACTGACCGTGGGCAGGCGCTTGGCATCCGGGTCCTTCTTCGGATCGGATGTATAAACACCGTCAACGGATGTGGCATTGATCAATCGAACAGCTCCAACACGCTCACCCAGCATGGCGGAAACTGCGTCTGTCGTGTGTCCTGGATGTGTGCCACCCATTATCACGATATCATGATTTTTAGAGGCCATGATCGCCTCGTCAAAGCTCTCGGCTGGCACGTGATAAGCACTGTCCCCAAGTGCGGTAATCAGCATTCGGGAATTGAGCCTGGTAACAGCAATTCCAACATCATCCAGATAGGACTCATCAGCTCCAAGGTCACGACCAAGTCGAATATAATATCTGGCTATTCGACCACCGCCCACGACGATGAACAGCTTCGCATCCTTCTTGATCCTCAGAAGCATGTCTGCCAGTTCCTTGATGTAAGAGGTATCATGATCGTCCGGTACCAGTATCGAGCCGCCTATTGAGATAACTACATTATCCATATTATCGCATGAACAATCAGATATCAATATTTCATACTTGCTATTGATAATGAGTGCGGGAGTGCTCAAACTCAAACATATAAAATATATAAAGGTGGATACCTTGTGCCCGATATAATACCGAGGACAATACATGGCAAAGCCAGATGCATTAGCGAGATACGAGTTCAAGCGACAGATCAGAGAGATCCAGAGCATCAAGGGTAGAGCGACCGAGCTGATATCACTCCATATTCCGCAGAAGAAGATGGTGCACGATGTCGTATCATATCTCAGGAATGAGGCTTCCCAGTCATCCAATATCAAGTCCAGAACAACAAAGAAGAACGTGTCCTGGGCCATCGAGTCCATAATGGGCCGATTGAAGAATTATAAAGCAGTGCCTGAAAATGGCCTGGCCTTCTTCGTCGGGCACAAGGCTGCTGGCGGTGATCAGACAGTTGCAGTAAGTTTCATCATCGAGCCACCGGAACCGATCTCCACATTCCTTTACAGATGTGATTCGTATTTTTACCTGGACGCTCTGGAGGACATGCTCATTGAAAAGGAAACTCTGGGCCTCATAGTGATCGACAGGAGCGAGGCGACCATCGGTATCCTGAACGGCAAGAGATTGCAAGTGGTGAAGAATATCCAATCAAGGATCATGGGCAAGCATCGACAGGGTGGCCAGTCCGCTCAGAGATTTGAAAGATTAATTGAAATATCAGCCCATGAGTATTACAAGAAAGTTGCTGGAATTGCAGACGATGCATTTCTGGAGATCGAAGGCTTGAAGGGCATTATCCTTGGTGGGCCGGGAAGCACCAAGAATTTCTTCGCGGATAAGAATTATCTCAATCACGCATTGAATAGCAAGATCCTCAATACATTTGATACTGGCTATACTGACGAATACGGCCTTAAAGAGCTTCTGGAAAATGCCACAATGACCCTGAAGGATATGGACATATCCAAGGAAAAGGAGCTGATGCGAAGGTTCATGGACGAACTTCGCAAGCCAGATGGTGGCTTGACCGCATACGGCGAGGTCGAGGTCTATGAAACCCTGAATGCCGGGGCAGTGGATGTCCTGATGGTATCTGAGGGAGTTGACAGATACCGGGTGAAATACACCTGTAAGGATTGCGGCGTATCTGGTCAGGAGATGATCAATGATCCAAATCAGATAAAATGCAAAAAATGCTCGGGGGATGTGGCCATCGATGAGGAAGCGGATGTCATCGAAGGGCTATATGTGAATGCCGAAAGCTATGGCACGACAGTGGAATTGATCTCAATGGATTCGGAAGAAGGAGAAATGCTGATGAAGGCCTTCAATGGTCTGGCGGCCATTCTCCGATACAAGGTGGGATAGAGATGGATGTCGATAATTTAGAAAAGTTCAACCCACTGGCCTTATTCGATAAAGAAGCAAATGCCCAGATGAGAAAGGCCTTGGATTCCCTGGGTGGGAATGAGCTCTACCTACCACCATTGAAATTACACCAGCACAGTGATTATGCCTTTGTTTGTTTCTCATTAGCTGGGCCACTGGGTATGAAACCACAGGAACTGGCCGAGAAATTGGTGGCTGGCATTGGCGCGAATCCTCTATTCGAAAAGATAGAGAATGTGGGCCCTTATGTTAATTTTTACATTGATAGGAAAGTACTGGCCGGGAAAACCATGGAAATGGTATTTCGCATGAAGGATAGATATGGTTCCTTCGAATTCGAGGATCAGGCTCCCAAGATTATCCTCGAACATACCAGTGCGAACCCAACTGGCCCGCTTCATGTAGGCCGGGCTCGCAATCCAATAATCGGGGACACGATGGCGCGTATCCTGAGAAAAAGAGGATATGATCTGGATGTTCATTTTTACGTTGATGACATGGGAAAACAATTAGTTATTCTCACCTGGGGCCATGAGAATATCACTGGATTGGATGTGGAGAGCGACAGGGCGGACCACAAGTTCGTGAAATTCTACCAGGAAGCTAACAGGCTGATGGCTGAGGATCCCAATATCAATAATGAGATCAATAAGCTCATTTCACTTTATGAGGAAGATGGAGAGGCTGACATATCCAAGAAGGTGAAGAAGAACTGTGAGGACATTTTGGAAGGGATGTTGGTTCCCATGATGAGATTGGATATTCATTATGATAAATTCGACCTGGAATCAAAATATGTCAGGGACGGTAGTGTGGCGGAAGTAGTTGAAAAACTGAGAGCCAGTGAATCGACAGGCGAGGATGATGGCGCGCTGTATCTGGATCTTGAGAAATTCGGTATACATGGTAGGGAGAACAAGCTGTTCCTTACAAGAAGTGATGGTACGTCCCTTTACACAACACGTGACATAGCTTACCACATTGATAAACATAATAATTTTGACCATATGATCAATGTGCTGGGTGAGGATCACAAACTCAAAGCAGAGGCAGTCAGCATAGCCCTCAATGAGGTACTGGATTATGAGAAAAAGGTCGAGGTCATATTCTACGCCTTCGTGTCCTTGCCAGAGGGCAAGATGTCCACACGCAAGGGCCAGGTTGTCTACATGGATGACCTCATCGAAGAGGCCGTGTCAAGGGCACTGGCGGAAGTTGAAAAGAAAAGACCGGAGCTTCCTGAAGAGATCAAGCTGGGCATAGCGGAGACCGTGGGTGTCGGTGCCATACGCTACAATATCATCCGGGTGCAGGCGGAAAAGCAAATGACCTTCAAATGGGAGGAGGCCATGAACTTTGAAGGAAATAGCGCGCCTTTCATTCAATACTCCCATGCCAGAGCGAGCAGCATCCTGAGGAATACGGATGCTCCGAATGACTTCGACCCCGGACTTCTGATCCATGAGTCCGAGATAAGCTTGATAAAAGCACTGGCCAGGTTCCCTTCACTCATAATCAAATGCGCGGATGACAGGACACCCCACCTTGTGGCGTCATACACCTACGAGCTGGCATCCCTCTTCAATCAATTTTACAGAGATTGCCCGGTTCTCAGCGCGGAAGCGGATATCATGGAGGCGCGTTTGAATCTGGTAAAATGCTCCAAGATGGTACTTCAGAACGCGCTGAACACGCTGGGTATTGTGGCCCCTGAAGAAATGTGAGAACTATCATGCCCAAAAAGTGCCTGAATGTTCTCATCCAAGGCCATAAAACCCGATTTCTCGAAGCTTATATGGCTTCGAGTTAAGCTAAATTTTCATAGATGGGCTTACGGCAACCGACTAGGTTCTTTCTAATCGCCTAAATTCAATGTATTACTAGCGATTAGAAAAACTAACACGACTAAATTTATCAACCCTTTAGAGTGTTTGTTTATATCTGCAATCCATCGCGGGATATGCCAGCGACCATCGCGATATGTCCCTTTTCCCGGATATTGCTGGCCAATTCTTCCGGCTCATTGGTCAAAGTCACCACATACGCATGTTTCTCCGATATGCAAAGCCTCGCTCCAAATGCCTGGCTCCTGCACAGGTCGGCCACGACTTTCAGTTCTGGCGTGTACATGCCCATCGTCTTCGTCAACTTGTCGGTCTCGTTCATGGCCTGGCCAAGCCCTTCCATATCCCCACGCTCCAAAGCCTGAAGACCTTTTTTAGCCAGCTTTGCCGAATCCTTCAGCATGTCTTTGAAGAAGCCACTCTGACGCCTGGCGAAATTATTGAACTTTCCAGAGAAATCCTCTTTCCCAGATCCACCCTTCTGAAATGCGAGAACGAATGTCATATCCGGCATGTCGAGATGATGGATGTGCCTCGCTTTCTTCCCCTTTCCCACACTCCATAAGTGGCCTTTGCCGATCTCATTGGATAATACAGTGCCATATCCATTGATAGCGGTGGATAGTCCCAATACCCCCATCTTGCTATCATTCTCCTTCAATATCTCATGGCCTTTCAATAAGATATCCTCGAACATCAGATTGTCGTTCATCATTGACAGGGAACCCAGGGTGGAGGCGATATGTCCAGGTCCATAGCCACTGACATTATCTGGGATCGTAATATCATCTATCTCGAATGAGACAGGGGTGTCAATATCGCTCCATCCATGAAGCAGAGCCGCCCTAACATAAGGATATTTGTTCCCATCATAGACATCGTTATTGACCATGAAGCTTTCCGATATCATGGTCTCACATTTTATTCGCTTATCCAGTGCGATCCCCACAGAGGTTCCAATATGATCGTGTAGGTCATATCCCAATAATGTCAAGCTACAGGGAGCCGAGGCGAAGGCCTTCTTGCCCAAGCTCATATTTGATCCCTCTGGCTCTCTCTTTCTTCAACACTGAATATGACACCACATTCAGGGCATTCGATATTTTCTTCCTTTATGTAGAACCCACATACGGGACAGCCCCATCCAGCTTCCTGTACCTCGGTCTTATCGAACCATTCTTTTGCCAATGTGGGATCGATCTCCAAAGCTTTGTCAAAGCATTTTCTGGAATCATCTTTGCTACCTTCATTGTAAAGAAGCCTGGCCATCTCCAGCCACGCACTTGAGTTCTTGGGGTGGATCTCTATCGCCCTCTGGAAACTTTGCATTCCCTTGTCTATCTCTTTTTTACCAATGAATTGCAATCCTTTCCTTACCCAGTTCTGGCTCTTTCTCTCTATTATCTTCTTTGAATATTCTACAGAATGTATGTATTCGTAGATCTTATTGGACACATTCGCATCAATGCCTGTAACACTTTCCAGTTCCGACTTCTTCGCCTTTTCCAATTTTTCCATGCTGGTGAAGCCAGCCTCGATAAGTTTTTCTGCTGTTATTTTGTCAATCGCTGGTATTTCTTGCAGATCCTGTAATATGGAGCTTTCATCCTTCACATTGGAAATGATCTCCAGACCTTTCTTGGTCACCTTGATGCGATGGGCCTTCTGGTCGAACTTCATGCCAGATAAAGCTTCTACTTTGAATGTAAGCTGGCCTTTGCTGCCTTTCTCGATAATCAACACACCGTCTGAAAGATGTTTAAGAGTGGACAATGTTCTTTCATCATGAGCTCCGCTCTCAACCACCAGAAGTGTCGTGAAGCCCTTAGTCTTCAATAGGTTCTTCTCCTTTTGAACGAACTCTATGACCATGGAATGATCATAGATATTGAGTGCTGGTGATATTATATCCAGCATCGCTCTTTTTGTCGGGGCAAAGGAGAGCTTGTTGACAGCCGATCCTATCGCGATATCAAGATTGGTTATGTCCTTGGACGCTCTGAAAACATTTCCATCATCCTCCACACCCACCAGATTTTCTTTCTTATAAGAATACCAGTCGATGGTCTTCAATAATCCCTGGCCCTCGAATGTGGATGGCTTGATCTTCAACTTTGAAAGATTGTTCTTCATTCCTTTATGGTCAGTGACCGATGTGCTGATAAGACATGCACTTCCATCCCTCAGTCCCTGGATTATATATTGGTATGCGAATAAGTATTTCTCACTTCCAGGTGGTCCGAGCAATAATATGGTATTGCCTTTGGGGATCCCTCCCCCCAATACCTTATCCGCTCCTTCAATTCCCACGTCCAGATGGGATCTCAAACCTCCCTTCAGGATATGCTTCTCTATGCCAAGTGAGACAAATTGGGACTTGAATTGATTTTTTATCCTCATTACGGAATCATCCGCTTCCAGGTAGGCCTTTTCATCACCTTTGGTGATAGCGGAGACCGCGATCAGCGAATCGAACACCTTGCTCATGGTGGATACGATATCCTCAATGCTCCATTCTCTGAGATCCATGGATACCTGGCCGTCATCATTTATACTGACGCCTTTCAGTATGGTGAGTGTCTCAGCCATCTTCTGAAGCTTCTTGATGTGAAGATTAATGCTTCCGCTCTTTGAAAGGGTCTGAAGATAATCTGAGAAAAGTCGCTCAAAGACTATTGAGGCTTCTGCTGACGGATTTGCTGGAGTTATCTAATAGGCCTCCTATGTGCCATTTATACAATCAATAATGGATTAACTGATAATAAAGATTACCTTAGGTTAATTATAAGATTTCATTTGTATATCATGAGTGACTATGAGCGATCATGAATGAATATGAGAAAATCATGAAATAATCATGGACAAAATCATGAACTAGTAAAGAGGGATAACATGTTATTGGAGGAAATGACCACTGAAGAGATAAGGGAAAAAGTGAATGAGAGCTCTATCGCGATATTACCACTGGGTGCGATAGAGGAGCATGGGCCACATCTTCCCCTGTCCACCGATTGTTTGCAACCCCAATATGTTGCGGAAGTAGTTTCAGAGCGATTGGGAGCCTATCTGTTACCTATTTTGAAATACGGACAGTGTTCGAGCACCAAGAACTTCCCGGGAACCATAACACTCAGATTCGAAACTCTGCGGATGATGATGGAGGACATCCTGTCCGAGTTGATCAGGATGGGATTCAGGAATATCGTGGTCCTATCCGGTCATGCTGGACGAACTCACATGACCGCGCTGAAGCTTGCAGGTGAGACTGTTCTGGAAGCCCATGATGAGGACATTAATCTGATGGTACTTTCGGATTATGATATCGCGTACACGATGAACGAGATCGAGATACCTGTCAATGACGGGCATGCGGGCATGATCGAGACCTCGCGGGTGATGGCCATACGCCCTGATCTGGTAAAGGGAACTGCCGAATCCAATCATCCAAATTTCCCACCTTTTATGATACTCAAGCACCCTGAAAAATACTTCCCAACTGGTGTCATGGGAGATCCCCAGCTTGCATCGAAGGAATTCGGAGAAAAAGCCAATGAGGTCATCATCGATAGGCTTGTTGAGATGATACAAAATATGGTAAAATAAGGTGCGAGGGACCGGATTCAAACGGAAGCCTTTTCTTTTACGCTCACTGTGCTGGGTCACCCTCCAAAAGAACAAGTATTCCATTGCAAAAGAAAACTCGGGTGACCCTGCTCGTTCGCTTCATATTCTTGCTGGGTATGTGTAAAATACAGTCTGCTATCTCAAAAAATAAAAAGGTGCGAGGGACCGGATTTGAACCGGCGAACCACTAAGGAATAGATCTTGAGTCTATCGCCGTTAGCCTTGATTGCAAACGCTGTTGATTCGTCAGTGGTTGCAGGTCAATTTGACCATGCTTAGCTACCCTCGCATACTCTTGCTGTGGATGTTAAGGTGATATCCACCATCATTTTAAAGGTTTTGACAAAAACCATATCAAACCACAGAAATAAATACCACTTCGCCAATCCCCGAAATACCGCGGGCCGGTGGTCTAGGGGTTTTGAAATGGCAAGTTCGCTTACATTTCACTCCATCTGACGTCGCCCTTACAGTTGCATGCCAGAAATTTCTGACATGCAATCAGCAAGGCGAAGATCGGCGGTTCAAATCCGCCTCGGCCCACTTTGTTTTCTTTTTGATTTTAATCGTGAACCGAGGCTATGTCGAAAAAAGCTTCGTATTTTTCTCGATCCGCCTCAGCCCACTTATAATTTTTATTCATTTATCATCTTATGTCATAAAAGGTAAAACTTTATATCTATTGTATCTTAGGTGCTCGCGATGACTAGCTTTGAAGGTAAGATAAGTGTAGGAGTTATAGGTGTTGGCTCAATGGGTCGAAACCACGCCCGGGTATATTCAGATATTGGTGTTCTGGATGCAATATCCGATGTGGATTTCAAGACAGCCGGTGAGCTTGCGGAAAAGTTCGGAGCAAAGGCATATGAGGATTATCATGAACTTCTTGCCTCTGACATCGAAGCGGTGTCAATAGCGACTCCGACAGTTACGCATTTTCAGATCGCGATGGATGCGATCGCGGCTGGAAAGCATGTGCTTATCGAGAAGCCCATCTGCTCCACTATTGAGGAATCCCAGACATTGATCAATGCGGCAAGGGATGCGAACCTCACCCTCGCGGTCGGTCTTATCGAGAGGCATAATCCAGTGGTGAAGTTCGGCAAGGAAGCCATAGCTTCCAAGAAGTTCGGTGATGTGGTAACTATCACCGCCAGGCGCGTTAGTTCCTTCCCGGCAAGGATACGGGATGTGGGAGTGGTAATGGATCTGGGTGTTCATGATATCGATGCTCTCCGCTATCTCATCGGCAGCCCGATCAAGAGCGTCTATGCACTTGGTGGAAAGCAGGCCAATGATGTTTTCGAGGATCATGCGAACATACTTCTTGACTTCGAAAACGGTACAACTGGCTTCATCGAGATAAATTGGTTGACACCCATGAAAGTGCGCAAGCTCTCGCTCACGTGCATGAAGAACTTTGTTGAGCTTGATTATATCACTCAGAGTGCGAGGATATCATCCTCCCAGGTACGTGCTTTTGATAATTCAGATATGTCGCATATCCCACTTGAATTCGATATACGTGACATTTCACTAAGAAAGAAAGAACCTCTCATGAACGAACTGGTGGATTTCCTCGAAGCAATTCGGGACAAGAGAGAACCGCTCGTATCCGGTGAGGATGGTCTGGAGACGATCAAGGTCTGCCAGGCCGCGATAGAATCCGTTAAAACTGGAAGGAAAATTGATCTGGAGTGATGAATATGGGAAGGATACTTGGAGATACCAAGCTAGGTGATGGAACATATGTGGCAGAAACTGCTGTTATCGGCCATCCAGGAAAGCATGACAAAGAACTGATGATATCTGGTCGCGAGAATGAGACCCGCGGCTCGATACTTGGAGAGAACTGCGTTATAAGGGATTACACGATCATCTACACGGATGTGAAAATGGGTGATAGATGCCAGACTGGCCATCACGCTCTCATAAGGGAAGAAACAGAGATCGGCGACCAGGTTATAATCGGTACCAGCACGGTCATCGAGGACCAGTGCAAGATCGGGAATCGCACATCCATCCAGACAGGTGTTTACATTCCAACGAACACGATAATCGGCGACGATGTCTTTATCGGACCACGCGCGTGCTTCACGAATGACAAGTACATGGGTCGCGGTGATATCAATTTGATAGGAGCGAGAGTCGGTGACCATGCCAGGATAGGAGCCAATACGACGATCCTGCCAGGAGTGAAGATCGGCAGGGATACGGTTATTGGAGCTGGCGCGGTAGTTACGAAGGATGTACCGGACTTCGCCATCATGGCAGGTGTGCCAGCTAGACAAATAGGCGAAACACCAAAAGATCACAGGAGATTGTAATATGATAAACGTAGCAAGCCCCCAGATAGGGGATGACGAGTTCGAGGCAGTGAAAGCCGTTATGCAATCCGGTATGCTGGCTCAGGGAAAGAAAGTCGCCGAATTGGAAGAAAAATTCGCCGAGTACTGCGGAGCGAAACACGGCATCGCGGTGGGAAACGGAACCCAGGCCCTTCACCTCGCCCTATTATCAATGGGCATCGGCAAGGGCGATGAGGTCATAACAACTCCTTTCAGCTTCGTGGCCAGTGCGACATCCATCTTATTCACGGGAGCGACCCCGGTCTTCGCGGATATAGATCCAAAGACCTTCAATATCTCTCCTGATTCAATAGCTGAGAAGATAACTCCAAGAACAAAGGCCATCATGCCAGTCCATATTTTCGGACTGTCAGCTGACATGGAGAAGATAAACAAGCTCGGTGTTCAGCATGGTCTAAAGATTCTCGAAGACTCATGCCAGGCTCACGGAGCTGCCATGAACGGGAAGACCACTGGCTCCATGGGAGATGCAGCCAGTTTCAGCTTCTATCCAACAAAGAACATGACAACCGGCGAGGGCGGCATCATCACGACAAATGATGATGAGATAAACGACCTGGCCAAGAAGTTCAGGAACCACGGCATGGCCGACCGCTATGTGTACGAATTCCTGGGATACAATTTCAGAATGACCGACATCGCGGCCTCCATCGGCGTTGTCCAGCTTGCCAAACTTGAAGAAATGACCAAGGCCAGGATCGCAAATGCCGCTTACTTAACAGAAGGATTGAAAGCAAAAGGCATCGTCACTCCATACGTACCAGATGGCTACCGCCATGTTTTCCACCAGTACACGATAAGAGTGCAGGATAGGGACAATGTCATCCAGAAGCTCAGGGACAATGGTGTCGGATCAGGTGTGTATTACCCCAAATCCCTGCACAAGTTCGACCTGCTATCTGATTATGGAAGCAAAGGCTTGGATAACTCGGATAAGGCCGCGGAAGAGGTGCTGAGCCTGCCGGTGCATCCGGGATTGACGAAGGAAGATCTGGACACGATTATCAACGCTTTCTAGGTTCGGGTATTTAGCCCGCTTACCGCCCCCACCATGAATATTCATTGAATATGCCCACCCTTGCAGAGATATAAGTTTGCTAAGCTGGGTGTGGATAAGGCCCCCGCCCATCGTTGAACTCCTGGCGGGGCTCTATTTGACTCCTCGCATTGAGAGAGCGAGGAGGATATTTTTTTGCTGGCACATCGCAACTGTCACTCACTGAGATATAGAATATAGTACCCCGGGTCTGCGTCATAGTTCGAATCGCTTTGCTTCTCGAACTATTATTTTGTGCATTTAACACAAAATACACTCGCCCCGGGGCATGTTCGAATATAAGATGCCTTGCTGATACATTGCAATATTGCCCACCCCATCCTATGGGTCGGCCCCCCACCCAGCTCCTCCACTGGCCAATCCCTACCCCCATTGGCCTGCTCGGAGCTCTTGTGCATTTATAATGAATTAATCCAGCATACCCAGTTCCGTCAACTTCTCCGGCAGATACTTATCCGTCACGAAGTTCAGACCATACTTGGCCAGTGCTTGCTGTTCTGCTTTTTTGTTTATTTTTAACATCAGCTCGATCTCATCGCGCCAGAACCTATCCTTGAACCTCGGGTCTGTTAGCTCGGACTTGAGTGCCTTGACATCTTGTGCGTTTAATTTGTCGGTCGGCAGGTCGTAGGTCAGTATGTCGTCGGTGGTTATGCCGATGTACACCGCACTTGGACAGGCCAGGTATTCTGAAATGTGAGCTGTCTTTATGGCCCCGTATGCTATCGATGAATAAATTCTGAAGGACCATGGATCGCAATCCGTGAATACGAGAATTGGTAGATTCATCTCCTCGTTCAGTCGCTTCATCATCCGCCTGGTTGATCTCGCTGGCTGTCCCTTGAGATGCAGTACAATTGCATTTGAATCCTCGTCAAATCCATTCTCCACCAACCTGTCGAACATACCACCAGTTTCGACAGCCATGACGAACTTCGCATCGGTCTCGATGAAGTTCACCTTGTCGGATTCCACATTGTACGGTATGCTGTATCCACTGTCGCCGACATCGTCCTGGCAGTTTATTCTCTTTTTAATTCCCTTTCTGTTGACCTCTTCCAAAGTGAGATTGCCGATAACTCTGGCTCCATCCTCTTCAGGGCGGAGCTTGAAGTCCTCCCTCATACACGCTGTAATTATCTCAAGGTCCTCGGCCAGATTATTTGACTCGTCCTGGGACCCGAACTTGCCCTTGTCCCAGCCCTCGGATATGTAGTACATTTCTCTCAGGGTGGATGATTTGCTGTCCTTGATCATGTCCTGGATGAACTCCAGCATGTACATCGTTCGCAGGAGCATGTAGGCCCCATTGAGCTTCTTCGCACTGCGTACGCCTTTCATGTTCCCGTATTTCCATACGCCTTTTCTGGGAGCGAATTGAATATTTTTCTTCGACCTCAGCGGGATCTCCATCTTCGGTATCTGGCCTTTATCGATCTGCTTGTACACGCTGTCCGCTATCTTGTAAAGCTCTTCCACTGCTTTCTGGTGTCTGTCGTCACTATTCGTCATTTGAGATCACCTCCGCACTATCTCCAATGCCATTGTCATCATCCAGGACCTCGGCCACATCGTCATAGTCCAGATCATCATCATCGTCCGGTTTCTTGGTCTTGCTCACGGCCTCGTCATAGTCAAACAAGGACTGCGCCGCTGCCGTGATCCTTTTATCATCCAGGTTCCAGTCGCCCGGCAGCATGTCGGCTCCGATCACGATGGCCGGGTTCATATCACTGAAATAAACCTCAACATCGTTGAACTCTTCCTTTTCCAGACCCTTTAATTCGAATTTAATAGGATAGCTGTCGGTACTGGCTATCCTATTAATATTCCACTGCACCTTGTCGCCATTTATATCATCAGGCTCCGGATCGAACTTCTTCATATCGATATCATCCATCGGAAGCTCCGCGTACAGTTTCATTTTCTTGATGGTCGATGTGTAATTATATACGTCAACCTGCACCTTGTGCCTCTTCTTGTCATACTCGATGGAATCATCTATCCAGATCACGTCCATGATGCTGGTGATGGTCTTGCCAAGTTTGGGCACTGGCTTGCCCACGATATTGGCGGATTTCTTCGCGATCTCCGGAAGCAATATCTGAACAATATTGAACTTCTCTCGATTCTTGGCCTTGGTCGCGCTCTTGCTGAGATGTGATTTTAATTTACGGGCGCATAATCTCAACGCCCGCTCTATCTCGCTGTCGATGATCTTGATATTGGCGATCGCGTCTTTGGACTCGCTGGTGAAAGGTATCTGGGTGGAAGCCACATGCACGAGGATTACCGCTGGCCCATAGGGAATTCCCTTGCCGCCACGTTGTTCAAGTCCATAGCGCCGCCAGTCCACCTTGGAGATGGCATTGGTGATCACATCCCCACCCTGCTGGTACAGCAACGGCACGCGATTGGCGAATCTGAGTATCTCCACTTGCTTGTCCTTGGGTAGCTGGCCTCCATAGACCATACCGACCTCAACTTGGAATGGGTGGCCGGAGTAAACACTCGGATCACGAGTGATAGGGGGCGCGTAGAACTTCGGTTTAAGACCACTGAGAACATTACGCAGCCCCTTCTTGATAAGCGTGGGGCCAATGGGTGACAGGCAATCGGTCTGGGGAGCCATGATCTTCACTGCATCGATGGCCTTGACAACTGCCTTCGCTTCCTGGATGCTCAGGGTCTTGGGGCTTTTCTTCTCCCGAACCCCGGCCTTCTCAAGTATCTCTTTGGCAACACGGGGGCTGACCCTGGAGAACTCGTCAGTTAGAAACGCGACCATGCGGCGATGACTGGATGCCTTGGCCATATTGTGGAAATGGCCAAGTTCTATTCCTTTCGGATGTGGCTTGACTTCCTTGGTCTGGCGTGGTATATCCTCACTCACGCGCTTGAACTCATGGATCTCCCCAGCCGGGTCTTTGAAAGTGATATGAGCATGTGGGTTGACAATTGCAGTTCCCTTCAGATATTCGAGAACCGATTGCTTACCCGCGGTATATCGGGCATTGACATAAACTTCAATTCGGGTTCCATGCTCCTTGCCCTCCCAGATCTTGAAATCTTCTTCGATAATGTCCGCTCGATTCTTCTTCGTATTGAGCACGAGGTTCATCCAGTGGGCGGCCTCTTCCTTCTCGGTCTTGGAAATAACGTAAGTTGGTTTTCCGGTTGTCAGCTGACCGTACATTACAACGGCTGAAATCCCAATACCCTGCTGGCCACGGGATTGGCGGATCGCATGGAACCTGGAACCATACAGAAGCCGGCCGAAGACATTGGCGATCTGTCGCTTGACAATGCCGGGTCCATTATCCTCCATCGTGATCTTGAACTCGATCTTGGATATCTGCTCGATCTCGACATAAATATCTGGTAAAATTCCGGCTTCCTCGCAAGCATCCAGAGAATTGTCCACACCCTCTTTCACAGATGTCAATAAAGCTCTGGTCAATGAGTCGAATCCCAGGATCTGCTTGTTCCTCTGGAAGAACTCTCCGATCGATATCTCTTTCTGACCCTGCGCCAATTTCTCTGCTGTTGAGACTGCCATTTCCATCCCTTCATTATGTTGATATTAAGGAATGCTGGCATTTACCATATTAATTAGACAAGCTGGCCTTGCAATAAAGGCCGATCTTCGAATGCATCCCTTATGTCCGATGGTAATATCTATCGAATAATTAAAGTTTAAGGCCTTCTTTGAAAAGAACTAAATATCTATTATCATTACAAATATTAATTATCTAATCAATAAGATGTGATCATATGAACCTGAAAAAAGAAGACCTTCTCAAAGACCTGATAGAGCATTATGACATGAAAGAGCATGACGTTGTAGATATCGTGGAGTCGATGTCCAGCATGGCTTTCCAGGCTCGCAATCTATCACGCGCGGCCAAGATATACGACATGATGCTGGCTGACCATGATTGCAAGGTGATCCTTTGTATGTCCGGCTCCCTCTTCTCAGCAGGTTTGAAGAAAATTGTTCATGACATGATAATGAACAATATGATCGATGCAATTGTCTCGACTGGCGCGGTAATTGTGGACATGGATTTCTTCGAGGCCATTGGATTCAAGCACTACATCGGCACACCATTTGTGGATGACAATGATCTCCGCGAATTACATATTGATAGAATATATGATACGTTCATAGATGAAGAAGAATTGCGCGTGTGCGACCAGACAGTGAAAGTGATAGCGGACAAACTCGAAAAGCGCCCCTATTCATCTCGCGAGTTCATCAAGGAGATGGGCAAGTATCTGGATGAACAGGGACCGAAGGTGGATGACTCGGTCATTCACGCGGCCTACAAGATGGATGTTCCGATCTTCTGCCCAGCTTTCTCGGATTGCAGTGCGGGATTCGGTCTATTGGATCACCAGCGTCAGAACCCGGATCTGCATCTGAGCATTGATTCGGTCGCTGATTTCAGGGAACTGGTAGCCTTGGTAACAGCCAGCAAGCAATCCGGCATCTTCATGATAGGCGGCGGAGTGCCCAAGAACTTCGTACAGGACACTGTCCTGGGTGTCGAAGTTGACCCATCTGGCAAGCTCCTGGAGGATGTCCGCATGCACAAATACGCGATACAGATCACAGTGGCTGACGAGCGCGATGGCGCATTATCCGGCAGCACCCTGAAGGAAGCCAGTTCATGGGGAAAAGTAGAGACCAACCATGAGCAGATGGTTTGGGCAGAGGCCACCATCGCATTGCCGCTGATAGCCGGGTATGCTTACAACAAGGGCAACTGGAAGGGCAGGGAACCTTCCAGGTGGGGCAAGCTGTTGTAATTCAATTAACAATCTAAAAGTAATTATGCCATATGGTGCATTTCCCTCACATTGATAGGGGAAATGATATCATGAAGAAAACAGCCACATTAATTATCAGTTCTATGCTAGTTCTCAGCTCACTTTTTGTGATGCTGGATATGACCGCGAATGTAGAGGGTGAGGAAATTGTTCCCGGCCCTGTCCCACTTGCCGGAGGAGCTTTCGGTGGTGGAGATGGTAGTATTGGCAACCCTTACATTGTGGAGGATGTTCTTGATTTGTATTACATACGCTTGGACATGAATGCAAGTTACGTATTGGGCAATGATATCGATGCCACAATTACCAATATCTGGGATTCTGGCGCAGGGTTTACACCAATTGGTAATACCACATCGAAGTTCAATGGCTCTCTGGATGGCCAGGGCTTTGAAATAATTAATTTGATAATAAACCGTTCCACCACAGATCAAGTTGGCCTCTTTGGCATTATCAGCGAAACAGCCAGCTTAACTGGCATTGGCCTGAACAATTCAGATATAGATGGCCAAGATACTGTTGGAGGCTTGGTTGCAAGAAATATGGGCACGATCACTGACTGTTACAGCACAGGATACGTAACTGGAATCTTTGATGTTGGCGGGCTTGTTGGAACAAATAATGGTGGCACTATCACTTACTGCTACAGTACCAGTTCTGTAAATGGTATCTCATGGACCGCTGGTGGATTTGTAGGACTTAATTTTGTAGGTAATATCTCCAATTGCTACAGTACTGGCACGTCAACCGCAGTTGAGTATACAGGAGGCTTTGTAGGCCAAAATCAGGCAGACATAATAAATTGCTATAGTACGGGAGATGCCAATGGGGTCGATGATTATGCAGGAGGATTCACAGGAAGTAACAGTGGCACTATAACAAACTGCTACAGCACCGGCAATGCCATCTCTTTTGCATCGGGAGATTATTATGGTGGCTTCATCGGTCTTAATAACAATCTCGTCTCTAACTGCTACAGTACTGGCAATGCCAGTGGTGATGATCATGTCGGTGGCTTCATCGGTCTTAATGGCAATCCCGTCTCTAACTGCTACAGCACAGGAGATGCCAGCGGTGCTAACAATGTCGGCGGCTTCATCGGTCTTAATGGCAATACCGCCTCTAACTGCTACAGCACAGGAGATGCCACATCGATCGATCATTATGTCGGCGGCTTCGTTGGATTTAATATTGGCGGCACGATCATAAACTCATACAGCACCGGTATTGTAAATGGAGATATGTATGTTGGTGGTTTCGTTGGATATATTGATAATAGCCAGGTCACAAATTGCTACAGCACTGGCAGTGCCACAGGAATTTTTGATTATGTTGGGGGCTTCGCGGGGTTTATGACCAATGTCGGCACGATCACAAATTGCTACAGCACAGGTAGTGCCAGTGGACATATGTATATTGGTGGTTTTGTAGGATGGAACGAAGGACCGATAACGGCAAGCTACAGCACAGGGGGTGCAACTGGAACAGATAGTTATGTTGGTGGTTTTGTGGGTATCAATGAAGTTGGATCGATCACTGCCTGCTACAGTACTGGGAGCTCTATTGGAACAATTGAATATGTTGGTGGTTTTTCAGGACAGAACCACGGTATCATCGCGAACTGCTACAGCATGGGAAATGCTATTGGTAATGACCGGGTTGGTGGATTCACAGGATATGTATGGGGCATTGGCACGATAAAGAATTGTTACAGCACAGGTAGGGCAATCGGTAATCTCAATTCGGGTGGCTTTGCCGGATATAACAATTCTGGCGCTATCATAGATTGTTTTTGGGATACCGACACTTCTGTAACAGGAATAGGAATCGGCGCTGGCGGACTTACTGGTGCAACTGGTAAGACCACTGCTGAGATGAAGCAGCAAGCGACATTCAACCCGCCATGGAACTTCACAAATGTCTGGGGCATTATGGAGACCACTTCATACCCATACCTGACTCCGTTCTCCACAATTATCTCGACAGGGCAAGTGACCATGATGGACACGGCTATTGAAGATTCAAATTACATGATCGTTTTTGATTCAGCCCTTCAACCTCTTCCTGGATCTGGCATGATGCAATGGGGCTTGGAAACCGATGCCACAGGCTGGCTGTCCATATCCTCATTTGGAGTAATATCTGGAACTCCTTTGAACGTGGATGTAGGCACATACTATGCAAATATCACGGCCACGGATCCTGTGGGCCACCAAGGCTTCTATAATTACACCTTCGATGTGGAGAACATGGGCCCCAGTATAACAACCCCAGATGTTCCGAGCACCAACACTGGAGCATTGTACTCGGTCGATTATGATTCCACAGATGACCCATCCACGACCTGGAACCTGTCCGGTAATGTCACAGGCTGGCTTTCAATAGACAATGACGGAATATTGTCCGGAACACCCAACAATGCGCAGGCAGGTATCTACAATGTCGAGGTCACAGTTGATGATGGGAACGGTGCCAATGACACCCGGATATTCACCCTTACTGTGGATCTGGATACAGACAATGACGGTCAACCGGACACCACAGACCTGGACGATGACAATGACGGCACTCCAGATACCTCTGATGACTTCCCACTTGATCCGACAATGGTATCAGATAATGATGGCGATGGAATTGACGATTCGGTGGATGATGATGATGACAATGATAACTGGGACGATGCAGTCGAAATTGCAGGTGGATTTGACCCATTGGATGACACTGATCTTCCACCAGACGATGACAATGACGGCATAGCGGATTTCATGGATTCTGATTTCCTCATTGTCACAGAGTACAACAATCAGACCATCTGGAACAATGAGACAGTTCCAGAGTACAACAATCAGACCATCTGGAACAATGAGACAGTTCCAGAGTATCACAATCAAACAATATGGAACAATGAGACAATTCCAGAATACCACAACACGACCGAATGGGCCAATAACACAATTCCAGAATATCATAATACAACTGTTTGGAATAATGGCACCGCCGATCCATCCACACAGGACACGGTCATCGAGACCCCGGCATGGGCCTGGGGCGCGGTCATCGCGGCTGTCGTTATGGGTGTGCTGGCTGTTATTGGATTCACCAGAGGTGGAAGTGGTGGAAAGCCGGAGGGTGTGGAAGGATCTCCAGAGCCAGATGCTGAAATTGAGGTTGAGGCTGAAGGGCAAGGGGAGCCAGACATTTCTTAACAATATTACGGAAATGTTATTATCTTGCCACCCGATTCCCATTCAGAGGAAGCCGGGTGAAGGATATGAAAAAATCTATTACATTATTGATAAGTTTAGCTATGATCTTCAGCTCATCATTCGTGATGCTGGACATGACTACGGATGTTGAGGGAATGGAGATAGTTCCTGCCCCATTGTTCTCAGGCGGGGGTGTCGGAACTCCTGGAGATCCATATCAGGTAACAAATGTGAACCAGCTTCAGGAAATGGAGCTGGATCTGAATGCCCATTATGTTCTGATGAATGATATCGATGCCAGCGCGACCTCAACATGGAACTTAAATGGTTCTGCCTTCGAGGGTTTTGATCCAATTGGTAATTGGGTCGATGATTTTCAAGGTTCCTTAGATGGCCAGGGCTACAGTATTAATGACCTTTTCATCAACCGTTCCTCTCAACGCTATGTCGGACTTTTTGGTCATGCCGGTCCAAACAGCGAGATCAGGGACATCATCTTCATTGGCCTTAACATAAAAGGTAATCATACTGTTGGAGGTTTAGCCGGTAGTGCTTCAGGGATCATTACGGGGATCTCCTGTCAGGGTTCAGTAAATACAAATACCAGCTATGCAGGGCTCTTGCTTGGTTCCTCAAGTGGTTCATCAATCATAAGTGATTGTAATTCCAACGGCACATCCACTGGCAATGTCTATATTGGTGTTTTGATCGGGCTCAGTGCTGGCTCATTGCAAAACCTCAGTAGTATTGGTATCGCTTCGGGCTCCAATCAGGTTGGAGGGCTCTTAGGAGTAAATTATGGTACGGTTTCTGACAGCCACAGCGAAGCAACAGCAATTGGTACATCTGATGAGATTGGTGGGTTTATTGGATTGAATGATGACAGTCAATTAACTAACTGTTACAGCACTGGCTCAGCCGATGGGCGAGATGATGTCGGTGGCTTTATTGGACATGATAGTGGTTTCAATGGAATAATCGTTAATTGTTTTAGTACAGGTGATGCAACTGGAACAGGTGATCGTGTTGGAGGATTTGTCGGTACAAGTCAAAGCACAATTAATAATTGCTATGCAACTGGCAATGCTACTGCCATCGGTAATAATGCCGGGGGATTTACTGGATTCCATTCATCGAGAGAAATAACCAACTGCTATGCCACAGGTCTTGTATCAGGCCCACAATCAACTGGCGGTTTTATCGGCAATATGGCTACTAATACTGACATTTCATACTGCTACAGCACTGGGGATGTTTCAGGCTCATACAGTGGGGGCTTTGCCGGATCTGGTGGAAATGGGGGCTCAATAACCAACAGTTACAGTACAGGTAATGTTTCGGGGGCTGGAACTATTGGCGGCTTCATGGGATACAGCACCTTTGGTCACATAATTGATATTTGTTATAGTACGGGACTAGTAAATTCGACAAGTAACAAATTCGGAGGTTTTGTGGGCTGGAACCATGGTCCGATCACTTCCAGTTATTCAACTGGGATGGTTACAGGCAGTGGTGATAATGTAGGTGGTTTTGTGGGAATCAATGAGAATAATATTGACGACTGCTATTCAACCGGAAACACTAACGGGGGAACCTATGTTGGTGGCTTCGCCGGAGCGAATACGAACACAATCACCAATTCATACTGCCAGGGCAGTGCATCTGGCAATAGTAATATAGGTGGTTTCATCGGAAGTAATGCTGGCAATATTTCCAACTCCTATAGCACAGACAGTGCCAGCGGTACGATCCAGATAGGAGGTTTCGTTGGCCAGAACGATGGCCCCATCACAAACTGCTACAGTATTGGGAATGCCATAGGGTACGAATTATATATTGGAGGTTTCGTTGGCCAGAATGCTGATTCTATAATGAATTGCTACAGTACTGGCAGTGCAAGTGCTAGTGGGATATTTGGAATTAGTGATTATGTTGGTGGTTTTGTAGGTCGAAATGCTCCCGGCGCCACCATTTCAAACTGCTATAGCTCTGGCGATGCTAGTGCCAGTGCCATTGGAAGTGGAAATTATGTTGGTGGTTTTGCAGGATATAATAATGACGGCTCCATCACGAACTGCTACAGCACTGGTGGTGTCATCAGCGGAGTTCAGTGGATCGGTGGCTTCGTAGGATATAATATTGGTGCTATCACGAACTGCTACAGTACTAGCAGTGCCAACGGAACTGCAGGTAATGTTGGTGGCTTCGTAGGATGTAATGGCGGTGATATCACGAACTCCTATAGCACTGGTAATGCCAGTAGCGGTAGTATGATCGGTGGCTTTGTTGGACAAAATAATGTTATTGGCTTTATTATGAATTCCTACAGCACAGGAAATGCTAGTGGAGCTAGTTCAATTGGCGGCTTTGCAGGAATTGATCTTAACTCCACCATGAACTGCTTCTGGGATACCAATACATCCGGCAATCCGAGCACTGCCAGCGGGATCGGCAAGACCACTATCGAGATGAAGCAGGAATTAACTTTTACAGGCTGGGATTTCACTGATATCTGGGGCATTATGGAGACGGTAACATATCCTTTCTTGACGCCGATATCCCTAATAGTGACCACTACACAAGTTACAGCTATGGACACATGTTTGGAGGATTCGATCTATGTAATCGATCTTGATTGTACTCCTCAACCTCATCCAGGCTTTAACACCATCACTGACTGGAACCTTGATACAAATATGACTGGCTGGTTGTCTGTTTCAGACTCTGGAGTTCTGACAGGAACTCCAGAGAATTTAGATGTGGGCACATATTATGCCAATATCACAGCAATAGATTCAATCAATCGAGAAGGATACTTCAATTACACTCTCATAGTGATAAATTCAGAACCAATTATTACAACGAATGATATTGAAATTACAAACACTGGTGCACTGTACGAGGTGGATTATGATTCCACAGATGATCCATCAACGACCTGGAGCTTGGCAGGAAACGCAACTGGTTGGCTTACAATAGATAGCAGTGGAATTATAAGCGGAACACCCAGCACTACTGAGGATGGCACTTACAATGTTGAGATCATCGTGGACGATGGTAACGGTGGAATCGATACTCAAACATTCATTCTAACAGTTAATCTGGATTCCGACAGAGATGGGGATCCAGATAAAACCGATCTAGATGATGATAATGATGGCACTCCAGATACCTCTGATGATCTCCCACTAGACCCAACTGAGGATACAGATACAGACGGTGATGGAATCGGTAACAATGCAGATCTGGACGATGACTGGGACGGTTGGAACGATGCCATAGAGATCGCTGGTGGATTTGATCCACTGGACAATACATCCATACCATCAGATGTTGATAATGACACCGTGGCAGACTATATGGATCCTGATTTTCTGATTGTGATAGAATATAACAATCAAACAATATGGGATAACCAGACAGTGAATCAAACCGTCTGGGACAATGTTACTGAATACAGTAATAACACGATATGGAACAATGAGACGGTTCCTGAGTATCACAACACCACAATTCCCGAGTATCACAACAACACCATTTGGAACAATGAAACTACCGACCCTGTCACAATAACCGAAACAGTCTCAGAAACCCCGACATGGGCCTATGGAGCATTGATTGCAGCCATAGTCTTTGGAGCACTGGCTGTTTTCTTCGCAGAGCGTGGAGTAAGCGGAAGGAAACCAGAGGTTG
Source organism: Methanobacteriota archaeon (assembly GCA_020697715.1). GTDB lineage: Archaea > Thermoplasmatota > Thermoplasmata > SG8-5 > JAGLSY01 > JAGLSY01. Next base: position 30,943 of record JAEHCO010000001.1, on the reverse strand, counting down.
CGGAAGAGACACCGGAACCAGAGGCTGAACCTGAGGTAGAGGCTGAAGAAACTGAGGAGCCAGACACTCCTTAACAATATTACGGAAATGTTATTATCCCGCCGCCCGATTACCTTTTAGAGATAATCAGGGTGAAGGATATGAGGAAAATTACCGTATTGATGATAAGTTTAATGTTAGTTTTCAGCTCATTGTTTATGATGCTGGACAATGTAAAAGGAGCACAGCCTCAAGAGGCAGTAAGTCCCACTTTCGAGACCCAATACGCCGATAAATTCTTGTTGGAGCAATATGATGATAATGACGGGATTAGAGATATTGCATGGAGCCCCGATGGCCAATATGTGGCCATCGCAAGCCTAAGCGATAATCTTAGGGTATTGCGTTTACTAAACAATAACCTCTATGAGATAGACAGCTATTCGTTTGCCTTCAGCTGTTACGCTGTCGACTGGAGCCCAGACGGCCAGTACATTGCTGTGGGTGGTATGGATGATAGTGTTAGAGTGTTCGCTTTCAATGGAGCAATGTTGACCCAAATAGACAGCTTCATTACTTCGGCAGATGTATTATCTGTATCTTGGAGCCCAAACGGCAATTATATTGCCTCCTGTGGCGTGGACAATTTAGTCTGGATCCTCATTTTTGATGGTACCAGCCTTTTCCAGTTAGACAGCTACAACCACGGTGCTGATGTAAATGACGTACACTGGTCCCCTGATGGCAACTATCTTGCAATGGGCGGTGATACCAATGCAGCTGTTGAGGTGCGTGTTCTCTTTTTTACAGGATCTTCATTGATAATGGTCGCTCAATTTTCACACGGTGCTCATGTAGAGGATGTCAATTGGAGGCCTGATGGTCAATACTTGGCTATCTCAGGCGACACTGGAGCTGGTGGATATGAGTGTAGTGTTCTGATGTTTAATGGTAATACCCTAACTATAATCGATAGCTTCAATTCAGCAAACTCGCTCTTATCAGCAGACTGGAGCTCTGACGGTCGTTACCTAATTGTCGCTGGTGTCTCAGGAGGAAATCCAGAGTGCTACCTCTTTTTCTTCGATGGAATAACCTTAACTTTGATTTCTACTGTGTCCTATGGCTTGACCACCCAGTGTGCGGTATGGAGTCCTGACGATAAGTATATTGCCACAGGTATTAACAATGGTCCAAGCGAGCTGAATATCTATAAGATAGTCTGGGGCTACACCCCATTGTGGGACGAGTTCAATATTACAGAAGACACCAGCACGATAATCAACGTGCTGGCCAATGACGCACCAGACCAGAACGAGTTCACGATAACTGGCTTTTCAAATGGAACAAATTGCCAGGTTTCCTTTTCTGGCAATAATCTGTCGGTCCTGCCTGATGCCAACTGGACTGGCACCGATGGATTCACTTACAACACGACAGACGGATATGGCCGTTCCTTCACTACAAATGTCATCATCAATGCCCTGAACACCAACGACCTTCAGACAATCGACACAGCCAACATCTTCGCTGGCCAAGCTGGTCAGCTATATTCAAATGATTATGATCTTACAGATGTTGATGGAGCTGACACACATACATGGAGCATCAATACCAATGCAAGTTGGCTGTGGATGGACTCAGCCAGCGGGGTCCTATCTGGCTGGCCAGATATGGCAGGAAGCTACGAAGTTGAAGTGACAGCCACAGACAATAATGGGAATGCGGTATCAACCCAATTCACACTTGCCATCTCTGCTGACTTTGACGGTGATGGACTGGCAGATTCTGTGGATCTGGATGATGATGATGATGGTGTTCCGGACACCAATGACATCTTCCCCTTTGATCCACTCGAAAGCCTGGACACGGATGGCGATGGAATCGGCAATAACGCAGATACCGATGATGACGATGATGGCTGGCTGGACATAATAGAGGTGATATCCGGCACGAACACGACCGACAATTCCAGCATGCCAGGCGACGCTGACCTCGACGGTGTGGCGGATTTCATGGATCCAGATTTCATCGAGAAGCAGATATACAACAATCTCACAGACTTCACCAACTCCACAGAGTGGGCGAATCTCACAGAATACAATAATGGCACCCAGTGGGCGAACTTGACCGAGTACAGCAATGGCACGGTCTGGTCCAATCTGACCGAGTATAGCAACAATACCAATGTCATTTATCAAAATCAGACCCTGAACCTCACCGATGGATTGGAGGATTCTGACTCGGATGGCGATGGCTGGCGTGATATCGTCGAGATACTGGCAGGCTCCGATCCTCTTGATGCCACGTCCCTTCCCCCGGACTCGGACGGTGATGGTGTGGCGGACTTCCTGGATGCGCCTACTCTGACCTTCAATGGCACGGATGAAGTTCGGGTTGTGGAAAAGGAGAAGATCCCTCTTTGGGCGGTCATCGCACCTGCGATAGCCGGTATCCTGGGAGTTCTGGCTGGCCTTGGTTTTGGACGAAAGCCTGAGTCTCAACATCCTGATGATAGGGATCCAGACATGCCTGAGCCAGATGAGGACGAATATGATGAGAGCGGTCACCTAAAAATAGAAGAAGGGAAACCATCCGAAGAGGGTACTGTTTCGTATGTGGAATCCCAGAATCCGTATGATAGATTGGGCTGAGCCAGATATCTAAAAATCAAAAAGTTAACGGGGTGTTAACTTTTTGTCGCAGCCTTAACAACATTACTCATCGTATGATAATGTGATGTCAAAGCCCATTCTCGGCGGCTTTGACGACATTACTCATCAACATCGCGATAGTCATCGGCCCCACACCTTTGGGAACCGGAGTTATGGCACTGGCCACTTCCGATACCGCATCAAAATCCACATCTCCGACAAGACGGTAGCCTCGCTTTTTCGTTGGGTCGTCCACGCTGTTAATTCCCACATCTATGATCACAGCTCCAGGCTTGACCATATCTGCCTTGATGTATCCAGGCACTCCGATGGCCGCGATAAGAATATCGGCCTGACGTGTGAAAACACTCACGTCAGGTGTCCGGGAATGGCAAATGGTGACCGTGGCATTCGCTCCTTGCTTTTTCTGCATCAGGAGGTTGGCCAGTGGTTTGCCCACGATATTGCTTCGACCAACAATGACAGCGTGCTTTCCAGATGGGTCGATCCCCGACCTTTCGAGTAGGACCATGACGCCCAAGGGGGTGGCGGGGACGAAGTACTCCCTGCCGGACATGATCTTTCCCAGGGAATCGGCGCTGAATCCGTCCACATCCTTTGCCTGGGCAATGGCATCTAGTATCTTGTTGGAGTCGATATGATCGGGCACTGGCATCTGGACCAGGATGCCATGAATTTTATCATCGGTATTCAGGTCTTGAACAAGTGCCAGTAGCTCGGATTCCGTGGTCTCCTCTGGAAGCCGATGCACAAAACTATTGATGCCCAGCCTATCACATGCTCTCTCTTTCATCGCAACATAGGTCTTGGATGCGGGGTCGTCCCCCACTATGACGGCAGCCAGTCCAGGGATTATACCTCTTTCGCCCAAACTCTTAATAGCTGGCCCAAGCTCCTCTTTCACCTGTTCCGCAATACCCTTCCCATCAATGATCTTGGCTGTCATCCGGTCGAATATACCCAAAAGCCTATTTGAATATTGGCTATTGTCCCCTCTCATGCCCGGAAGAATGACCCTCGGTCTGTACAATTGCTATGATCCGAAGAAGATAAGGGAAGCCCACAGAAGGGCACTGGCCAGAGCTGGTCCGGTCGCTCTGGCATTCGATTGTAATCTAGTTACATTCGGCTTTCCCTATGATCGGGAAATGCGCACACCAGCAGATATCGTGGAGTGGATCTCCGAAACAACTTCGATAGGAGACAACGGCCAGTACTTGATAGAACTGGCCGAGGCTGGTCGCTTTCAAGCTTTTGATATGCCGAAAAAAGGTTTCCCTCCGCAATTTGGTGATGTGATCGTCACAACTCGCAAGCCTGATGCGAAGAAAAGCATCGCTCCAGATGAAGTGGCCAGTCAGGTCAAAAGAGGCAAATCTGTGCTATTACTCATTGGCCTCGGTCCGCATGGTCTTCCAAAGAAGGTGTTCGAGGTCGGAAACCATCATCTGGACATAACGCAAAAAGGACTATCCCTGGAGACCTGTACAGCGATGGGTATAATTCCTGCTGTTTTACATTCAATAAACCGCAAACCTTAAATATTAGACAAAACCGCGTACAAATCTCTTTATATACCTCCGGTTACATATTTATAATTATGAGAAGGAATGAGAGCGGAGCTTGCCGAGAAGGCTATTTCATAGGTATTTTGGTAGTACTAGCTCTATCACTTACTGCTCTTTCCCTCATGCCTATCGTCAGCGCGGATGATATGTTCTCATCTTCTGATACAAGTATTAGTGAAGGCTATCTTGATATAGAATTCTTAATAGATCAGGATGTTGTGAATTCCAATGATTCTTTATATGTCACCGTGAAGGTCATGGAAAATGAATGGCCAGTGCAGGGAGCTAATGTGAACCTGACATCCACCCTTCCTGACAATGTCACGATAACCGCTATAGAAGATGTGACTAATATAGATGGCATATCGCAATTCATAATTGTTGGATATGTGACCGAGGACAATACCATACTTCTGAATGCCCTAGCCACCTATAATGGGTATGAGGCCGCTGTTGATTCAATGGAGGTCACGATCCTTTTTCTTCCTGATGAACCCATAGATGATGCTGTTGATGATCCAGTTCCTATTCCTATAACACAGATAGAGAAGGAGGTCTTGTACATAGGGGCAAGCACTCTTCTATTACTTGGCCTAGGGGCCATAGCTACCGAGGTCGGTAAATATGGTATGCTCAAACTGGTCTTCATCCCGCTTTACTCTCGAGTTAAGAAGGAAGAGGTTCTCGACCATTTCGTTCGAGGTCAGATATATGGACATATCATATCTCATCCAGGTTCCCATTATAATGCGATAAAGCAGGAATTGAAGGTCACAAATGGCACTTTATCCCATCATCTTAGAACATTGGAGATGCAGGGCTTTGTCAAATCCCATAGAGATGGAACCTACAAACGTTTCTATCCAATGGGTGTCAAGCACTCTAAGAACAAGGGAATTAGGTTGAGTGATCTCCAGCTTAGCATAATAGATTGTCTGAGGCAGGCAGAAGGTATGACCCAGTCTGAGATAGCATTAGGATTGGGAATGAGCCAGCAATCTATAAGTTACAATCTCAATATACTTGTAAGAAAGGACATTCTTAGGTTCGAGAGAAGTGGTGTTAAGAAACATTATTTCATAAATGATGAACTTGCCTGATCATATAATATCATTTACTTATTCAATCACTTGATTATTTCATAATAATTATCATATTTGTACAAGTCTCGATTTTTGGCGTTATATTCGCTCCGATCGATCATTAGAACAATGTTTTGTACAAAGCCTTATACCACAAACCATTTATATTAGACAAAAATCTGTACAAGTTTGCTTTTATACCATGAACTGATGTTATATCAACTAATGATGACTAAAACAAATTCCAATAAAATATAAATATAGTCACCACTTACAGCGGACTTGAATTCCATCAGAATTTACGTTGCTGGATATCATATAAGGAGGTAATGACAATGGTCAAAAATGATAGTATTAGGAGCAAGGGGATAGCAGCTTTATCAATAGCATTTGTATTTGTGATGGTATTAAGCGCTTTCCCAGTAGCTGTTGCGGCCCCAGATGCGGGTACAAGACAGAGTGAAGATGACACATATATTTTGAAAGTAGCTATGCAGGATGATCTCAAGACCCTGAATCCCCTAGTTGCAGGGGATGTCTGGACATGGAATGTTATTGGATATCTCTATGAGGGTCCACTTAACTCCGATCCAAACACGGATGAGATAATCCCTTACATAGCCGTTGGCTCTGCCAATGGTACCGGCAAGGGCGCGGATGACGCCTGGGGCTGGGACGACATGAACCAGGGCATCTTTGGATTCACACCAGAGGAAGACTGGGATCCTGGAATGACAGGTCTCGCTGAGACAACGATCTTCTACGATTTTACAGACGTGACATGGCATGATGGAACACAGATGACCATTAGAGATGTTATGTTCGCATATCACGTTCAGTCACAGCTTCCAGACTGGGTATCCAGTGTCAAGTGTTTGATGGACAAGGGCGGAGAAGCCGGCACAAACCACACTGACACAAATTACCTACACATCCAGAAGGTTTACGAGAGTGCGGATAAACTGCAGGCCGGACTGAGGTTCGAGCTCCAGACACCTTTCGCTGACTTTTTCAGGAACACACTATCAGCTTTCTTAATCCCATACCACGTATGGGGATACACAGAATCAGGACAGCCACAGGATGGAATGCTCATCTGGTCAGATCCAGGCTACACCAAGGACAGCCCACAAGCATGGGATTCCGGAGCAGCTTTGGCTTGGGACAACCCAAACCCAGTTGGCAGTGGAGTATTCAAGTTCTCCTCATGGAATGTCGGTGTTAGCTCAAAGATCACCACATACAGGGAGCACTTTTACAAAGAGGGCTGGAACCCTACCTACGATGTCAATGAAGTTGCAAAACAACCCACCATCGAGGCAATGGTTTTCAAGATCTACAAGACAGCAGAACAGGCCGTATTGGCTCTGAAGAACAATGATGTGGACTACATTGCATGGTCCATTCCACCAACCTTCGTTCAGGAAATAATGAACGAGCCAGATCTTGGTGTCAAGCAATCTGCTGAGAAAGGTTTCTTCTACTTGGCTTACAATATGAGACCAAACAAGAGATCCTTCGGATACGACGATAATGGTAATGATGTAGGTATGCCACTAAGGAAGGCCATAGCTCACTGTATCGATAAGCAGACCATTGTTCAGAGACTGCTTCAGAACTTCGGTATACCTGGAGATGGACCTGTATCATCTATCAGTACATGGTACAATGATACAATTCCAAGGTATGCATTTGACCCAGAGGAGTCCAAAGATATTCTTTCAAGGGCTGGATATAAATTGACCAATCCAGGAGCCGAGCCAGGAAATGGTAACTGGTGGCTTAACCCAGATGGCTCGAACATCGGCAATGCAGATGGTGGCAAAATAGAGATATATACACCACCTGCAGATTATGATCCGATAAGAGCACAGGCTGGATTGATGATAGCCAAGCAGATGCAGGATGTTGGTATATATGCAGAGTCCATTGCTATGGATTTCGGAACCATTGTCAACCATATTGATCAAAGGGACTTTGACATGTACATTCTTGGATGGAGCATTGGTAGCGATCCAACAGATTTCTTGTATGCTTTCTTCCATTCCAGCACAGCAGCAGCAGGTCAGAATTACCCAGGATATTCCAATACCAGTTTCGATGAGATAATCGATAATGCAAGGGAAACTGGAGATGAAGATGCTAGGCTTAACCTTATATTGGATGCTCAGGCGGCAATTGCTTACGATCTGCCATACGATGTTCTCTACTTCAGGACCAATATCGAAGCTTACCGTGCAGACAGGTTCACAGGCTGGGTAACAGGATCATCAGGTTCCATATACAACTGGAGATCCATCCTTGAACTGAGACCACCATCAAACAAGTGGTTGAATGCCAGATTCGTTAACACAGTATCAGCTATCGAATCTAATGCAACTGCCGATGTAGATGTACTTATTACAGGGATCACGAAGAACGCTGATGGATCTCTTACAAGAGAGCCAGTCAAGAACGCATTTGTCGAACTCGCAGTGACCAATGGAACACTGTCCGTATACAATGGAACAACAGATTCAACTGGGAAATTGAGAACCACTTTCACAGCACCATATGTTCCAAACGATGAATTATTGTACCCAGATCTTTACAAGAACGGTTCAGGTATTCTTATTGAGATCAAGAGTGCGGAGATCGAAGGATACGACGATGCACCTAATAAACTGACCTTGATGACCGCATATCCAGAAGGTGTGGACTTCCTTGCAGTACAGCTGGAAGCCAACCCTGATGTGGTGGATGATAAGGATGCAGCTGATGCACCTGGTTTGACAAGTGTTACTGCGACTGTGACCAAGAATGGTAATGATTATGAACCATTATCTGGAATGAATGTGGTGATACAGGTGGACCCTGAAGGTCCCATAGTCTCGCCATTGTTCGCAACAACAGATTCAAACGGAGAAGCGACCTTCTCGTTCCAGGCAGCGGACATAGACGCAGACAAAGAGTACACAGTAAGTGTGATAGCATTCGGTCAGTATTCGGATGGTGGCAATATGAAGGACTACAAGAATGGAACACAGTCCATCCCGATAAATGTCATTAATCTGGATGAGGTCACTGGCCCTGGCACCGTTGAAATCGATACTGACGGCGACGGTATTCCAGATGCCACCGACACTGATGATGACAATGACGGCATCCCAGACGTAGACGATGACGACGATGATGGAGACGGTATACTAGATGTTGATGAGGATACTGTCACTCCCGGTACTGAACAGGAGACACCGTTCCCCTCGTTCTTGCTGATCGCTTCATTGTTCTCGATCACAGCTGTCGCAACAGCAGTGTTCAGAAGAATAAGGGCCTAGCTTAGCTAGTGCCCTTCCTTTTCTTTTTTTCGGGAGTCCCGAGAGAGATAGATAGGAAGGAATCGGAGATGTTTAAATGAGATTGAGGAAATATCTGGTTAAACGAACCATACATATGGTAGTCACCCTGTTGATTGTCCTGGTGCTTTTGTTCGTATTGTTCAGGCTGATGCCTGGAGATGCGGCAATGGGCCTTTTCATGAAGCCAGGAATAACAGAGATTGAAAAGGATCAAATAGCCTTGAGATATGGTTTCGCCAAAGAGGTAGAATATCCGGGAAATCATTTCATATATAATTTCAACCCAACGAGGATTGGACATTATACTATCGAGGTCGAGACTGAAGGGGATACTGTTCAGACATCATTTGATGTAAATATGGATCCCACAATTACTGATCTTAACCCGCCTTCAATATGGAATATTGACGCACTGGCATTAGATAATAGCACCATTGCTGTGATATTTGAAGCCGAAGATGTGGCGGGTATAAGGAATGTTAAGTACAGTGTCACGGACCCTGGGTATGAAACCACTTCCGATCTCGTCATGAATGAGGTCGTAGTTGGTGCATACATGGCATTGATCGATCACACGTCTATTGTTGGTGCTAACAGGAATTACACAGTTGTGTTTGAGGCAAGGGACATCTATCAGAATATTGCAACTGCAGCTATGACGTTCGAAGTGACTACGGATTTATCAGATGATATCGTGGCAGTTACTCCATCATTCAAAATGTGGAACCTTGGAACTGCAATGGCCGATAATGAGGTGGCTGTCAATGGCGAAAATATCATAATTTCGACACAAATAGAAGGTGCGACAACCGCTGATATCAGAGTGACATCACCAGACAATATCACATCCCAACCATTAACTCTCACACAAGATGGAACCTGGTTCAATGGTTCTTATCCTATTGCGATAAATGGTATGTTCAGTATGGTGGTTGAGACAGATAATGGAATTGAGATATCTTCATCTTTCCCTGTCAATGCTGCTTCTTCCAGTCTTGTATTACCAGCAGACTCAACGATCCTGTCGGATTTCACAATGCACAGGGTCGGTGAAGGATTAGAAGCCGAATACCCATTCATCTATGATCAGGCATCAATTCCCACCATAATGGTGAATGTATCAGCCACTAAGAGCAATGGGGACAGAGTTGCCGGTGCTTTGGAAGGAGTTATAACCCAACCAGATGGGCATGTAGCAACGATCTTTCTGAGTCATCCTACTGATATTGTGGACAGGACAATGTTCGAACAATTCGCTTTCTATATGAAATCAATGCTTCTGTTCGATTTTGGCAATTCCTTCGAAGATAACAGACCAGTATGGGATGTTATCATAGAAAGAGTGCCACCAACTCTACTTCTTTTCGGAAGCTCTTTGATATTGAGCTACATGATAGGTATTGTAGTTGGTGTCGTAGTTGCATGGAGAAGAGGTACAGCTATTGAATTAGGTACAATCGTGGTAACACTATTCTTGTATTCTATGCCGATCTTCTGGTCTGCTTTGATAGCTCAATGGGTGTTCTTTGTTCAACTTGAATGGTTCCCTCTAAGTGGTCTTGGAGGTGTTTCTGCTACAGGTGAGACACTTTTAGGTATGGAATATTTCCTTGATGTGTTATGGCATTTGACCTTACCACTGATGACCTTGACGGTCTTAGGTCTTGCAGGCACTATCCTTCTGATGCGAAGCTCTATGCTTGAGGTCATGGGTGAGGATTTCATTACAACGGCCAAGGCAAAGGGTCTGAAGACCAGACAGGTCGTGTACAGACACGCAGCAAGGAACGCGATGTTGCCTGTTGTGACATCGATGGCACTTTCACTCGGTGGTATCATCAGTGGTGGTGTGTTGACAGAAACGATCTTTTCGTGGCCTGGAATGGGAACGCTCCTCGTTAGAGGAACTTTAACACACAACTATCCAATCGTTCAGGGTGCATTCTACATAATGGCATTGATGACCGTTCTCGGAAACATGTTTGCCGATATATTGTATGCATATCTAGACCCGAGGGTTCAATTGTGAGGAGGTGAGAAAAATGGTTACATCAAAACAAATAAAAGAAAAGTTCAGAGACTCAAGACGTTCATTTACACATAACTGGAATCTCTTTAAGGAGAATAAAGTAGGTCTTCTGGGACTTGGAATAATGATCGCTTTCATTTTGATCGCAGCTGCCTCCCCCTTCATGGGATTGAAGCATCCGATAGACTGGTTTGCTCCTGATGAGGACGTGGTCAATGTTGAGAATTTCTTGGACCAGACAACCAATGGAATAGTGACTAACAGTGCGGCTGCGAGGATAATACCCTCTGCAAATGCCAAGCAAGTTGACAGGTTCTATGTGGCGGGTGGTCTGCCTCTTAGCGATATGAATTCGGTCATATCGCCTTATGGTCTTTATGCCAAATCATCAGCTGATGGAAGCAAAGCATGGCGAGGATGGTCAGGTGCATTTGAGACCAACTCTGAGATCACGACCAATGTTGAAGCTATGAACTTCGGAGCCAAGAGGAGCCCGAATGGAATGGATTTCAGACTGCTCTTTGGAACACAGAGTGGTGTCCTGTATCTCCTTCATGATGGATTAGATTCAGAATATCCACCATCAGGTGATGATGTAGAGACTTTCATTCTAGGTGCTTCTGTTTCCGGTGTGGATATTTATCAGGATGCGGTTAGTACTCTAAACAGCGATGATCTCTTTGCCGCATCTACTGAATCTGGCTCATTATACATTATAGATGGTTCGTACACTATCAGGGCTACCATCCAGGTATCAAATTCAACACTGACTCAACCAGCGATATCTTCTACTGGTGAACAGGTCTATGTTGGATCTAGCGATGGTATCATCTACGCATTCAATACATCGGATGGAACTAAGATCGGTGAATATGATCTATATGATCCATTATATGATTACCCTGGAGACAATCCCGGTGAGATAGCTGCTAATGACAGAAGGGACCATTGGTCATCATTTCCAGTATGTGCTGCAACCAATGTCTATGCATCGACGGATGATGGTAGGGTTCATGTATTGACAGCTGATCTGACACCATTGACTGGATGGGAAGGTGGATACAAGATCGACGTAACACTTACAGAACTTGATCTCGGAAACCTTACTTCACCATCTGTTAGAGCCGATGGTGATGAGCTTGTGGTTGGTTCAGATACTGGCCATATCTATAGATTATCAACAACTGCAAGAGTGGACACTGCTGAGTCAATGGTGAAGATGGACTTTGACACAACTCTCAAAGGTGTTTTGGACACTTCCTGTGTGGCAGCACCATATTATGACTCTGTCTACTCAAGACTTATCTTTGTCGCAGTGAAGAATACCAATGACACAGCAACTCCAACAGATGATTTCACCCAGATATATGGTCTGGATGCGACTGGTATAGTCAAATGGAGAAAGAACTTACAAGGCGTGACATTTGGTTCACCTATCGTATACGATGATTTCGCTCTCGAAACATCTCAGCATATTGGTGAGGGAGAAGTGGTTATTGTCACTTCATACCTGGATTCAGATGGTAACCCTATGCCTGGAAAGGTATATTCTCACAGATGTACTGGAACCATGATCGCTCCATTGAAGCCAACATGGGCAGTACCAGATGATGAGAAGCCAGCAAGTGGTATTGAATACCCACTAGGCACAGATGCTCAGGGTAGAGATATTCTCAGCCAGCTTCTTCTGGGTTCCAGAATAGCTCTATTGGTCGGTTTCGCTGCGGCTATATTCTCTATTAGCATAGGTATGCTCGTAGGTTTGGTCTCAGGTTATTACGGTGGTAATGTCGATATAATATTGATGAGGTTCACTGATGTTATCTTGACACTTCCTGGCCTTCCGCTGCTTATTATTCTTGCGGCGCTGATGGAACCGAGTGTGTTCAATATCGTGTTCATAATTGGTATTGTAGGTTGGGGTGGAACTGCCAGGGTCATAAGATCAGAGGTCCTTACTTTGAAGGAAAGGCCTTTCATCGACTCAGCCAGGGTCACTGGAGCAAGCAAAACGAGGATCATGTTCAGGCACATAGCTCCGAACATTCTCCCATTGGCTGTTCTGTACATGACCTTCTATGTCAGTGGTGCTATCCTTTCTGAAGCTTCATTGAGTTTCATTGGATTGGGTGACCCGCGTACTATGAGCTGGGGAATGATGTTGAACTTCGTTCAGCATGCAAATGCATTGACCGCATGGTGGTGGCTATTGCCGCCTGGCATATGTATCACTCTGATATGTTTGTCTTTCTTCCTTCTTGGAAGGGCGTTTGATGAGATCGTTAATCCAAGATTGAGGAGGAGGTGATTTAAATGGCACTGTTAGAAATAGATAATGTAAGTGTGCATTACGGCATTCAAAGAGGAACAGTCAAGGCTGTCGAGAAAGTAACACTAAAGCTGGACAGAGGGGAGACCCTTGGCCTTGTCGGTGAATCTGGATGTGGTAAGACAACAGCAGCCTATGCGATCACCAGGCTTCTTCCAGATAACGGTGACATCGTCGAAGGTACGATAACCTTCGACGGTACGGTCATTGCCGGAAGCGAAGAGGAAATGGCTCTATCCCCCAGAAAGAGAAAGAAGTTCGTGGAGAATACCATGGTCGACTTTAGATGGGATGAAGTAGCTATGATCTTCCAGAGTGCGATGAATGCTTTCAATCCTGTATTTAAGGTCGGAGACCAGATAGCGGAAGCCATAAGGGCTCATGATGATATCACTAAGCAGGAAGCAAGAAAAAGAGTTCTTGAGCTTTTCAAGCTCGTTGGGCTTGATTCTGAGAGAATAGATGGATATCCACACGAGTACAGTGGTGGAATGAGACAGAGGGGTATGATCGCTATGGCTCTTGCCTGCAACCCGAAGCTCATTATAGCTGATGAACCAACGACTGCATTGGATGTGATCATGCAGGATCGTGTCCTGGCGGAGATCAGAGATCTTCAGAGGAAACTGGGCATGGCTATGATCATCATCACTCATGATATATCTGTGGTCGCGGAAGTGGCTGAGAAGATAGGTATCATGTATGCTGGAAGGATCTTCGAGTACGGTGATATAGATGCGGTATTTGAGAGACCGGCGAACCCTTACGCTATGGGTCTGCTTGCTTCTTTCCCAAGTATCATTGGTGAGAAGAAACCACTCTATTCTATCCCTGGTTCACCACCTGACCTTGCAAACCCACCATCTGGATGTAAATTCCATCCAAGATGCAAATATGCAAAGGAAATATGTAAGGACCAGGAACCAGAGACGATCGAGGTTGAACCAAACCACTTTTCCTTGTGTCATTTCGCGCTTGAGCTGTTCAATGGCCAATTGAAGGAGGTGAGATGATGGCAGACGATGATGTAATATTCGATGTGGTGAATCTAAGAAAATATTTCGAAATGTCCGGAGGTTTCCTATCATCATTGATGAGTAAGGAATCTATGTTCGTACATGCGGTCGATGATATCTCATTCCAGGTCAAAAAGGGAAAGATCCTTGGACTTGTTGGAGAGAGTGGCTGTGGTAAGACCACGGTCGGTCGACTCCTTGTGCGATTGGAAGACCCCACTGCAGGTAACATGTTCTTCCAGGGTGAGGACATTGCCGCGAAGAAAGGTTCTGAACTGAAAGATTTCAGGCGAAAGGTCCAGATGATCTTCCAGGATCCATATGAATCTCTGAATCCAAGGTTCACGGTATTCGGCACAGTGGTGGAGCCATTGCTCGTTCACGGTGTTGGAGAATCCTATGAGGAAAGAGAGGACATGGTCGCAAAGGCACTTGAGTATGCGGAATTGAAACCATCCTCCGAATACATGGGAAGATACCCACACGAGTTGAGTGGTGGACAGAGACAGAGGGTTGCTATCGCGAGAACACTGGCATTAAGGCCGGAGTTCATAGTGGCTGATGAACCTGTATCCATGCTGGATGTATCGATCAGGGCAGGAATTATGAACCTCATGCTAGGTCTGAAGGATAGATACAATATCCCCTTCATGTTCGTAACACACGATCTTTCCGTGTCAAGGTACATGAGCGATCATATCGCTGTTATGTATCTGGGAAATATTGTGGAATACGCACCAGCTGAGGAGATCATACACGACTCTAATCACCCATACACCAGAGCTCTTCTTTCCGCGGTTCCGATACCAGATCCGGCTATGGAGCGTGGCAGGACGGAGATCAAGGGAGATCTTCCATCAGCTATGAACATACCTTCTGGATGTTCATTCCACCCAAGATGTCTTTATGCAAAGGATATATGTAAGGAGAAGAAGCCTGATACCAAGGAGATCAAGACCGGTCACTTCATACAATGCCACTTTGCAGGAGATATAAACTTCCGCACGGATGAACCTAAGATCCCAACCTTTGAGGATCAGGTGAAGGCTGCTGAAAAGACCGAGCCAGCAACTGAAGCTCCAGAAGCTCGTCAGGTAGCCTGATAGGAAAAACATAATGTCAGCTTCGGTCGTAGGCCGAAGCTGATCCCATTAATTTTCGAATTTTATATTTTTATTAATTTTCAATATGGTATCTCTTCATGTTCTGGATATTATAAATGGTAGGAATACAAAAGCCTGTACCACAAAGATTTTATATTATACAAAAAACCGTACAACTTCGCTTTTATATTAGTCTGACATTCTCCATATGATGAGCGATACAGGCAAGATAAAAAAAAGAAGCGAGATCATTGAGATCATCGGCATCTGTATAATAATTACTGCTCTCATATCTGCTTATGGTATCTATTACATATCCAATGAATATGCTAAAGTAACCGAGACACAGATGAATATTGGTGCGTATGTGCCATACGGTGATGATTCAGTATCCGTTACGTATTTAGATAATCACTCGATCGTAAATGTAAATATCGCGGTCTCTAATATTGAAAGCAGATTGGACGTTGACATATATCTTATTGAATATTCGATATATATCTCCGATGAACCTATAGTTCGTCCCGATTACAATGATTATATTGGCATGATAACCTCTTCCGCAAGTGGAAATGATATATTGGAAGCAGGGACCGGCCAAATGTACAATATACCGATAACATTTGACTCTGACAATGAATATTATTCAAAGTTGACGGATGTCACAGAAGATGGTTCAGGATATGTGTTGATACAGGGCAGGGCTCATTACAAGATAATGGGTTCCAGTGGGCTTCAGGATTCTATCATGTTCTATTATGGAGACAAGGTGAGTGTAAATGCAGGATGATGTAAATACAGGTGCTATGGATAATAAAAGGAAGCTGAAGCTTCTGATATGGTCTATATCCGCTGGAGTTATAGTGGCCTTTTTCTTTGGTGGCAATTTCCTGAAATTCGCCACGGGCCTCTCACTGAGTGGTGAGATCCTTTTCATAAGTCCCCTGTTCTGCGGCTTTATTTTGGGCATCCTGACAACAATGGATGAGCTACATCATTCAGTTTTCGCTTCCATAATAATGACTATATCCGCAGTATCACTGATATCATTGTCCCTTTTCTCACCCCTATTGTTCGGGGTAGCTGGAGACTTTATAGGCCTCTATTATGTATTTGTCATTCAGAATATATCGATAGCCATTGTAACAATATTCCCGGTTGCTCTTGTATCGACCATTATAGGAAAGGTCGTAGGTGAATACGCACTCCTTTCACACATATTCAAACGTGAAAGGGCGGTACTCAGGTCTGATACCTTAAAATGGTACCAGATGTTGGAAGAGGCTGCTGATGATGAGGACGAGCTAAAGCCCATTGGATGGGAGGCACCTGTTGTACCATCTGAAGCACAAGGCCAGGTTCCAGAGGCTGATAAGCCCGCTGTTAAGGAAGAAGACGGGCAGGAATAGTTCTAAGCAATAGAATGCGACCAACACCGCTCTGGGTCATATATTATTCTGGAAAATATTTTATCATATGATTCCGATTCCCCATCTATGTTCGACTCCCCACAGGAAAAGATAAGAAAATGGCTTGAGAAGACCATTAAGGATAGCCAGCAAGCTGTAGACCATGGATGGATGATCGAGGAAGATGGAAGTACCATGGTCATAGATACTGAGCAGATGCCTTTCAAAATAATCATTCAGGTAGATGATGACCTCACCTACATTGCCGTCAAAACGGCCATATATACAAAGGACAAGCCAGTGGAGATCGCTGAATCTGTTTTCCGTTCTCTTCTCAAGAAGAACAAGGCCATGGGTCTTTCCAAGTTCTTTCTCATGGATGAGGATGACACTCTTTGCCTCAGGACAGATCTATACACCCAGCATATGGACAAGAAAGAATTCAATCTGGCATTGGAATCCACTATACTTGGTGGCCGATGGTTGATAGCCGAGCTTGGTGAAACAGAGGAGGACAATCGTTTTGCCAAGGAGATGGCCACTTTGGGATCTGCCGAGTTACTCAAAGGCACGCCCATGGAAGAGGTCGAGACCAAGATGGTGGAGGCTGGGTATCCTGAAGACCAAGCGGTGGAATTGGTGAAGAGTCTGGCATACCAACTGGGCTTGATAGAAAAGGAAGAAAAAGAGATCGAAGAAGTTCAGGTACAGACTACTGAAGAGGAAGATACCAGCGCGGTGGACAGGTATATTTGGTGATCTTACCAATAACTCAGATATGTGATCATGCGTAAGTTTTATTATTCTTGTATCATATTGTTAATTGTTAATATGTTTGATATCGATACCGAGCTGGGGAAAGCGAAGCAGGCACTAGATGCCAAGAATTATGATAAGGCCAAGGATATCTGCAAGGCCATTCTCCATGATGTGACTGGAACACATGAATCCGACCTACGCGATAAGATGAGCATATATGATGTTCTAGTAGAGATCACAAGGATAGAAGGACGCCTAGTGGACAATATAATGTACTCGGACCATGTGATAGACGGTGCCCGGAAATTGAATGATAGAGAGACACTGGCCAGGATGCTGAATACCAGTGGCTTCACACTCAATCGAATGGGGAACCGTGATGGTGCTATGGAGAGGTTCAAGGAGGCTGAAAAACTGGTTCAGAACTTCAAGAACCAGGTGCAGTATGGTCGTGCATTGGCTGGCCAGGCTAATGTTCTATGGCGAAGTGGGAAGAACAAGGATGCGATCCAGATGGCCGAGAAAGTTTTGGAGATCGGTCTAGAGAATGATGAGAACATGCTTACAGCTGGAGCTGCTGGTATACTATGCTCATGCTGGTACGAGCTAGCAGAGTTCGACAAGGCACTTCAAGCCGCTAAATTATCTGTATCCACTTACAGGAATATGGCCAATCCAGCTGACCTGGCCCGGGCATTGAACAATCAGGGTGAGATATACAAGAGGATGAAGCAATTCGATAATGCCATAATTTCGTATCAGGAGGGCATATCCATTCTGGACTCTGGTAAGGAAAGACAATTGGGCTATCTTTTGACCAATTTGGCCGAATGCCAGATTCGCAAGGGTGATATCTCCGCGGCACAGGCCAGTCTTGATAATGCCAAGGTCATTTTGGAGGGTAGTGAAGATAAATTCGCAGTGGCCTGCATGTGGGTCGTCACTGGATTGATAGAGGTGGCCAATGATCGCCCTGAAGAGGGAATAGAATGGATCCGCAGGGCTGAAAGGCGTATGGAAAGTCTGAAGATGGTATATGATCTTGGTGTCATCCAGTATGAGCTGGCAAGCATATACATGAAGATCGGCAGGGTGGACCTGGCGGTCATGAACATACACAAAGCCATCGATGTGCTGACCAAGGCCGGGTCCAAGGATCTGGTAGAGGGTGTGAAGGATATCGTCCGCAGTGGCAAGTGAGCGAGGCAAAACATATTATCTTCTTCATCGATATTAGGTCAATGAAGGTTCTATTCATATGGAATGTGCGCGCGGAGCTAAGGTCATATCTGGAAGGTGCCCTGCCAGATATGAAAATGATATACCCTTGTCCAGTTGGCTCGGATGACAATTTCGAGACAGTGACAGAGGACATGTATTTGCCATATGCTAGTGAGGCAGATGTGATAGTTGGCTGGAGACCATCCAAGGAGCTTCTTCTTGCAGCCAGTAATATGAAGCTGTTTATCAATCCTGGAGCGGGTGTGCAGCACATAACTGACCTCTTCCTGGAACTGAGGGAAGAGGGGCGTGATATACCATTGGCGAATGGACATGGCAATGCTTATTTCACAGCGACTGGGGCAGTGGGACTTCTTCTATCTTTCATGAACAAGATAATCATCCACCATAATTGGATGGTGGATGGAAACTGGCGATTCCTGGATGACAAGGCCAAGACCATCCCACTGAGGGATCGGAAGATCGGATTCCTCGGATTCGGGCATGTCAGCCAGCATGTGCATTTATTTCTATCAAATTTCCGATTGGAATTCCACGCTCTGCGTAAGGATTGGAGCAAGTACAATGATGATGGGCCAACACAACTCGTCCGATATGGTCCGGACGAGCTTGCTGAATTCCTGAGAGAGATAGATATCCTTTTCATCAGTTTGCCAAGTACGAAGGATACCATCGGCCTGATCGGAAAGGCCGAGTTGGCTCTACTCGGATCAAATGGAATTCTTGTACAGACGGGCCGTGGTGATATCGTGGACGAGAAGGCCCTTTTCACAGCCCTTAAGGACAGATCAATAGCAGGTGCAGCTATTGACGTGTGGTATGATTATCGGCCAGAAGAGGATGAAGAAGGCCGTAAATATCCGTATAACCAGCTCGAACATCCTTTTCACGAGCTGGACAATATCGTGATGTCACCGCACAGATGTGCATCGCCCTTTGATGATCTGGAGAGGTGGAATGAAGTTATTGAGAATATCAAGAGGGTGAGAGACGGAAGTACAGACTATCTCAATATTGTGGATATTGAGGCTGGATATTAGATTGCTGATCTATCAACATTCCTTTGAAATTTTATATCATTCAAGTTTGAATTCCTCTACTGCCATATCCCTGAGCTTGAACTTCTGTATCTTGCCGGATTCGGTCATTGGATACTCATCGACGAACCAGACGAATTTGGGAACCTTGAAATTGGCTATATTTTCCTTGCAATGGCTGATAAGTTCTTCTTTGGTCGCATTGTGGCCATTCTTCAACTTGATGACAGCCATCCCCGCCTCGCCCAGTCTTTTGTCTGGGACTCCGATGACCGAGACATTGTCCACGTAAGGCAGGGTGAAAAGGAATTCCTCGATCTCTCTGGGGTATACATTGAAGCCGCCGGATATGTACATCTCCTTCTTTCTTCCCACGATCCTGATATATCCTCTATCGTCCATTGTGGCCAGATCTCCAGAATGAAGCCAACCGTCAACATCTATTGCCTCACTTGTTTGTTCTGGCATTTTGAAATAACCTTTCATTATATTGTAGCCCCGGGAGACAAGCTCGCCGGTCTTGTCCAGGGGAAGTTCCTTCCCATGCTCATCGATAATTTTTATTTCCTGTTCTGGCAAGGCTCTTCCAACAGTCTCCACCCTGTCCTCAAGGGAATCATCCAGCCTGGTCATGGTTATGACGGGTGATGCTTCCGTGAGTCCGTAGGCTATTGAGATATTGGCCCCCATCTTGTCAATGGCCCCTTTCATCACCTCTATGGGGCAGGGAGCTCCGGCCATCACACCGGTCCTTACCGCATCCAGATCGAAATCCTTGTTCTTGAGCACATCCAGGTAGTTGATGAACATGGTCGGAACACCATGAACTATCGAGATCCTATATCTCTCCATGGCTTCCAGTGATGCCTTTGCATCGAATGCGGGCATGGGAATCACACCAGATCCAGCATGTACTGAAGCCGAAAGCGCAATAACACAGCCAAAGCAGTGGAAGAAAGGCACTACGATGAGAGTATTGTCATTCTCATTCTGCTCCAGAACTTCAGCAATCTGGGCAGCGTTTTTCGAGATGTTCAGATTGGTCAGCATAGCTCCCTTCGGCTCTCCGGTCGTTCCAGAGGTGTATAGGATGAAGACCGCGTCATCTTCCTTCGCGGTCAAAATGGCATCTTCCAGAGCCTGGTCATGGGCATGATCCGAGCCTGCTTCCAGAATTTCATCGAAAGCAGTCATTCCAGATAATACCCTGTCCCCAAGAACGATGACCTTCTTCAGTTCGGGGATCTTACCTCTGAGGGAATCAAGTATTGTGATATAATCCAAGTTCATGAAATCCGAGGTCATAACGAGAGATGTAGCCTCGGAGTTGTTCATTATGTAATCAACTTCCTTGGCCTTGTACCTGGTGTTCATTGGAACCACGACACCACCCATCCTGGCAATTCCAAAAAAGGCGATTATCCATTCGGGATAATTCGGCATATATAGACCAACTCGATCTCCCTTTTTAATACCATTATTCAAAAGACCACTGGCGAACCTGGATGCTTTTTTGTCCAGTTCGCTAAAGGTCATTTCTAATCCTTTAAAATATATGGCAGTCCTGTCAGGGAATCGCTCTGCCGCCTTCTTGAGTAAATTTGATAATATGTAATCCGTCATATGTTTCACCTATGCATGTTATAACACTGGGTGCGCTATTGACAGGGTTGTATTCATAGGTGATATAAGCGTTTTATCCTTGTATGGAATAGAAAGATGATCACATATAATATACGAAACTAAAGCTGGCTTCCAATCTTTGATATATCGGGAAAAAAGAAAAGTGGGCCCAACGAGATTTGAACTCGAGACATCCCGGTATCGGAGAGAACAAACCCTTTTTTGAGGTTTGTTCCATATCAGCCGGGCGCTATAACCAGGCTAAGCCATGGGCCCATTGCGTTTGGTAAGTGACTCCCTTGGTTGGGTCAGATAGAACTAGAGTCCTTACATGTCCCTGAAATAAGTTATTTGATTTAAACCTATCTCGCCCATCTGCTGATTTTCACACATTGATTATTTATATTGTCTGACAGTGCATGCCAGTAATTATATGATTAATTGATTATTAGTTTCATTATATTGATAAGTAAATATAATCCATATAGTTAATATTTACAGTTTTTACACCAAATAGGAAACATTTATATATACAGCAATAGATATAGTTGCTTGTCTGACAAAGGTCGGACTCTACATGGGATGGGATGTAGAAAGCACTTTCAGGGCTAATACGATAATGGATCGAGACCAAACGAAAGATGACCTTTTTTGCCTGTTCCAGTAATTTGGATAGGTGACGAGTTTGTATCTCAAACAACTTGAAGTGGAGAATTTCAAATCATTCAAGGGCAAATTGTCCATACCATTCATGGATGGATTTACGGCTATTACGGGGCCGAATGGCAGTGGAAAATCAAATGTATCCGATGCTGTACTTTTCGTGTTAGGGCCACGGAGCTCCAAGGCCATAAGGGCGGGCAAGCTCACTGATCTGATATTCAATGGTGGGAAGACCGGTAAGCCAGCACCCTTTTGCAAGGTCTCTTTGACCTTCGATAATTCGGAAAATATCTTGCCGATCTCAAGCAATGAGGTGAAGCTGACCAGACTTGTCAAACGCTCGAAGAATCAAATCGGATATACCAGTAATTTTTATGTCAATGGGAAAAAATCCACATTGGGTGACTTCGATAATATCCTCGCTCATGCAAGAATTTCCTCGGATGGCTACAATATCGTGCAACAGGGTGATATAACCAATATTGTCAGCATGGGTGGAGTGGAAAGAAGACAGATATTGGATGAGATCGCCGGGATCACCAGGTTTGACAAGGACATAGACTCTGCTAATGTTGAAAAGATAGAGACCGATGACAATCTTGAAAGGATCGATATCATCATGGACGAGATCCGCAAGCAATTGAAGCAGCTGGAAGGCGAAAGGGTCAGTGCGATGAAGCACAAGGAGGTCAAGGAAAAACTTGATCTGGCCAGAGCGCAGATAGAGTATAAGAAAAAGAGCAGTGTGGAAAATGAGATCCAAAGCATGGAAGAGCAGATCAACAAGAGAGAGGAAGAGATATCCAAGACAAAAGCCGAGAAGGACTCTTTCAAAGAAAAACTTGATAAGCTCACAACGGAATTGGATGATCTGGAGAAGGAATTCTCTGAGAAGAGCTCACAAGAGAACTTGGAATTAAAGAACAAAATAGATGGGCTACGCGTGGAGATCGCAAGAGGCAATGATTCTTCGGAGCTCTCTAAAGAACAAATTCCCGAGCTAAAGAGCGAGAAAAAGAAGAAAGCCCTGGACATGAAGAAGATCGACACAGAGCTTGATGATCTTAATACCGAGCTCAGATCCACTGAGGCCAAAATAAAAGAAAATGACCGTGAGATGAAGGAACTTGATAAGTCTTTGAAAAAGCACAAGTCCAAGCTCTCCAAGTCAGATACGGATATTTCTAAACTTCAAGATGACGTAGTTGATATGAAGAACAAGATGGACACTGCTTCTTCCCAGGTACAGAGTTCGATATTGGAAAAAGATCGAGCCATAGACAAACACAAGAGGATCAAGCAGGAAGTGGCAGAGCTTGAAGAGACCAAAAAAGCTCTGAAATTCGAGATCAAGGATACGGATTGGCGCCTTAAGGAGCATAATTCCAGCACAAAGAGCTCGGACAAGGAATTGAAAGCATTGCAAGAAGGCTTTTTCAAAAAGAAGAACAGGGAGACAGAGCTTTCCAAGCAGGCTGTAGAACTCGAGAATGCCATAAGGTCCCTGACAAGGCAGTATAATCAACTTAAGGCTGAAAATGAGGCCTCCAAGTCCGTGGCCAGAGGTTACACCGCGGCAGTTGATAAGATGATGGAGGCAAGGGATCGTGGTGACATAAAGGGCATTCATGGAACTATCGCCGAACTGGTCAAGGTGGATGATCAGTACGAGACAGCGATAAACACGGCCGCAGGGCCAAGGATGCAGGCCCTGGTCGTCGAGGATGATGCAGTGGCGGAGAAATGTATATCCTATCTCAAGAAGAACAAGATCGGAAGGGCGACATTCCTTCCACTCAATAAGATGATGATGCAGAAGCCAAGGGGCAAGGCTCAATTGGCAGTCAAGAGATCACTCGGATTCGCTTTAGACCTGGTGGATTTCGATGAGAAATATCGAGATGTATTCTCATATGTGTTCGGAGACACCGTGGTCATGGGCTCTCTTGCAGAAGCAAGGGAGATCATGGGCGGTGTGAGGATCGTGACAAAAGATGGGGAATTGATCGAGGCTTCTGGAGCCATGATAGGTGGCTTGAAGTCCAGGTCCATGATCAAAGTGGGAAGCGTGGATAAGAAATCCTTGGATGATGTTTCCAAGAAGCTGAGAAAGGCCACAAATGAGGCGGACAAGATCAGTGGGGAATTAAGCTCACTGAGGTTGGAATTGATCGAGCTTGAAAAGAATATTAAAGAGGCTGGTGCCACAACCGGGGGAACACTGGGTAAAAGTGAAGTTCTCAATATGAAGAAAAAGGAGCTTCAGACCAATCTCAAGGTCCTGGATAATAATATCAATACAAAGAAAAAGGAAATGATAGCCTTAGAAAAGGATATCACGAAAGTGGAATCCGAGATCATGATCCTGGCTGACAAAGTGGAGACCCTGAAGGCTCAGAAAGATGAGATGGAAAAGACTCTGTTCAAACACACGCCTGCGAAGATGGGTAAGGAAATGAATGAGCTTCAGTCCAAATTATCCGAGCATGTCAATATCAGATCCGAGCTGGAAGCTGGCAAGGATTCATTAAAAGCACAGATCAAATTATATCAAGACAGAAAGAAGGAGATACAGGCCACATTGGATGACCTTGACAATAAGATCGAAGAAAATCAGAAGAATATCAAGTCAAAGTCCAAAATGGTTGAGAAGCTCCAAGTAAGTCTTAAAGCTGAATTAAAATTACAGGAATCCATGGGCAAGGATCTCATCGAAGCAAGGAACAAAAGAGACAAAGTGTACAAGGCCAAGATGGAGACCGAGGCCGAGATAGAGAAACTCAATCACAGAGCGGAGACCAAGGAGGACTTTATCCGAGGTCTGAGGATCGAGTATGAGAACGCTTCCAAGAGATTGATGGAGATCGAGGAAGCGGTTAAGGACATCAAGCTCGAAGATAAGGATAAGATACCATCGATGGAAACCCTGAAGAAGATAATCAGAAGGTCCGAAGTGACACTGGAGACCATTGGAAGTGTTAACATGCTGGCACTGGAAACATATGATGAACAGAAGGCCAGACATGAAGAGCTCAAAATAGAAGTAAAAAGATTGAAAGACCAGAGAAAGAGATTGATAAAACTTGTCGGCGAGCTCAAAGAGAAAAAGAAGACCGGGCTTCTGAAGGTCTTCGATGGTATAAATGAGAAGTTCAAGGACGTGTACGCTGATCTTTCGGATGGTGGAGAGGCCGAGCTCCTTATAGAGAATATGGCAGATCCTTTCCAGGGTGGTCTTCAGATAAAGGCCAGACCCAAGGGAAAGAAAGTGCATAGATTGGAAGCGCTTTCTGGTGGAGAGAAGGGTCTGGTTTCCATGTCCTTCATATTCGCAATTCAGAGATACCAACCATCGCCTTTCTACGTTCTTGATGAGGTCGATCAAAACCTCGATGCCATAAACGCACGCAATATCGCGCAGATGATAAAGAGGAATTCCGAGCGGGCGCAATTCCTTCAGATATCACTTCGTGAGGTGACATTGAAAGAGGCCTCTAATTTAGTAGGGGTGACAATGCAGAACGATGGAATATCCAAAGTTATTATGAAGGTCGATCTGGGAAGCCTGAAGGACATCAAGGGTGGCATGGATGCCGAGAAAGATATGGGCAATACTGGCCAGATAGATGCACCTGGCCAGGATGACATTGATGATGAAATCATAGATACAGAACACGGGATGGGATAGAATGAAATACGACACAGAGAATATATTGAACCATTTGCTTTTTCACAAGGCAATAATAAAGGAGAATGATGAGGATCTGGACATAGACAATTATGTGTCTTTACTCCATAAATTGGATGAAGGCATGCATGTGGTGATCGAAGATCCTATTGAAAAAGCAGTAGCTATTGCATTCCAATTGGTGATGGAGAGTAAGTTCGATCCTTGGGATCTGGACCTTGCTGAATTCACCAAATTATATCTGAAGAGAATTAACAATGAAGAGGATGTCAATTTCATAATCGCTGGAAGACTCATTCTCATGGCCTGGTCTGTTCTCAAGATGCAGAGTGATAAAGTTCTTCTGGATGCGGATATAAAGCCAGAACAAGAGGAGTATTATTTCGATGGTTGGGATATTATGGAACAGCCTGAAGAGCCATCAAGCGCTGGTTATTTCCAGACCGTGTTGGAATGTGAGGCTCCTCTCATCCAAGAGGCTGTGAGGAATACAGCCACACGTCAAGTTTCACTCATGTCGCTTTTGGAGGCCTTTGACGAGGCTCGCCAGGAAATAGAGCTTAGAAAATTGGTAGGCAAGCATTTTGATGAGCCTGAAGTTCCTTTCTGTGTATCCGATAACCTTCACCTGGAAAATCTGGAAGAGAATATCAGCATCACGTGGCAGAGGATATGTAATTGTGACGAAGACGCAATTCCAATTACGCAGGTATGGAATGGAGATCCGATGGATCGAGTTCGTGTTTTTGTATCATCCCTGTTCCTGGCCAAGATGAAGAAGATATCTCTTTCCCAGAAAAGATTACCTTATGGCGAGATAATGATAAAGAACATCGAGGACACTGCTCCAATAATTGGAATGGAACAGGATATTGATGTTTCAGAATCAATTGACAGCCTGGTTGCCGAGCCACAGTCGACAGATAATGAAAGCATCAGCCTAGAAGAACTCGCGGTGGTGTGATTTGACAGAAGTCGAGGTCGTTGAGGCAATATTATTCTCTTCCGGTAAGCTGATGACGGTTCCGGATATAGCGAGAGCCAGTGATCTGGAAGTGGATCAAGTTCGCTCTGCCCTCAAAAAGCTCTCTCGATCATACAAGAATCGAAATACCTGTCTTGAGATCGCCAAGATAGGCTCGAAATATGTTCTACAGCTCAGGGAGGAATATAAGGAATCCACCGAGACAGTGGCACAACGTGAGCTTCCCCATGAGGTGATAAAAACAGCCGCACTCATCGCGTACTACCAGCCAATGAAGAAGAAGGACCTGGTGGAGATGATAGGCCGGCCAGCTAACCCTCATGTTGATGAGTTAAAGAAGCACAGGTTGATAACCGCCGAGCGTGGAGCTCAAGGTAATATCATGCTCAATACCACGCCAAAGTTCTTCGAGTTCTTTGGATTGGAGATGACAAAACCTGAAGAGCTTAAGCAAATGTTGATGAAAAAAGCAGGTTTGAAGTGATAAGCTGGGCTTAATTAATAGCCCAGCCATTCTTCATTTATTTATAAAGCAATGTCCACAACTATAAATCCTTAAAGACCTTTGTCAGTTCCGAAGCACATGTCTGGTTTTGAAAAGAGTAAAAGAATGGAATTGCCCCGAGAGGTCGTGGTCGGCCACGATGCTCTTGATGAGGCTCCCGAGGTCTGTAAACACCTCGGCCTGCAAGATTCGGGTATCCTGGTATGCGATGAGACTACCAGATCCATTGCAGGAGATAAAGTGAAGGATCTCCTGGAGGATGTTGGCTTTGATATAGATATGGTCACGATAAAAACCGCAGATGGCGATACTGTGAACACTGTTAGTTCATTGGCAACTGAAGGAAAAGCTGGCTTCGCCCTTGGAGTGGGAGGAGGACAGCCAATTGATATTGCCAAAGCCGCCTCTTTCAATATTGGAATTCCATTTCTAAGTGTTCCGACAGCCGCCTCTCATGATGGCATTGTGTCATCCCGCGCCTCGATAACAATGGATGGTGTTAAGAAGTCACTTGACGCCCATACTCCATTGGGGGTCATTGCTGATACGGGTATCATATCACAATCGCCGCATAGGCTCTTGGCGGCCGGTTGTGGAGATATAATATCCAACCTCACAGCGGTCAAGGACTGGAAATTGGCCCAGAGGCTGAGAAATGAAGATTATAGTAGTTATGCCGCCACACTTTCCGAGATGGTGGCCAAGATCCTCATAGAGAATGCATCTCATATACGGCCAGGTTTGGAGGAATCATCCTGGACCGTGGTCAAAGGGCTTGTATCCTCAGGTGTATCAATGAGCATTGCGGGATCCTCAAGACCAGCAAGTGGATCAGAACATAAGTTCTCCCACGCTCTTGATATGATATGCGAGAAACCAGCCCTGCATGGTGAGCAATGTGGACTGGGAACCATAATGATGATGTATCTTCATGGTGGAGATTGGGAGAGTATCAAGGAAGCTCTCTGGATAATCGGAGCTCCCACTACCGCCAAGGCAGCTGGTCTGTCGAATGAAGATGTGATAAATGCTTTGGTCAAAGCCCATGAGATAAAGCCCGAGAGATACACCATATTGGGCTACAAGGGAATGACCACAGATGCCGCAGAAAGATTGGCCAAGACCACGATGGTGATATAATGGGTATGTTGACAGTAGTTGGAGTAAATTTGGCAAAGAAGGGTACGGAGATAATCTTTCTAGGCCCCCTATCTGAATGTAAGGTATGCAAGGTCAAGAACATATGTTTTCATCTTGATAAGGGCAGTCA
Source organism: Methanobacteriota archaeon (assembly GCA_020697715.1). Taxonomy (GTDB): domain Archaea; phylum Thermoplasmatota; class Thermoplasmata; order SG8-5; family JAGLSY01; genus JAGLSY01. The sequence goes on along the minus strand of JAEHCO010000001.1, from coordinate 2,643 downwards.
TTACAAGATAGTCGGAGTAAGGGATGTAAAACACGAATGCACTGTCCATGAGGATGGTGTCAAGGTAGTTGAGATAGAGAAACTGCCTTTTGATATCATCATGGACAAGAAGAAGGCGATAGAAGGCTCCACTGTCACATATGGAACTGCCAGTTGTATTGAGAGGGGTTGTGAACATTATCTATTATGCTATCCGCCTGGCCTTGACGCCAAGAGGAAATTGAAGATCATCAAGACACATGAAGATATTGATTGTGTTGCTGGCAAAGGACTTGTCAAAGTAACCATTGAATGAACTTCATCATCAGGTTTTCAATTCTGGGAGATCCCTGTATAGATCCACAGCCTCTGGATTCCCAAGAGCGTCCTTGTTCTTCACTTCCTTGCCGTGTATTGCTTTTCTGACCGCGAGTTCCACCTTTTTCCCATTTATCGTGTATGGGATATCGGCTATCTGGATCACTTTGGCCGGCACATGTCTTGGAGTGGTGCTCGATCTGATAGTGCCGCGTACTTTGGCGATCAGTTCATCATCAAGCTCATAGCCATCTTTCATTTTTAGAAAGATGATCACCCTGACATCATTATCCCAGTCTTGTCCAACAACAAGACTGTCCTCTATCTCGACCATATTTTCCACGACACGATAGATCTCCGCAGTGCCTATCCTCACGCCTCCAGGATTAAGAGTTGCATCGGATCTTCCGTACATTATCACTCCACCTCTTGAGGTCACGACCACATAATCGCCATGATGCCAGATATTTGGATATGTATCGAAATAAGCCGCTCTGTATTTCTCATCATCCGGGTCATTCCAGAAATATATCGGCATTGATGGGAAGGGCTTTCTGCAGACCAGCTCGCCCTGTGTGTCGAATACAGGTTCACCATCATCATCCAGAGCCGCTATGTCCATACCCAGACCACGGCATTGAAGCTCTCCGGCATAGACTGGCAATATTGGATTTCCCAGGGTGAAACAGGATATGATATCGGTTCCTCCGGCGATCGAAGATAGCACCAGATCCTTTTTGATATCCCTGTAAATGTATTCAAAGCTCTCGATGGATAATGGAGAGCCAGTGGATAACATCGCCCTTACAGAAGGCAATGTTCCCTCTTCCAGTTTCACACCTGCCCCTTCGATCGATGCGATATATTTCGCACTAGTTCCAAAAACGTTCATCTCCTTTTCCTTTGCGAAATTGAAGAGCGCGTATGGATCTGGATAGAATGGATTCCCGTCATAGAGCATGATGGTGGCTCCGACAGCCAATGATGACACCAGCCAGTTCCACATCATCCAGCCGCATGTGGTGTAATAGAATATATTATCATCCCTGGTCAGGTCAGTGTGAAGAATAAGCTCCTTAAGGTGCTGGATGAGAGTTCCACCAGCACCGTGTACTATGCATTTTGGCACACCCGTTGTCCCTGATGAGTACATGATGTAAACCGGATGGTCGAAGGGAAGCTGCTGGAATTCGATGCCCAGTCCCTGCTCGCTGGAAGTGAAGTCATCCAACATCATGGCATTTGGAAGGCTATTGATATCGGGCGCCTGTCTCGTGTATGGAACCACGACTATCCTTTCAACAGAAGGCAATTCTGTAATGATCTCTGCAATTCTCTCAAGAGAGCTGAACTCCTTATCCTTGTAAAGATAGCCATCGGCCGTGAAGAGAACTTTGGGCTGTATTTGGCCAAAGCGGTCCAGCACTCCTTTTATTCCAAAATCCGGGGAGCAGGAAGACCATATCGCACCGATGCTGGTGGTCGCGAGCATCGCGATTATGGATTCTGGCATATTGGGCATGAACCCTGCCACTCGATCTCCCACCTGGATGCCCATATCGCGCAAAGCTTTTGCCAACCTCGCGACCTCATCATACAGTTCGGCATAGGTGATGGTCCTGTCTACCCTGTCCTCACCTTTGAATATTATCGCGGACCTATCATCCTTGAATCGAAGTAAGTTCTCGGCGAAGTTCATTTTCGCGCCTATGAACCATTTGGAGCCTGGCATTATACCAAGATCATCAACAACGGTGTCGAAATCTTTGGAATGTTTGATGTCTCCAAAGGACCACATATCTTCCCAGAAGTCAGGTATGCTGTTGATGGACCAGTTGAATAATTCATCATATTCCTTGAAATTCGTGCCACGCCTTTGATTCACGAATTCCATGAACCTGGTCATATTCGCTTTCTTGATATTTTCCTCTGTTGGCTCCCATAATAATTTTGCCATATCTATTTCTCCCGGGTGGTCAAGGCCAAGTTGATTTAAATAGATGTCGAAGACTCACAATATGCGCAACCATTATTAATTCGATAATATTAGCCCCTCTCAGCAGGTGCGGGGATAGCTCAGCCTGGTAGGGCGCAGGATTGCTAATCCTGTGTTGGTAACAACTCGGGGGTTCGAATCCCCCTCCCCGCGCTCTTATATTTCAATCGCAAACATGCTGAGGTAGCTAAGCCCGGTTTAAGGCGCTGGCCTTGAGAGCCAGTGGGAGCAATCCCCCAGGAGTTCGAATCCCCTCCTCAGCGCTTTTATTTTTTGAACATCCTCGCCCTTATTCATCAATATATCATTGTATCAGGCGAGGTTTTTGAATAGGAAGCACTCTGTGACCA
>JAEHCO010000019.1 GCA_020697715.1 Methanobacteriota archaeon | reverse complement strand
GAATTTTCTATCTTATATGTTTAACTATAATACACCATAATATACAGATTATATATGAAGTTAAGAAACGTATATATTATAGAAAGAGATACAATAGAATATCATATCATTCTACTGGCCATACTCGAACCATGTGCCAGGAGTTTGTCTGTGGAGAGGACGTGACATATCATGGGTCGTGGAAGTGAAACAATTATGCCAAGCAATGTGAAGAAGGGTATATCGATTACTCTGGTTTTTCTATTAGTGATGTCTGCTTTTGCTGGACTTTTGCCATTTGTATCCAATAATGCGAGTGCCATTACATTGGTGGTGGATCCAAGTAATGTGGCCTACTACTCTTCCATCCAGGCTGCGATAGACGTGGCCTCGGATGACGACATCATCATTGTGAAGAGCAATGGCGGAATCCCCTATAATGAGAACGTGATGGTGTACAAGAACATCACTATCATCGGTGAGAATCCATTGAACACGACGGTAAATGGTGATGGATCAAATGCTGTCATAACCATCCAGTCTGGATTGAATCATGTAAATATATCCGGGCTCAGGATATGCCATTATGGGGGTCATGGTGGAAATGATGGAATATCTGTCTTCCAGGCTGATAATGTTACCATCGAAAATTGCATAATAAACAATACAAATAGCGCCATGTACCCATACCAATCATCGTATGGTATAATAGAGAACAATACAATATATGGCAATGATTATGGCCTATATTTTCTAGAGTCAAATTACTATATGATCAATAAGAATAATATA
>JAEHCO010000018.1 GCA_020697715.1 Methanobacteriota archaeon | reverse complement strand
TAATCAGACAATTGCAAGAAGCCGACCCTTCCGGAGAACTGGAAGTGGTCGATAAAAATAACCACGATATACATTTTGTAGAGTTCACACAAGCTTACTGGGATGGACAGGGTGAAGTCCTGATTAGGGATGAGGATAACCCCTACTATAACATAATTGGCGCTAAATTTATTAGCAAGGGTAATAAGCTCAAGATCCGATCTTTGTCGATCGAGAGTGCCCTAGTTACGAATCCGGACCTTCCTGTTGATTTCAGTGAAATAGAAAAGCATGCTCCCCATAGTCTAAAAGATTACAAAGATGTGGTGGAGGAATGGCGTAAGGAAGCGAGAGAGATTTCTTCCTCTGAATAATTTATTCCTTTACCAGGCACGATATAAAAGTGTAAAGGAGGAGTAAAAAATGAAAATAGGAATCGATCTCGACAGCACAATCACGGAATTACCAGAATTCTTTGCGGTATTGACCAAAACATTTATTAAACTTGGCCATGAAGTACACATTATCACTTACCGTCCTGGCATTGAAGAAGAAACATATGAAGAGCTTCGTGCTATGAAGATCAAGTACACCAAGGTCCATTTCCCGTATGAAAGAGATAAGTTTAACAAGTGGAAGGGAGTATTGGCCAAAAAGCTTGGTCTAGATATGATGTTTGATGATATGCCGGAAGTGCTCGATAGCATGCCAAAGAGTGTCAAGAGATTTTGGATTTGCGATCCCGAGATTTACGACCTTGGTGCGGCTATCAATGGTATGCGTGCTAAGACTAGAA
>JAEHCO010000017.1 GCA_020697715.1 Methanobacteriota archaeon | reverse complement strand
CTTCGTTCGTCCCAACTCTTGATTTTCTGATCGAGCGTCAAATACATGACGAAAATCTACGAGCGAGGCATCCACGGGTCGCTCGCGTCGCATTCTGCACTGGCACAGTGCAAGTAATATAATCTCGCTCCAGCTTCTCTTCAGAGTGCCCAAACAAACGGGATGGCCTCCAGGCTATCATGTAAAGATAAAGAAATAGCCAGCTGCCAAAAAAATGATAACAAAGATAATGGTCCCGATAACAATATAAAGGAAATCTTTGATCTTTTTCTCTTGTAGATATTTGATTCCAAATAGAAATATGATTGTAATAGCAATCAAGCTTGTGAAACACAAATAGGCTAATGCAAATCCGAAGATCATCTTCCACCTCTACGACGGCCATCCCTTTACTGGCTTATTGTTTTTGGTCACTCTTCCGTTCGCTAAGTGAATAGCGAATGGTACTTAAAAAGCATTCGCATTAGCACTCCCCGTCCCTGCATTTTTCGGGATTTCTCCGCCCGTTGAATATAGACTGGTTGGCTCCGAAACCTTCGATTTTCTGGCCACTCGCGTCGTTGTTAGGACGAAAATCTTCAGGCGGGGCATCACGGTGTCGCTCGCGTCAATGGATCTGAATAATCATTGCTAGTAAAATAAACTCGCTCCGGTCTGCGTCAAAAAGCCATTGTTGAGATATAGCCAGTAGTCTGGCTTTTCTCCTTGCCCAAGTGACATCACAAATCTCCGATAAAAGGATTTGTGTCTAGCCCTCCCCGTCCTTGCGTTGCTCAGGATTGGGCTCGCTGGACTACATCAAAGAATAGCGCTCGTCCCAACCCTCGTTTTCCTGGCCACTCACGTCACTGATCTGTCGGAAAACTTCGGGCGAGGCATCCACGGGGCCTTACGTCAATTGGTCATTGATCTCGGCCAGCTCCTCGCTTCGACGATAAAACGTTGTGTGCCCTACTCCTAACTACCTCCCCTAACCTTGCGTTTCTCCGCTGGCCGTCCCCTACC
>JAEHCO010000016.1 GCA_020697715.1 Methanobacteriota archaeon | reverse complement strand
TTGATAAATTTGCATCAGATAATTACGTGAAAAAATCCACAATAACCGAACTGGAAAAGAAATTTTATAATACATTAGCTGAAGTTCATTTTGAATTGTTTCAAATACAACACCCATAATATGCGCCCCGAGCAGGTGGGCTGGCGAAGAATGAGTCAGGGGGCCAGCGCAGGGGTGCAAGGGTGGGAGTAGGGCACACAACGTTTTATCAGCATAGCGAGGAAGCTGGAGCGAGTTCATCTTACTAACGACGCGAGCGACCCGTAGATGCCTCGCTCGAAGTTTTCCGTCCTGGATTCGACGCGAACGTCCAGGAAAACGAGGGTTGGGACGAGTGAAACGAGCCCAATCCCGAGCAACGCAGGGACGGGGTTACAAAACGAAAGTCATATAAGTGAGACTTTCGATTCACTTGGAGCGAGCCAGCATGGCGAAGCGACCCCCCGAGTACAGATTCTCAACAACGATTATTCAGACATATTGACGCGAGGGGATCCGTAGATGCCCCGCTCGTAGATTTTCGTCCTAACAACGACGCGAGTATCCAGAAAATCAAGAGTTGGCACGACCGAAGGGAGGCCAATCCTGAGCAACGCAAGGGCGGGGAGCTCTAATGCAAACGCATTTAACTAACGTTTGCTATTCACTTGGAGCGAGCCAGCATGGTGAGCGACCCCCCGAGTTTATTCTCCCAACAATGATGATTCAAAAAGATTTGACGCGAGGGGATCCGTGATGCCCCGCCTGAAGATTTTCGTCCTAACAACGACGCGAGTGTCCAGAAAATCGAAGGTTTCGGAGCCAACCAGTCTATATTCAACGGGCGGAGAAATCCCGATAAAAGCAGGGGCGGGGAGAGAGAAACGAAAGTCATATAAGTGAGACTTTCGATTCACTTGGGGCGAAGGGTGATACACATCGAGAACCACACAAATGGGGAAGAGCCAGACATTAGAAAATATAGTATTTTGACATTAATATTTGGTGTAATATCTTTCTTGATTCATCCAATAATGATGGGAGAATATGTTGCAATTGCATATGAGATAACCAATAATCCAATTCCTTCTGCTGGCTATGTTATTTTTGGCTTCATTATTTCTCCTTTGGCTATAATTATATCATATGCATGTTGGAAGAAATCTAATAGAAATATAATG
>JAEHCO010000015.1 GCA_020697715.1 Methanobacteriota archaeon | reverse complement strand
TTTTCTACCTGACATATGAACCAAATCCGTGATTCCTCGAGGCCTAATAAATCTTTGTATTAATCCAAAGGTATATCATCGCCCTCTATCGGGAGTATGACATTGAAGTCCTTCAGATCTTCCAGAAGCTTCTCTCTGTCATCCCCATGGGTGAGTATGACTTTCTCAGGATCGCAGGCCTTGGCGAACTTGACCAGCTCATCATGATCCGCATGGGCTGAAAAGTCAAAGAATCCAACCTCACAATCTATGGTCGTTTCAACACCATAAAGCTTGATGGTACCATTCTCCAAAAGTGAACGGCCATTTGTTTCCTCTACCTGGAAGCCAGTAAGCAGAACCGCACTGTTCTCATCATCCTTCAGGGCCTTCAGATATTCATGCACAGGTCCCCCATCCAGCATACCGCTGGTAGTCACTATGACCTGGCCTTTCAGTGCCTCTTTTCTCTGATCCCTGTGTCGGACCATATTGGTCTGATCCATCGCCCTTCTAAGGTCACTTGCAGATCCCAGATACTTCTTCAATGGTAGGAACTCTCGAGCAACTGCTCTTCCCATGCCATCCAGCCATACCTCGAACCCAGCATCCATGAGGATCATGAGTATTTCCTGTGAACGTCCAACCGCAAAGGACGGGACTATTGCCAATCCTCCTCTGTCGATGACCTCACCGATTTTTTCTATGAATTGCTTCTCGGTCTCGTCCCTGGGCGGGTGATTTCTCCCCGCATAGGTGCTTTCCATGACCAGGACATCACATTTCTCTGGCTCAGCCTTTTTTACGAGATGTGTATCCACTGTATTGATATCAGCAGTCACCATCACTTTCTTTGAACCCTGTATGGCGAACATGGTCGATCCAGGAATATGTCCTGCCGAATGAAGTTCGACCTCCAATCCTCCGACGTCAATGACATCACCATAGGTGGCAACCTGGAAATGCCTTTTCATGGCCTTGACATCTCTCTTCTCATAGGGTACTGGATATCCTTCCGAGGAGGATACTTTGACCGTATCTTCCAGGAGCATGGACCCAACTGTTATTGTTGGCTCCGTGGCAATAACATCATTACCATATTCCATGGAGAGCCATGGTATCATGCCCGAGTGGTCGATATGGGCGTGGCTTAGGAATGCGAGATCCACCGCTGGTGGCTTCTTTGGATATTTTGGAGGTTTTGAGGGTGTCAATCCATTGTCAACGAGTAATTTGATGTCGTCATCCTCAACAAGTACGGCATAGCTCCCGACCTCGCTGGCTCCTCCGAGAATTTTGATATTCATGGAGCCAGAAGATGGCTTCATGGAATATTAAGGTGTTTATGGGTAAGGACCCCGCCTCGAATATTTATCGTCGGCATTCCCTATAATATAAAATTCGGTGCCTTGCATTGCCAATAAGAGTAGACGGTTGCCGTAAGCCCATTAATGTATATTTGAATAAACGCAGAGATTTTAAACCTCTGCGA
>JAEHCO010000014.1 GCA_020697715.1 Methanobacteriota archaeon | reverse complement strand
TAATAATCCAGAAGGAACCATGAAAGTAAATATTGAAGAAGATAAAGGGGATGTGGCCGATATGGACACGGCCACATTATCAAATACTGAAGAGACATCTCTGTAATTTCAGACTCCAGTTATCAGACCATTCTCATCCGGTTTGTACTGGCTATCAGGCTTCTGCTCATGTGCCTTGATCTCATCTTTTATGGTGTCAGCCAGCTTCTTTATGCCAAGATCTATCTGATCCAAGGATGCATAGGTGTAATTCAATCTCATGCAGTTCTTTCCACTCCTGTCTGCATGGAATGCCGCACCTATGACATAAGCAACCTTGTTCTCAATAGCCTTTTCGATCATCAAACCAGTATCAATATATTCTGGAAGAGTGGCCCAGATGAACATACCGCCTTCAGGCTTTGTCCATGTCGTACCCTCCGGGAAATGCTTATCCAGCGCGGTCAGCATGGCATCTCTTTTCTCCCGATATATTGTCTTTATCTTCTCGATATGGGTGTCTATCAATCCCTGAGCAAGATACTCATATGCCATATACTGACCAAAAGTATTGGAACATAGGTCAGAGGCCTGCTTGGTTATTATCAGTTTATTCATGAGCTCTCGAGGTGCGATGGTCCAGGCTATCCTAAGGCCTGGTGATAGAACCTTGGAGAAAGTTCCCAGGTAAATTGTCCTGTTTTCTTTATCTATGGAATATATTGAATCAAGAGGAGTTCCATCATATCTAAGCTCGGAGTACGGGTTATCTTCAATGATAAGAACATCGTATTCATGAGCGATGTCCAGTATCTTCTTCCTCCTATTGGCTGGAAGTGTGACACCAGATGGATTCTGGAAGCTTGGTATTATGTAGAGCAATTTCGGATTGCTTCCATGCAGGTTCAAGCTCCTTAGCTTATCTGCCAGAAGGTCAGGGTTCATGCCATCGTCATCCAGCTTGATGCCTTCCATCTTAGCTCTGTATGAATTGAAGGCATTGGTCCCACCAAGATATGTTGGCGCGCCGACTATGACTGTATCACCAGTGTTCAGAAAGGTCTTGCCTATCAGATCGAGGCCTTGCTGTGAGCCAGTGGTCACGAGGATGTTCTTATATGTGACATCCATGCCCTTAACGTTCATGCGCTGGGCGATAGCTTCTCTTAATTTGGTCACACCTTCCGTGGCACAATACTGGAGAGCTGCCTCTCCATCCTCTGTCAGTACCTTATTGCATATATTTCTGATATCTTCGATCGGGAAGGCCTTTGGACTTGGTAATCCACCCGCGAAGGAGATAATTTCCTTATTCTGGGTCACCTTGAGCAATTCCCTTATCTCAGAGGCTTTCATTCCCTGTGCTCGCTTTGAGAACAATGTTGTATAATCTGTCAATTCATTCACCTACCGTTATGTCAGACCCTAAACCGAATTGCTTCTTAAAATTGTCGAAGGCTTAACGATTATAATCGAAACTTTCAAGCTCGACACAGAATTTATTCAATTATTTAGAGCTTGATAGTTTCGACCAAAATATTATGATATAGATGCAAGATACAGCTGTCGTGATTCAAATGAAATTGATAGCTAGAGGAAAGGTAAAGGAAGTCTATGATTATGAGCCAGGTGTTCTTATGTTCAAGTTCACCGACCAGATATCTGTGTTCGACAAGGTGATACCCTCAATGATCCCAAGAAAAGGGGAAAGTCTTTGTAGAACAACAGAGCACTGGTTCAATCAGATGAAAGACATGGGCATTAACAGCCATTTCATAGAGAGCCTTTCACCCAATGAGATGCTTGTGAAAGGTGTTAGAAAGGTATTGACACTGAAGGATCTCGAGGATAGGAAAGGGTGCATAATCCCTCTGGAATTCATATGCAGGCATTACTTGGCAGGCTCAATGTGGAGAAGGCTGGAAAAAGGCAAGGTGGATAAGAAGATACTTGGAATAGAAGGCGATCCAGTGTATGGGCAGAAGATCCCAGTTCCATTTATAGAGATCACGACCAAGTTCGAGGACTATGATCGCCCTATAACAGTAGAAGAGGCCATGAACGAGTTCGGAATAAGAAAAGAGGAATTGGACGAGATCTATGACATAATTCTCCATATAGATGAAAAGATAGAGGAAGAGGTCGAGAAGAGAGGGCTTATCCACGTGGATGGAAAGAAGGAATTCGCACTGGATCATGATGGAAAGATAATGCTCATCGATACCTTTGGAACTGCAGATGAAGATAGATTCTGGGAAATGGATGAATACAAGAAAGGTGAACTTGTTGACCGGAGCAAAGAGTTCGTAAGAAAATACTACACGAACACAGGTTATTATGAAGAACTGATGGATGCCAGAGATGCTGGAAAAGAAGAACCAGCAATTCCTGCATTGACTGAGGAAATGATCAAGGATACCAGTTTATTGTATGCAGAATTACACGAACGCCTAACTGGTGAGAAGTTCTAAGCCAGGAGTTCCAGAGTCAAGATATTGAATCAGACTCTAAAGCCCTCCTCATCAAGATATCTGCCAGATCATAGTCCAGTCATAATATCTATCGATACTATCCAATAGATACCATTTTATTTATATAGGTGTTTATAGGAGTCGAGGGGCAGCTTGGCAATCGTAACTTTAGAAGATATGAGAATCGCGATCTCAAAATCATTCGACATGGACCCAGAGAGCGAAGAGGTAATGGCAATGGCCGAGCATATAATGAGCTTTTTTGGATTCAGAGAGGTCATAATTGATAATAAACTTACATCCAAGGATAGGGATATGTTCTATAAGATGGAAAATGTCAAATTGCTCAAGACAGATAATGAAGAAGCAACCCTCAAAAAAGGCAAAAGATGGAGGATCCATTACTGGGTTCTCAATAGAGATCATATCATACAACTTTCACGAGGCATAGAAGAAGAGGAAAAAA
>JAEHCO010000013.1 GCA_020697715.1 Methanobacteriota archaeon | reverse complement strand
TCACTTATATGACTTTCGTTTTGTAACCCCGTCCCTGCGTGGCTCGGGATTGGGCTCGCTGTGCTCGTCCCAACTCTTGATTTTCTGATTCAGCGTCAATAAAAGGACGAAAATCTACGAGCGGGGCATCTACTGGTCGCTCGCGTCGAATGTAAAACAAACTCGCTCCAGGCCGCGCTACGTCATGCCCCCTACTAGTCTGGCTTACCTAAACTCCCACCCTTCCGCTCCTGCGCTGGCCCAATTTCCTGCGGAAATCCCCCCTGCTCGGAGCGGACTGGCTATTTATCCATGATGCTTTTTTTTATCTATAATATGATCATAAAATTTTATAGTATTGTCACATTTCATTTGAGCTGGCCAGTCACTTAGTTTTTTACCATGTGCAGTAAAAGATTTTAATATTATTTTATGCAAATCCTCATTTGTTATTGCCCAATTTATTACAAATTCATTTTTTACTGCCCCATCTTTGTATGGAGTTTTGTATCTTAATAGAAAATCAAAAGATGTAAGAATATCGAGCACAGATAACATTTTAAATTCCTTAATATTTGCACTTGCTGGGAAAGGAATTTGTTTTTTATTGATTTTTGCAACACAATGTTCATCTAACACACATCCAGCCCAGTTCTGTCTAATTGACCTTTTGTAAGCATTGGTTATTGATAGGCCAAAGCATGTTGATTCATGGAAGCTAGCATCTTCTTTTTTAGGATATTTGACAGTTAAAGGGCCATATGTTATTGTTCCTCGCAATGGTAAGCCATTTTTAAATGAATGGTGTATTAGATAACTTATGCATGAGACAAAATCTAAAAATTCATGATATTCACTTTCTTTTGTCCATAAAATAATACTGTCAGAAACTAAAATACAATGAATTGCTGGCTCTTTTAAATCCTTTTTCAGAGCATTTTGCATAATATCAAGCATAGTTATATCCTGTCTTCGAACATCTATTTCATATTTTATTTTTAAAGACTGGATTTGTGAAACTGCTAATGAAAATTTTACATTATCTGAAAATAATTTATCATATATTTCTTTCAAATCAGAATGTTTTGTATTTGTTACAATTTCATTAAAGCCCAGTATGTCTAAAACGGCTACAAATGTTCCTTCAGATGTAAATTCAGTCAAATATTTCCTCCACTTCTATATAGCCAGACTTCTTAACGGGGGCATGACTACGCTTGCCTAAGTGAATAGCGAATGGTACTTAAAAAACATTCGCATTATTGCTCCTCGCCCTTGCGTTGCTCAGGATTGGGCTCGTTGCACTCGTCCCAACTCTTGATTTTCTGGCCAGATCGTCGAATACTTGTCGAAAATCTACGAGCGAGGCATCTACGAGTCGCTTGCGTCAATTGTTCTGAATAATTAATGAATATAAATTGTACACGCTCCACTCCTTCCTTTTGTTGATAAAATAATAAGAGCCAGTCAGTCGTAAGTGAATCGAAAGTCTCACTTATATGACTTTCGTTGTGTTGACCCCGTCCTTGCGTTGCTCAGGATTGGGCTCGCTGTGCTCGTCCCAACTCTTGATTTTCTGGATGCTGGCGTCAATAAAAGGACGAAAATCTACGAGCGAGGCATCCACGGGTCGCTCGCGTCAATATTACATAGATCTCGCTCCGCTCGGACTTCACTGTTATCAATAATGATTCTTATCTTTGATAACAACTCCGTTGATTATCACCCTCACTAAATCATTATTTTTAAAAGTAGCCAGTCGTCCTCGCAAGTGAATCGAAAGTCTCACTTATATGACTTTCGTTTTGTAACCCCGTCCTTGCGTTGCTCAGGATTGGGCTCGCTTTGCTCGTCCCAACTCTTCAGGATCTGCCCATCTACGATGTGCCAGCTCCTTCGAGCGAGGCATCCTAAGTCGTCGCTCAAAAGCGTTCTCGCTCCTCGAAGCTCGGTGCGTTCCTTGGTACTAGAGATGTGCCTATTCCCGCCCTTTCGCTCCTGTGCTGGCCCTTGGCTTCGCCAACCCCCTGCTCGGAGCGAACAAAATCAATCTACGCATACAATCATTGGACGAATCTTAATCCTAACGTTTAATGGTAAATTGATAATTATGCCTGAGTTATTATCATTCACGACAGTACACAAATCAATATACTGATTTTCAACAGAAGCATTAGTGGCAAAAGATGAATCAACAAAGAATGATCCTTTAATCAGATTATCAGATCCTAATAATGATAGGTTTTGTATATAAGGATCTGTTGAATTAATATCCCATCTAATTGTAAAATTATATATTACATTTGTTTCATGGGTAAGATAACTTATGCCTGGACTATAAGACCCGACGGGATGAATTCCTGAAGAATAAGCTGTTTTCACTCCTGTAAATGGATAACATATTGATTGATTGCCAGATGACGATTCAGTTTCAATAATTAATGAAAATGTTTCATTTGTCAGATTGTTGAGGTGTGGCTCTGTTAGGTTTAAATCATTAAACAATATGTAAGTGTCTGAAAGTATCATATTAATTCTCACACCTTCGTAATAAGAGCCACCATGATATTCATCATCTGCTTCATCAACATTTACGAGATAAATAGCGGAAAGAATAATTAGAGCTATTATAGCTATAATAACTATTATTTTCTTAACTGGCACATCTCCTTTGTTCAATCACTTCCCTCGCAAGTGAATCGAAAGTCTCACTTATATGACTTTCGTTTTGTAACCCCGTCCCTGCGTGGCTCGGGATTGGGCTCCCGTTGGTCGTCCCAACTCTTGATTTTCTGGATGCTCTCGTCACTAACAGGACGAAAATCTACGAGCGGGGCATCCACGGGTCGCTACCGTCAAATATACCACTGGCTCATTGCTAATAATTTGTACTCGCTCCGCTCGGTCGTTTAGAAGATAGACGGAGATGTGCCCACTCCCACCCTCTTGTCCCTGCGCTGGCCCAATTTTCTGCGAAAATCCCCCCTGCTCGGGACGTTGGCTAATATTTATTTATCAATTTGTTTCTCTTTAATAGTTCCATATGAGGAAAAAATACCGATTATCATTAATAATATTCCAATCCAACTGCGTTCAATCTCAAATAATATAAGTCCAGATATAATTAATAGTGAAACAAAGCCAAGTTTTATTTTATTGATTGATATGATTTTCCCTTGCTCAGATTTACTTCTGCAATATTTAAAAAACATTTTCCTTGCTAAGAACATCAAATAAAAAGAAAATATTAATGGAATTACAATTATCAATAAGAATAAAGGAGTGTTATCAGATATATCTCTCCAAGGGGAGAATAAAAAATATCCACAGAAGATTACATAAGTTACTATTGAAATTAAAGTAGCCAGTATGCCATTAAAATTCTCTTTTAGCAAATGGTAACTTGCTATAATAAATATAAAAGATGGAATGCAAAATAACATACAAAATACACCTAATAGACCTTCTGTATTAACACCACTATTGCTGACATCTATAGACCATACTAAGACAATTATAATTGAGAGTATACCATATCCAAAATACAATATGGCATGCTTGTAAAATTCCTCAGAATATTTTGAAGGGATATCATTCAATGGTATTTGCGGCACATCTCCTTTCACTACTATTCACTTCCCTCGCAAGTGAATAGGAAACGTTACTTAAAATCGTTTCCATCACAACCTCCCCGTCCCTGCGTGGCTCGGGATCGCGCCCTTCGGGTCGCGCCCGTGCGTCGCCTGGAACTGCGTTAGCCAGTCTCCTCCGGCGAGGCATCCTAACTCGTCGCTCAAAAGCGTTCTCGCTCCTCGGAAGCTCGGTCGTTCCCTGTCCTGGAGATGTGCCTTTCTTGCCTTCTTCCTCCCCTAACCTTGCGCTTCTCCGCTGGCCGTCTCCTACCTGCTCGAAGCGCTGGCTTTCCAGTTATCATATTGTGAAATTATCACTTTTATTATATCTGGGTGTAATCTATTTGATTTGTATTCTTTGTTATCATACCTTATTAAAAAAGGTTTATAATTTGGAGATAATGTTTTAATATTTTTAAAATCAATTGAAATTTTATTACGGATTGTAGTTATTTGTATAGAATCATTGGAAATCAAAATGTATCTCGGTGCTCTAAATAACTCATCATTTAAGATGTATCCAGATATGATAAAAAGTATTAGCCAGGCTACATAACATATTGAATCATTAAATAGCATTATTAAAGCACTTACTCCAAATGAAAAACATAATGCCATAAATGTGTAGGCTGGAGCACGCAATAATATTAATCTAAATACCTCATTATACACCTTTTCATCTATTAATATTTCATTTTTCATCTTCCACCAATTTTCTTTTGCTGGCTCATCCTTTATTTCAATATCCTTTTTTACAAAAATATTTTTGAGATAATCAATATCATAAATTTCTTCCTTATTTACTTCATACATCTCTTTTTCAGAGCGAATTATTATGGTTGGAATAGGTGTTTTGTCATTTAGTTTAACATAATCTATGTTTTCCCATCTAAGCATATTTTTCTTTCTTTTAAATATCTGGCTTATCCCTCTAAATGGTAAAACAATTCCTTCATTTGTAATCTGTAATTTTGAAGTATGGAATATTCCTAAAACACCAACAATAAGCCAGGGAAACCCTGTGATATACACTAAAACCAAAAGGAATAAAATAGCCTCTTCAAAAATATGAACATATGTAACAATTAATAATACAAATAATAAAAGTGAAGTAACACCAACAAGCTGGAGTACTTTTTTTCTGTATTGTTTTTCACTATAATTAGTAAATAGATTTTCTACCTGATTATCCACTAACGGCACATCTCCTTCGGTAATAATCTCTCCCTCGCAAGTGAATCGAAAGTCTCACTTATATGACTTTCGTTTTGTAACCCCGTCCCTGCGTGGCTCGGGATTGG
>JAEHCO010000012.1 GCA_020697715.1 Methanobacteriota archaeon | reverse complement strand
TGAATTGACACCTGATTTTTTTTCTTCCACATTCTTATTTGTTTCATTAATTCTGTAGGAGGATTTATAGAGGGGGGATCTCCCATCTCGCTTCATCCTTTGTTTGTGTGGATTTCCACCATATGCATCTATGGAGTTCCAAACAATTAGTAATAGCAGGGCCCCAAATCCTATTGGGAATATGGGATTGACCAGCACGCCAAGTACTATCATTATTATGGTGATAATTATCAAGCCCTTCATCTTTCCATTCATATACTGATTAATGCGATATATGTATTTAAATGAGTTTCGGGAAAGCCCTGGGGTTTCCCTTGGAGTGGGTACTCACTCTAAGGATCGGTGATATTCACTGTTCCGGAAACTGTCCTTGTATTACCGCTATCGTCCAGGGCGACAATGACATAGATGTAAGTTCCTACCTTGGAGAAGGACCTATCTATGGACCACAGGTCGCCGCTGACACGCAACATTCCGATGTTCTGCCTAGATACCTGGAGAGTCACGGATTTCACGCCCACGATGTCCATTACAGTGGCATTGAAATATACAGATTTATTCACAATCTGGGAAAGTGGTGAAGCTCCGAAGCTAACTATCGATGGTTTAATAGTATCTTCGATCTTGAATGAATAACCAACTATGACCCTCCAGTTCCCTGATGGATCAACAGCGGAGAAATCGTAGAAATATTCGCCAGTGGCTATCAGCTCTACACTGAATGTCCATCGATCTCCCGTGGTGGGGGTCATGCTATAATGTCTCTTAGCACCATTGGGGGCAGTGGTATTTACATAAACACTCTCCACCGCATCGGCATCTGAAGCACTAACGTAGAATATGACCCTATCGCCGCTTTCCTGAGGATTATGATTTATCAGTACATCGTACAAAAATGGTGGCATAGTGTCTATAATATCGAATGTCTGCCAGTCTTCTGTGAAGTCTATACGGCCAAATACATCCCTAGCCCATACTTTATATGAATATTCACCAACCATGGTGCAGTTGGTCTCATAGTAATACTCTGTATCATTGCCCTTTATCATTGTCGTGGTCGCTATTTCCCCATTGGGATCCTTGATGGAATGGAATACACGGCTTATATGATCGCCTTTCACATCCAATGTGATGTTCATCATATTATCTATTTCCTGGGGGTCTGGTGTGGCTGTGATATTATTGATCTTTGGAGCCTCACTGCTCCCATACAGTAATTGCTTTCCATCATCATCAGACGCAGAATAGAATACCGTGTCTGTGAACAAAAATACGAATACTTTGTAGCCCTCTCCCTCGACATAACGACTGGCAACTCCAAAATCCTGATTAGAATAAACTGTCAGTTTGCTCACATAGGATTCCTGTGGATTCTCAAGAAGTTCATTCAATTCCACATTGGTCTGATTTCCCATCTGCAGTGGCTGGATATTGGTTCCAAATCGCAGGGGTATGTCGATATCTCCTGAAAGAGACGTGCCTCTGATATAGCTCTCATAGAATGAGAATTTATAGATCTCGCCCCCGACCTTGCCAGGCAGGTAGAACGAACGGTAAGAATAATATCTGTCAAAGGTGAAATTGACATTCATCTCTCCATTGATCCCATCCAATCTTTTGATCACACGCTCGACTTCATGGGTCGCACCCTGTAGCATGTTCTCATCTATGGTGTCAACCTGTATCTGATAGAAGCCGACAATGAATGACATGACCAGTATCGAAGTTATAAGCCATGTCATCTTGGAAAGGACGAAATCCAGCATCAATTGTCACCTATTTTCTTACCATAGAGATCACCGAAGTCTGAATCATTTGCTGTGGAAGACGAATTGTTCTTCTTATTACCAGCAGCTTCTTTTCCCTCAGAAGTTGGTGCTTTGTCTTCCCGAGGGAACAATGTAGCATCAAGCCCTGTATGGAGAGTGGTTCTTGGTCTAACACAGACAAGCTCCATCTTCCTGGTCTTATCATCCATTACGACAGCCAATCCTCGTCGGAATTCCATTGTCGAAACCAGCCTGTCGAAGTCTTTGGTTCCAGATGTGTATGATTGCTTCGCCATCTTCAAAGCCTCTATATCCGGTGCGGCAGTGACATTATGGGCGATAATCAGATCAGCTTGCTTTATCGCACTCTGATGAAGTGCAGAAGGCTCCTGAGTGGCCAATATCAATGAAAGGCCAGGGTGTCGCCCTAATTTGATCCAATCTATCAAAGCATCAGTGGCGATGGTCTTGCCTTTGTTCGGGAGGAAAAGATGGGCTTCGTCTATCATCATGTAAACTAAAGGATGTTCCTTGGTGATATCCTTGGCCACTTCTTCATCTATGAGATTTGCCTCAGCCTGCATCTCCAATGTGGTGTATAGGGTCCTAGCCCGCATGAGATGACTGGCTATGATTGAGATTATTAAATTACGTATATCAAAACCACCCAGGCGTCCCAGATAACTTATGTCCAAAATGGTCATACGACCAGCTTTCACAATATTGGAAAAGGGTGTTCCTTCCTTACCGAATACCCCAATATCCTCCACCATTTGGATCGTTCCCTTCAGACTGTCCTTGGTTCCTTCACCTTCGAACATTTTCTGATTATCGATCTCCCTATAAACATCCTCATAGCCATATGGTTCATTCTTATGCTGAAGGATCCTTATCACCTTTATCAAAAGAGTGCCAACAGGATCGGTTATAGTAAGACCGAATAAATCCAGCCAGTCCTGAACACTTATCTCATGCAGAGGGAGTTGTAAGACCTGATCATAGAGGACATCATGTCCTGCCTTCTCCAATTCCTTTATTGCCAACTCCGGCATGAGGATGTGTACATAATCACCCATTCCCTTTGGCGTCAGGCCATTAAAGCTCTTCAAACGATCTACCTCATAAGCATTGGAATTAGCGGTCTTCAGGCTATGGAAGACACTCATGGTATCGACTATCAAAACAGATAGGCGATCTTTCTGTTCTGCTTCCATCATGCCGAAGGACTCGGCCATGACACCCAGAGTGTATGATTTTCCGGTACCTCGCTTACCCATAACTAGCATACAATGGGGAAAAGCCAGATCCAATTGAACCTCGCCCATCTCTTCATAGCGCCCAGCTGGGTAGCTGACTATCTTACCCAGATAGCCACAGCCTCTTATGCCGTATTTATCAATGTCCTTGTCTGTTCTTCCAAATATGACCCTTTGTGTCATTATCTAACCTCCCATTAACGATTGACTAAGAATTGTAACTATCGAGAAAGTGATGGCTGCGATCGGCAAGGATATTCCGATGGAATACTTTGCCTCGATCGTGTCTATGCCATTCTGAATTCCCACGGCGAAATACCCAGTTATCCCTACCACCATCAGTAGATACAGACCTATGATCAGTACGAAGTCAGATGGATCCATCATTGAAGATGTGAAGGGCAGATCCTGGAATTGATTGTATAGCATGAAATAAAGCCCGATAGTTATGCCCATGACAATGGGGGAGAACAGTATGGCGGTCGTCTTCATCATATCAACAACTGAGCTGAGAGAGTTCTTTATTTCCTGGTCAACTTGGATCATATCCCTCAGATAATTGGATATGGTGACGATGGTCTGGCCAGCTGTAGAAGCATCCTTTTGGACTGCTTCTACCACTGTTTCCATGGTGGCTCTTATTGTCCTTGAATGCACGTTCCTCAGAACGCCTATATTCCTATTGAACAAAATTTCGTTTAGTGGCGCTCTTGTCATCTTCAAATTATAAGATATGGTGCCAAAAAGTTCAGCCACCATCGTACCTTTGAGAGTGTCGGCAACTTTCTGGAAAGCTGATTCCAATGGTTCACCCTCGGAGATACGACTACCCAGTTGGAATAAAGCATCTGGGAATTCTGATTCGAGTTTTTTGGTTTCATCTCTCTTCTTCTTCTGATATCTGGTCGTGGTCACGAGATAGAAGGATGCCCCCACCCCGATACCGACAACTATCGGTGTCACACCGAATATATCGATACCTATCGCTTCATAGACCACTGGTAATCCCAGCATTCCAATACTTATAGCGATGATCACCCCGGTAACTCCAATAGAGCGTTTTTGTTTGGTAGTGAATGGAGATGCTATATCGGGCGGACTCGTAGTTCCTGGCCTATTACCAAGAACATAATATGAATAAACAAGAGTGATGACAGGGAATACTACATCCAGCAGAAGTACGATAGGTAGAATATTGTATTCCTCCACGCTAGCACCTCCGGACATGGTATCCTCTATGCCAGTTGCATCGAAGTTCATCATATCTCCCATGTTCATTGAAAGCATAGGGAGCATGGAGCCCATGATCAATGGAAGTAATACTCCCAGAGCGAAAACTATCATGGTTGGTCCACTCAAAGAAGCGGCATAGCCTTCCATCCTGGTCTTGGTTCCAGTGAGGATTATGTCATTCGCCTTATCAAGTGTGCGTTTCAGGCCTTCTTCTGTCCGTTCCAATGTGGCTGTCCTGATAGCGTATAAAGCTCTACGGAAATCTTCATTCCACTGCCCCCATCTGGATGCGAAGTCAACAAGTCCATCCTCTATGCTATTGTACTTTCTCATCATGAGATCCCATGTGAGCTTTTTAAATTCAGATGCCAATGGCTCATCTGTATGATTGCCAGTGAACATAATGGCCTTGTCCAATGTGGGTGAAAGACGCATCGACATCACAAGGTAATTTATGGCCTCTGGTGCCCTTCCAAGGCTTTGTATCCTAACCCTTTGAGCAAGGCTTTCAGGATATGTAGCAAAAAATCCCAGCACGATCAAAGGAAGTATGAAAACAAAGGGTATGGTGTACATTAGGGAGCTGGCTCCATAAATAATGAATATAGGAATTGTCGCTACAGCATTTATGGCGAATACTATCAGAGTCATTATCTGACTGAGTGCCAAAACATCGAATTCGTCAATATCCCAACTCAAGAAATCTACAGAGGCTCGAAATTTTTCTTGTTTGAATACCGCTTCAGCCTTTTCGACCTTTTTCTTGGCTTCCTTGTATTTCGCTTCCGCACTCCGGAATTCCCTGGTGGTGTCATCACCGCGTATCCTGGCCTCGTTCACCTTCTCAAAGGCTTCATTGGCTATAGTTTCAGCATTCTCAAAGGCAGTTCTGGTCTCCTCGCGTTTCTTATCTTTATCGGCTTCAGATGGGCCAGCTGACCTCAATATTTTTCTTGACAATGAAATATACCATGCACCATAGGGTGGCAGATCCTTTTCCAATCCCTTACCATCATGCATACTTGGCACCTTCCAGGAACCATTTTCTCCATTGTTCCAGGATCTTATTGAAATTAAGATCTCCATCACTTATAGCACTCTCACGCAGTGCCCAATATTTGTTGTTCATGCGTGCGACCCATTCGATCTTCAAAAGCTGCGGTTTATCATGCTCTCTTGCATATTCGACCGCATCCAATCGATATCTGGCTCTGACCCTGATATCATTCAAAGCATCCTCCATGGATATGCCCCATTTCCTAGCGATCTCCCCAATACGTTCAGATTTGTAATTGAACACATCGGTCTCCATCAACAGATCATTATCGCTATCATACATCATCAGATCATTGAATTCACCAGGAACGTCAGATGTCTTGGCAGTTTCCGCAATCTGGGTACAACGCCTCAATAGTTTCTGAGAACCTTTGGATTGTGTCAGTGTTTGGACCACTATGATGTCAGTGGCCATGAAGGATGTCGCTGGTATGCCCATATCACTGGTCGCTCTCTCAAAGGTGGACTTTGCAGAATCCGCATGGAATGTTCCCATGACCGATGATCCTGCGGTTCCTGTTCTCATTGCCTCGTATAGGGTTCTGGCCTCCTGGCCTCTGACCTCTCCTAGTATCAGGGCGGATTCGCCCAATCTCAAGGAAGTTCTCAAGGCATCATCAGCAGTCATCTCACCCTTTCCTCCAAGAGTGGACTGGACAAACATCCTCTGAACCTTATAGCCTAGTTTCTGCATCTCTGGAACTGGCAATTCCAGAGTGTCCTCGATGGTCAATATCCTCTGTATCGTAGGGAATTCAAGAAGTAGGCTACCAAGAAGCGAAGACTTTCCAGCACCCCTACTTCCAGATACCAGCATGGTACAATGTCCTTCAATTAGGAAGGAGAGAAGGCCGGCTGAAAGAGGTGATACAGTTCCATTATCAATAAGCTTCAACATGGTCCAGGGATCAGTGGAATGTCTTCGGAAAGCTATGCCTATGCCATCTGGACTCAATGGTTTCCCAATGGCTGTCACCCTGGTTTGGTGCTGGACAAGATCAGTTTCCAGTACAGGCATGGCTTCGGAGAATGGCCTGCCACTTTCGTACCTGAACCTGGACACCATGCTGTCCACGTCCTCATTGCTCAGGATCACATTGGTAACGAACTTGTCATAAAGTTCTTTGTTTGCGAGACCACCCATGCTGGCATGGATGGGATTTTTCGGAGCTGGGGCATCGACGTAAATATCCTGCATATATGGATCTTCGAGGAAATATTCAAAGAGTCCGAGACCCACCGTGTACCTGGCCAATACCGAAGTGAGATCATCCAGGACTTTCATTTCTTCCTCGGGTGTATTTCCTATCTTGATAGAATGCTTGTTCGCTATCTGGTATAGGATCTTCTTTCCGAAGTTCTCCACATATAGCCTAGCCTGACCTGGCCTATCCAATTGAATATGTCTTGGTCGGTTCCTCAATAGTTCTATCTTGGCAAGATGGATAAGTTTCATGAGGTCCGAGGGGAGTGAGTATTCCTTAGGTTTGATATGATAATGAGAATAAGTGAAATCTTTGATCAGCCACAGGCTCACGAGCGCATCTTGCACTTTATATTCCAGTATCTTTTTGGAATTCTCTGGAGGTTCTGGGGTCACCCATGAATAAGAGAATCCAGGACGAAGGTCATGGTACTTCTCCATTATCACGATCATGGCCCGGTGAACTCGCTTTGCATCTATTGCAAGCGGTCCCTTGTTCTCGAGAGAGAGTATGACATCATCCAGGGTTGTCATCCCTGTTTGTTTTGCTTCACTGGGTGTGGATTCGATCATCGGTCCAGGAGCTTCCTCTTCGATTAGTTCTGGAGTCTCGAACACTGGTTCGGGGATTGGCTCCTCATAAATAGGCTCGGAAGATGGGGCAGTGGGAATTGGCTCTGGCTCAAATACAGGCTCTTCCATGATTACTGGCTCGTCAATAATCTCAGCCTCGATCATAGGTTCGGGAGATGCCACTCTCTCGGTTTCTTCGGATGAGATGATCTTCACACCTTTCTTTTTCGTTTTCTCATCATCATCGTCTATGTCAATGTCTTCAGGTTCCTTTTCTTCTTGACCTATTATCTTCACCATTCATTTCACCCCTATATGACCACACTGAATCCTTCATAATACAGGAAGGCTCTGAGCTCTTCAGTAAGATTGAAAACATAGACCAGGGCCTCTTCCGTGGTCTTGACACAAGCCTGGCATTCAGCCGCTCTTGTTTGCTTGACAGCTTTAGATGAGATAAGGAAATCATTGTAGAATATTTCAATATCCTCCAATAAAGTCTTCTTCATACGCGAGAAGATGACCTGGGGATTGGCCTTGCAGCTATTGCAAGTAGCTCTTCTCTTATCCTTCACACCCTGGCTCTTGATATCGCTGAAATATTCCCTGGGAGGATTCCGTAATGAGAGATTCTCGATCTCACTGGAGAGATCTATGAGGGTCTTCAGCATCTTCATGGATTGTCCCGAGTACCTCAATTCTGCATAATCGCTCAGCACTACATTGTCTGCATTGTAGTTGTCTGCTAATGCGGACAACACACCTTTCAGGCATTGTTTATTTTTCAGATCTGCATCCACTGGGCATTCCTTACAATCAAAGACCAGACGCATCTCCACCGTGGATGTCTCAATACTGTGATTGCAAAATGCTTCGACTTTCTTTTTATCCGTTGTCGATTTTTTTGGTTCAGCTGCCTTCTTTGCCATAATGATCACTCCTGGATTACTCTTCTTCCCTATCTCCTCTACGCTTCTTGATAAAGGACATGGCCAATACCACTAATACCAATAGCAATATCCCGATCATGGACACTGCATATACTGCATCTATGGTTCCATCATCATCTGTATCCTGGCCATCATCACTTGCCCAGGTTCCAAAATCCAATCTCTCAGATGCTTGATTATTATTCTCATCCATCTCACTTATGCGATCCATCGGATCCACGGTGGCATACACTGTTTTTGTCCCTACTGGAGCCGCCCACTCATAATACAAAAGGTACTGGGAGGACTCATCCATCTTCGTGATATTGAAAGAATGAAGCAATGTGTCATTGCCTGCATCATAACTACCATAAAGATCGACCTCCACTCCTGTCAGGTCACCATGACCAATGTTTGATACATTGGTCGTGATGTTCAGTATGCCGTTATCATGCTCGGCAAGTATCATGCCAATGGTCAGATCCTTGGAAGTAAGAACTGCCAGATGTACTGACCTTTTATTCTCTGATTCCTCGATCTCCATTATATTATCTGTTGGGAAGGCCACGGCATATATTTGGAAATTCCCCACCGGAGCTTGCCACTCTATGTAAACAGAACCTGTTTCTCCATGATCGAGTGATATGAACTTACCATCGATGAAGTCGTCATATGTGTAAAATTTGACGAAGACAGAATCAGAATCGGCCTTTCCATCATTCTGGAGAGTTACAGAAACAGTTGCTTTCTCCCCTTCATTTATGAGAGCTCGATTTACTGATATATCTTTTATAGATATATCAGTCACAAGGGAAACCCTCCTGAAAGCCAAATTGTTATCTGGTATCAGATCACTGATATTGAGGAATACAAAGAGCTCGTGAGCGCCCAGATCCGCGACCCAGTAAGCGGTCACGGTCGCGTTTTCATCCATATCCAGATAACTGATGGTCTCTGTATCAAATAGCTTGCCATCCACGGTCGGATCGCCATCATAAAATTCCACCTTGACAAAAGAGGCGGAAGTGTAGCCCACGTTCCTGACCATGGCGGTGATGGTCACGGTCTCGCCTTGATTGGGATACTCTGGATCCAAATCAATATTATCAAAGGTTATGGAAAGGTCTATCGGGCAAGTGATGGTGCAATTGAGCCTATTATTGTTCTTGACAATTTCAGAGATTTTATTCTCATGATCGGCAATGACGAACACATTATGGATGCCACCAGGCACCTCCCAATCTATGGAAACATTCACCATATCAAAACGGCCAATGGAAGATACTGGAACACTCTCGATCAATGTACCTCCTGCCTCTGGTTCTCCGTCATAGAAGCTTACATTGAAGGCCTGTGTGAAAAGGTCTCCTGTATTCTGTATCGTGGCTTCTAGCTGGACGATCTCGTCTTCCTTGGCGATGATATTCGAGTGATTCCCATTCACAGAAAGTGCACTGACCCCCATATCTGGTCTGAAGTAGATATTGATGGACACTTGCTCCTCCGTGCTCCTATCATAAGGAGTTGTCAGGTTGTTATAAGTGTAGATTATGGTATTTCTCTCTATCAATTCAGTATCGCAATTGAAATCAAGGAAATGCGCATTTGTGGTGGCCACAAGCCTTGGCTTCGTCCACAACCGATCGCTCATTAGATCGATAGTGCAATAATAAATACCTGAATAGGTCACATTGTCAATATCGATTATCTTATTGTTCTTCCACACTACAGCGGCCAAACCATCCTGGTTCACCACCACCTGGGGGAGTTGCACTGGCCTGGTAGTGTAGTTGACCAACTCGATGGTTGACCAGGTCTCCGTGACAGTGTTCCAGGTGCAGTATCTTATATAACTGTCGAATTCCCAATCCTGAGCATGCCAGACAAGAATTATATTGTCACCATTTATCGCAAGGGAGGTTGATTTCACGCTGAGATTGTCATTCGTGATGTATTTGTAATCCGTCCAATTGGTGCCATTGTAAATAGAATAGACGATCTGTTGGTCATGTGTTGTGTTGAAATATTCGTCGCCATCCCTTATCCAGGTGGACATAATATCACCATTAGGCAAATTGACCATCTTGTTATCATAATGGAAACTAGCATGCCAGAACTTGACCACGGGGGCACTCCAATTGGTGCCATTCCATATGGAGAACATCGTGCGTTGGTCACCGGTGGACATCATATCACCATCAGTGTCAGAGATCCACGTTAGTGTGATATTGTCATCATTCGCCAATACCATGCTGGTCTGCATATCAGATGTGCCAGCTGGTTTTGAATAAATGGGATCGGGTCCTGATATCACCACATTGCTCTCATCGATTATGGCATACAGAATATCAGCATCGTTCATGAAATTCGTGAGGCCGATGGTGGTGGATGTTAGATCTTGATTGGTCACTGCTTCTGTCCAGACAACGAATGCTGAGCCAGTATGGTTGTATATGACTTTAGGATCGACCTTGAGCCTATTATTGGTCGTCAGAATATCAGAGGGGGTCATGGCCGGGCCATCCGCCTTGGCCTGTATCTGATAATTAGGATTTAGGAAATCATTGTTGAGATCCTTACTTGTCACGACTATGGTCTTGCCATCGAAAGTCGCACTTGCCGGACCTCTGGGGAAGTTTATAGTACCATCCTTTTCTGCCATCGCATCCAGATCCTGCTCGGGTGGAACATATATTGGGGGTATTTCCGTCGTACCTTCGAAAACATCAAAACTCCAATGGCCAAGTTGGAAAACGTCCTTGTAGAAGGTCCAATCCTTCCTCCACCACAGGAATTCAACGTAAGCTCCAATTTCTGCCATCAGGGATACGTCCAGGGCACCATTACAAACAGGAATAAAACCACCAGCTGTCGTTCCATCGATACCGATAGTCGGAGTGTCATAAGTGAATCCTGTTGTCAAAGCAAGATTCGGATTTCCGATTATTCTTCCAAACATTCCACCTCCGGCTATCCCGAAGTTCACTCCTATATTAAATTCGCAAACTAAATATAGGCCAAGACCCAGAGTGAATGTGGCTGTAACCTGACCAAATTTAACACCTGACAAAGTTGCTGATATCTTTGCTTCTGTATCTGCCACTGCTGAAAAAGCCGCGCTCACATCAACAGATGCCATGACAAATGGAGGGAATATGGGGTATTTGGCACTGAATATCTGCCATTCCCTCATAACTTCAAGGGACGCGTACACCCGAGCCTCGAAACTCACCAGATCCAGTAAGCTTGCCGGATTATCAGCAATATTCATGACAGTGCCCCAAACTTCTTTCAGGGTTTCGAAGGTTGCCTGATATTCCTCAACTATCTCTACAATATTGGATATAGCATCTGTGATCCCACTATAATCCGATGAAGTATTTGCGGACTCGTTCTCAGCCGCATTCCTCGTCTGATTGAGAGCATTCATCAAATCAGCCACATTATCAGGTTTCAGTACCTTTTTCCACAGTTCACCAACTGTTGTTTCCAGAACCGTTCCTTCATTGACCTTCACATCTTTGAGAAGAGGGCCGAACTGCTTCCAATTAGTTATCAGGTATTTCCCTTCTTTGATAAGGTCGAATATCTTGGTCAGATTGATCTCAATATCTGGAAATCCAACATTCACAGAAGCTTCAACACCTGCTGTGCCTGTGACCTCCATGCCCATGACTGTCGATTCCAATGTTTTCTCCTTCCCAAAAGATATCTCGCCACCTATGGGTATCTTTAATTCCAACACATACTTCTCAGATTGTTTATTTTCCTGACCACTGACATATGGTGTATCCCCTGAAGCATCGGCCTTCTTACCATCATTGAGAGTTTGAGGAAGCTCCAATATCAATGTGAAATAATTCAATTGGGCTTTGACAGGACCATTACCCCCAGTTGCATTCCCGGATGTACTGGGTGTGAAGGTTCGAGATTGTGTTCCAGTTTCTCTGCTGGTAGTCGCCCTTGTCGGATCATCAGTGTTCTCCATCCAGCGTGGTGGGAGTTCTATGTAAATAGAGGTTTCATAAGGGTCACTTCCAACACCTGCATTGTCAATCGCGGCTATTGTGAGATTGGAAGTTCCATTTATTCCACCCATGTCGATGTAGGTCGTGAAGAAGTTCCCCCTTCGAGCTTCTTCCATGAGCACCTGAGTGGGGATATCACAATCCGCAGGTACCTCAATGGAAAGTTCATCCCCATTGTACCACATGAGGATCTGCCATACGAAACCGTTCTCATCGGTCGCATTTATGGTGAACTTATTGAACACTTCAATGCCCTGGACAAATACTCCTATTCCAGGATCTGGATCATCATACTCAGCCTCTACCGAATTGATCACTGGGGGGATCTCAATGTGCAAATACTCCCTGTTATTATTCTCCCCATCGATCTCATCAATATTGTCGCCACCTATTATGTTGCTCGTCTGGTTCTCCACATCGATGTCATATTCGATATAATCCACCTGGGCGATTATCTTCCTATTAAGCAATTCTCTATCAAATGCCCAGTCTCTATACAGATAATCCACCACCCTCCATGGTTGATCCGCCGTGATCGTGATCTCCTCATCTGGAGCGAGATTTGTGATAATTACTGGTTCCCCTATCTGCCTGGTCTCATTTTTATCAATTATGTAATCAATAAATCTAACTCTTATAACTCCATCATCCTCACCTATGCCATCGTTCCATTTAGCATCCGGATCATCCGTGCCCAGGTTACCGATATTCTTAATGACAGCAGAAAGTGAATATCCGGGCGGGACAAAAGGAGTTAACATCTCGGGTTTATACTCCTGCCAGGTATCATCATCCACTTCATAGCCACCCTCTATTGGATTATTGAGAACCGAAATGGAGCCCACGTACAGATCTGGCATCTGAACCTCGCCTTCCTGGCCCTTGACCCTGACAACGACAAAATCTGTGAAGCCTATCGTGTCCTTCTGGATCACGAGCTCCCATTTATCATACCCATCCAATATCAGAGCACTGTTGTCTGGAGATGTTATCGGGATGTTCGGATCAGTGACAACGACATGCTCCCACGCAGACCCATATTTGTACGATATTGTGGATTGGTTAACCCCAGGATGTTCTCCTATCCGATCTCCTATTATTATAGGTCCAAGATCGGAAAATCTTGAATTGCCCAGATCGAGAGTGACCTCCCTTGTTTCCAATGTACCCTGACCATATACAAAACGTATGGCGGTCACCAGCTCGTCCATAGCATCCTGCAAATCAGTCTTGGTCTGATTCTGTGCATTCACACTCATGCCATGGTATGCTGCTGGGACAATGAAGCCCACAGCGACCATGATAACGAGTAATTTCATAGGTATCTCTTCGATACCTCCCCGGTCTCTTCCAATCCCTCGTCCCATTTTATCATCTCATTAATTATTTATCTGAATCTTATTGTTAATCATCTAATAGACCAGTCTCACTTCCACCACCCACGAATACTTGGCTCCATCTCCATCAAGATCTCCTTCAACTAACTCATCCAGTGTTCGGACCTCTATCTTCTTGTGTCCTTCACTGAATTCCAAAACTCCCGTCATATTCACCATCGCGATATTGGGATCCGTGATCATGTAATACTGTTCCGCGCCGCCATTGATGCTGTATCTGAAGCTGGATAGATTAGACCATACGTCATTCGGAGCTCCGCCAATACGCATATATTCCAGATCGGCCACCACTCCTCCTGGTATATCCATGTCCACCACCCTTGAGTTTCCGGGACCCATGGAGTACACCTCTCTCACTGCTGATTCCAGGTAGCTCAATTGAGTATCTATTGTTTGTTGGGTCTGCCGCGTGGAATAGACCTCGAGGTAATTCCAGGATATTGGAACTATCATGGCAACGACAATGAACATTATCAGAAGGTTTAGGGGGAATCCCTCCATCCCCCTCCTGTCTATTGGTCTCATTTGTTCACTGCGATACTTTGAGTGACAACATTACCGCCACCGGACACAGTAACCTGGATAAAATCCGAGTTCGTGTTCGGGGGTAATGTAGGTGTGACGCCTACAAATGTGTATGAACCATCATCGCCTGTGATAGCTTTCATATCTATTCCTGCGCCATCAATAGTTATCTCACAACCACTCATTGTTCCCTTGTCATTGTGTGCGATGATCTCTACGTCAAAAGATGTATTGGCAGTGCCAACATCATTGACCATTGTCGGTGTTACCTCTATGTATTCCAGAGGCGGTGTCAAAAGAAACATCCATGACAATATAATTCCTATCGCTACAGCTGCAATCACAACCATGATCAATAGATTTAGTGGTAGGCCAAGTACGCCACCATTATCTTCCCTCAAGCCCTTATGGATACTAAATTTAGTTCTTAGATTATTCATAATATCACAAGGATGAAACCTTAAGAATGTATATATTTGTTTCGTATAGGTATAATTATTACTAATAGTATAGTATTAAAAGTTTACTATTGTTAATTACTATGGCCAGTGTATGAAATGATATCAATTACAGAAAATATGATCAATTCCCTAAGATTTTTATAAAATCATCCCTATCGGGACGATAAGAGGTGTAATGGGTGGAACTTAGCATTGTGGAATCAAATAAAGGAGATATTGTGATCAACCCTAATGATGCATCAAATTTAGGAGTGAATGCGGGAGATCTGATATCTCTCACACAGACATCGACAGGTAATAGGATCCTGGGAACTGTGGAGGTTCAAAGCGATATGGAATCTGGCACTGTGGGAGTGAGTTCTCTGCTAATGCTGTCCAATGGAATCGAAGATGGGGCAAAGATGGACACGAATATCTACCAGGAAAATCTGGTCCAGATAAATTCTCTAGATCTCGGAATAGAGAATATGGTCGGTTCTAAGAAAAGAGGTGATGTTCTTCAGAGAGTGAGGGAAAAAGAGAATATTTTAATCAAATTAATGAAGAATAAAGCTTTTCAAAAGGGCAGTTCTTTTATCCTGAAAGAACTGGATATTCAATTGAGTGTGATTGATACAAAACCAGAACTGTCAGATGGGGATGTTGCCAAATTCAATGGAATTCAGGATTTCTCCTACACTTGGCCCGATCAGGATGATCATGACAATATCCCGATGGCCGATCTTTCAGGTAATAAGAACATCGAAGATGTCGTGGTAGCCGATAATACAAGTGTAATAATAGAAATCGAAGAACCGAGTACCGAGCAGGAGATCAAATGCCCAGTCTGTGGAACAATAAATCCACCGAACTCAGATAAATGCACCAATTGTTCGACAATACTCTCTATAGGTAAGAAAACTAAGGAAAAATCTGCATCTTCTCCCAAGAGGCAGTCAGATACAATTGGTACAAAACCAGAATCATCGGGCGGGAACATTTCTAAATCCAATGAAATTCAGAATTCTCCCAACACTAGGCACAATAAACTGAATGGTTACGACAGTATCCTGATGGTCGACCTTTCAGGTAGTATGGATACAGAGGATATGGTGATAGGTGATAAGACACATGAAATAATAGAAGCAAACGGATCAAAATTCACAAATAAACATGGAACTGTTCTGATAGAAAGGATGCGCGACAAGGAATTGGTGTCCAGAATTGATGGGACGGCCTTGGCGGTATTGAATTATTCTCAAATAAAGAGACAGAACAATGCCTTTGGCATGGTCTATTTCAGTGATGAGGGCATTCCTGTTAAATTTCCCAACGGGACGCATAGTTGTAGCTCGGCAGTCCCAATAGCGGAATTTGGCGAAGCCATGCTGGGCGAGATAGCCAAGAACTGGCATGGTCTGACAAATCTAGAAGATGGCTTGATAAAAGCAATTGAAGTGGCAAAGGAACTCGATCATCAAAAACACAAGATGATCGTACTTTTGATGGATGGTAAGCCTGAAAATATGGAAGAATGTATTCAGATAGTCGATAGAAGGATAGTCCCCAGAAAAGATATGATCATCAACACACTGGGTTACGGAGACAGCGTTGATGAAGAATTCCTTATGACGATCGCGAATAAGACAGGTGGGGAATATCATAAGGTCCAGGATACGGATGACCTGATCGATATATTCTCGAATTTCGCTGTCGAATTTAAAATTCATGGGTCGAAAGAACTTCTCGATCTCTATTCCATAAGAGGCAAGGCGGTCAAGACTGATCCAACAGAGGTTTACTGTAAGAAATGTGGCCAGCATGCTTCATTCTTGGGCAAATATGGTAGATGGTATTGCGACAGTTGTAAAAAATATCTGGAGAAAGGAAACTTCCAGAACAAATGTGCCAAATGCAAAAAACCATTGACCTTCCTGGGAAATTCAAAACGATGGTTCTGCTACGATTGTAATGCATTCGATAGAGAAAGTAGGTAAATCGATGATGCAAAAAATGAGGAGATGGCAGAGGTCTAATAGATCATATGGAGTGCGAAGAAAGAATAGACTGTGTATCAATAATAATGGAGTCGCTGGATTCTTTGAGGATCTGCCAAAATTATTATTCATTCTCTTTGCCGTGGGATTGTTCGTAACAAACACCATCATCGTCTATGGGGCATACAATAGGTTCAATGAGAGCACGCTGATGCTGGATAATCTAAATAACTTTTCAAATGAGATACTGAACTGGAATAATATCACATTGAGTCAGGAAGGTGTATTGAACGGGCGGGCATTCAACAATACAGATATCGATGATTGGAAATATCAATTCACACCAGAGCTGAAGCATTTCGAATATCAAATATTGTTGCTGGATAGAAGTGAATACATTGAGACGATACATGGCGATAGACAGAATTTTGGGCCCATAAACACCGAGGATCGCCCTATTGGAGTGGACGTATATTCGAAATCCACACCAGTGGTTGTCGAGGATGCGGATGGAAATTACAGAGCCAGCTTCCTGGTGGTGGCAATATGGAGGTGATGGAAATTGAGTAAAAGATGGGATGATGATGGCATGATGTCCTTACTAGACGCGATGCTGTTCTTCGTCATCATGATCATCATTTCTGGCCTTTTTCTGACGATCGGTGTCACCATGTCAGATAGTGCGGAACTGATAAGGGATCATCAAAGTGCGGAATACAATGACCAAGTGCGGCTGGCATGGATGAGTTCCAGTATTCCGGTGGTATCCTACATCGACTCTTACAATATTATCCATATCCGCAATAATCTTAGTGTGCAATTCCTGTTAATGGAAGAATTACATTTGCTAAAAGATGGGGATGTGGCTCCTGATAATTTTCTCTCTTACAATGAAAATATATCGATACAGGCAAATCTCATCGTGGAGCCAATATACGATTGGGCCCTCTGGATAGAATACGGCAATATCAGAATGTCGATGAACAGGACCTCCATCGACATGGCACCAAACTTTGATAATTTCAAGAGTGAACTTGGTGATGAAGTTCATGCATCCTCATGGAATTCATTGGCATTCGGTGGAGATGGCGAGGTCAAGATGCACTTCTACACCTGGTGAGAGACTGTTTTTGAATTAGATCAAATAGCTACCGACATATTCGTATTGATCATTGATCTTCTTTATATCAGGTTCCTCAAATACCCATTTTCCTGCCTTTCCGAGCTCTATTGCCGAGACCTCGAAATGACTCATGGCGATCCC
>JAEHCO010000011.1 GCA_020697715.1 Methanobacteriota archaeon | reverse complement strand
TCTGCTTGGTTGAAATTATCAACCAAATTATTATGATAAAAGAAGTTACCATTTCCAATAAAGACCATGATCCCATAATTGAGATTTATTGAGATAAGATTATTGACGAAAGTGTTTGAATCGCTTTGATCTACATAGATGCCCATAATATTCGTGGACATTGTATTATTCTCAATTAAGCAATTGTCCGTTCCCAATAAATGAATTCCAGCTTCATTATCCATCAATGAATTATTGGAGATATCATTATAGTCAATAAGAGTCAATAAGTATATTCCTTTTGAATTGTTTGATGCCAGATTATCATTGATCGAATTGTCTCTTGTTTGATCCCCAACTAGAAGGATACCATTCCAAACATTGTCGGAACAATTATTGTTCGATATTGTATTATTATTTGAGTCGTCAAGTATGATGCCATTAGCTTGATTTGAGGATATGATATTGTTAATGATTCCATTCTCAACATTGTGAAGGGACAAACCCACATTAAGGAAGTATGGCCATGAATAATCTCCAGTCCCATTATATAAATTACAGTCGCTCACCACAAAATACTCTGTCGTATTTCCAATGTAGATGCAATATCCATATCCTGTTCCATTGATATCCCAATTCTCGATTATCCATGGATTGCCAGCGGTACCATCTCCGGTGCCCCAGTTGGCCACACCGTGAGCCTCGTCAAAATCCGCGTTGGAATTAATGCGGATTGGTAGGTGGGATGTGATTGCTGGTGTAGGCAATGTGCCATTCCAGGGGCTCATTAATGGATAATTATCTTGTTCAATTCCACCCATGATATTGTTGTAGGGCATGTCCCCTATCCCATCGGATCCTGTTATGTTCTGGCCCACTCCATTGAAGTTATCCACACCGGCAAAGCCCAACCAGAAATTTCCACCAGATGGATAGCCATTGTCCCATTGATTGGTGCATTCGTCATACGCATGGTCTGTATTATAAAAGAAATTATTATGGTAGATAATGTTCCCATCACTATTTGACATAATATACACGCCATACCAGCTATGTGATGAGATATTATTATTGAAGATGGTATTGGAACTGGAATCAATAATGATAATACCGCGCTGGCCATTATCATATATGGAGTTATTTGATATTGTATTATAATTGCTGGAAAAGTCTAATCGAACTCCATCGCCATTCCCAGACCAGTCATTCATGACGAATTGGTTCTTATCGATAGTGTTGTTACTGGAGGATATCAGATAGATGCCAGCGAAATTTCCAGTGCAATTGACATCCTGGATAGTGCAGTAATTCGCATTCTCCAATTCTATACCCGAATCAATTGGTGTATCATAACTTCCAGTAATTGTGAAGCCACTGATATTCACATAATTCGCGGTGATGTAAACAACATGCCCGGAGCCGCCAGCGTCGATCATTGTATTATTCCTGTCCTCACCTATCAGTGTCAGTGTCTTATTGACAATAACTTCCTCATTGTAGGTTCCAGCACCGACCTCGATTGTATGCCCATCCTGGGTGTCTGAATCGTCTATCGCTGTCTGTATCTCATTGAAATATTCGTCGGTGTCAATGTTGTGAACTGGGCCAGTATTTCCAACTTCAATTTGTATATCGTGAGAAATACAAGTTGCATTCCTTGTTTGATTGCCATTGTAGTTCATTGTATTGTTAACAACAGTTGAATTGATCCAGTAAATGCCTGGAATCACGGGTGCATTGGCCGCTATGCTGAAATCACCGTTACCATCTGTCTTGCCTGTAAATGTGGGATTAATTGCAATTGTTACATTTGTCTGGGTGACCGGGATCAAGGTGTCATAACCAGGATCCAAATCCAGTGGCTCATACGTGCTATTCCAATAATCAGCGGTACCATTAATCCAAAATATTTCACCGGGGCTCAAATTTGTCTTGGAAGCCACACTAGTAACATTTATCTGGGATGGTGGCCAGGCTGGAAATATCTCAACAACCTCGGTGGGTAATAGATCCTGGTCATTGGCATTGTAATCTGGGTAATAGGAATATTCGAAAGTAGTTGAGTTTTCTCCGTACAGTTGGAACCATACATAGCTCATCGAATTTGAGGAGGCTTCATAAACGCTCCAGCCATTGAAAAAATCACCTGGTAATTGGTACATGAAAACTGAATCTCCCACGGGTGTCATTGACGTCCATGGCTCTGTAGGTGAGCAGATGAATCTATTGGCAAAACCGGTGCTTATAAAAATAGAATCCATTCCCATGTCAGCCTGAGCATATATCGTGATGATGTCACCCCCCTCCCCTGTTGTCCAATCGGCCCCGAAAGGGTGCTCGGGAAAGCTGTACACATCCCCAAATGATACACTCAATTTGGTATTTGAAGAATGAACATTTGCTCCGATAACCATCCCAAATCCTGATGCAACCATCATGATTGATAGAATAAATACACTAAATTTACCCACACATCTCTCCTCCATATCTAGAGCTTAATCTAGGTCTAAGGAAATAAATGTATCGGTATGATAAATTAGCATGGAAAAAGCGAGCCAGACTACACTGAATTGTTTCATTTCCCTTCCACCGATCTCTATTGCCTCATCCGTGTCCTGATAAAAAGTATTTTCTATAGCCCTGTTATACCCAAGAAGAATACCGCCGTATGCTCATCGAAGATCAGCATACCTCGGAGGAATCAACTCCGAGGTTGGAGTATATGGCCCATGTATGAAAACATACAGACTCTAAGGTCTGGTAGTTTGAAGGTGAGTGAATAAGATGAAGCGCGACTTAATTTCCATACTGGATGTCAAGGATGAGATCGATATTTTGCTGGATAGGGCGATTGAACTGAAGGCGAAGCAGAAGGCTGGCAATGGTGAGAAACCATTGAAAGAAAAAGTTCTCGGTATGATCTTCGAGAAGCCCAGCTTGAGAACAAGAGTATCATTCGAATTAGGAATATACAAGCTGGGAGGAACTGGCCTCTACTTATCACCAAATGAGATCCAGGTCGGAAAGCGTGAGAGTGTGTACGATGTGGCGAAAGTTATTTCTCGCTATGTTGATGGGATCATGTACCGCGCTTTCGATTACAGGATCATGCAGCAATTGGCAGAACATGCGGATGTCCCTGTTATCAACGGATTGGATGACCTCGAGCACCCGTGCCAGATACTCGCTGACTTTCAAACGATAAAGGAGCAGAAAGGCAGCTTGAAAGGCCTGAAGCTCGTTTACCTGGGTGACGGTAACAATGTTTGCAATTCACTTTTACTGGGAAGCGCCGCAGTCGGCATGCACATGGTGGCCGCCTGTCCTGTAGGATATGAACCGAACCAGGAAGTACTGGCCAAGGCAAAAGCTCTGGGAGTTGAGAGAGGTTGCACGATAGAGCATTCGGCAGACCCAATATACGCGGTCAAGGACGCGGATGTCATCTACACGGATACCTGGGTTTCCATGGGCGATGAGGCCGAGAAGGAGCAGAGGAACAAGGTGTTCCCGCCTTTCCAGGTGAATGCGGAACTCGTTGCTCTGGCAAAATCAGATTACATATTCCTGCACTGCCTGCCAGCTCATAGGAATGAGGAAGTCACTGATGAGATAATCGACTCTCCGAACTCCAGGGTTTTCGACGAAGCCGAAAATCGAATGTGGGCCGAGATGGCGGTCATGGACTTATTGATGAAATAGTAAGGTTCAAAAGCTATATGAATGCGAACATGCCCCGTCTGAATGACAGTATCCTGTCATCTGGAGGGCGGGGTACTATATTCGATGACCCTACGAGTGACAGTCACCAATTGCTTCCTATTCGGGAACCTCGCCAGGAGTCCAACGATGGGCGAGGGGGTTCAATCTTTGGCAGTTTTTAAAATAATGAAGCTCAGCGTTCGCCGCCCATCACTCTGAGATATGCCTCATTCGCATGCCTCTCAAGTATCTCGGATACCTTGTCCATCTTGTCCTGGATGCTCTCATCATAGCAGGATATGTGGCCATTGTAATGTATCGTGGCCACTTTCTCATTCCCCTTCATGACATGGTATGATGTGAATTCTCTTGGGCCAGCTGGTGGATTTGGATCCCTGCGAGGCTCCTCTCTCTCAAGCTCATATTCGCTGTCCTCTCCAAAGACCTCTATGAAAGCTCTGGGTGTCTCGAAGGCCCTTGTTTCATCCATTGCCTCGTACTGCGGTGGTTTGACCATGTTCAACTCCTCCAAACAGAATTGAAGGGGGCATTATTAATTGTTTCCAGGAAGCCTATGGTTCTCTCCACCTGGCCTTTGTGATGACCAAGACCGAGAAGAGTACAAGGATCACTACAAGTGCCACCCAGTGAAGCATGAAGGCACTGGCATCCCATTCTGTCAAGCCAGTGGAATATCGTATTATGGCTGCGGAGTTGGTTGTTGGAAGCAGGTATACTACCCATGAGATGTCCATGCCGCCCACATTTTCCAGCATTGTCTCGGAATAATATACTGGCGGTAGGAATACGAACCCAAGGCTCAGAAGGTTTGCCAAGACCCCTAATGAATTTGGGCTTGACTTGTGCAGGTAAGTGGCAACTGTGAATCCCATTACGGAAAGGCCGCCCCAGCATAGTAACAA
Organism: Methanobacteriota archaeon; assembly: GCA_020697715.1. Taxonomy (GTDB): domain Archaea; phylum Thermoplasmatota; class Thermoplasmata; order SG8-5; family JAGLSY01; genus JAGLSY01. The sequence continues at coordinate 16,176 of JAEHCO010000011.1, read as the reverse complement.
TGATCCGACCATCATGATTATCGAGGTGATATCAAAGAGACCTCTGTAAAGCCCGAAAATGGTGAAGGCCACTGCTCCTGGCAATGTGAATACCAGGGCAGCCAATGTAAGCCCCAGTGCATAAGCCACCGGATGCACTGGCATGGCCACGACCATCTCCTTGAGCTTGACATATCTATCCCAGGTAAGGTCCTGTATGGATGCCGATATGCCGATGAAACCTATGCTGGACACTATCACTCCTATCAGTCCAACATCCATCATGTCCTCTCCACCAAAGAGGGTGATGAAGAACAGGGGTATGGCTGCGAAACCCATGAGGATTAACAATATGCCTGGCTGGCGCTTGAGGTCGGGAACAGATTTGAGCCAGGTGATGGTCCAGGTGTCTCTGATGAACTTCTTCATGTCCATCATTTCACCTTCACCTCCTTCTTATCCTCTTCATTGAGCTCGTATATGTCGCCTCCAGCCAATCTGACAAAAGCATCCTCAAGTGTGACGGGGGAAGCTTCGGCATTCACGCCCTTCTTCAACATATCAGACACTAACTGGATAGCTTCTGTGTCGCTGGTAAGGTATACGACCGCTCTGTCGCCGATCTTGGTGACCTCGGTGTACTTGGTCTTGTCAATGGCATCTTCAGGCGCGATGATCCTGTATTTGAATGGTACTGCTTTCTTGATCTCATTGGTGGAGCCGATAGTGACCAGTTCCCCTTTTTTTATTATGGCCAGCCTATCAGACACCATCTCGGCCTCATCCATCATGTGAGTTGATAGGATAATGGTCTTTCCCTGCGCGGCTCTGTCCCGAAGGGCCGACCAGACATTGCGTCTGCCTATGGCATCCAGGCCGGATGTTGGCTCATCCAATACCAATATCGGGGCATCACTGGCAATAGTTGCAGCGATGAGCGCCCTTTTCTTCTCCCCGCCAGACATCTCCTGGCATGGCTTATCTTTCATATCCCACATAAGAACGGCCTTTAGGGTTTCCTCGGCCTTTCTCTTGGCCTTTTCTTTATCCATCCCTCTCAGCAGGCAGAAGGCATATGCATAATCCCAGGGCGTGAAATTGGAATAGGCCATCGCATCCTGGGGCACCATGGCGATATTCTCCCTGACCGCATTCGGATCATCCACCACACTATCTCCAAGTATCGTTATATCCCCTCTGGAGGGCATTAGCTGAGTGCACAGTATCCTTATGAAAGTGGTCTTGCCAGCACCATTGGGGCCGAGGAGTGTGAAGACCTCGCCTTTATTGATGGTGAAGTCCACACCTTTCAGTGCCTCAACGTCCTTATCATAGGTCTTGGCCACGCCCTTGACCTCTATCGCGATCTCATTGTTATTGTTCATTTCATTATCTCCTGATATCACGAAAATGGGGAATTGAGTATATAATAGAACTGGAAATTATTGACCAGTTTGGTGTGGGGATTTTGATCCCTAACTCGGATGTTTTGGGACTTCAGAGAGTTTGACACCCCCGGCCATCGCTGAACTCAGACGGGGTTCTAAATAGGGAGCACGTTGGTATTTGTCACTCGAATGTTCATTGAATACAGTACCCCGCCCTCCAGATGACATAATTCTATCATCCAGACGGGGCATGCTGAATGCAAATTGTTAGTACATCAAATAATTCTGTTCTTCTTCCTTTTCCATCGCATCCAGCTTGTGATAAATGGCCCTCCGATAAGGTATCCGGAGAATGGAATTGCGGCTAGCAATTCCACATTGCCGAGTGTGGCAGTGGAGAATATGTCAATATCCATCAGATACATCAAGAATGGAAGTGAGATGAGTAGTCCGGTCAACCCCGCCAATACGAAGAATATCTTATTCATCTTCGGGTATGGTACATCACTCACCATGAGGAAGGCCAGTACCATCGCGAATACGAATATGTAATTGGGCTCGAAGCCATTGGATAAGGGATTGAGCTCCGAGTTTCCGAAGATACTGCAGAACATCACGATGCCAAGCGCCGCAGCCGGTGTTGGAAATCCAAGGAAATACCCTTGCTTGAAATCCTTGCTGGAGAATCTGGCCAACCTCAGGATACCGAAGGAACCGAAGAACATGGTGGCGACAACAGCCAATGCATTAGGCATATTCACCCACGCACTGCCGAGGTCCTTGTCATAAAGATTGCCATATACCAGTAAAGCGGGCGCGAAACAGAAGGAAATAGAATCGGATATGGAATCCAGAAAACGACCGAAATCATGGGAAGTGCCGAATTTCCTGGCGACAGCTCCATCGACACCATCGAACACGATGGCCAGTATGATGAAGCAAGAAGCGACCATCATTTTCCCATCCAGGATATACGTGATGGCCAGCAATCCTGACAATCCATTGAGCAGGGTTACGATATCGGCTGCGGATATACGGCTCATCCACCTCATTGACTTTCCTCCTCACGAAAGTTAGTTATTGGATATGCCAGTGTGCTGATATTGGCCTTCATTTTACGACCGAGCTCGACAGTGTGGTTCACGGTTCTGGAGGGGAATATGACATCCACCCTGGAACCGAACCTGATGATGCCGATCCTATCTCCCTTTTTCACCTGCTTGCCAACCTCAATGTAGGGCACTATGCGGTATGCGAAGACCCCGGATATCTGGATTATTCTCACTCTCCCGATCTCCGTGTCCAGATCGATCATGACACGTGAGTTCTCGCCAGCATCCCCAGAGAAGGCAGGTTTGAAGCTTCCCTTGATACGCTGGATGTCCACCACTGTCCCATCCAGCGGAGCGCGGTTGACATGAACGTTGTGGACGTTCATGAATGTCGATAGATTAAGATACTGGCCGTCATCAGTTATTTCCCTGATGACGCCATCAGCGGCAGCAACGATGCCATCTCCCATCTCGCGCTTTGGGTCGCGGAAGAATATCATGAAGAAAATGCCGATCGATACAAAGATAGGCCATAGCCAGCATAAACCAAGACTTGACAGGTCTATGACGAAATAGATCAGCCCTGCAATTATGAAGGGCGTGATTATCCAGTGGATACATTTCTTCGCGAACACGTGATTGGGATTTTCCTTCTATGATAAGTAGTTTAAGGTGATGCGAATGTTTTTACCGGACATTCGCTATTCAGTTAGGGGAGTGAGTGGATGGAACAAAAGGCTGTAGGCAAAATGAAGAAGCCAGTATTTCTCATTATTATTGTTTGTGTTATTCTAATTGCGTTATTAATTGTATTCTGGCCAAGCGATGAGTCAGTAGGTGATGGAGGGTATTGGTTCAACAGTATTGAAACGACATCTCCAACAGAGGCAAAAATAGAGTTCGGGAATGATTTTTTTACTGGTCCATTCAAATCAGATGAAATATTGATGAGATTAAAAAGTGATATCCAGCAAGCTGAATTCATATTTACAGAAGACCACAATTCCAATTGCACAATTGTGGAATCATCGAATTCAAATGTCACTGTTGTTTTAGTTGATCACTACCCTGCTGGCTATGAATTAAATACCGGAGATTATCTTGAAATCTCCGGTTTAATTCCTGGTGAAGAATACACAATCGAATTAATCTGGCTTCCTGACAATTTATCAATTCTCATTAATGGACAAGATTGCTTTGAAATGCCTCCTGCCGTTTAAAAAGGGAACGACCGAGCAAAATAAAATCGCAAACTATTTTGACCATCAGGCCTTTCCCAGCCTGATGGCAGGCTTATTCATAACTCTGGAAGGCATCGATGGCTGTGGGAAGAGCACGGCCTCAAAAGAACTGGCCCGTATTCTTGAGTCCAAGGGCCATGAAGTGTACCTGACCCTCGAGCCTTCGGAAAGCTGGCTGGGCCAGGCGGTCCGCCGAAGCTACACCGAGGAGATCAGTCCCTACACCGAAGTTTTCTTGTTCTTGGCCGACAGAGCGACCCATACGCTTGACATGGAAAAGAAGCTGGCTGACGGTCAGGTAGTTATCTCTGACCGGTATTGTGATTCCAGTACCGCTTATCAGGGCGAGGCACTTGAGGAACTACTGGCCAAGCAAGGCATCGACTCGGTGGACTGGATAACACAGATGAACAGCACGGTCATCCGCGAGCCAGACATCACATTCCTTCTCGACATAGACCCGGAGACATCCCTGGAGCGCCTGAAGGTCAGGGAGGAGCTCTCCAAGTTCGAGAAGCATAATTATTTGGAAAAAGTGCGAGCCAATTATCTCAGGATAGCGAAGACCGAGGGCCGTATGAGGATCATAAATGCGAGACAGCCAGCTGAGAAGGTGCTGGCTGATATACAGGATATTCTTGAGGAAAGCTTTAAACATCAGCACTAAAAGACTGCCGTATCCGTAAGATAATTCAGTAAAGTGATGCGGCGATCATAACGCCGCGCAGATAGGATATGGCCACATGAGCAGATTCACTAATTCCATACAAAGGATTTTAATAATGAATTGGAATTAATCAGAAAGAATACCGCCGTATCCGTAAGAAGAATCAGCAAAGTGATGCGGCGCCCATGACGCCGCATTAATAGGATATGGCCTACACGAGCAGATTCACTAATTCCATACAAAGGATTTTAATAATGAATTGGAATTAGTGATTCTGTGATGATTGAACTCTTGCTGAGAACTATTGGCGCATGCCGATTGTTCCGTGATGAAGATCTTGAGTACTGATTGGACATCTGCGTTATTCAGATGTTCAAGATCACATATCAGAGCAGTCTAATTTCCATTGTATTTCTCTGCACAACTTACACAATCGTTACTGCTTTCTTGGGAAAACCGATAAATACTCTATATACTTGGGGGTACCATACATAATTTACAGGGGTGTAGGTAATGGCAAAGAAATCAGAATCCTCATTGGAGAAGAAATTAACACTTAAGACAGAGAGCTACTGGAACGACGCAGACAAGAAGGCCGTCAAGGCAACTTTTGATTTTTCGGATGATTATAAAGAGTTCCTGAAGGTCAATAAGACCGAGCGGGAAGTTGTCGATGCTTTTGTGGCCCAGGCTGCAAAGGCTGGCTTCAAGGACATCAATAAGGTCAAGAAGCTGAAAACTGGCGACAAGGTCTACATGGTCAACCGCAACAAGACCATGTGCATGGCGGTCATTGGAAAGAAGCCTCTCACCGATGGCTATCGCCTGGTAGCCAGCCATGTTGACAGCCCACGCATCGATCTGAAGCAGAAGCCTCTGTATGAGGACTCTGACATAGAGCTTGCAATATTCAAGACACATTACTACGGCGGCATCAAGAAGTACCAGTGGGTGAACATCCCTCTGGCCATCCATGGTGTCGTGGTCACATCCACTGGTAAGACAGTGAAGATCAATATTGGCGAGGGCGAGGATGATCCAGCCTTTGTAATATCTGATCTCCTGCCTCATCTGGCTCACAAGGCTCAGGGCGACAGGAAGATCTTTGACGGGATCCGTGGCGAGGAATTGAGGATCCTGGCCGGCCATATGCCCCTGAAGACCGAGAAAGAGGCAAAAGAGAAGCTGAAACTCAATATCTTGAAGATACTGAATGACAAGTATGGTATTACCGAAGAGGACCTGGTAAGTGCTGAATTGGAGGCGGTTCCCGCAATGAACCCCCGCGATATCGGTCTGGACAGGAGCATGATAGGAGCATACGGTCAGGACGACCGTGCCTGCGCCTACACGTCCTTCAGAGCCATCATGGATGTCAAATCACCAGAGTACACGAGTATCGCTTACTTCTTCGACAAAGAGGAGATAGGCAGCGTGGGAGCAACTGGCGCCCAATCCAATTATCTCGAACTGTCCTTCATCATGCTGATGGAGAGATTGACCCCTGGATTCAAATACTCCACTCTTAAAATGGCCATTTCCAATGGTTATTGCCTGTCTGGAGATGTCGATGTCGCTATGCAGCCCAATTTCAAGGAAGTCCACGAGGCCCAAAACTCGGCCAGGATGGGGCACGGAATTGTCATTTGTAAGTACGGTGGAGCCCGTGGAAAAGGCGGAGCTAACGATGCCTCGGCGGAGTTCACTGGACAGGTACGCAACCTCTTCAACAAGAACAATGTCCCATGGCAGTATGCCCAACTGGGTAAGGTCGACGAGGGCGGCGGTGGTACTGTTGCCAGGTTCATCGCGGAGAACAGTATTGATACCATTGACTGCGGTCCAGCTCTCATAGGCATGCACTCGCCTTTCGAGATCGCGAGCAAGGCAGATATCTACAATACATACAAAGCATACAGTGCTTTCTTCACTGAGAAGGAATTGTAGATACAAGATATGAGGGAAATCCCAAGTCTTTAGGCTTGGGATTCTATCTATTTCTACAATGAACTATCTTCTGCGCAATATATCCATATTCGCTCCTAACGAAAGATATAAAAACCTTTCGCGAAAATCGCAATAAAGAATATAAGTGATTGCGAAAAGTATATATACAACTTTTTCTTAGGGAGGTTTCCAAAATTACTTAGACCATGAGGTTGGAGATGAAATCCCTGGGTACAGTCAATGATATGAATCACAAGGGTGAGCTCCTTGTCAAGACCAGCGAGGCACATAGGCCTGGCACATGGGTATTTGACAGAAGAAAGATCAAGATCGGGCATGTGGTCAAGACCATAGGACCGGTCGCATCACCATATCTCATAGTAAAAGTATCTGATATTCCAGAAAGCGAGAGAATGCATCTGTTGAACAATGAGATCTTCTCGGACAAAGAGCTGGAATCCAAATTCAGGAACAAAAAAAGGGGTAGTAAGCATGGCAAAAAAAAGAGAAGGCCCAGATGATGTAGTTGAATGTCCCGAATGCTCGGGAAGTCATCTGGTCAGAGACTATAATCGTGGAGAACTTGTTTGCGAGGACTGTGGACTGGTAATAGATGAGCAGCTGATAGACCAGGGTCCGGAGTGGAGAGCTTTCGATTCAGAGCAGGGAGAAAAACGTGCGAGAACCGGTGCACCAATGACCTACACCATCCATGACAAGGGTCTATCTACGGAGATCGGTTGGAAGAACAAGGATTCCTACGGAAAGAGCATACCAACCAGGAACCGCGCCCAGCTTTACAGATTGAGAAAATGGCAGAGGAGAATACGAGTTTCCAATGCAACCGAGAGGAACCTGGCCTTCGCCCTTAGTGAATTGGACAGGATGGCCTCCGGAATGGGTCTCCCAAGGAATGTCAGAGAGACCGCGGCCATGGTTTACAGAAAGGCAGTTAATAAGAATCTTATCAGAGGCCGAAGCATCGAGGGCGTAGTAGCGGCCTCGCTCTACGCCGCCTGCAGGCAGTGCAATGTTCCAAGAACACTGGATGAGATCGCAGGTGCCAGTCGTGTCGGTAGAAAGGAGATCGGCAGAACATACAGGTTCATGACACGTGAGCTGAAATTAAAGCTCATGCCGACCAAGCCCGAGGATTACATATCAAGGTTCTGTAGTGAGTTAAAGCTAGCTGGAGATGTTCAGCAGAAAGCACTGGAGATACTGAAGCAGGCTGCTGAGAAGGAACTCACATCTGGTAGAGGACCAACTGGTGTGGCTGCAGCCGCGATATATGTATCTTCCATCCTGTGCAATGCGAGAAGGACACAGAGGGAAGTTGCAGATGTGGCTGGAGTAACTGAGGTCACCATCAGGAACCGGTACAAGGAACTCACAGAGAAACTGGGGATCGAGATCCAGCTGTAGTTCTAGTATAAGATCCTAAATACATAAATGCCAGGCCCTTCAAAGGCCTGGCTTCTCTTTCATTTTTATTACATCTTACTATCTAAATTGTTGTAATTTACTATCAAATTGTTATACATTATTATCAAAATGAGTTCTATTCAGATGACCCGGCTCCTTCCAGTATGCCGAGGTCCTTTTCCAGCTTCTTTATCTTTTCCTTGTAAGCATTTTCACTGATCTGCGCCAGGGCCAATTTCATATCCAGTTCCTTGATCTCATCATGATATCTCTTGCTTATTTTCGAATAGTGTTTGAATACAGCATCATCAATGGTATCTATCATGTTCTCGCCATCTTTGGATAGGCGGTATATTATCTTTGGCCGTCCACTGAGCGAGGAGATGGGTATCCTTTCCACGATACCCAGAGCACTGAGTCGTAATAGATGCCAGTCCACTGTCTGTCTCACAACTCCCAATTTCTTGCAGATATCGTCCGGATGATCCAGTCCTTCTCGTAGACTTTGTAGGATCTTATTGCATGTGTCCGAGGACATATGCTTCATAATTGCCGCACTTCTTTCTCTCATGACTAAGAGTAAATACTCGGCACTATTTTAAATTTACTTTGGAATTTATCTACTATATTTTGGAAAAACTCTATTTAATTTTTCTAAAAACACATATTTATGGTCTCTAACATGCCCTAATTAAGGAGAAATTGAGATGAACCGGAAAAATACCTTGGTGACCTTCGCTATCGCATGCCTGATGATCACAGTATCCTTTGTGGTACTGGCGAGTTCAGTTCCGGAACAGGTAAGCTCTGTTCAGATGGATGATGCCTCTACACCAGAAAATAATGTGATACCATCATCTCAGCAGGGTGAATTAAAGTCATTCAATGTGGATATGTCACTGGATGCACTGGCCTTATCAAGTTACCAGGCTATTGAAGATGAGATCATATCTATTGATATCAGCATCAATGGAGATCGGACCCAGGATAGCTCCTGGGTCGGTAGTGGTGTTATAATCGATATAGGTGGCACTGGTGAGGATCTTCATATAACAAGTCCATGTGTTCTGAAGCTGGATGATGGCAGTTATGTCATGTGGTATAATGGGGATGGAGATGATGGCCTAACATACAGGCATAGGATATTCCGCGCCACAAGCCAGGATGGCCTAACATGGCAGAAACAGGGAATGGTTCTTGATTATGGAAATGCGTATGAACAATACGGTGTTCTTACTCCTTATGTTATTATAGATGATGATGGAATATATCATATGTGGTATACAGGTATAGGCTCCAATGGCGGCTATCGTGCGTATATTCACAAGGCCATATCCTATGATGATGGCATAACATGGCAGAAATTAGGTATGGAATTGAATTATGGGACTGCCGCAGACCCAGATGGTGTTAGGTCTCCCTACGTTCATTATGATGGAACAGAATGGCATATGTGGTATGATGGTATTGATTGGGGCTCTCCGAATGAGGGCAGGATATGTCATGCTCATAAGGCAAAGCTATCTGATGCCTGGATAAAGGACGGTGTCGTTATAAACAATGATGGACCATATGATTATCCATCCGCAGTATCTCCTTGGATCGTACCAACAGATACTGGCTATGATATGTATTATACTGGTTCTATTCCATATACTGGACCCTCAAGAATACTGCATGCGACCTCATCAGATGGTATTGCCTGGACCAAGACCGGTATAGTCCTTGAAGGCATCACGCCTCTGGAGACCACCATGGTGGGCATGGGCCAGATATCGATAGAGGGAGATACCATTAAATGTTGGTACACTGGCTATGATGGTAGCCATCAACGTATTTTCTACTCTGAGAAGCCAGCTGCAAAGATCGGTCAGGATGCGACCTGCACAGTGTCAATTTACTTAGATTCAGTATCGGAGGCAAATCTGATAGACAGGCAGACAAATGCATTTGTTCCAGCAGATTCCAACACTCCTGTATCATTTGACTGGATAGCAGTTCCAGGAGACCATGACATAATAGCTGAGATAACTGACTCAGATCCAATTGATAATGATAATACTAATAATATGGCAATTACCCAAATAAGTGTGGAGGCTCTTCCAGAACCTTCTGTGGGTGTGGATATCTCATTGGATCCCTTGGTCTTATCAAGCGATCAAGCCATTGAAAATGATATTATAAACATCGATGTTGATATTCTTGGAGATCAGAGTCAAAGCAGTTCCTGGGTCAAGAGCGGTGTTATAATTGACATTGGTGGAACTGGCGAGGATCTTCATGTAACAAACCCATGTGTCCTAAAGCTGGATGATGGCAGTTATGTCATGTGGTACAATGGGGATGGAGATGATGGCCTAACATACAGGCATAGGATATTCCGTGCCACAAGCCAGGATGGCATAACATGGCAGAAGCAGGGTCTGGCTCTTGATTATGGAAATGCGTATGAACAATACGGTGTCCTTACTCCTTATGTGATGATAGATGACGACGGCATCTATCATATGTGGTACACCGGTATAGGCTCCTATGGCGGATACCGTGGGTATATTCACAGAGCCATATCTTATGATGATGGCCTAACATGGCAGAAATTGGGGATGGAACTGAGCTATGGAACTGCTGCGGATCCTGATGGTGTCACTGTTCCTTTCGTTCATTATGATGGAACAGAATGGCATATGTGGTATGGAGGGACTGATTGGGGCTCTCCGAATGAGGGCAGGATATGTCACGCCCACAAGGCGCAACTTTCTGATCCTTGGATAAAGGATGGTGTCGTTATAAACAATGATGGGCCATATGATTATCCAACTGCTTCATACCCTCAGGTCATAGTGACAGACACAGGTTATGAGATGTACTATACAGGTTACGCTCCATATACTGGGCCATCTAGGATATTGCATGCGACCTCAACTGATGGGATAACCTGGATCAAGACTGGCATAGTCCTTGAAGGTTCCTTGCCTCTTGAGACCAATATGGTGGCGGCCGCTTATATGATGACAGAGGGCGATACCTTGAAGTGCTGGTACAATGGCTATGATGGTAGTAATGTACGCATATTCTATGCTGAGAAACCAGCCGCGAAGATCGGACAGGATGCAACATGCACCGTATCTTTCTATATTGACACTATTTCTGAAGTAACTCTTATAGATAGGCAGTATGATGTATTCGTTCCTGCCGATGGAACAGTAACAGTATCCACAAGCTGGCTTGCAGATCAACCGGGCGATCATTCCATTATAGCTGTGGCCTCTGATGTCGTTCCAGGGGATATAGATCTTACAAACAATCAGGCGAATGGTCAGATATCCATCATCCCATACATTCCATCCAATGAATCACCAATCGCAGATGCCGGAGCAGATATCTTTGTTGATGTGGGCGCCAATGCTGAATTCAATGGAAATTCAAGTTATGATCCAGATGGTTCCATAATCTCATATTTCTGGGACTTCGGAGATGGGCAGACCGATTTTGGAATGGCTGTATATCACATCTATTCCACTCCTGGCAGCTTCACAGCTACACTAACTGTAACAGATGATGGAGGTTTGACATCTTCCGATGTCTGCGAAGTCGTGGTGACAGAGCCATATGTGCCAGTACCCCCAATTGCAAACGCAGGCTTAGACATAATCGTGGACATATACACAGATACCCAATTCGATGGCTCTGGTAGCTATGATCCTGATGGGGCGATAGTTTCTTATTCCTGGGACTTTGGAGATGGATATACAGCTTCTGGCCCGGTTCCTATGCATTCCTTTGATGCTGTTGACATATATTCTGTCACTCTCACAGTAACAGATGATGATGGCCTTACAGTCTCTGATGAATGCTTGGTGGAGGTCATCGATCCATATGTTCCAATACTGCCGATCTCAGATGCAGGCCTGGATCAGGAAGCATGCCTGAACATTGATGTCCAGTTCGATGGCTCTGGTAGCTATGATCCTGATGGAAGTATTGTCTCCTATAACTGGGACTTTGGTGACGGGACCTATGGCACTGGTATCGCGCCAGCTCATGATTATGCCTCGACAGGCAATTTCACAGTCATTCTTACAGTAATTGATAATGATGGCCTTGTAGCCTCTGATGAATGCCAGATAACGGTATTCGAACCTGTACAGCCACCAGAAGATCCACCAATTGGTGGAAAACTATCAATAGACAAGATCAAGACATCCGGGCCTGATGAGGTATTCACCCACACGAAATATGGTTGGGTACTTCAGATCACAGTTGCCAATACAGGAGATTCCGATGTATTGGACGTGGTAGTTCATGATGTGCTTCCTGCTGAGCTTGAGTTGATTGATTTCACAATAACCACAGGTGTTCTTATCTACGGACCGAATGGAGTTGGCCAGGTTGGCTCAACTTCTTTGACATGGAATATCGGAACTATGGCGGCAGATGAGATACACACACTTGAGCTTGTCATATCTACAAAACCAAACCCTGCTGGGAAACAGGAATTCACATCTCCTGGCACATACTCTCTCAATGATGGGGCTTGGGTCTCAGGCAATGATGCGATCACCGGGGAAGGATCGCTAGTCGGACCCACGCCCATGATAACCGTGATAGCCATTGACGGGGGGGAACAGGAGGATGATACAAACCTCCTGCCCTCTTTGGCTATCACAACCCAACCAGATATCTTGACCATAAGGTCAAGCGATGATGAGGCAGAAGATGAAGCCGGTATTGAGCCACTCGACTTGGAAACAGGACAGGTGGAGAACTCGAAATCGCAGAAGAACAGTGTTTCATCATATGCTGGTTTATTCTTGATGGGTCTCGTGATAATAGTGCTTGTATCGAGTACTTTGATCACATCTGAGGCCAAAAAGAAGAAGGGCAAGACCGGGGATGCGGATATGGCAGATTTGAACGATCTGGACAAAAAGCTCATATCTGGAGAGATAACGGAAGAAGAATACATAAAAGAAATGAAGAAGAAAATATAAGCTACCAGGCTTAAAAGCCTGGTAGTATTTTTACATATTACATCAATGTTAAGAAACTTTATATAATTCAATTACTTCCATACATTATTGATATCTGTAATAGGATATTGGAGGAAGTGGGTGTATGAGTCTATTGAAAAAGTATATTAGTTTTTTAGTAATATTGAGCATAATGCTATCGTCTTTGATCGTCTCTACTGGCAATACACTCGCAAAAGAAGATATTGCCGAGGTGTTTCTCGGTACAGGGGATGGATGGAATGACACTTTTGAGAATACTCTGAATGTGTCTGAATCCAATAATGTCGTGATCAATAATGCTGTATCATTGAATACTTCCTCTATTGATGAGAATTCCTTTACGGATCCTATTTGGGACAAGCAGGGTGTGGCTTTTTCACCGAGTGGTGCTGGAGAGGGTTGGATAAATATAGGCCAATCCGTGATAAAAGATGATGGAATCTACAAGATGTGGTATTCTGGCAAGGATGGTGGTAACTATCGTTTATTCCATGCAACTTCCACTGACTGCATTACTTGGACAAAACAAGGCCAGGTAATGAATCTTGGCGCAGGCACAGAAAGCACGCATTTGGGTCATACAAATGTATTGAAAGAAGATGGAATCTACAAGATGTGGTATGGTGGCTATGATGGATCTGTTTGGCGCATTCATTATGCAGAATCTACTGATGGTTTATCCTGGACTCGATTTGGTGTAGTTGTAGATATTGGGACTTCTGGAGATCTTGATGACACATTTACAATTGGCACTTCAGTCATGAAGATGTCAGATGGAACCTACAAGATGTGGTATGGTGGATATTCAGACGCATCAACTGGTCGGATCATGATAGCAACCTCCATGGATGGAATAACATGGACAAAGCAAGGATTATGCCTAGACCTAGGAACTCCGGGTAGCATTGATGATTATTCTATAGGTAACCCTGATGTCACGAAGATCGATGATCTTTATTATATGTTCTTCGCAGGAAGTGATGGTAGCACTGCAGAGACTCATTATGCGACCTCCATGGATGGAGAGAACTGGACAAAGCACGGCCTTAGCCTTCCAAATAGTGTATCTGGATTGGATGATGGAAATATAATTTGCCCAAGATTCATGATCGATACTGATGGATATGCCAAGTTATGGTATGCCGGAGGCTATACGGCCCAATCTAATTACAGAATATTCTGGGCTCGAATGCCCATCTCTTATTTTGCCAGTGGCAACATAACCTCTGAATCCATATCTCTGCCTGGGGGAAAGGTATGGGGCTCTCTTAACTTGACAAAGTTCGAACCAAGTGCTGTGAACAATATCACGGTCACCATACTTGAAAGTTCGACCGGAGATACAATACCTGGCTATGTGAATATGACAGGTACGGATATTGACCTGTCCACCTTGAACTCTGCCACTTATCCTTCGATCAAATTACTGGCACGATTGTCAGGCAATGGAAGTGCAAGCCCAGAACTATATTATTGGAATGTGAGCTGGGTAGATAGTACAGGGACATATTCGTTCATAGACCCTATCTCACCTCACTGGTATTTCATGGGTCCCATATCAGTGACTGCCACTGCTCATGAGGCTGAATATGTTGAGTTTTGGTATAGATATTCCATAGATAATTCTTCATGGAATGCTTGGTCACAATATTCGAATGACACAACTGGCACATCCTGGACATCGAGCTTTAATTTCCCGAATGGCGAAGGCTATTATGAGTTCTACTCCAGAGCTGGGAATGTTACATCCACATTCTATGAGGTCGCTCCTGCAATAGCCGATGCAGGGTCTGGCCTTGATACGGCAGATCCATCGACCTCTGTTGATGCTATAGCCCCATATTGGCACTCCAGCCCATTGACGATAACCGCCTCTGGCAGTGATAGTGGTCCATCTGGACTGACCGCTGTGGAATTACGGTACAGCTTCGAGGGCGGCGCATATGTCCTGTATGGAACCGATATCATTGCTCCCTGGTCATGGAATTTCACATGGCCAGATGGTGAAGGCAATTACTCTTTCTATACAAGGGCTCATGACATTGCAGGGAACTATGAGAGTGCACCAGGAATGGCTGATGTTTCAGCAGGCTATGATATCACAGATCCATCATCCTCTGTCGATGCCCTTGGCTTGTATTGGTTCACATCCACTCCTATTACGATAAATGTGACTGCCAATGACACCATGAGCGATGTGGACGAGATCGAATTATATTACAGATATTCCATGGACAATTCAACCTGGGGTAATTGGACAATGTTTGGGATAGATGGCATGGTTCCATATTCCTTCAGCTTTGATTTCCTTGATGGTGATGGCTATTATGAATTCTATTCTGGAGGAGTGGACAATGCCACGAATAATGATACTGGCCCGGGCAATGCTGATATCAAGATCGCATTGGACACTGTCAATCCCGATTCAATGATCGGAATGATATCTCCTTATTGGAACAATACCTCCCCTATCATATTGAATTGTTCAGCCACGGATGCTATGAGCGGTGTGGGCCTGGTTGAGTTCTGGTATAGATATTCGATAGACAATTCATCCTGGGGAGGCTGGTTATCATATTGGGTCGATCAGACCGCCTCATACACTACCAGCTTCACTTATCCTAATGGCGATGGCTATTATGAATTCTATTCCATAGGCATCGATGTGGCAGGAAACAGAGAGCCTGCCCCATTATCTAATGATACATCCGCTGGCTATGATACCACACGCCCTTCCAGCTCCGTAGATGCAATAATGCCTTACTGGAACTTTGACGATCCTTTGATCGTCAACGCCACGGCATATGATGCTGGAGTTGGTATAGAGCAATTGGAATTGTTCTACAATTACTCGGTAAATAATGTCTCATGGGATGGATGGACATCATATGGTAATGATACCACCTATCCATATTCCTGGGACTTCACCTACTCTGATGATGGATTCTATCAATTCTATACGATCGCGACAGATGGGCTCGACCATATCGAGGTCGATATGGGCATTGCGGATGAGATAGTGGCTCTGGGAATAACAGAGCCATGTTCCGAGATTATACAACCATCAGAATATTGGTGGATGACCATGCCAATGAACCTTTCTGCTACTGCCGTTGGATCGGAATATGTAGAATTCTGGTATCGATCCTCATTTGATAATTCATCTTGGACCTCATGGTCATTATACTCCAATGATACGTCATACCCATTCTCAATGAGCTTTGATGGGGATGATGATGAAGGTTATTATCAATTCTATTCACACTCGGGTAATGCGACAACGCTATTGTATGAGGTGGATTCATCGATCGCCGATGTGATGGGGTGCTACAAATTATTGCCAGAGATACTGGATTTGACATTTGATACTCCCACAACAGGTGATGAATTCACAGTCACATGTACTCTTATGGACTTTATTGGTATCGATGAGGTATATGTGAATTACAGATGTGAATTGACCAC
>JAEHCO010000010.1 GCA_020697715.1 Methanobacteriota archaeon | reverse complement strand
ATTATCTCCAACTCCATCATCATCAGAATCTTCCCATTCAGTATCATCTTCAGGGAATTCATCAGAATTATCTCCAACTCCATCATCATCAGAATCTTCCCATTCGGATCCATCTTCTGGAAATGCATCTCTTGAATCTCTGACCCCATCCTCATCGAAATCTACTTCATATTCAACAACAATATCTCCTCCGGCATATTCTGCGGTTAGAACTCTGCCAGATTGTGTGATGATGTCTAATCCATTTGTTGAAGTAATTGTATATTGTGATGGTATAATGATGTTATATGTCTCTGTTTCCATATTGAACATATCATCATAGTCAAGACTTGCTCTGGGATAATTCAAAATTGTGAATTCATAGTGATCTAATTCCAAGTTTATCTTGGGGCATTCATATATGAATTCTATGACAAATTCAATTTTGTCTGGATTGTTAACTGGCCCTAAGGCGCCTTCAATGTAATAATCGCCATTTGAAATATCGCATGCCACTCCATTTAAGGTGATCTCTATAACCTCTGAGCTCCCTGAATTAATGGATTCTTCAGCAATTTTTTCCAATTCACTAACTTCATCACTATCGACCACCCCATTATCATTCCCCATTTGATCTATTGCTTCTCTAATTGAAATTGCATTACTTCCATCTATTGACATTATTCCTTCAAAGACGAAAGTGGATAAAGATTGAAATACGATATTATATTCATCTCCCGATGCTTCAGATATCAATTGCTGGCTAGACATACATAATAGTATTACAATTATTACTGTCATATAGCGAATTATTTTCATTTCTTCCACCTCTCTTCCTACTAGCGGGCAGACAATTTTGTTGTTTGTCGCTTGCCTTAGTGAATAGTAAACGTTACATAAAATCATTCGTATTCTGAAAATGAGCTGAGGCTAGTACTATGAAATTATTATGGGATGCCAAGATCACGAATCAGATAGTATCTTCACCAAAGAAGTGGTATTGATAATGTGTTCCTTCAGGTCATCCGACTTCACTGTCCTTCCAGATCTGAACACTATTATTCTTTCTCCCTTTGCCTCGATATTGATCTTATCTTTCTCAGGTCGGTTCTCGAAGTGATCCAGTATATGTGTTTTGAATACCATGCCGATCCTTATCTCATCATCTCCTTTCAGCAGATACCTGTCCGAGAATTCTTTATTGAATGGAAAATCAATGTCCTTCTTTCCGAACCAGTCACCTATCTTGTGGAAGAAGGATTCAGGACCCAGTGTGAAATACGGCATATCGAGATCTGGAATGCGGGCGATTACAACAGTTTGCGTGTAATGGGAGGTATGCTTTCCACCTCCAACTGCATAATGGTAGTCAAATACCACCAGATCGATACCCTGGAATATTCCCCTCATAAGATTACTGCTTCTCCGGCTGTGACCGACATTGAAAAGTTTCATGTCTGGATGGTCAAGATGTGGATCTGGAATGGGCCTTGCATCATAGGAGAATAAGAGTTCTGAAGCGACCCTCTGGATCGCCTCGCGCCGTTTTTTCGCCCACCAGAACCCAAAAGCAATGATGAGCACTATTGGCATGATCGTCAACATTACGATCATAAAGACGAACATATTTTCTTCCATGACCAATTGATGTACATTGTGTTATAAATCTCTTTGGTGAACTTCATATTATTTTCTGCAATAAGGGCATTTGTCATCATACTTCACCTTCTTCATGTGCGCATTCCCGCGTGTCGCAGGAAGGAGGGAGGCAGTTTGGCCACAATTATCACAAGTAAGGTTTGGGTAGCGTGATGCTCTTTCCCGTAATTCCTTCCTTGAGAGCTTGTAATTGCTGGTGTATATTTCACGAGCCATTATGAAGAAAGGCAGGCAGCCGCAGATCCAAAAATAACTCATGACATTATCCGGGTGATTTATGATCGCCCAGACCCCGGGATATAGGAAGAAGAAGCCACCTATTACCACGAAGAATATGCTTACCAGTATCTCTGACGATCTTTTCATCTTCCGCCCCTTCAATCTCCTATGCCATCTCACTTTGCGCTTATTATCATTGTGGTCAAGTACATCTGAAGGTCTTTACTTATCTCAATTTCTCAACAATGAGAAGTGAGTCAACCGTGCCTGTAGCACCCATCAAATGGAATTTTGGATTGATATTAGGCAATACTGCCACAACCTCTCCCTTAAGCAGGTTCAGGTATTGTTCCAGTTGTTTCTCGATATTCTTCTCGTTCACATCGATGCAATGTACTTTGTATCTCATATTTTCCACCTCATATATAATAATTAAAATTAACGTATTTAAGGTTATTGTGGGAAGTCCTCTGGGTAGCCCAAAGGCCATGGTCAGCAGCCATGGCCATGCTCAATTACTTTCCCTGCAAGAGAAAAAGCCACCGACAATAACAAGGCATAAA
This sequence comes from Methanobacteriota archaeon, assembly GCA_020697715.1. Classification (GTDB taxonomy): domain Archaea; phylum Thermoplasmatota; class Thermoplasmata; order SG8-5; family JAGLSY01; genus JAGLSY01. The sequence goes on along the minus strand of JAEHCO010000010.1, from coordinate 23,744 downwards.
CCCATGAACAAGTAGAGATAGCCTCTGTAATAATAATCGGGATATCCTACGGAGTAAACATCGGCACCACTCCAGATAGAATACAGCCCCAGGATGATCAAGCTTGCGCCGAACAAGATATTCGCGATACAACCGAGCTTTGAGAACTTAGCCATTATTCCATGCTCCTCTGCTTGTTGAAGTAACAGCGCAAACCTTCGATAAAAGGGTTTGTGTTATGCCCCTCATCCCTAGCAAAGATAGATTTTTATAAATCAACATGCTTATCATGAGATGAGGTAGAGAACATGGGGTTATTTTCAAAAGGAACAATGGAACTGCAATTAGATAAATACAATTTCAAGCCAGGAGATGAGATCACTGGCAAGGTCAATATCAAGCTGAAGAAGCCAACCGAGGGAAAGGAACTGTTCGTCGAATTCATCGGCACGAGGATAGACAAGTTCCGCACATCATCGGGTGCTGTTGGTGGGGGTTCCAATCACAAATCAGGCACCCAGACAAAATACACGACCGTGCATAAGTTCAAGATGCCATTGGACGGAGAGAAGGAATACAAAGAGGGCTCGTATGATTTCAATATCATGATACCCATGGACATCCTTGGATCCCAGCAGACAACCACGACAAATGAGATGAGCGAGGGAGCTCAAGCCGGAGTTGCCGTGATGAGGGCCATCGCTGGTGGGACCACACACACAGATTCAAGATTAAAATTCGAGATCAAGGCTCGTCTGGACATGCCAGGCTTTGACATGAAGAAGGATCAGGATATCACGATAACATAGGTATATCCTGTTTATGGAGATCCCCCTTGTTAAGAGGGGCTTATTCCTTATCCTCTTCATCTGATAGCCAGTTCTTCTCGGATTCAGTCATCTTCTTTCCACTCTCCTGAATGAATAACCACATCATTGAGCCAACTACAAAAAGGGCAATGCCAGTTAGTATCGTAGGCATTGCTTCCGAGATCGTGGTATTAAACCTAACAGAACTCCCCTCATATAAACCTCCAGATGCTATTATCAGTCCTATAATGACCATAATGGCTCCTAGATATTTAAGCTGAGTTTTCATCTCTTCCACCTCTATTATTTGGGAGTAGCCAGACTTTTTTGAGGGTATGACTACGCTTGCCTAAATGAATCGAAAGTCTCACTTATATGACTTTCGTTGCACCCTCCCCGTCCCTGCGTGGCTCGGGATTGGGCTCGCTTTGCTCGTCCCAACTCTTCAGGATCTGTCCATCTACGATGTGCCAGCTCCTTCGAGCGAGGCATCCTTTTACTCCTCGTCTAACTCGTCGCTGAAGTCTGCGCTGTCATGCCCCCTACTAGTCTGGCTTACCTAAACTCCCGCCCTTCCGCTCCTCCGCTGACCCCTCGCTTCGCTCACCCTTCTGCTCGGAGCGGAGCTGGTGTATATGCATCAAAGGCTACTTTATTAACTTCATAAATCTCTTTTCTGCGATATACATAAAGAGGAAAAATGAACCACCAAAAGAAAAATGTTAATATGCCCCAACTATGTATTTCCCAAGTTAATGGCCTAAAAAATCTTTCTCCAGAATAAGCTGCACCAACATGTAATGTTTTTGCATCTTTAACTATTAATATCACACTCATGATTACAATTACAAAATAGATCAATCCAGTAATGATCATAATGATTTGGTTGAGTTCAATTTGAGTAGTAATTGAGGAGGTATCTGGAATAGCGAAAGATTCTTGTCGAAAATTATCAAATATCGTATTTCTAAGTTCAGTTATTAAATATAAGTTGTAAAAATAACAAAATATATATGGAATAAAGCAAGCCAAACCATTAACTAGTAACAAATTTAATATTATATTTGATTCATATTTATCATCTTCATAATATGCCGATTTTGGAGTTTTTATAAGGTGTGCCATTACTTCTAACCTCTTCCCATTTTACGTTAGCCAGACTTTTCTGGGGGGCATGACTACGCTTGCCTAAGTGAATAGCGAATGTTAGTTAAAATACATTCGCATTAGTGCTCCTCGCCCTTGCGTTGCTCAGGATTGGGCTCGCTGGCGCTCGTCCCAACTCTTGATTTCCTGGCTACTCTCGTCACTGCTCTGTCGGAAATCTACGAGCGAGGCATCACGGTGTCGCTTGCGTCAAATCTTATACTGATAAAATGTAGAGAGATTGTACACGCTCCGGTCTGCGTCAAAAAGCCATTGTAGAGATACAGCCAGTAGTCTGGCTTTTCTCCTTGCCCAAGTGAATCGAAAGTCTCACTTATATGACTTTCGTTTTGTAACCCCGTCCCTGCGTTGCTCGGGATTGGGCTCGCTGTGCTCGTCCCAACCGTGCGAAATCTTGACTGGCCGTCAAATATAGGACAGATTTCTTCGGCGAGGCATCTACGGACGCCTTGCGTCACTGGATCTGAATAATCATTGCTAATAATATAAACTCGGCTGAGGCCGCGCTACGTCATGCCCCCTACTAGTCTGGCTTACCTAACTCCCACCCTTCCGCTCCTGCGCTGACCCCTCGCTTCGCTCACCCTTCTGCTCGGAGCGGACTGGCTATATTCGCAAATCATCCCATTTCTGATTGGTTTTGCGATACCGCAAGAAGAACTACACAAATAACAGCCAGTATAACGAAAATCGCACTGAAGAACAGCATAATAAACCCAAGAATAATAGTTGATACGCCTGCGATAATAATCCAATGTGTTTGTCTTCGCTGAAAAGCTAATTTTGAACTTAATATGGCTAGAAGTGTGATTAAAATGTATGCCATGCCTTCAATTTGTGCAGATATAATTCCGTAAGACGTCCCAATCATTGTAGACATTATACCAACTATAACGGTATTAATCCAAAGAAAGCACATTAATGACACTGAAATATATGATATAATCACATGAGGTGTCTTTGCCAATAAATATAATCCTATTAGCAAAATTCCTGTAGCTAAGAAAATTAGAGTTAAATCTTCATATACAGTATTGCTTCGCTCAGATATGAGAATGCAATATAATAATAAAAAAGTCACACTTATACATCCTAATATAAAAAGGAAAGAGCCGATAATCGAAGGAGAAGGTTTCGAGCTATTATTGTAACTACTGATTGGCTTCTCATCTGTGACAGATGAATTGTGTGCATTTGATTCATTTAATCCGTTAGATCCGTTGATAAATAACTCCTCCGATTCAGAATATTATATTTCACTTCTCTTCCACCGATTTTTGTTAGGTAGCCAGACTTCTTAACGGGGGCATAACTACGCTTGCCTAAGTGAATAGCGAATGGTACTTAAAAAGCATTCGCATTATTGCTCCTCGCCCTTGCGTTGCTCAGGATTGGCCTCGCTTTGCTCGTGCCAACTCTTGATTTTCTGGTTACTGGCGTCACTGAAAGGACGAAAATCTACGAGCGAGGCATCACGGGTCGCTTGCGTCAATTGTTTTGAATAATTAATGAATGTAAATTGTACCCGCTCCGGTCTGCGTCAAAAAGCCATTGTAGAGATATAGCCAGTAGTCTGGCTTTTCTCCTTGCCCAAGTGAATCGAAAGTCTCACTTATATGACTTTCGTTGCACCCTCCCCGTCCCTGCGTGGCTCGGGATTGGGCTCGCTGCGCCACTGGACTAATTGCTACGCAATTTGTCCGTGCCTCGACGAGCAAGCTCGTCTTCGGTCGTCCCAACTCTTCAGGATCTGTCCATCTACGATGTGCCAGCTCCTTCGAGCGAGGCATCCTTTTCTCCTCGTCTAACTCGTCGCTGAAGTCTGCGCTGTCATGCCCCGTTTTAGTCTGGCTTACCTAACTCCCACCCTTCCGCTCCTCCGCTGACCCCTCGCTTCGCTCACCCTTCTGCTCGGAGCGGACTGGTTTGAATATTTCACTCTTCTTTTTCTTATAACTAATCACTCCAATAATAAGCATGAATACTCCCATTGTAATATAGAAAATTCCAACGTTTCTGAAGGGATGACCATCAATACTGGTGTAAGCTGAACCAAGCCCAGCTTCTTGAGCCGCTTCTTCCACCTCTTGAATTTGATCCTCTATTGAATAAAAATATGCATATAGGCCAGCTGAAATTATACTCAATGCTATTATCACGTAAATTATGAAAGCAATTTTATAGGATTTATCCATTTTCTCTCTTCCACCATTTTTGTAAGGTAGCCAGACTTCTTAACGGGGGCATGACTACGCTTGCCTAAGTGAATAGGAAACGTTACTTAAAATCGTTTCCATTATGTAACCCCGTCCTTGCGTTGCTCAGGATTGGGCTCGCTGTGCTCGTCCCAACCCTCGTTTTCCTGGCTGTAAGCGTCACTGCTCTGTCGGAAAACTTCGGGCGGGGCATCTACGGGTCGCTCGCGTCGAATGTGAATTAAACTCGCTCCAGGCGCGCTACGTCATGCCCCCTACTAGTCTGGCTTACCTAAACGCCCACCCTTCCGCTCCTGTGCTGGCCCAATTTCCTGCGGAAATCCCCCCTGCTCGGAGCGGTTAATTCAACTAGATCCTCCTAAAAATGGCTCAATATGAATGTTAATGTTGAATGGTAATATTATATCCGAGTACCATCTTTCATTTACAACATTGCAAATATCCAGATATTTATTATCAACAGAAGCATTAGATGAATAGGGTGAGGATTCCACAAAGAAGGATCCTTTAATCTCATTATATGTGCCTAATAACGATAGATTTTGTATATGGGCGTCTGTAGAATTTATATCCCATCTAATCGTAAAATTGTATATTTCATCTGTTCTATTTGTGCTGTAAAATACCATATCTGTCCAATAAGAATAATTCTCATATCTTATAGAATAATTTTGCACTATTTCACAAGTATTATTTGATTGGACTATCATAAATGGATACACTACTGATTGATTGCCAGATGGCAATTCCACTTCTATAATTAATGAAAATGTTTCATTTGTTAGATTATTTAGATTTGAATCATTTAAACTAAGGTCATTAATGTATATAGGACTGTCTGAATATTCTAAAGATATTTCTACACCATAATAATGCATACTACGATCATCATCATCCTGTTCGTTATCATTAGAATATTCAGGATATAAACTTATGATTCCAATCACTATTATTGCAATAATCACAATATACATCCATTTAGGAATTTCAGCTATTTTTACCATCTTCTCCACCATATTATTAGGCAGCCAGACTTTTTTACGGGGCATGACTACGCTTGCCCAAGTGAATCGAAAGTCTCACTTATATGACTTTCGTTTTGTAACCCCGTCCCTGCGTGGCTCGGGATTGGGCTCGCTGTGCTCGTCCCAACTCTCAGCAACTGGCTATTTTCTTCGAAACTTAGCCAGTTACTTCGAGCGAGGCATCCTAACTCGTCGCTCAATACGATAATAATCTCGCTCCTCGGAAGCTCGGTCGTTCCCTGTATACGGAGATGTGCCTAACTCCCACCCTCTTGTCCCTGCGCTGGCCCAATTTCCTGCGAAAATCCCCCCTGCTCGGGACGCTTAATTTGATACTAGCCAGTTAACCATAGTAATTCTTGTCAAACGAATTAGATATTCAATTTTGACAGAGTCCATCAACTCAAACATTTTTTCATCTGAAATTAGCAATTGTCCTCTATGAATTATCTGGCTTCTAATGTTATAAATATCTTGACTGTATTTTTGAAAATCTTTATCCTTAGAAATATATTTTTCCATAAAATCTTTAAATTTTCTTGTTGTTCTGTATCTTAACTGGCCACAATGTTTACACCGTTCAATATCCTCATCTTTATGTTCATAATAAATCAGTGTTTCAATACAGGAAATAAATGATACATAGGCTAGACTTAAATTTATCCTTTCATCTTTTAACAACAATCCTGATTTGAAAAGAATACTGGCATTTCGATAGGCTTTTCTTTTTTCTGTATCTAAAGATAGGTATTTTCTGTATAAATCTGAAAGGGATTCTGGAAAATTAATTGGGTCTGTTCTTAAACGGCCAGCATAAGTATTAAAATACTCATTATGCTCAATAAAATCAATTTCCTTTTCATGTTTAGAAAAATCTTCACTTTCGAATTCGATCTGATTCACTATATCTGATTTATAGACTTCTTGACCCCATACTGAGTCATTTTTATGATTGGCCAGATCTATAAACCAAGCTTGGTTATTAGAATATTGAAAGAAGTAGTAATTTGAAAAAACACTTAATAGATCAATTAATTCTACAGCGATTTCGTCTTTGTATTCTATTAATATTGGATGGTGTCCTATAGTTGCTCTTGGTTTAGGCCAGTCATCTGGTGGTGGTATCATTTGGAATACATCATCGAATTTATAAAATCCACTAATAGGTAAATCAGAAAACATAATATATTTCTTAACTGGCACATCTCCTTTGGTGTTCAATCACTTCCCTCGCAAGTCACGATACACATGTATAGCTACACGTGTATATAAATACCCCGTCCTTACAGACGAGGCTTGTACCTGTACCAAGCCTCGGTAAGGTCGGGGTATGCCCATGTGTATGTGCTATACAGATCGTGACTTTTGCTCGTGCCCCAGTCAGTCTGGCTTGTGTGGAAACCCCGCCGAGGACGGGATTTGAACCCGCGAAGACCTGGGGAGATCCAGTTGGTCTTCAACCAACCGCCATTCCTGGCTTGGCTACCTCGGCATAGGAAACTATTTATTATCTGAGTTGCATATATGGATTTGACCTGGGGAGTTCAGTAGGTCTTCAGCCATTCGCCAAGCGTGGCAAACGGCTACCAGGGTTTCCGCATTACCCCAACAAAAATGCGGACTTTCTTTATAAGCTCTCATCACAGATCAGCGAAAGTACTATATTTTGTTCACTGGCTCTCCATTCCCAAAATACTTTCGCCCTCCCCCAATTCATCCTTTTATACCACCGATCGAATACTCAGTTCCATGGCAAAAGCCCCGTCTCAGCACTCGAAGCACCGATACAAAAAAGGTACTGGCAGTAAGTTCGCTGAAAGAAAGGACCGGCATACCACGAGCATGATGGCATGTCATGTTGTCCTTACGCCGAAGTATCGCGCCAAGGTGCTGAAAGGCGGGGTGGCCATCGAATGTGAGAGGCAAATTCGATGGACGTGCAAGGTGCTGGATGTTAAGATACTGGAAATGGCGGTGGCTGAGGATCATGTCCATTTGTTCATTCAATATTCCCCCAAGCTGGCTACCAGCAGGATCGTGGAGGCCATCAAGGCGAATTCAAGTCGCGAGCTGCGTAAGAAATACCCGCAGCTCGTCAAGTGGTGTCCGAAAGCCCTGTGGGCTCCTGGATGCTATCATGGGAGCGTTGGCCAGGGCTTCGAGGTTGTGGAACATTACATATCTGGACAGCAGCAATATCGAGCCAATCCTGGGAGTGGAAGAAGGCCTAGTCATTCGCCCTAAGATCCAGCGCCACCGAGTTAATGCAATACCGCTTGCCTGTCTCGGTCGGCCCGTCATTGAAAACATGGCCAAGATGGCCTCCACACTTTGGACAGATGACTTCGGTTCTGACCGTCATGTGGCTTAGGTCTGGCTTGGTCGTGACAGCGCTTTCATCTGCTGGTCGGTCGAAGCTCGGCCAGCCGCATCCCGAATCGAACTTGGAATCTGATAAGAATAATTCATGACCGCAGCCAGCGCATTTGTACACGCCTGGGCGATTCTCCGCGAGGTACTTGCCAGAGAAAGGGGGTTCAGTACCCTTTCTTCTCATCACATGCTCGCGCAGTTCATCTTCCTGGCTCATGCCGTGCAACATCCGGGGAAGCTGGCCTTCTGACGGTAGCGTTGATGGTATTCCTCCGCTTTCCAGAATTTGCCAGCTGGTTTTATCTGTGTGACGATCTCTCTGCTGGATCTTTGTTGCAGATCATCTTTTGATAAGGTCGCCTTTTCTAACTGGCTATCGTCAAAATAAAATATTACTGAACGGTATTGTGTGCCGATGTCAGGGCCTTGCAAATTGAGAGTTGTTGGATCGTGTATGTTCCAGAAGGTATCGAGAAGTTCCTCATAGCTCACCTTTTCTGGATCATAGGTGACAAGAGCCACTTCCGCGTGGCCGGTCATGCCGCTGCAGACCTTTTTGTATGTGGGGTTCTCGGTGTCTCCTCCAGAATAACCTACTTTTGTATCCAATACTCCTGGGACATTCCTGAATTCTTCTTCTATACCCCAAAAGCAACCTCCTCCGAACATGGCTTTCATAGTGTTCATGAGAGTGAATTGACCTTAAACAATAAATACTATCTCCCAAATTGAGGAATAATTATTTCTCTGGGTTAGCATGGCTCAGGCTCCTGCCAGAGTTAGTTAAAGCCCTAGGAAAACAATGGCCATTCCGCTCAGGGCGATGGTCCCGCCGGCAATGGCGTGTGTGAACCTCTCGATCTTTTCCATTGGTAGGAAGGATATTCCGGCGAAGGCCAGGAGTACCATGCCGGTCATGGTCAGAACCGTGACCAGACCGAAAACAAGAGCCACCATTACAACTCCCCAGACACTGCTCTGGGCGGCTGGGTACATGAGGATCGGTATGAGTGGTTCGCAGGGGCCGAGCACGAATATGACAAAAAGAACCCAGGGGGTCATCTTCTTTCGCTCTGCTTTTTTACTGGACTTGCTGATACAAGAGTCGCCTTCCAAATGCAGTTCCTGGCCTTCCTCATGAACATGCGTGTGATCCTTCACATGCACATGATCATGCTCGTGCACGGATCCGTCGATATGTGCGTGGGCGTGGGTGTGTGGCTGGTTCTTCCATGCTCTTTTCAGACCCCATGCCAGGTAGACAAAACCGAAGGCGATCAATGACCAGGCGGCTATGTCCCCCCTGGTTCCCTCCACGCCTTCGAGGCTGGTGACCGCGATGCCAGCGGCAATTCCGATGGCTCCGAGAAGAATGGAACCAAGCACATGTCCGACGCCGCAGAGTATGGTGATCAAACTGGTCTTTTTCAGCGACCAGTTCCTTGCCTTGCTCATTACGATGAATGGTAAATAATGATCTGGTCCGAACAATGTGTGGACAAAGCCAATTGCGGCCGCCGTGCCTATTAGGATATTGAGGTCTGATGCCATATTGTCACCTGCTCGACCCTGGAAATAACACAAGGATATTAAACTTTTCAATTACTATTGTTAATAATTGACAAAATATGCTCCTTATAAATGTTCAACTTTTACTTAATTGTAAGAAGTATGTGTCATTTGAGGCAATAAACTTATTCCCATTCAATGACGTAAATGAATTCGCCATTGTTGCTTTCTCTCTCGATCCTGATGGTCCCCTTCCTGCCCATCAGGCTGAGAATGCCCTCCAGTCGGCCTTTGTAGAAGTCCGCCCAGAGTATTCGATGGGCTGCATTATCCGTCCACATCGTCATGCTCAGACGGACATGATTATCATCTGATCCCAGTGTTTTGAAATCAGCAAGATTGTGCCTGCCAGCTTGTTTCGTGGTTGTGGAGAATATGTTTCTTGGGTGCATGCGCCTGAATAGGACCTTCCAGCTGGCCTCTCCGATCATCGTGGCTCTGGACATCGCGCATATGAACCCGGGATCTCCATCCCCGATCATCATATCGACCTTTGCCAGCAGGTCGGCGAATTCTTCAAAATCATATTTCTTGTCCGCTCTTATCTCGCCGATGTCCATGCCCAGAAGCTCATAGGCTGACTGACCCTTTTCAGTCCTGACATAATTCAATACCTGGTAGAAGAAAATTCCTCTGACCCAAGACTCTTCCATAGTCACGGATATGATGGACTCACATATAAGGCTTAGGCCTATTTGTGACTGGCAAGTGCATATTGATGGAAAATGATGTGTAATAAAATTTAATACATCCTCCTCTATTCCCGTGTCAGGTGCTAATATGTCCGAAAACAGAAAAGATGCAGAATTCATATCTGAAATGCTTGATGATCACACAGACTGGTTCAAGAACTCTATCCCGATGATAGCTTCCGAGAACCTGATAAGTCCACTGGCCAGGGAGATGTTAATGTCAGATCTCTGCGACAGGTACGCCGAGGGATTACCTGGCGACCGTTATTACAATGGAAATATCTATGTTGATAAGATCGAGGCCAGAGTTATCGAAATGGCCAAGGAACTGTTCCGATCCAACTATGCGGACATCAGGCCGATATCCGGAACTGTTGCGAACATTGGTCTTCTGAAAGCACTGACATTACCTGGCGATACGATCACCGCGCCAGCATTATCCGACGGAGCTCATATTTCGACCGCCAAGTTCGGGGCGGTCGGTGTCCGTGGTCTCAAAAGCCACACCTATCCTTTTGATGTGGAGGAGATGAACCTGGACATTGATGGCACACGCAAATTATTGTTGGAAATTCGACCAAAACTAGCTCTCTTCGGTCGCTCTGTGTTCCTATTCCCAGCACCTCTGAAGGAGCTGAAAGATACCTTTGATGAAATTGGATGTAATGTCTGGTTCGATGGAGCTCATGTTCTCGGACTCATAGCCGCTGGCAGGTTCCAGGATCCGCTACGTGAGGGAGCGCATGTGATAACTGGCAGTACGCACAAGACACTGCCAGGCCCACAGCATGGAATTCTTGTCGCGAATCCAAGGGACGACAAGATGGCCAGGAAGCTCAACTCGGGTATCTTCCCGGGTGTCGTTAGCAATCATCATCTTTTCGCAACCGCCGCACTGGGTGTCACTATCGCCGAGCACAAGGAATTCGGCGAGGCTTATTCTGATCAAATTATACGAAATGCGAAGGCACTGGGTCAGGCACTTTACGAGCGTGGGATGAAGGTCTTCTGCGAGCACAAGAATTTCACAGAATCTCACACGATCGTTGTGGATGTTCAGGAGCAGGGCGGTGGAAAAGAGGTCGCCCAGCTTATGGAGGATTCCAATATGATCTGTAATATGAACATGCTGCCTTGGGATGACAAGCCAAAGAGCCCGAGCGGAATTCGCCTGGGTACCCAGGAGATGACGCGTATCGGCATGAAGGAAAGCCACATGACCGAAGTAGCTGAATTCATCAAGAGGGTGGCCATCGATAAGGGCGACACGACCAAGATAAAGGACGATGTCACTCGCTTTAAATCGGATTTCCAGACCATGCATTATTGCTTTGATGAGGATTTCCCAGCCTACAAGAGGCACAGGCTGGTTCCGAAGTATTGATGCGATAAAACGATAAAAGCCAGGCCATTCAAAAGGCCTGGCTTCTCCATTTCTTTCAATTTTATTTTATGTGATTAGGATATCTTGCACTTTTTCTGCAATACCGCATGCAGTGCGACAGCGGTTGGTAATAACTGGCTCTCGCCTTCCTTGATCTCCCATTCCTCGCCGATGAGTGGGAATACGTGGTCGGCAGTTCCTGTTATCTTGGTATTGCCAGTGTGTCCTTTCCAGACCGTGTCGATAAGCGGGTCGAATTCCTCCAGCTGACACCGCTCCAGGCTTTTCACGTAAAAGCCTGTCTTGCCATGAAGTGAGCCTGGCAATCGTATCAATCTTTTGATATCCGAGGTAACTGGCTCGTCTGTTTCCCCGGCCATCGCCCTTGTTCTTTCGAGTATGAAATCAAGGAATATATTTCTGATCTTATTACTGGAAAATGCTTCAAGAGTATTGGATCTCTTGATATTACTGGCTCCCGAATTTTCAACGTCTCCTTTGAAAAGTCTGGAATAAATGGTCTCGGCAGTGCCCTTGCCAATGCCGTCGTGAGCGACCAGTTCCTCAATTACCTCCTTCTTATCCCTGTCCAGGCCATTGTCCAGATAATCCATTAGACTATGTCTGAACTTGCCTTTCCAGCCCTTTGCATCGGGAGCTGGCAGGATGTATATGTGCTTGGGCTTGCTGTGGCCCTGGAATTCGGTAACATCATAGGCCACCTTGGAAAGAAAACTTTCTATGTCCTTTTCTTTGTCCTTTTTCTCAATTGGCTTTGTGATGTAATTCACTATCTCACGTCTTTCATGTGAATTTAATTTCTTAACACTATCATGCCGGACATGAGCATGGTAGCCACGCCCCCCTGAGAAGTATATTCCGATATCCTTCTCAGCAAACCCAAAATCACCGAGCAGGAAATCATCCAGTAGTTTGATGAATTCCACCTTCACCTGTTCCAACATCTCCGCATAGGACATCTCATCCGCTCCTGGAATATGATCCGCATCCAGATCGAATATCAGGTCAGCTCCCAGCCATTTCTTCTTGTCCATGGTGGAGGCTCCTGGTGTCTCGTAATAAGCGGTCGAATGATAAACATGGGCCGGACAGCTATCCGTCAAATATCTTTTCAGGGCGGTCATATCACTGAAGCCCATGTGTCTCCTCATGGTACGTCCAGGTATTATTGCTCCGAACTCGCGCTGGGCAAGATCGTGTACCAGAGGGATATTGACTTTCGTGTAATAATCACGAAAGCATCTCTGAACGAACTGGACGGTTGGAATATGTATGACTGGCGGTGGGCCCTTGTCCTTCATCATCCTTACATCACGATGCTTGTTTAAAACAATTCCCTTGACAATACCTCTATCTCAAATTAACAATATATTGACATAGAAAAAGTATATTATATATATCTCCGCATTATATAGTCAGTATTGGCAGGAAAGTGACATCAGATGGTCAAAAGGAACTATATCAAGAAAATATGTATGCTGGGCGACGGTGCCGTAGGCAAGACATCACTGATAAGAAGGTTTGTTTTTGATGATTTCAAGGATGAATATATCATGACCATCGGAACCAAGGTCACCAAGAAACCTCTGGAGTTCATAGCGGATGATGGCACTGATATCAAGTTGAATCTTATGATACATGATATTTTAGGCCAGGCCAAGCACGAGGCTCTTCAGAATACCTATTATAATGGTTCCAAGGGAGCTTTCATCGTGGTGGACATGACCAGGAAGGAAACTCTGGATCGTGTGAAGTGGTGGTATGATGGCTTCACGAGTATCGCTGGCAAGGTGCCGATCACCCTGGTGGGAAATAAGAATGACCTTGAAGCGGAGCATCAGATGACCTCTCTGGATCTTGAGATGGTTGCAGAGAAGTTTGAGGCTAATTTTTACTTGTCCAGTGCCAAATCCGGCGAGAATGTCGAGCGTATCTTCAATAATATGGGCAGAAGGGTCTGCAGATGATATCGTGGGAAGATACTCTACTATATCTCGGAGGTCATCATAGATGACCCCCGAAAAAGACACCCAGTCATCTCTTGGCAAAGCATTACAAAGGATATTCCAGCAGGAAGATCTCATTCGGAATATCGAGGCCCAGGATAGCACCAATTCATTTTTTATGAGCGATATCAGGCGCGAGATCCTCTTTCATCTTGTGGGGTCGCCCTGTGACCATCTGCGAGGAATTGCTGGCCATGTATCTGTTAAGCCTCCATCTGCAAACTGGCATCTTTCGCTTCTATCCGAGGCCGGGATCGTCAAGTCCAGCACATTCAGGAACCGGAAGGTTTACTGGATAACTGGTTTGATCGATAACGAACACTTGGAATATCTGTCCCTTCTGAGAGATAAGCTGGACCATGATATCCTGAGATCACTGGCCATAGATGGTGAGATGAGAGAGAACACCGTCTCCAGGGAATTTGAAATTAAGCAACAGACGGCCTTCAAGAGACTACATTATCTGGAAAATGCAGGCCTCATCAAGGGTTCTGGCAAGGGTCATGGCAAATTGTATGCAATATCACAATTGCTTCATGAATTGGATTCACATTACAAAGACAAGGCTTATGACAATCAACTGGCCTTTATGGAATTGCTGATAAAGGACGGCATCAGGCCGAAGCTCAGGAAGAGAAATGGAAGTTTATTGTACATAGATCTGAACCTGCCGGGCGGAAATGAGAGGCGGAAATTGCAATTTAATCCAATTGCAGATGTACTGGCAGGTATGAAATGATGTCATATTTAAATTAAATATCCCATGTGCGCAATTATTTATAAACCAATTCAATATCAGCAAACATGAAGGTGCTCCATGTCCACAATATCGCCCATATTCCGGAGTTCATTGTCAATGAGCTGCGAAAGAAGGGTGTTGAGGCGGATTTTGTAGAGGATGTGAGAACACTGGACATGTCAAAATATGATATTGTCCATGCCCATTACGCGCTCAATAAGGCGACCATCCGGGCATTTTTGAAGGCCAGGAAGCTCAAGATACCTTTTATCCTGCACTGCCATGGCTCTGATCTGCGACTGGTCAGCGCACAGGGGCGTGAGGACCTGCCAGCATTCCACGGCGCGATCAGTCGATACATACGAAAGAGATCCTGCAAGATCTTGCTAAGCACTCCGGACCTGATAGAATATGAGCCAGATGGAGAATATATTCCCAATCCCGTGAATATTGACAAGTTCAAACCATTGCCAGACATAGACAAGAAGTCCGATATTCCCCTCATTTGCGGTCGCTTCTTGAAGGGGTCAAAGGTATATGATCATATCAAGCCAGATAAACAATATGATTGTGTGACCACGGTGAATGAGATCGAGTGGCCAGCGAATGTCAATCGTCTTCCTTATGTTGACTATGATGAACTGCCAGCTTTCTTCAATCAGTATGATGAGATGATCGGCACGCTTTGCGACCTTGTGAGCATGGCCAGACTGGAGGCCATGGCATGTGGTGTGCGAACCTTCACGGACTTTGAGCCTGACTTTCTCAAGTATTATGATGGTGAGAATCCTGATAAAGCTGAGGATCCCCGGGAATTTGTGATAAAACACCATCACCCAGATATCTGTATCAAGAGATTTATCGAGATATATGATGGGATATTGAAATGATGTTGTGAGTTTGTAGAGTTTATAGAGTCAGCTCTAATAACTTCAATAACTAACCTTAATCCTTTCTACCTTTTTTCAGAACAAGTTTGACTATCTGGATGTCATAGTCTGTTATTGTTTTGAATGATACCACGGAGAGGATGAACACTGCGAGCGAGATGAAGAGCAGTTGTTGCATCTCGATATTCCCTTCATTCATCACGAAGAAGAAATAAATGCTTCCTGCCATGGCACACCCTGCCACCACTGGCTTCCATATATATCGGCCAATTTTATATATTTTCTTAGATATAAAGTAGTAGTTCAAAGTGAATAAGATAACTTCTCCGATTATGAAACCGTATACCGCCCCTTCAAGGCCGAACTCCTCCATCAATAGAATGGATATCACGGTCAGAGCCGCTGTGGAAGCGAATATGTTCCCCACTGTTATGCCAGTTCTGTCCGCACTCCAGAGTGTTGTCTTCATTATCATATTGAGGGTTGTGAAAGGCAGGGCGAATATCATCAATCTCAGCAGGCTGGAGGCACTATCGAACTCCGCACCCAGTATGCTGATTATTTCTCCTGAAAAGGTGTAAATGATGAAGGTGCTTGGAATAACTATGAGAAGTGATAATTTCATGGATTTCGCATACATGATCTTCATCTTACTGGGGTGCTCTTTGTAAAGCCTGGACAGTACCGGGAATATGGCAGTCTCAAAGGATACTGGGATCATGAGCAATAGTATGAATATCTTGTGAGATGCGCTGAACCAGCCTATCTGGGAATATTCGAAGTAAATATATAATAATACGATTATAATATTGGTATAAAATGCATAGCCTATCTCATAAAGGGCGAATTGCCAGGACATCTTCATCATGTCCAGAAGCCCATATTCTCCTCTTTGTGGTTTTACTCCGATCTTCAGAGCCAGTGTGAAGCTGATAACTGTCTTCAATATGGATGCCACCAGGAGCATCATCACTATGTCCCGCAATCCGTAGCCAAGCTGTATGGCTGCCAGAAGTATGACTATCTGAATAAGTCTCCAGATGACCTGGCTGATGGCCTCGAACTCCATTCTCTCGAAGGCACGGAAGAAAGCATAGCTAAGGCCAGATAATTTTTCAAAGGTATATATGAGACCCGCGAATAGGATGATCACAAGGCTTTCAGTGCCTATGGATAAAAGATGGCCAATGACAAGAGAGACCGCTATCATTATGATGGAAAGCAGTATTCGAAGTATGCCGATATGCTCCATGTAGACGCCAGCCAGTTTTTTATCTCTGGCAATATCACGAATAACAAGTGCATCCAGTCCGAAATCCGAAATGATTATGAAGATCGTCACAAAGGCGAAGGCAAAGCTATATTCGCCAAATCCTACTGGTGTGAGATGCCTGGCTAGCATTATCACGATGAGCGCACTCAGAGCCTTTGACACTACATTGCTTGCCAGAAGGATAGTGGTATTCTTGAATATGCTGAATTCACTTCGCATCAGAATACGTAAAACCCCGGTCTTTATAAAATATTAGTCTGTGAAGTTCATATTCATCAACTCGGTAAACTCCATCAACTCGACAAACTCCATCAACTCGACAAACTCCATCAACTCGACAAACTCCATCAACTCGGTAAACTCCATCAACTTGGATAATTATGTGGACAATTATAAATATCCGCAATATGATTTACGAACATGAAGATGTCAAGATCTATCATCCCCATCATTCTGGTTTTCATAGTCATCGTGATGCTGGCCTCCAATACTCTGGCACAGCCCGCGATATCGAAGGTCACCTACTCTCCAAGAGATGGAGGGCCAGATACTGAATATATATTCACTCTGACCTTCGTGGGAGACATGGCACCCGAGGAAATATATGTCATTGTGGATGATATGGAATATCCCTTGCAGGAGGTCGATGCATCTGATCAGAACTTTTCAGACTTCAAGGATTATTATATCAAGACCACACTGCCAGAGGGTTCGCATGTTCTATATTTCAAAGTGGTGAGCAATGGCACGACCTTAAGAAGCACCGCCTTCTCTCTGATAGTGGAAAGGTTTGGAGCCGGATGGGAACATCTGGATGTGGTGCTGGCTGTCGGTGTTGTGGGTGGGATATTCCTCCTCCCTATTCTTTATCTCGCGATCATTTTCAGAAGGATATCGAAGGACCTGAAAAGATATCTGGACACCGAGAAAGAAGATAGCGATCATAGTGATAGGATAGACAAATGAACTTTTTCGATATATGAAGTAAATTAATGATTATCTATCATCCTGTGGCAGGCCGGACAATTCTTGATGCTGGATGTGCATTCCAGATGATATATTTTCCCGCAATTGCATCTGTAAGCTGGTATCGTGTGAGATAGTGTTTCATCGCAGAGATCACACTTTCTCCTGGGTGGTGGGGTGACGGCGCTGGTAGAATTAACAGCGCCGGGATCCGCTCTGCCAGTGGCCTTTCCAGATCTATCGGTAACTGGTATCTTGGACCTGTCTTTCTTTTCCTGTTTCTCATCCTCCGCCTTCCAGATGCCCAGGTACTTGAACATGATAAGCCAGAATATGCTGACCCAGATCATGAAGATGACCTCACCGATATTATTGTGGGTCCATTCCATCGCGTCCCAGCCATAGTATTTGCCGACCAGGATTATTATCGCCATTCGGATTACATTGGCCAGCCAGGCCAGGAATATTCCGATGGAAAGCATGGTCAGGACCTTTCGGTCGATCTTGTTGTATTCTACAAATATGAAGGCGATGAAGGCCGATACAAATATGCTCACGGAATAAAGGCCAGTGCATGATAATCCAATGGAAACCGGAATGACCTGCCCGCCTGGCCCGATAACTTCCATGTGCATGTAAGAGAACTGGAATAGCGTCAGGGAATGACCATAGGCGACATCCACCCCTATCATTTTCAGAAGGCCAGCAGTCGGCAGTACCAGCAGGTAATACGTGATCCTGCTGTTTGTATCTGGTTCGGATGAATAGGCCACAGAATATATCGTTGTTGGAACGACCAGTATCATGAACAGGAATATCATGAATATCAATGCGAAATCCCTTTCCACATTGTACTTTTTCGGGATATAATTGTAGGCGATAAGTGCCCCCGCCAACAGAAGCGCGACATAGTCATTGCTTCCAAGTGAAAATTCATCGGCTATCAGGATATTGAAGGCCATGATGCCAGCCAGAAGGATGATGCCCAGTATTGGGAAGAAGGGCTTCAGGCGACCATCGAGCGTGATAAGATCGATGAACCTCTGGCCAAGATTCTTGTATTCTTTTTCATCCCCGTCCCCATCTATTCGCTTTCTGGTCCCGAACAGGCTGGTAGCTGTATCTCTGGTCAGGTACATGATGACCAGACCAATTGCAATAAGCAGGAATCCGAAAGCCCTGCTTAAATGGCTTAGAAGTATGGCCAGACTGAAACCGCCAAAAAGGATTATCATTCCTATGAAGAATCCATATCTTTTTCCGTCATTCATTCAGATTACCCTATGTAAATGGTCATTGGTCACGCGGGTTATAAGGGTTTTCCCGCTATGCTATTATAATGTAGGTCTTAAATATGAAGTAAAACATTTATTCTCGCGTAGGAGAGATATATTTGCGGATAATAGAGCGATCTGGTGGGAAAGATATTAGGAAGATAACAACATTTTTTATTATATTGATAATGGTCACTTCTGGAATGATCAGTTTTGTGCCCTTTATGAGCCAGGAGGCGGAGGCATTATACATAACACCAGGCGGAATGGGGCCGATAGACATGGAATGGCTGGTCGCAAATTCTGGGGGAGCGGTCACAGGGTTTCCTGGCTGGTATCAAATAAATGAGAACCTGATGATTGAAATTGGTGACATACTAATGGTCAATGGAGATGTCATTCAGATGGCTCCTGATGTGGGAATAATGGCTTTAGGTGATATCGATTGCATGCCTGGTTCTGCCTTCATACCTATGGGCGGACCCTGGTTCGGGATCGAGGTAATGGGTTTTGGACTCTTCGCAGGTACCCAGATACAAGGTGCAGTTGATGGCCTCATTGTGAATGGAGGGCAGGCAGAGGTGCATTTCAGTATGATATCTGAGTGTCTCAATGATGGCATCCAAGTTAACATGGGCTTTATCTGGGTAGATTCTACCACCCTGATAACCGACTGTGGGAATCGCGGTATATATCTTGAGGATCCAATGGCGTTCTCATTGTCTGGGAACCTGGTCGAGGACACGCAGATCTCCGACTGTTTGATAGGTATTGAGATGGCTAGTGGAGCTGGAGGCCCCCAGTTCGGCAGTAATTTGATACACAATTGCCAGACCGGCTTTATTGTGCGCGATACATCGGCCCAGATCATGGATCATACCATCAGACTGAATGATGTTGGAGTATATGGCACAGGCCCAAATATGATGCCAAATCTGATGGGCTGCGAGATATGGGGAAATACCAACCATGGCGTCTGGCTAGAAGATTATATGATGGGTATCAATGACAATCACATTTACGACAATGGTGGTTCTGGCGTCTACCTCTCGAACTCAAATGCAATGCTGAACAATAATCAGATATATGGGAAGAACGCGACCCCTGGCTCATATCTGCCAGGCCAGCCAGCCATAACGATCACAGGCAATAATCTAGGTAATGCTCCCTGGTTCTCCATGAACACGATAGTGGGAGGATATGGGGATGATTATGATGGAATGAACCCATTCCCTGGAGGACATGGAATATTCCTTGACAATTTCCAGGGGGACAGTATGTTCGGCCCACAGTTGATAATTGAAAATAATATGCTGATCAAAGGTGGAGCTGGAGGGATGAACGGGCTGGACGATGGAATTGCCGGGAATGGCGGCAGTGGAATATTCTCCAATGCCCTTACTGATATAGGAGATCCCTTCCTTGACAACCACGCCATCAAGATAACAAACAATCTTGAGATATCTGGAGGGGATGGTGGAGAAAATCTCGCCATGCTCAATGGTTACAGTGGAAATGGCGGTGATGCTATCTATGCCCTGGAGACCAATGACATAGGTACAATGCTTATCCAAGGAAATGGTCTCATCCAAGGCGGTGATGGTGGATTGAACCTGGGTACGGATCTGGGTATGGGAGTTTATGGGATAGGGATCGGAGGGGATGCAGTCTGCCTTGACACCCTTTCATTCGGTGGACTCACCGAGTGCAAGAACAATCCTATGGTCTTAGGCGGCGAGGGTGGTCAGGACATGACCGGTTTCCAGGTAAGAGGTGGAGCAGGGTTCCATTTCATTGATTCAATGGGCATTTACCTTGATGGCAATTCTGGCCACACACAGGATTGGTATTTTACCGACCTGGATGGATGTAATGGAGACATTGATATCTATAATCTCTCAATTGATGACTCGGACAATAATACAGGCGGTATTTCAAAGGTCAATAACACAAACAATCCAGGTGGCGATTGGAGAAACTGGAATTTCACAGTAAGGGATACCGTGAAGCCTGCTATCAATGGTACAAGATCGACCAATATCAGTATTACTCTGACAAAGCTCGAGCTCAAATTGGAGGATGGTATCGTATTGGATGATTGTGATGACTGGACCCTGGGTAATTTCTTGGTTAACATAACAGATGGTTCGGCAATAAAAATGAACAACACAAAGAACACATTTGCAGTGGACTCATTCTTCGATGTGGAATACAATATCACATTCCCGGATGCACCAACTGGCATACTGATCGAGAATTCCTCAAAGGCCACTATCAAAAACTCTACTGTAAAGGTCAAGAATGGCTCGGCTGTCAAGAACAAGAAGTCTAATGACTCATACTTCGTGGACTCATTCTTCGATGTGGAATATGAGATAGAGATCCCAGAATCCCCGCAACCTAATATACTGATCCAGAACTCCACTAATACCACGGTCAAGAACAGCACGATAAAAGGTGGAAAGGCCGGAGTGCTGGTGAAGAATGTAAGAGGACTTATACTGGATGACAATGAGTTCAATGGCTCTATCTTTCCAGAACCAGGATACCTGCCCTGGAGAGAGGGCGTGAGGATAGAGGATGATGATGTTGATGAGGACAGGGACGGGATCCCAGATATTTACAGTGGCAACACCTTCACAGACTGGAACATCAGCATCAATCTCAGCGCACTGGGTGATTGTGGGAACAGGAGATACAGCATTTTCGACAATATTATAATAGATTCATCTTACGCTGGAGTGAAACTGACCTTGGACCGTTTTGATACTGGCTCAGCTCTTGATATGGATCTGATAAATAATTCCATATTCAACTCCGAAATCGGTTTTGATATCTTGAATTTGGAGGAATTCAGCTGGCCCCACCCCGATGAAATCCAGATCGATGACAACCTATTGAGTGATTGTAACCGTGGGTTATTCTATATTGTCGCTAAACCCGGGACTGCAGGGAGGGATGTTGAACTGGATGTCAATGGCAACACCTTCACTGGCATCGCCCCGCCTGGTACTATTTACGTAAGGATCAGTGGGTGTGCGGGCATAGGAATTGACTCTAATATATTTGAAAATGGGAATAGTGGAATAGTGCTTGAGAACTGCTCTGGCTTCGCAGTGCGTGGAAATGTTATAGAGAACAATAGTCTGGGGATCTCATTGACCAACTGCACGAATGCAACAATATATCATAACAATTTCATCGACAATACCTTGCAAGCAATTGATGATGGCTCGGCTGTCCTGTGGGACAATGGCTATCCCTCAGGAGGAAATTATTGGAGTGATTACGGTGGTGTTGATCTTATGTCTGGCTCACTTCAAGATCAAGCCGGTAGTGATGGAATAGGAGATACACCATACATCATCGATGGTGACAGTCTGGACAGATATCCATACATGGCCCCCCTGGTGATAATTGAACATAAACAGGACCTCATCGCTGGCTGGAATTTGATATCTGTGCCGATGCGCCAATGTAATCAGAGCCTGGAAGAGGTGCTTTCCAGTATCAATGGCAAGTGGGATCAAGTGTATGTATATGATGCCACAGTGCCCGAACCCTGGCTCACCGCATCCACTGATTGGCCAGATGCATTGAATACGGTGCATGATCTAGATAGAAACCGTGGCATCTGGGTGCACACCACCGAACCTTGCACTTATACTTCATATGGTGTGGCAGTTGTCTCCACAAATATCCAATTATATGCGGGCTGGAACCTTGTTGGATATCCAAGTTTGAATGCGGTAACTGTCGCTGTTGGATTGGCAGGGACCAATTGGGACATTGTCGAGGCTTTCGATCCCGGAGCACCATATATGGTCGATCAATTGGGAGCTGGAGACCTCATGGAACCTGGTAATGGATACTGGGTGCATGTGCCTTCAGATGTGATCTGGACTGTGAACTGGTAGGTGGATCTCCGTAGAGCTTTGAGGTGCGCAACTATAAATCCCCTTACTCATATCACCATTCGGTGTTAAGATGATAGTGGTTGGAGGATCAGCTTCACAGGGATTGTCAAGAGCAGTGGCATCTTTGCCAGGTTTTAGTCTAGCAAATATGGTAACTAAAAGGTTTCCAGACACAGAATATTATGTCAAGATAAATGACGACCTGAAGGGCGAGGATGTCGTCATAATCCAGACCACGTACCCAGACCCGAACATCATCGAGCTTTTCATACTGCAGGATGCGGTTTCAAGATTAGATCCTGGCTCCATAACTACTGTCGTACCATATTTTGGATATGCTCGGCAGGACAAGGAATTCACCAATGGCGAGGCTGTCAGCGCAAGGAATATGGCTAAACATATAGGATTGATATCTAATAGAATCTTAACAATAGATATTCATAATATATCTATAATGGATGCTTTCGGAGATCATGCCAGAAACATAACTGGCATGACTGAGATCGGCAAGTTCCTGGCATCCGAAGGTGTGGATGCCATATTGTCGCCCGATGCAGGCTCAAAGGACAGAGCCTCGATAGCTGCAGGCTCTGCTGGCTGTGGTTGGGATTTCCTTGAAAAGACCCGGATAGATGGTTCGACCGTGGAAATAAAGCCCAAAAGCCTTGATGTGGAAGGCAAAACCGTGGCGATAGTTGATGATATAATCGCCACCGGTGGGACCATAATCAAGGCCTCGGAGCAGTTGAGGGAACAGGGTGCGAAGAAGGTCATCGCGGCCTGCACACATGGTCTTTACACAGGTGGAGCGATACCACGATTAGAAGGTGCGTGTGATATGCTTTTATCTACCGATACTTTGGAGAGCAGCACCTCGAAAATAAGCATGGCCAGTATCATTGCAGAAGCCCTGAATTAATGACTTTTTATTGTTCGAATGTTCTGCACCACCACTTTTTTCTTTAATCCTCGCTGCGCTGGCCGGGCTCCAAAGAAAAAAGACGGACAAATAAAGAAACTCGCCCGGCACTGCTCGCTCGGAGTCTGTTTTATTATATTATTTATGATTTGTACTTTATAATGACAACATTTTGATAGTGTTTTGATACTACTTGTTATTCATGATTTTTAGGTCAAATATTACATGAGGTTTATAGGTAATAATCCTTTTTATGTGTGATAGCCAGTATCATTGCAGAAGCCCTGAATTAATGACTTTTTATTGTTCGAATATTGTACCAAACCGTATATAAAGGGTATCTTTCATAACCTGTAATAACATAGTAGTAAAAAAGGTATATATATGTAAACTACTTTGCGGGTACAAAAACAAGATGAGTTGATTATACTCGCGCAATAGGAGGAGGACGAATTAAATGAAACAAAGCATTATGAAAGGAGCTAGCATATTGACAGTAATACTGATGATCAGTATGGTCTTTGC